>NZ_OBMJ01000001.1:1238333-1857500 GCF_900199205.1 Streptomyces sp. 1331.2 | reverse complement strand
ACATCTCAGTACCCGCAGGAAGAGAAAACAACCGTGATTCCGGGAGTAGTGGCGAGCGAAACTGGATGAGGCTAAACCGTTTTGGTGTGAGACCCGGCAGGGGTTGCCATTGCGGGGTTGTGGGAATGAGCTTCAGTCGTCTGCCGGCGGCTGGGCGAGTCAGAAACCGTATGGGTAGTCGAAGGACATGCGAAAGGTCCGGCGTAGAGGGTAAGACCCCCGTAGACGAAATCTGTACGGCTTGCTTGCTCATCTCCCAAGTAGCACGGGGCCCGAGAAATCCCGTGTGAATCTGGCGGGACCACCCGCTAAGCCTAAATATTCCCTGGTGACCGATAGCGGATAGTACCGTGAGGGAATGGTGAAAAGTACCGCGGGAGCGGAGTGAAATAGTACCTGAAACCGTGTGCCTACAAGCCGTGGGAGCGTCGTTCATCAGCTTGCTGGTGGGCCGTGACTGCGTGCCTTTTGAAGAATGAGCCTGCGAGTTTGCGGTGTGTAGCGAGGTTAACCCGTGTGGGGTAGCCGTAGCGAAAGCGAGTCCGAATAGGGCGTTTGAGTTGCATGCCCAAGACCCGAAGCGGAGTGATCTAGCCATGGGCAGGTTGAAGCGCGGGTAAGACCGTGTGGAGGACCGAACCCACCAGGGTTGAAAACCTGGGGGATGACCTGTGGTTAGGGGTGAAAGGCCAATCAAACTCCGTGATAGCTGGTTCTCCCCGAAATGCATTTAGGTGCAGCGTCACGTGTTTCTTGCCGGAGGTAGAGCACTGGATAGGCGATGGGCCTTACCGGGTTACTGACCTTAGCCAAACTCCGAATGCCGGTAAGTGAGAGCGTGGCAGTGAGACTGTGGGGGATAAGCTCCATGGTCGAGAGGGAAACAGCCCAGAACACCGACTAAGGTCCCTAAGCGTGTGCTAAGTGGGAAAGGATGTGGAGTCGCAGAGACAACCAGGAGGTTGGCTTAGAAGCAGCCACCCTTGAAAGAGTGCGTAATAGCTCACTGGTCAAGTGATTCCGCGCCGACAATGTAGCGGGGCTCAAGCACATCACCGAAGTCGTGTCATTGCAGCATTGAGGGCCAACGCCTGCTGTGATGGGTAGGGGAGCGTCGTGTGCCGGGTGAAGCGGCGGTGGAAACCAGTCGTGGACGGTATACGAGTGAGAATGCAGGCATGAGTAGCGATACAAGAGTGGGAAACTCTTGCGCCGATTGACCAAGGGTTCCTGGGTCAAGCTGATCTGCCCAGGGTAAGTCGGGACCTAAGGCGAGGCCGACAGGCGTAGTCGATGGACAACGGGTTGATATTCCCGTACCCGCTTTGAAGCGCCAACGCTGAACCTCTTGATGCTAAGCCCGTGAAGCCGGCCCGGAGTCTTCGGACAATGGGACGTGGTGGAGCCGGTGACCCAACGGGGTAGTAGGTGAGCGATGGGGTGACGCAGGAAGGTAGTCCAGCCCGGGCGGTGGTTGTCCCGGGGTAAGGGTGTAGGACGAACGGTAGGCAAATCCGCCGTTCACATAGTCTGAGACCTGATGCCGAGCCGATTGTGGTGAAGTGGATGATCCTATGCTGTCGAGAAAAGCCTCTAGCGAGTTTCATGGCGGCCCGTACCCCAAACCGACTCAGGTGGTCAGGTAGAGAATACCGAGGCGTTCGGGTGAACTATGGTTAAGGAACTCGGCAAAATGCCCCCGTAACTTCGGGAGAAGGGGGGCCATTCCTGGTGACGGGCCTTGCGCCTTGAGCTGGGGGTGGCCGCAGAGACCAGCGAGAAGCGACTGTTTACTAAAAACACAGGTCCGTGCGAAGCCGTAAGGCGATGTATACGGACTGACGCCTGCCCGGTGCTGGAACGTTAAGGGGACCGGTTAGCTTGGATTCGTCCAGGCGAAGCTGAGAACTTAAGCGCCAGTAAACGGCGGTGGTAACTATAACCATCCTAAGGTAGCGAAATTCCTTGTCGGGTAAGTTCCGACCTGCACGAATGGCGTAACGACTTCTCGACTGTCTCAACCATAGGCCCGGTGAAATTGCATTACGAGTAAAGATGCTCGTTTCGCGCAGCAGGACGGAAAGACCCCGGGACCTTTACTATAGCTTGATATTGGTGTTCGGTTCGGCTTGTGTAGGATAGGTGGGAGACTTTGAAGCGGCAACGCCAGTTGTTGTGGAGTCGTCGTTGAAATACCACTCTGGTCGTGCTGGATGTCTAACCTGGGTCCGTGATCCGGATCAGGGACAGTGTCTGGTGGGTAGTTTAACTGGGGCGGTTGCCTCCTAAAGGGTAACGGAGGCGCCCAAAGGTTCCCTCAGCCTGGTTGGCAATCAGGTGTTGAGTGTAAGTGCACAAGGGAGCTTGACTGTGAGACTGACGGGTCGAGCAGGTACGAAAGTAGGGACTAGTGATCCGGCGGTGGCTTGTGGAAGCGCCGTCGCTCAACGGATAAAAGGTACCCCGGGGATAACAGGCTGATCTTCCCCAAGAGTCCATATCGACGGGATGGTTTGGCACCTCGATGTCGGCTCGTCGCATCCTGGGGCTGGAGTAGGTCCCAAGGGTTGGGCTGTTCGCCCATTAAAGCGGTACGCGAGCTGGGTTTAGAACGTCGTGAGACAGTTCGGTCCCTATCCGCTGTGCGCGTAGGAGTGTTGAGAAGGGCTGTCCCTAGTACGAGAGGACCGGGACGGACGAACCTCTGGTGTGCCAGTTGTCCTGCCAAGGGCATGGCTGGTTGGCTACGTTCGGGAGGGATAACCGCTGAAAGCATCTAAGCGGGAAGCCTGCTTCGAGATGAGCACTCCCACCTCCTTGAGAGGGTAAGGCTCCCAGTAGACGACTGGGTTGATAGGCCGGATATGGAAGCCCTGTGAGGGGTGGAGTTGACCGGTACTAATAGGCCGAGGGCTTGTCCTCAGACGCTCGCGTTCACTGTGTGGTTCCCGGGTAGCGAACAGCTATCGCCGGCGAACACAAGAAACACTTATCAACTGAAAAGTGTGTTTCGCTGAATACCCGATAGGGTTTCGGTGGTCATAGCGTGAGGGAAACGCCCGGTTACATTCCGAACCCGGAAGCTAAGCCTCACAGCGCCGATGGTACTGCAGGGGGGACCCTGTGGGAGAGTAGGACGCCGCCGAACAATTATTCAAGGCCGCGGCCCCAGCGACTCGCTGGGGCCGCGGCCTTTTTGTGTTTTGCGAACGTGAAGAAGTCCGACATGACGGGACTTCCGCCCAGACGCGGAGGGTCCCGGCATGCCGGACAATGGAGAAGGTGCGCGGGCCAGGAGGCCGGCGCCGAAACCGCGTGACGGCAACGGAGTTGCACGCACGGCCCGCGCGGTGGAGCTGAAGCAGCAGAAGGAGTCACCACGATGTCGAACCAGCCCCAGGACCGTCCCGAGCGTCGATCGGACGACGGCCGAGGCTACGAGCCCCGGTCCCGTGGGGGCTGGTCCAACGACCGTGGCGGCAACCGCCGCGACGACCGCCCCTCCGGCGGCTTCCGCCGTGACGACCGCGATGACCGTCCGCGTCGTGATGACCGTCCGTCGGGTGGCTACGGCCGTGACCGTGACGACCGTGGCGGCGACCGCGGTGGCTTCCGCCGTGACGACCGTCCGGCCGGCGGCGGCTACCGCCGTGATGACCGCCCCTCGGGTGGCTTCAACCGTGACCGTGACGACCGTGGCGGCGACCGCGGCGGCTTCCGTCGCGATGACCGTCCGGCCGGCGGCGGCTACCGCCGTGATGACCGCCCCTCCGGTGGCTTCCGCCGCGACGACCGCGATGACCGTCCGCGTCGTGACGACCGTCCGTCGGGTGGCTACGGCCGTGACCGTGACGACCGTGGCGGCGACCGCGGCGGCTTCCGCCGTGACGACCGTCCGGCCGGCGGCGGCTACCGCCGTGATGACCGCCCCTCGGGTGGCTTCAACCGTGACCGTGACGACCGCGGTGGTTTCCGCCGCGATGACCGCCCCTCCGGCGGTGGGTTCCGTCGTGACGACCGTCCGTCGGGTGGCTTCAACCGTGACCGCGACGACCGTGGCGGCGACCGCGGCGGCTTCCGTCGTGACGACCGTCCGGCCGGTGGCGGTTTCCGTCGCGATGACCGTCCGGCCGGCGGTGGGTTCCGTCGTGACGACCGCCCCTCCGGTGGCTTCCGTCGTGACGACCGTGACGACCGTCCGCGTCGTGACGACCGTCCGTCGGGTGGCTACGGCCGTGACCGCGACGACCGTGGCGGCGACCGCGGCGGCTTCCGCCGTGACGACCGTCCGGCCGGCGGCGGCTACCGCCGCGATGACCGCCCGGCCGGTGGCGGCTTCCGTCGCGATGACCGCCCGGCCGGCGGTGGGTTCCGTCGTGACGACCGCCCCTCCGGTGGCTTCCGTCGTGACGACCGTGACGACCGTCCGCGTCGTGACGACCGTCCGTCGGGTGGCTACGGCCGTGACCGCGACGACCGTCCGCGTCGTGACGACCGTCCGTCGGGTGGCTACGGCCGTGACCGCGACGACCGTGGCGGCGACCGCGGCGGCTTCCGCCGTGACGACCGCCCCTCCGGTGGCTTCAACCGCGACCGCGGTGACCGTGGCGGCGACCGCGGTGGCTTCCGTCGGGACGACCGTGGTGGAGACCGTGGCGGCTTCCGCCGTGACGACCGCCGTGACGACCGCGGCCGTCGGGACTACGACGACCGCCGGGGCAACTACGAGCCCGTCAAGCGTCTGCCGATCCCGGAGGACGTCACCGGCTTCGAGCTGGACGCGGACGTGCGCCAGGAGCTCAAGAGCCTGCCCAAGACTCTCGCGGACGACGTCGCCCGCAACCTGGTGATGGTGGCCCGCCTGCTCGACAGCGAGCCGGAGGAGGCCTATCAGTACTCGCGTGTCGCCCTCCGTCTGGCCTCCCGCGTGCCCGCCGTCCGCGAGGCGGCCGGTTTCGCCTCGTACATGACCCAGCGGTTCTCCGAGGCGCTGACCGAGTTCCGCGCCGCCCGTCGGATGACCGGCCGGGCGGACCTGTGGCCGGTGATGGCCGACTGCGAGCGCGGTCTGGGCCGTCCGGAGCGGGCCCTGGCGATGGCCGGTGAGCCCGAGGTGAAGCAGCTGGACAAGGCCGGTCAGGTCGAGATGCGCCTGGTGGCGGCCGGTGCCCGCACCGACATGGAGCAGTTCGACGCCGCCGTGGTGACGCTGCAGAGCCCGGAGCTGGCCTCCAGCGCCGTGCACCCGTGGACCGCGCGTCTGCGGTACGCCTACGCCGAGGCGCTGATCGCGGCCGGCCGCGGCGACGAGGCCCGTGACTGGTTCGCGAAGGCGGCGGAGGCCGACACCGACGGCTCCACCAACGCCTCTGAGCGGCTCGCCGAGATCGACGGCGTGGAGTTCACCGACGCGCTCGACCCCGAGGCGGCCGACGAGGACGCCGACCAGTCCGAGGCGGCCAAGAAGCGCAGCGGGGACGTCGCCGACGACCGCGTGATCTTCGAGGACGAGGAGGACGTCGAGGAGTTCTACGACGAGGACGACCTCGAAATCGACGAGGACTTCGACGGCGTGGTGCCCGAGCGTGCCAAGGACGCCCAGGACTCGAAGGGTGCCGACGACGCCGAGGCCGGCGACGCCAAGAGCTGAGCGCCCGCAACAACGCCGTGAGGCCCTGCCGTTCCCCGGGAGATCCGGGAACGGCAGGGCCTCACGGCGTCCGGGCCGACGGGGGCGTCAGCCCAGCGCGAGGTTGCGCAGCACCAGCCCGGTGGCCGGCTTCGGCCCGAAGGAGGTGGACTTGCGCGGCATGGTGACGCCCTGTTCGGCCAGTCGTCGTACCACGCTCTCCCGGACCGGGTGCAGCAGGACGGCGGTGCCGCCGGAGCGGGCGGCCTCCCGTTCGGCGGCCGCGGCGGTGTGCAGGTAGCCGATGTCGTCCGGGCCGTCGGGGACGCGCCAGGTGTGGTCGAGCAGGGTGGCGTGCAGGACGGTGGCGTCCAGGTGGCGCCACTCCTCGGGCCGGTCGTGTGGCACGGTCGCGTCCAGCAGGGCCTCCTCGGGCTCGCCGAGCAGCCAGAAGACGCCGTCGCCGCCGGTCAGGACGAAGCCGTTGCCGCCCTGCCGCTTCTGCTCGGCGAGGGCCTGGAGGGCGGCGGGCAGCGGGCCGGGGACCTCCTTGACCTTCCAGTGGTCGCCCAGCTTCTCCAGCGCCTCGGCCACCGGCAGCCGGTAGAGCACCCGGTGGATGGCGCGGACCCGCAGCGGGTAGCGGGCGGTGTCCACCAGGAGCACCATGCCGCGGTCCCACGGGCTGCGCGGCAGGTGGCGGTGTTCGCGCTGGAGGCGCAGGTACATCTCCCAGCGGTGGTGGCCGTCGGCGATCAGGGCCCGGCAGGTGGCGAGGTCACGGCCGATCTCGGCGATGTCGGCCGGGTCTGCGACGGCCCACAGGCGGTGGTGGGTGCCGTCGGTGGTCGCCGTGGAGACCAGCGGCTCGCCCTCGACCGTCCGCTCGATCACGCCGGAGGCACCGCCGTTGCCGCGGTAGGTGAGCAGCAGCGGTTCGAGGTTGGCCCGGGTGGTGCGCATCAGGCCCACGCGGTCGGCGACCGGCCGCGGCATCACGTCCTCGTGCGGGAGGACGACGCCGACCTCGGGGCCGCTCACCGCGAGGGCGCCGATCAGGCCGCGCTGGAGGAGTTCGGGGGAGTCGGCGGTGGCGGGCACCCGTTGCTCGTAGACGTAGATCGCGGGATCCGGGTCCGCGGCGAGGATGCCCTCGCGCTGCCAGGCGGCCAACAGGCGGGCGGCGTGCCGGTACCGGGTGTCCCGGTCGGGGCGGTCACCGGCGTCCTCGGGCTCGGGCCTGGGCAGGATCAGCCGGACCACGTTGTGCGGGTCGGCGGTCTCCAGGTCGAGCCTGCGGCCCGGGTCGACGACGTCGTACGGCGGTGACATCACCGCGGCCAGGGCGCCGACCCGGTCGGGGACGTAGCGCAGGCCGCGGAAGGGGGACAGGGACAGGCCGGCGGTGGCGACGTGCCCGGGATCACCGGGGCCGCCCTCGGGAGTCTCGACTCCGTCTTCTGCACTGGGTGTGCTCATTCTGGGCATCGTAACCGGGTACGCGTTGTTCAGAGATCGGAATACCCGTGCCGACTCGTGGGGCGGGTGCGCTACCGAGGGCGAGGTACGGCATGGACGACGGGCAGGAACGGGTGGACGGCGGCGCACCGGCCGAGTCGGGTGGCGCGGCCGGTGCCACCGGCACGGACGGCCTGGCCGGCGGTGCCCCGGCCGGCGGGATCCCGCCGCAGAGCCGGTCCGGGGAGCCCGCCGGGGACGTGTACGACTGGTTCCGCCGGGGCGCGCAGCTCCTGGCGCAGGGGCACCCGGCGGCCGCCGAGCAGCTGCTGTCCCGGGCGGTGGCGGCCGAGCCGCACTCGCGCAGCATCCGGGAGGCGCTGGCCCGGGCGCAGTTCGACGCGGGTTCGTACGCGGCGGCGCTGGAGAACTTCCGGGCCGTGGCGCTGGCCGACCCGGCGGACGACTACGCTCAGTTCGGGTGGGGGGTCGCGGCGGCCCGGCTGGGCGACTTCGAGACCTCCGCCGAGCACCTGTCACTGGCCGTGGCGATGCGGCCGGAGACCGACCACTACCGGGCGGCGCTGCGGCAGACCCGGGCGACGCTGGCGGCCCGTGCCGGGGCGTACGGCCCGCTGCTGCCCGGGGCACCCGGGTACCTGGCGCCCCCGCCCGGTGCCGCGGACCCCGCTGGATCCGCGGACCCGACGGGGGGAGAGCCGGACGGCGCCGAGGGCGACGCCTGACCGGCGGCCCGGTGAGCCGGTGCGGACCGGTGAACGACCTGACGGACGACATACTGAATGACGACGCAGTGAATGAGGTAGCGCAGCCATGACCGAGACGGCCACCCCCGTGCGACGGACCACCCCGGGCGGCAGCGAGCGGCCGCTGACCGAGGCGTACGACACGGCGCTGCTGGACCTGGACGGCGTGGTCTACGCCGGGGCGCAGGCGATCGAGCACGCGGTGGCCTCGCTGGACGCCGCCCGGACGGCCGGGATGCGGCTCGCGTACGTGACCAACAACGCCTCCCGCCCGCCGCGCGTGGTGGCCGAGCACCTGACCGAGCTGGGCGTTCCGGCCGAGCCCACCGACGTGATCAACTCGGCCCAGGCGGCCGCCCGGGTGGTCGCCGAGAAGGTGCCGCCCGGCGCGAAGGTGCTGGTGGTGGGCGGTCTCGGGCTGGAGGAGGCGCTGGCCGAGCAGGGGTTGGTCGCGGTCCGCTCGCTGGCCGACCAGCCGCTCGCGGTGGTCCAGGGCTTCGATCCCTCGGTGGGCTGGACGGACCTGGCGGAGGCCTCGTACGCGGTGCAGAGCGGGCTGCCCTGGGTGGCGTCCAACCTGGACCTGACGGTGCCGCGGGCGCGGGGCATCGCGCCGGGCAACGGCACGCTGGTCGCGGCGGTGCGGGCAGCGACCGGGGTGGAGCCGGAGGTGGCGGGCAAGCCGCTGCCGCCGATGCACCGGGAGACCGTGCTGCGCACCGGCGCGAAGCGGCCGCTGGTGGTCGGGGACCGGCTGGACACCGACATCGAGGGCGCGTTCAACGGCGGGGTGGACAGTCTGCTGGTCTTCACCGGGGTGACCACCCCGGAGCTGCTGCTGGCGGCCCCGGCCGAGCACCGGCCGACCTACCTGGCGGCCGACCTGCGCGGACTGCTCGTCCCGCACGCGGCGGTGACGGTCGAGGGCGACGGCTTCGGGTGCGGCGGCTGGGCCGCCCGGGTCGAGGGCGGCGCGCTGCACGTGACCGGGGCCGGGGACAGCTGGGACGGTCTGCGGGCGCTGTGCGCGGCGGCGTGGACGGCGCTGGACACGGACGGCGCGCCGGTGGAGGGGCGGAAGGCGCTGGCCGAGCTGGGCTTCTGACGGATCTCCGACCGGGGTCTTCGAGGGCCCGGATCTTCGAGGCCCCGGGGCCTTCGGGCAGGGCCGACGGCCGGGTTCAGAGCAGGGCGCGCAGCCGCAGCAGGTCGCGGAAGCCCGCCTCCAGCCGGACCCGGCCGCTCGCCCAGGCGGACGCGAAGTTCAGCCGGCCGCCGACCAGGGCGACCAGGTCGTCGCTGCTCATGGTGAGCCGGATCTCGGCCTTGCCTGCGGGCGCTCCCGGTGTGACGACCACGTCCTGGATCCGGCCGTCCCGCAGCTGCCCGGTGAAGGTCAGGTCGAGGTCGGTGATCCGGCAGCTGACCGAGCGGTCGAGGGCTGCGGCCTTGTGGACGTCACCGGTGGACTTCGCCATGTTCCGGCTGAGCTGCTCCAGCGCCTCGCGGCACTCCTCGGCGTTCGCCATGGGCGGTGGCTCCATCCCCTGGTCGCTACGGTGCTGACTGCGGGCCCACGGTACCTCAGCGGGGTTTTGGCGGTAGCGTCGTCCGTGGGGTGCCCGGAACGGCCCGGGTGCCGAGGGCGACGCAGGGACGCGCGCAGGCGATTGGGAGGCACCCGGATGCTGCCGAGGACGGTTCGGGGAGTGGTGGAGACCGCCGCCGGGGTGGTCGAGGAGGTCGGCAAGCGGGTCGTCGGGACGGCGGCCGTGATCCTGGAGAAGGCCGGGGTCGACGTCGCCGACGTCGAGCGCCGGTTGGGCGGGCAGTTCCCGCCGTCGGCGAAGACGCTGCAGACCCTGGCCGAGGAGGCGTTCACCGCCGGGCGGGCCGGGGTGGACCTGGCGGTCGGGGTGGCGCGCAACGAGGCGGAGAAGGTCTTCGAGAAGGTCGGCGACCAGGTCACCAAGGTCGGGGTGGTGCTGGCGTACCTGGAGAGCAAGCTGAGCGAGGTCGAGGAGGAGGCTCCGGCGGCGGAGCCCGGGACGGGTGCGTACGGGGCGGAGGAGCCGGTGCCGGCGCCGCGGGCGGACGACCTGTTCGGGCGCGGGTGGGAGTTCGAGGAGGAACGTTCGGCGGGCCGCTCGGTGGGGGAGCCGATAGTCGCCGAGCGGGTGGAGGTGGACGAGCCGGTCGAGGTCGATCCACCGGTGCCGCCGGCCACCCCGGCCGCCCCGGCCGTGCCCGCTGTGCCGCGGAAGGCGCCCGCGCGCCGGACCGCGGCGGAGAAGGGAGCGGGGAAGGAGGCCGGGAAGGAGAACGCGGCGGCCGGGAAGCCGGTCGCGAAGAAGGCCCCGGCCAGGAAGGCCACCGCCGAGAAGGCCCCGGCCGAGAAGACCGCCGGGAAGACCGCTGCGAAGGCGGCCGCCGGCAAGGCGGCCGCCAGGAAGACGACGACCGTCAAGAAGAGCGCCACCGCCAAGCAGGCCGCCGCACAGCCCAAGGCGGCCACGCAGCCCAAGGCCGCCGCGAAGCGGACGGCGACCAAGCGGACCACCGTCCGCAAGGCCACCAGCACGAAGAAGCCCGATGCCCGAGACGAGTGAGACGAGCGAACCGACCGGTGGTCCGTCCGACGCGGGCGCACCGGCCGGGCAGGTGGAGCCGTTGGGCGTCGAGCTGGCCCCGACCGGCCACCCCGCCGTGGACGCCGGGCTGGCCCGGCTGGAGGCCCTGGACGGGGTCCCGGCCGAGGCACACGTCGCGGTGTACGAAGATGTTCACCAGCGGTTGGCCGACACACTGGCCGCGCTCGACCAGGAATGACCCGTAGGACCGGTAGGAGCTGAAACACCAGTGGCAGTGGCACGACGCCGACTCGACGCGGAGCTGGTCCGCCGCAAGCTGGCCCGGTCGCGTGAGCACGCGTCCGAGCTGATCGCGGCCGGCCGGGTGACCGTCGGCGGCACCACCGCGACCAAGCCGGCCACTCAGGTGGAGACCTCGGCGGCGGTCGTGGTGGCCAAGGACGACAACGACCCCGACTACGTCTCGCGCGGCGGCCACAAGCTGGCCGGGGCCTTCGCGGCGTTCGTGCCGCAGGGCCTGGTGGTCGAGGGCCGTCGGGCGCTTGACGCGGGCGCGTCCACCGGCGGCTTCACCGACGTGCTGCTGCGGGCCGGGGCGGCCGGCGTGCTGGCGGTGGACGTCGGCTACGGGCAGCTCGCCTGGTCGCTGCAGAGCGACGAGCGGGTCACCGTGATGGACCGCACCAATGTGCGCGAGCTGACCCTGGAGCTGATCGGTGGCACCCCGGTGGACCTGGTGGTGGGCGACCTGTCGTTCATCTCGCTGGGCCTGGTGCTGCCGGCGCTCGCGTCCTGCGCGGCCGAGGACGCGGACCTGGTGCTGATGGTCAAGCCGCAGTTCGAGATCGGCAAGGAGCGTCTGGGCAGCGGCGGGGTGGTGCGCAGCCCGCAGCTGCGCGCCGAGATGGTGCGCCAGGTCGCCGGGCAGGCGTGGGAGCTCGGGCTGGGCGTGCGGGCCGTGACCGCGAGCCCCCTGCCGGGGCCGTCCGGCAATGTGGAGTACTTCCTCTGGCTGCGCCGGGACGCCCCGCAGCTGGACCCCGCGGAGGCGGACCGGGCCGTGGCGGAGGGGCCCCGATAGGGTGCTCTGCGGACGTCCGGCCCGTCATGCTGTATGGCGGCCGCACCGGGGCCGAGGGCGACCCGGCCGGCGTTAGGGAGAGGGCAGCGGCATGAGCGATGAAGCACGTACGGTCTTCCTGATCGCGCACACCGGCCGGGAGGCGGCGCTGCGCAGCGTCGAGAGCCTGGTGCACGGGCTGCTGAAGGCAGGGCTCCGGATCCGGCTGCTGGAGGCCGAGGCGGTCGACCTGGACCTGCCGGACGGCGTCGAGAAGGTGGCCGAGGGCCTCGGGGCGGCGGACGGCTGTGAGCTGATCCTGGTGGCCGGCGGGGACGGGACGCTGTTGCGCGGCGCGGAGCTGGCCCGTTCGCACGGGCTGCCGATGCTCGGGATCAACCTGGGCCGGGTGGGCTTCCTCGCGGAGGCCGAGCGGGACGACCTGGCGGTGGTGGTCGAGCGGGTGGTCGACGCCGACTACGAGGTCGAGGAACGGATGACCCTCGACGTCATCGTCCGCACCAACGGCGACGTGGTGCACCAGGACTGGGCGTTGAACGAGGCGTCGATCGAGAAGGCGTCCCGGGAGCGGATGCTGGAGGTGGTCACCGAGGTGGACGGCCGCCCGGTCTCCAACTTCGGCTGCGACGGCGTGGTGTGTGCGACGCCGACCGGTTCCACCGCGTACGCGTTCTCCGGTGGCGGCCCGGTGGTGTGGCCGGAGGTCGAGGCGCTGCTGATGGTGCCGATCTCGGCGCACGCGCTGTTCGCCCGCCCGCTGGTGACCTCGCCGGAGTCGGTGCTGGCCGTCGAGGTGCAGCCGAAGACCCCGCACGGGGTGCTCTGGTGCGACGGGCGGCGCTCGGTCGAACTGCCCGCCGGGGCCCGGGTGGAGGTGCGCCGGGGGCAGACGCCGGTGCGGCTGGCCAGACTGCACCGGGCGCCGTTCACCGACCGGCTGGTGGCCAAGTTCGCGCTGCCGGTGACGGGTTGGCGCGGCCGGGCCGACCACCACTAGGACGAGCGCCAGGGGTTGGACGCCAGGACCGGCTCGGGGCAAGGTGATTGGCGGTCCGTCAGACCGCCAGCGGCTGGGCTTCCTCGGCCGGGCCGAGCCGGGAGCCGGCCGCCGCGCGGGCGGCCAGCCCGGCGAGGCGTTCGACGGCGGCGGGGACGGTCGCGGCGGGCACCGTGAGCGGGATCCGGATGTGGTGCTCGAAGGCGCCGTCCGAGCCGAAGCGGTTGCCCGAGGCGATCCGCACCCCGTCGCGTTCCCCGGCCAGGGCCAGCGCGGCGCCGGACACCCCGGCGGTGGAGACCCAGAGCGCGAGCCCGCCGGGGGGCAGGTGGAAGCCCCAGTCGGGCAGGTGCGCGGGCAGCGCGGTGGCGAAGGCGTGCGCGGTGGCCCGCAGCCGGGCCAGCTGGTGGGCCCGTACGGCGGGCAGCGGCTCGCCGAGCAGTTCGGCGGCGATCAGCTGGTCCAGCACCGGGGTGCCGACGTCGCTGTAGACCCGCTCGCTCGCCAGCCGGCGCACCAGCGCGGGCGCGGCCCGGACCCAGCCGATCCGCAGACCGCCCCAGAGCAGCTTGCCGGCCGAGCCCACGGTGACCACCTGGGCGGACCGGTCCAGCGCCGCCACCGGGCGCGGCAGCGGCGTGGACTCGGCCACGCCCCAGCCGAGTTCGGCGGTGGTCTCGTCCACCAGGACGACCGTCCCGGCGGCCCGGGCGGCGGCCAGCAGCTCGCGGCGCTGCTCCTCGTCGATCAGCGTGCCGGTCGGGTTGTGGAAGTCCGGGATGACGTAGGCGAGCTTGGGTGCGGCGCCGCGCAGCACCCCCTGCCACTCCTCCTCGTCCCAGCGGGGGCCGGCGGCCCAGGCGTACGGCACCGGGACCAGGCGGGCGCCGGTGAGCCGCAGGGCCTGCAGGGTGTGCGCGTAGCTGGGCGCCTCGACGGCGACCCGGTCGCCGCGGCCGACCAGCGCCCGCTGGACCAGGTGCAGGGCGCCCATCGCGCCGGTGGTGACCAGAACCTGGTCGGGGGTGGTGGGCAGGCCGCGCTCGGTGTAGCGGCGGGCGACGGCCTCGCGCAACACCGGGACGCCGGTGGGGTAGTGGCCGTGCCCGGAGGCGTAGTAGGGCAGCTGCTCGACGGCCCGGGCGGCGGCGGCGCCGAGCCAGGGCTGCGGGGCGGGCAGGGCGGCGACGCCGAGGTCCAGGGTGCGGTCCTGCTCGTCCGGCGGGACGGGGTGCAGGGCGTCGCCGGGCGGCGGGGCGCCCTCGGGCAGGGCGGTCCAGCTGCCCGCGCCGCGCCGGCTGTGCAGGTAGCCCTCGTCGCGCAGCGTCTCGTAGGCGGTGGCGACGGTGGTGCGGCTCAGTTCCAGGGCGGAGGCCAGCTCGCGTTCGGCGGGCAGGCGGGCGCCGACCGGCAGCCGGCCCTCGGTGACCAGCAGACGGATGCGGGCGGCGAGGGAGCGGTAGGCGGGGCGGCGGGTGGCGGCCGACTCGGGGAGCCGGGCGGTGGCGAGCAGCCGGGCCAGTGCGGGCGGGGTGACGGTGGTGTGCCAGTCGGCCATGGCGATCAGTCCACTTGCTCGAGATTGGCCCTGGAGCGGGCCGTTTTGGCCCGGCCATCATGGCAGGGCGGCCGTACCGTCCGCCACCACCGGGCCGCCCGGAGGTGCAGCACCATCGCAGGAGCACCGTTGGCCACCACGACCACACCCGAACCAGCCACCACGTCCAAGCCCGTACCGGCCGCGGCGCCCGTACCGGCCGGCATGACCGCGCCCGTACCGGCCACCGCGGAGAGCACCCTCGTGGCCCGCGTCCTCGGCGACACCGGTGCCCTCGGCCGCCGGATCCCGCAGCTGTTCGCCGGCCTGGCGCTGTACGGCGCGAGCATGGCGCTGATGCTCCGCTCCGGCCTCGGCCTGGACCCGTGGGACGTGCTGCACCAGGGCCTGCAACGCAGCATCGGCCTCTCGGTCGGCACCTGGGTGACCATCTGCGGAGCCCTGGTCCTGCTGCTGTGGATACCGCTGCGCCAGCGCCCGGGCCTGGGCACCGTCGCCAACGTGCTGGTGATCGGCGCGGCGATGGACCTCACCCTGCGGTTCGTCGGCGACCTGCCCGGTCTGCCGGTCCGGATCGCCGGGGCGGTTGCCGCGATCACGCTCAACGGTCTGGCCACCGGCCTCTACATCGGCGCGCGCCTGGGTCCCGGGCCGCGGGACGGCCTGATGACCGGACTGCACCGGCGCACCGGCCGCTCGCTGCGGCTGATCCGCACCGGTATCGAACTGGCCGTACTCGCCGTCGGCCTGTTGCTCGGCGGCACCGCCGGGATCGGCACCGTCGCGTACGCGCTGGCCATCGGCCCGCTGGTGCAGTTCTTCCTGCCCTGGTGCACCGTGCCGGTGCCCTCGCGAAACGCCCGGAAGGAGTGAGTTTCGGGGCGCGGAATTGCCGCGCGCCGTTGCCGCTCGTCGCGCGCCGGGGGCGGAACCTCGTAAGGTCGTCTCCGTGTTGGACGAGATGCGGATACGGGATCTTGGGGTCATCGACGACGCGGTGGTCGAACTCGCCCCCGGCTTCACCGCCGTGACCGGTGAGACCGGGGCCGGCAAGACCATGGTCGTCACCAGCCTCGGCCTGCTGCTCGGCGGGCGCGCCGACCCGGGCCTGGTGCGCAACGGCACCGGACGCGCCGTCGTCGAGGGCCGGCTGGAACTGCCCGCCGACTCCCCGGCGGCGGCCCGCGCCGTCGAGGCCGGGGCCGAACTGGACGACGGGGCCCTGCTGATCAGCCGGACCGTCTCCGCCGAGGGCCGCTCCCGCGCGCACGTCGGCGGGCGGGCCGTCCCGGTCGGGCTGCTCGCCGAGCTCGGCGAGGACCTGATCGCCGTGCACGGCCAGACCGACCAGCAGCGCCTGCTGCGCCCGGCCCGCCAGCGCGGCGCGCTGGACCGGTACGCGGGCGAGGCGGTGGCCGAGCCGCTGGCCCGCTACCGCGAGACCTACCGCGCCCTGCGCGAGGTCTCCGCGACGCTGGAGGAGCTGACCACCCGGGCCCGCGAACGCGCCCAGGAGGCCGACCTGCTGCGCTTCGGCCTGGACGAGATCACCGCCGCCGAGCCGGTGGCAGGCGAGGACACCGAACTCGCCGCCGAGGCCGAACGGCTCGGCCACGCCGACGCGCTCTCCTCCGCCGCGACCCTCGCCCACGCCGCCCTGGCCGGCGACCCGGCCGACCCGGAGGCCCTGGACGCGGGCACCCTGCTCGCGCAGTCCCGCCGGGCCCTGGACGCCGTACGCCACCACGACGAGCGGCTGGCCGCGCTCGCCGACCGCCTCAACGAGGTCGGCTACCTGCTCGCCGACGTGGCCGGCGACCTGGCCGGCTACGCCGACGACCTGGACGCCGACCCGGTGCGCCTGGCCGCCGTCGAGGACCGCCGGGCCGTCCTGGCCCAGCTGCTGCGCAAGTACGGCGGCGAGGAGAACACCCTCGCCGAGGTGATCGCCTGGGCCGAGGCCGGGGCCGTACGGCTCGCCGAACTCGACGGCGACGACGACCGGATCGACCAACTGGGCGCCCGGGAGACCGAGCTGCGCACCGAACTGGCCGAACTGGCGGCCGAGGTGTCGCAGGCCCGGCAGGCCGCGGCCGGCCGCTTCGCCGAGGCCGTCTCCGCCGAACTCGCCGAACTCGCCATGCCGCACGCCCGGGTGACCTTCTCGATCAGTCAACTCGACGACCTGTCCGGGATCGAGATCGACGGCCGTACCGTCGCCTACGGCCCGCACGGCGTGGACGAGGTCGAGGTGCTGCTCGCCCCGCACCCGGGCGCCCAGCCCCGCCCGATCGCCAAGGGCGCCTCCGGCGGTGAGCTGTCCCGGGTGATGCTCGCCGTCGAGGTGGTCTTCGCGGGCGCCGACCCCGTCCCGACCTACCTCTTCGACGAGGTGGACGCCGGCGTCGGCGGCAAGGCCGCGGTCGAGATCGGCCGCCGGCTGGCCAAACTGGCCGAGTCCGCCCAGGTCGTGGTGGTCACCCACCTCCCGCAGGTCGCCGCGTTCGCGGACCGGCACCTGGTGGTGGAGAAGACCAACGACGGCACCGTGACCCGCAGCGGCGTCAAGGTGCTGAACGACGAGGAGCGGGTCCGCGAACTCTCCCGGATGCTGGCCGGCCTGGAGGACTCGGAGCTGGGCCGCGCCCACGCCGAGGAGCTGCTGGCCGCCGCCCGCGCCCCGCGCCGCCGGTAGCCGCCGTCGGCGGCCCCCGCGGGCAGGTCGGCGACGCGCCCCGGTGCCGCCGACTGTCCAAGAGGGCCGCCGACCTGGCATGGTGGCGGCTGGACACTGGCTTCCCAGCCCCGAGCGCCGCCCGGCGGGCAATCCTCGCGAAGCGGCGCGCGAACCTGATCGAGTCGGATGCGAGACGACGTGGACCATTCCGCCGCCCGTGCCACCGCGGCCGCCCCGGAACCGGGGCAGCTGCACGTGGTACTCGTCCTGGCCGCCAGCACCGGCGGCATCGGTGCGCACGTGCGCTCCCTGGCCCACGGCCTGGTCGCGCACGGGGTGACCGTCACGGTCTGCGCACCGGCCGGCACGGACGCGCTGTTCGGCTTCTCCCGGACGGGCGCCCGGTTCCACACCGTCGACATCACCCCCACCGCGGGCGCCCGCAGCGACGCCACCGCGATCGGCGAGCTGCGCAGGGCCTTCACCGGCGCCGACGTGGTGCACGCCCACGGGCTGCGCGCCGGACTGCTCTCCGATCTCGCGCTGCGCACCGCCGGCCGTTTCCCGGGCCTGCGCCCGGAGACGCCGCTGGTGGTCACCTCGCACCACGCGCTGCTGGCCACGGGCATGGAGCGCCGATTGCAGCGGCTGATGGAACGCCGGGTGGCCCGCGCCGCCGACCTCGTCCTCGGCGCCTCCTCCGACCTGGTCGCCCGGGCCCGCGAACTGGGCGCCACCGACGCCCGGCTCGGCCCGGTGGCCGCCCCGCCGATGCCCGAGGGCCGGCTCGGCCGGGCCGAGGCGCGCGCCGCGCTGCTCGGCGACGGCGACGGCCCGGACCGCCCGCTGGTGCTGGCGATCGGCCGGCTCGTCCCGCAGAAGGCCTTCGGACTGCTGCTGGACGCCGCCCGGGAACTGTCCGCCCTGGACCCGGAGCCGTTGGTGCTGCTCGCCGGGGACGGCCCGGAGGCGGGCCCGCTGCGCGAGCGGGCGGCCGCCGAGAAGCTGCCGGTGCGGCTGCTCGGCTACCGCACCGACGTGCCCGACCTGCTGGCTGCCGCCGACGTGGTGGTGGTCTCCAGCCGCTGGGAGGCCCGCTCGCTGGTGGTGCAGGAGGCGATGCGGGCCGGCGTGCCGGTCGTCGCCACCGCCGTCGGCGGCATCCCCGAACTGGTCGGTGACGCCGCCGTGCTGGTGCCCGCCGGTGACCCGGCCGCGATCGGCGAGGCGGTGCGTGCCCTGCTGGCCGACCCGGCCCGGCGCGAGCAGCTGGTGGCGGCCGGCCGGCAGCAGGCCGAGACCTGGCCGGACGAGGCCGCCACCGTCGCCCAGGTGCTCAGCACCTACGACGAACTGGTCCAGCGCGCCTGAAGCACGTCCTCGCCGCGGCTCAGACGGTGGCCTGCTCGGCCCGGTCGGCGGCCAGGCCGTCCGGCTGGGCGGACAGGTAGGCGGCGCCGCAGGCGGTCAGCCGCAGGGCGGTGTCGATGAGCGGGACGTGGCTGAAGGCCTGCGGGAAGTTGCCGACCTGGCGCTTGAGCCGCGGGTCCCACTCCTCGGCGAGCAGGCCCAGGTCGTTGCGAAGCGCGAGCAGCCGGTCGAACAGCTCGCGGGCCTCCTGGACCCGGCCGATCATGGCGAGGTCGTCGGCCAGCCAGAACGAGCAGGCCAGGAAGGCGCCCTCGTGGCCGGAGAGGCCGTCCACGTTGTTGCCCGACTCGTCGTGGGTCGGGTAGCGGAGCACGAAGCCGTCCTCGGTGGACAGTTCGCGCTGGATCGCCTCGATGGTGCCGATCACCCGCTTGTCGTCCGGCGGCAGGAAGCCGACCTGGGGGATGAGCAGCAGCGAGGCGTCCAGCTCCCGGCCGCCGTAGTACTGGGTGAAGGTGTTGCGCTCCGGGTCGTAGCCCTTCTCGCAGACGTCCCGGTGGATGGTCTCGCGCAGCTCGCGCCAGCGCTCCAGGTGGCCGTCGGCGGGGGCGTCCTCGGGGGTCTGCTCCAGCAGCTTGATGGTGCGGTCGACGGCGACCCAGGCCATCACCTTCGAGTGGACGAAGTGCCGGCGCGGGCCGCGGACCTCCCAGATGCCCTCGTCCGGCTCCTGCCAGTGGTCCTCCAGGTAGTCGATCAGGCGCAGCTGCAGGTGGTGGGCGTGGTCGTTGCGGACCAGGCCCGTCATGTGGGCCAGGTGCAGGGCCTCGACGACCTCGCCGTAGACGTCGAGCTGGAGCTGCCCGGCGGCGCCGTTGCCGACCCGGACGGGCTGGGAGCCCTCGTAGCCGGGCAGCCAGTCCAGCGAGGACTCGGTGAGCTCGCGCTCGCCCGCGATGCCGTACATGATCTGCAGGTTCTCCGGGTCGCCCGCCACGGCCCGCAGCAGCCATTCGCGCCAGGCGCGGGCCTCGTCGCGGTAGCCGGTGCGCAGCAGGGAGGAGAGGGTGATCGCGGCGTCGCGCAGCCAGGTGTAGCGGTAGTCCCAGTTGCGCTCGCCGCCGATGTCCTCGGGCAGCGAGGTGGTGGGGGCGGCGACGATGCCGCCGGTGGGGGCGTAGGTGAGGCCCTTGAGGGTGATCAGGGAGCGGACCACGGCCTCGCGGTAGGGGCCCTGGTAGGTGCACTGGTCGGCCCACTCGTGCCAGAAGTCGGCGGTGGCGTCCAGCATCTCCTCGGCGTCCGGGGCGGTGGGCGGGTCCAGGTGGGAGGCCTGCCAGGTGAGGGCGAAGGCGATCCGCTCGCCGGCGGTCACGGTGAAGTCGGCGTAGGTGGTGAGGTTGCGGCCGTAGGTGTCGGCCTCGCCGTCCAGCCAGACCGAGTCGGGCCCGGCCATGGCGACGGTGCGGTGGCCGCCGTCAGCCTGCTCGACGCGGTGCACCCAGGGCACGATGCGGCCGTACGAGAAGCGCATCCGCACCGCCGAGCGCATCCGGACGCTGCCGGCCACGCCCTCGACGATCCGGATCACCTGGGGGACGGCATCCTTGCCGGCCAGCGGGCGCGGCGGCATGAAGTCGATCACCCGCACGGTGCCGCCCTGGGTGTCCCACTCCTGCTCCAGGATCAGCGAGTCGCCCCGGTAGCGGCGGCGGTCGGCGGGCACGGCGGGGGCGGCGGCGGTGGGCGGGGGAACGCGCAGGTCGGCGGTGTCGGCGATGCGTACCCGGCCCGCGGTGGTGGGGGCCGTGGCGGCGGCGGGGACGGGCACGGGCATGGGGACCGAGGACACGACGGCTTCGGCCGGGCCGATCCGCCAGAAGCCGTGTTCATCGGTGCCGAGCAGGCCGGCGAACACGGCCGGCGAGTCGAAGCGGGGGAGGCAGAGCCAGTCCACCGCCCCGTCCCTGCTGACCAGGGCAGCGGTCTGCATGTCCCCGATGAGTGCGTAGTCCTCGATACGGCCGGCCACGTGGATCTCCAGTTCGCAATGTGGTCAGGGCATCGGCGAGCGGAGGGAGCGAGCGGTCTGCGGGGCCGGGGGTCCACCCCGGGACGTCCGGACTGCCGGGGGTGGTGGCAGGCCTTGCTGGAGTGTCCGCGCGGGGCTCGGTCGAGCCCCTGGAGTGGGTGGGGAGGAGCTGCAATACGGGGAGGTCCGGTCGCGCATCGGGGACCGGGAGTGTCCTGACCCTCCCACGCCCTCCGCGTGCTCGTGCTGTCGGCGATGCGTCCGTGCAGCTTACGACGGACGAAAGGGGCGAAGCACGCGGGCGAGGCCCGGTGTGGCGCCGCAATTCGGCGGAAATGCCGTGCATCGCGGGCGTGTGGCGAAGGATGGTCCGGAAGGATCACCTCCGGGTGGCCTGCCAGGAGGATCCGGCATGGCCCGGCCGGACGCCCCGGCCTGGCCCGGTCCGGTGGGTCGTGCGACCGGTGTGACTCATGCGGCGGATGATGCGCGGGTGGTGCGCCCGGCGCGCGCCCCCGGTGCGGCGCGCGCGGCCCGAACGGCGACCCGGTCGGGTCACTGTTACCCTGGTATCCCGTGGACCGGCGGGATCAAACGCCCCGGACCAGCCGAACCGACGACCCTTCGAGCGCCGCGCACCCCGCCGGCCTCCCGTCGCCCGGCGAGCCGAGAGCTTCCCGCCCACGTCACCTTCGACACACGACCCACGGGAGCCCCCTCTTGGCACAGCCCCATTCCGGCAAGGCAGCGAACGGCCGCGCCGTGACGACCAAGCACCTCTTCGTCACCGGGGGTGTCGCCTCTTCGCTCGGCAAGGGGCTCACCGCCTCCAGCCTCGGCGCCCTGCTCAAGGCCCGCGGCCTGCGTGTGACGATGCAGAAGCTCGACCCGTACCTCAACGTGGACCCGGGCACCATGAACCCGTTCCAGCACGGTGAGGTCTTCGTCACCGACGACGGGGCCGAGACCGACCTGGACATCGGCCACTACGAGCGGTTCCTGGACACCAACCTGCACGGCTCGGCGAACGTCACCACCGGCCAGGTGTACTCGACCGTCATCGCCAAGGAGCGCCGCGGCGAGTACCTGGGCGACACCGTCCAGGTCATCCCGCACATCACCAACGAGATCAAGTCCCGGATCCGCCGGATGGCGACCGAGGACGTCGACGTGGTGATCACCGAGGTCGGCGGCACCGTCGGAGACATCGAGTCGCTGCCGTTCCTGGAGGCCGTCCGCCAGGTCCGCCACGAGGTCGGTCGGGACAACGTGTTCTTCGTGCACGTCTCCCTGCTGCCGTACATCGGCCCCTCCGGCGAGCTGAAGACCAAGCCCACCCAGCACTCCGTCGCCGCGCTGCGCAACATCGGCATCCAGCCGGACGCCATCGTGCTGCGTGCCGACCGCGAGGTCCCGCAGGCGATCAAGCGCAAGATCTCGCTGATGTGCGACGTGGACGAGGAGGCCGTGGTCGCGGCCATCGACGCCAAGTCGATCTACGACATCCCCAAGGTGCTGCACGGCGAGGGCCTGGACGCCTACGTGGTGCGCCGCCTGGACCTGCCGTTCCGCGACGTGGACTGGACCACCTGGGACGACCTGCTGCGCCGCGTCCACGAGCCGCAGCACATCGTCAAGGTCGCCCTGGTCGGCAAGTACATCGACCTGCCGGACGCCTACCTGTCGGTGACCGAGGCGCTGCGTGCCGGCGGCTTCGCCAACAACGCCCGGGTCGAGATCAAGTGGGTCACCTCGGACGAGTGCGAGACGCCCGAGGGCGCCCGCGAGCAGCTCGGCGACGTGGACGCGATCTGCATCCCCGGCGGCTTCGGCGACCGCGGCGTCAACGGCAAGGTCGGCGCCATCACCTACGCCCGTGAGAACAAGGTCCCGCTGCTGGGCCTGTGCCTGGGCCTGCAGTGCGTGGTCATCGAGGCCGCCCGCAACCTGGCCGGCCTGCCCGAGGCCAACTCCACCGAGTTCGACGCCGCCGCCAAGCACCCGGTCGTCTCCACCATGGCCGAGCAGCTGGCCATCGTCGACGGCAAGGGCGACCTGGGCGGCACCATGCGCCTGGGCCTGTACCCGGCCAAGCTCGCCGAGGGCTCGATCGTCCGCGAGGTCTACGGCGGCGAGCCGTACGTCGAGGAGCGCCACCGCCACCGCTACGAGGTCAACAACGCCTACCGCGCGGACCTGGAGAAGACCGGCCTGACCTTCTCCGGCCTCTCGCCCAAGGGCGACCTGGTCGAGTACGTCGAGTACCCGCGCGAGGTGCACCCCTACCTGGTGGCCACCCAGGCCCACCCGGAGCTGAAGTCCCGCCCGACCCGCCCGCACCCGCTGTTCGCGGGACTGGTCAAGGCTGCCATCGAGATCAAGACCGCTGCCTCCGAGTAGGTCTTCCCCTCCTCGGCCTCGGTCGTTCACCGGACGGCGGCCCCGCGATTCCCGCGGGGCCGCCGTTCGGCGTTAGATTGTGTCGTACTGACGAAAAGGGGAGAGCGATGGACGAGCAGAGCGACCGGGTGATCACCGACGTGGCCGAGGAATGGGAGGTCCGGGCCGGTCGGACGCCGTTCCAGGGCAAGGTCACCGGCGTGCGCAGCGAAGAGGTCCGGATGCCCGACGGCAGCTGGGCCCGCCGTGACTACCAGACCCACCCCGGCTCGGTCTCGGTGCTCGCCCTCGACGACCGCCGGCGGGTCCTGGTCCTGCGCCAGTACCGCCACCCGGTGCGCCAGCGGCTCTGGGAGCTGCCAGCCGGCCTGCTCGACGTCCCCGGCGAGAACCCGTGGCACGCCGCCCAGCGCGAGCTGTACGAGGAGGCGCACTGCAAGGCCGACACCTGGCGGATCCTGGCCGACTACTACACCTCCCCGGGCGGCACCGACGAGGCGCTGCGGATGTTCCTGGCCACCGACCTGTCGGCGGCCGAGGGAGAGCGCTACGCGGCCGAGGGCGAGGAACAGGAGATCGAGGTCGCCTGGGTGCCGGTGCCGGAGCTGATCCGGCTCATCCAGGGCGGCCACCTGCACAACCCGACCCTGATCACCGGCACCCTCGCCGTGCACGCCGCGCTCACCGGGCCGGACGGGCTGGACGCGCTGCGCCCGGCGGACTCGCCCTGGCCGGCCCGGCCCTTCGAGGCCTGAGCGGTCGGTCCGCCCGGCCGGACCGGCTGGCCCGGTTTCCCCGGGTTCGTCCGGACGGGGGCGGTGCTCCGGGGTGCCGACGGCCGTACCGGTTGATTCGACCGAGTGATTCGCCGGTTCGTACGACCGGATGTCACCTCGGCCGAGCCGGACGGTCGAACTACGCTTCGCAGACAGGGCGCCCGTCCCGGGCCGCCTCCGCTGGGCACCGGACCTCCGAGCACCGTCCGAGCACCGGACGTCGAGTCCGGATGCCGAGCGTCGGATGCCGAGCGGGATGACGTCGGGAGTGGCACGGGTGGCGAGGAAGACGGCGACGATGGACCCCGGCCCCGGCGCGCCCGCCGGGGCCGTCCCGGGCCTGGACCGGCTGCCGGCCGGGCCCGCACTGTTCGTCGGGCGGCGCGCCGAACTGGCCGCGCTGCGGGCGGCCGCCGCCCGCCCGGCCAGCGGCCGCTGCCCGGTCCTGGTCCTGGCCGGGCGCCCCGGCTCCGGGCGGACCGCGCTGGCCGCGCGCTTCGCCCGCACCGTCGCCGCCGACTACCCGGACGGCGTGCTGTTCGCCCGGATGTCCGCCGCCGACGGCGGCCGGGTGCCGCCCGCACGGGCCGCCCGGCTGCTGCTGGAACAGCTCGACCCCGAGTCCCCCGTGCCGCTGCCCGGAACGGCCGGGGACGGGCGCGACGAGCCGGGCTGCGTCGCGCTGCGCGAGGCGCTGGCGGGGCTGCGGGTGCTGCTCGTCCTGGACGACGTACGGGACGCCGGGCAGGTGTGGCCGCTGCTCGCCGACGAACCCGGCTGCCTGGTGCTCGCCACCACGGCCGGGCCGCTCACCGGGATCGAGGACATCGACCCGGTGATCCTCGGCGGGCTGGACCGGACGGCCTCCGGCGAGCTGCTGGCCGACCTGGTCGGCGGCACCCGGATCTCCTGCGACCCGGTCGGCGCGGCCGACCTGGCCGAGGCCTGCGCCGCCCGGCCGGCCACGCTGCGGCTGATGGCGGGGTGGCTGCGCGGGAGCCCGAAGAGCGCGGTGACCGACGCGGCGCGGGAGCTGAACCTGGTGGTGGGGGAGGAGACGGCGGCTGCGGCGGGGGCCAAGGACGGTTCGAGGAAGGCGGGGGGGACGGCGGCTGGGAAGACGGCCGGGGGCGCCGCCGGGAACGCGGCCGGGGCGGTGGCCGGGAACGCGGCCGGGAAGGCGCTCGGGAAAGCGGAGGCGACGGCGAAGCCGTCGAGGGTCGCGCAGAAGTCCGTGCCCGAGAGCGGGCCCAAGGACGCGCCTCGGAGCACCGCCAAGAAGAAGGGGGAGAAGGCGGCCGCCCCCGGCGCCGAGTCGGCGGGCGACCCGGCGGCCTGGGTCAAGCCCGGCCCGGAGCCGGCCGAGCCGGTGCCCGTCCCCGACAACGACCCGTTGCTCGGTGCGTTCGCCCTGCTCTACCGCGCACTGCCGGCCGCCCAGGCACGGATGCTGCGCACCCTCACCCTGGCCCCGGCCCAGACGGCCGACCCGCGCACCGCCTCCGCCCTGGTCGGCTGTCCGGTGCCGGAGGCGGCCGCCACCCTGGCGGCGCTCGCCGAGCGGGAGCTGCTGGGCGAGGAGGCACCCGCCGCCGACGGCACCCCGCGCTACCGGGTGCCCGGGCGGCTCTACCCCCGGCTGGTCAGGCTGCGGCAGCAGGAGGACCGGCCCGCCGAGACCGAGCTCGCCAGGGCCCGGCTGCTGGAACGGCTGGTCCGGCTCACCGAGTCAGCCCGGGCGCTGCTCGAACCGGCCGACGGCGCCGGCTCGGGTGCAGGAGCCGGTGCGGCCCCTGAGCCGCTGCCGGCCGCGCTGCGGCTGCGCTCGGCGGCGCACGCCCGGGAGTGGCTGCTCGGGGAGCGGGAGCTGCTGCTCGGCGCGGTGGCCGACGCGATCGGTCAGGGCGACCTGGACGGCTCGGCCGGGAGGTTGGTCACCGCGCTGCTGCGCGCGCTGCCGCTGACCGGCGCCGCGGCACCCACCGACCTCTACCGGCTGCACGAGCTGGTGCTGACCGTCGCCGAGCGCAACCGCCGGCCCCGCCGGGCCTCCGCCGCCCTGCTCAACCTGGGCGACCTGCAGGTCTCCGCGGGCCGCTGGGAGCAGGCTGCCGCGCACTACCGGGCCGCCCTGGAGCACGCCCGGACCGCCGACGACGAACCGCTCTGCGCGCGCGCCCTGGAGGGCGCGGCCGGCTGCCACCGGGCGCTCGGCGACGCGGTGCGCGCCGCCGACTGGTACGGGCGGGCGCTCGGCCTGCGGCAGTCGCTCGGGGACCACGCGGCCGAGGCCCGGCTGCTCGCCCGGGTGGCCGAGGCGCACACCGCGCAGCGCCGCTTCGACGAGGCCGACCGCGAGTACCGGGCGGCGCTGGCGGTCCTGCGCAGGCTCGGCGACGAGCGCGGCCTGGAGGCGGTCGGGGCGGCCCTTGCGGACCTGCGGGAACGCGTCGACGCCGGGTGGTGACGGGCAGGTTCGGAGGTATTGTCGAAGATGCCTGGTTCCGACGTCTTTGGCGGGTAAGTCGCAGGGGAAGCCTACGAACCTGCCAATGTGTGCGGGAAAATTATTCACTTTGGAAGGCTGACACGCCGACTGGGCTTCATTACACTCGGACCTAGTCGCGCAGCGATCCCCGCCCCGGGCTGCCCGGAGGCTTCCCCACGTGCGCGTCGCCCACCGGTCTTCTCCGGTCGGGACCCCCATGGCAAGAGGACGTGTTCAGTCGTGAAGGTCGGCATCCCCCGCGAGGTCAAGAACCACGAGTACCGCGTGGCCATCACGCCCGCCGGCGTGCATGAGCTGGTCCGCAACGGACACGAGGTCTACATCGAGGACAACGCCGGTCTCGGCTCCTCGATCCCCAACGAGGAGTACGTGGCCGCCGGCGCCACCATCCTCCCCACCGCCGACGAGGTGTGGGCCACTGCCGACCTGCTGCTGAAGGTCAAGGAGCCCATCGCCTCCGAGTACCACCGGCTGCGCAAGGGCCAGACCGTCTTCACGTACCTGCACCTGGCGGCCGACCGGGCCGGCACCGACGCGCTGGTCGCCTCGGGCACCACCGCCATCGCGTACGAGACCGTCCAGCTGGGCAACGGCGCGCTGCCGCTGCTCGCCCCGATGTCCGAGGTCGCGGGCCGCCTGGCCCCGCAGGTCGGCTCGTACCACCTGATGCGTCCGGCCGGCGGCCGCGGCGTGCTGCCCGGCGGCGTGCCCGGCACCCACCCGGCCAAGGCCGTCGTCATCGGCGGTGGCGTCTCCGGCTGGCACGCGGCCACCATCGCCATCGGCATGGGCTACGACGTGACCCTGCTGGACCGCGACATCAACAAGCTGCGCGAGGCCGACCGCATCTTCGGCACGAAGATCAAGGCCATCATGTCCAACTCCTTCGAGCTGGAGAAGGCCGTCCTCGACGCCGACCTGGTCATCGGCGCCGTGCTGATCCCGGGCGCCAAGGCCCCGAAGCTCGTCACCAACGAGCTGGTCTCCCGCATGAAGCCGGGCTCCGTGCTCGTCGACATCGCCATCGACCAGGGCGGCTGCTTCGAGGACTCGCGCCCGACCACGCACGACGAGCCGACCTTCCAGGTCCACAACTCGGTCTTCTACTGCGTGGCCAACATGCCGGGCGCCGTCCCGAACACCTCCACCTACGCGCTGACCAACGCCACGCTGCCGTACGTCATCGAGCTGGCGAACCGCGGTTGGAAGGAGGCGCTGCGCCGCGACCCGGCGCTCGCCAAGGGCCTGAACGTGCACGAGGGCCAGATCACCTTCCCGGCCGTGGCCGAGGCCTTCGGTCTGGAGTCGGTCTCGCTGGAGAGCGTGCTCGCCTGAACCCCCTGACCGCACGGCGGTCGTTCGCCCCCGACCCGATGACTTCGGGTCGGGGGCTTCGCCGTGCCCGTGAACGGCGGGCGGACCGGGTAGGTCGCTCTGTCGTCAATTTCGGTCGGTCATGTCACCCGCCCGCAGAAACGTCGGGGTAGATGACCCACTCATCCCTTGACAGCAGCCCGCCCGATAGTCGACACATCCTGCCCACTACCGTGGATTGTGTTGCTGCGAACGCCTTGAACGGCCTAGAGTCGCAAACCGTCGGCATGCTGCCACGCTGACGAATCGACATAGAGTCCTGGATGCCCAAGGAGGTAAGACGACTTGTGAATGAGTCGACAATTGCTCCCGGGGGTGGTCAGCCAGGACTGGCGCAGTACACCGCCGCCCAGCCGAGTGAGGAGCCCGGGGCCCGGCAGCCCTCCGTGGGCTCGGCCGAGGTCGGCTCGGTCGCACTCCGCACTTTCGAAGCACGCCAGAACACAGCGCAGGTGACCACGGTGACCGATCACGACGCCGACTTGGCGGCCTACGGCCTGGCCTACGGCGAGTTCGCCTACGGCGCCTACGACGACCCGGACGCCGAGTACGAGCCGGACCCGGAGTACGCCGCCACGCTGGCCCCCGACGCCGCGCGCCAGCGCCGCGAGCGGGTCGGCCCGACCGGCCGTCCGCTGCCGTACTTCCCGATCCCCGCGCCGGTCGCCGAGCACGGCCCCGCCCAGATCATCGCCATGTGCAACCAGAAGGGCGGCGTCGGCAAGACCACGTCGACCATCAACCTGGGCGCGGCGCTGGCCGAGTACGGCCGCCGGGTGCTGCTCGTCGACTTCGACCCGCAGGGCGCGCTCTCGGTCGGCCTCGGGGTCAACCCGATGGAGCTCGACGTCACCGTCTACAACCTGCTCATGGAGCGGGGCCTGACGGCCGATGAGGTGCTGCTCAAGACGGCCGTGCCGGGCATGGACCTGCTGCCGTCCAACATCGACCTCTCCGCCGCCGAGGTGCAGCTGGTCAGCGAGGTGGCGCGGGAGTCCGCGCTGGCGCGCGCCCTGAAGCCGCTGCTGCCCGACTACGACTACGTCATCATCGACTGCCAGCCCTCGCTGGGCCTGCTGACGGTCAATGCGCTGACGGCCGCTCACAGCGTGATCGTGCCGCTGGAGTGCGAGTTCTTCGCGCTGCGCGGTGTCGCGCTGCTGACCGAGACCATCGAGAAGGTGTGCGAGCGGCTCAACCCCGAGCTGCGCCTGGACGGCATCCTCGCGACCATGTACGACTCGCGCACCGTGCACAGCCGTGAGGTGCTGGCGCGGGTCGTCGAGGCGTTCGGCGAGCACGTCTTCCACACCGTCATCGGGCGGACCGTGCGCTTCCCGGAGACCACCGTCGCCGGCGAGCCCATCACCACGTACGCGACCAACTCGGTCGGTGCCGCCGCCTACCGTCAGCTCGCCAGGGAGGTGCTCGACCGGTGCCGCCCCGCCGAGTGAGTCTCCCGGGTGCCGACGAGCTGTTCCGGACCACCGGCGGGATGGCGCTGTCGCCGTCCCTCGCGCCGCGTCCGGCTGCCGAGGCATCCAGACCGGAGACCGCGCGGACCGTCAACGGCCAGGACGGTGCCGAGGGCGCCGACTCCGCCCAGGGCGCCCAGGACGACCGGCAGCTGACGCCGGAGCAGTCGATGACCGGCACCGTTCCGGCGCCGGCGCAGCCGGCCGCCCAGCGGCCCGGTGGGGTTGCGGGGGGCACGGGGGTTCCGGGCGTCGCGGGTGGTGCGGGTGTCGCCGGCGTCGCAGGCGGCCGGGGCGCGGCCGCTCCGGCGGGCCGTACGCACGCGGGTGCCGTCGAGGAGCAGACCGCTGCCGCCGGGCGCGCCCGGCCGCGTGGGCGCGCGCCGCGCAGGCCCAGCGGGCGCGAGCGGCACGACGAGAAGATCACCGTGTACGTGTCCGCCGAGGAGCTCATGGACCTGGAGCACACCCGGCTGGTGCTGCGCGGCGAGCACGGCCTGGCCGTGGACCGCGGGCGGATCGTCCGGGAGGCCATCGCGGTCGTCCTGGCGGACCTGGAGCAGCGCGGCGAGGCGTCCATCCTGGTTCGGCGCCTGCGCGGGCGGTAGGGCGGCGGCGCGGCGGTAGGGCGGTCTACCAGTAGCCGGTGGCCGGTAGTTCGGTAGCCGGTGGCTGTGGGGCCTCGGTCATGAGTCGGGCTCATGGGGCTGTCTGCCTCGGGGGCACCGAGGGTCATGAGCCGGGCTCATGGGCGGCGGCGTGGCGCGAGGGCCGTTGTCGGCTGTTGCGGGGCCGTGGGGCGATCGGGGGGCGTCCGGGCCGGTGGCCCGGGCCTGAGGCTCGTGACGGTGCCCTGGAGGGCCGTCTCCGCAGGGCGCCGGGCCGTCCGAGGGGCCCGGTGACGCGGCGTGTCGGTGGCCCCGGGGCGTGGCGGGGTGCGGGGACGGGTGAAGATGGACCGTCATGCCGAGCACCGCAGAACCAGCCGCCACCGCCGAGAGCGCGACCGAAGCCGAGTCGCGGGGCGGCTTCCGGGTGCGGCTGGACAACTTCGAAGGCCCCTTCGACCTGCTGCTCAGCCTGATCGCCAAGCACAAGATGGACGTCACCGAGGTGGCGCTGGCCACCGTCACGGACGAGTTCATGGCGCACATCCGGGCGATGGGCCCGGACTGGGACCTGGACGCGACGACCGAGTTCCTGGTGGTGGCCGCCACCCTGCTCGACCTCAAGGCCGCCCGGCTGCTGCCCGCGGCGGAGGTCGAGGACCAGGAGGACCTGGCCCTGCTGGAGGCCCGTGACCTGCTGTTCGCCCGGCTGCTGCAGTACCGGGCGTACAAGCGGGCGGCCGCGCTGTTCGGCGAGCGCTGGGCCGCCGAGCTGCTGCGCCGGCCCCGGACCGTCGGGCTGGAGCCCCGGCACGCGGAGCTGCTGCCGGAGGTGGTCATCACCATCGGTCCGCAGCGGCTGGCCGAGCTGGCGGCCAAGGCGATGGAGCCCAAGCCGAAGCCCGTCGTGTACGTGGACCACATCCACACGCCGCCGGTCAGCGTGCGCGAGCAGGCCGAGCTGGTGGTCGGGCTGCTCACCGAGCTGGGCGAGGCGTCGTTCCGGCAGCTGGTCGAGGACGCGCCGGACTCCCTGGTCGTGGTCGCCCGCTTCCTGGCGCTGCTGGAGCTGTACCGGGAGCGGGTGCTCGCCTTCGAGCAGCCGGAGGCGCTCGGCGAGCTCCGGGTGCGCTGGGTGGCCGAGGAGGGCCGGGGCGTGATCGAGGTGACGGACGAGTTCGACCGGCCGGCGGGAGAGGGCCCGGGAGCGGCCTCGGGCGGCAACGGCTCGGGCGAGGGCTCGGGCGAGGTGGAGGAGGGCGAGCGGCGATGAGCGGCGGGAACGAGGGCGGGCGGCCGGTGCGGCGTCCGCTGGGGCTGCCCGGGCAGCCGCGGGCCGAGGAGTGGCTGGAGCCGGCCTTCGCGCTGTTGCCGGACCCGGCGGAGCCGGTGGGGTCGGTGGTGTCAGCGGAGCCGGTGGGGTCGGCGGAGCTGGTGGAGCCGGTGGGCTTGGCGGGCCCGGACGCGCGGGTGGTGCACCAGAAGTCGGCTCCGTCGACTTCCGGCGCCGAGGGGCCGGCCGATCCCGGGCTGCGGGCCGAGCTGGAGGCGGTCCTGATGGTCGTGGACGAGCCGGTGGCGGCGGAGCGGCTGGCCGGCGTGCTGGAGCGGCCCCGGGCCGAGGTGGCCGCGGCGCTGCGCGAGCTGTCCGCCGAGTACACCGCCCAGGGCCGCGGCTTCGACCTGCGGCTGGTGGCCGGCGGCTGGCGGTTCTACAGCCGGGAGACCTGTGCCGGAGCCGTCGACCGCTTCCTCCTGGACGGCCAGCAGGCCCGGCTCACCCAGGCCGCGCTGGAGACTCTGGCGGTGGTCGCCTACCGGCAGCCGGTGTCCAGATCGCGGGTTTCCGCCGTCCGCGGTGTGAACTGTGACGGCGTGATGCGTACCCTGGTACAGCGAGGACTGGTGGAAGAGGCCGGATCCGAGCCCGAAACAGGTGCGATCCTGTATCGGACGACGAACTACTTCCTGGAACGGATGGGGCTCCGCGGCCTGGACGAGCTGCCGGAGCTTGCTCCCTTCCTGCCCGAGGTCGACGACGTGGAAGCGGAGTCCCTGGAGGGCACGATGATCGCGGAGGCGGTCGCCGCCGCTGCCGTGCAGGCCGCGGACGGCAGTGGCGAGGCCGGTCGGGCCGGGCCCGATCGGTAGGGGGCGGTGAGGTCGGCCGAAACGACCGCACATCCCAGACGGAACGACGTACGGACACTTTGATGCGTAGCAGTGGCAACGGCAGGAACAGCAGCGGCGGCGGTAGCGGTCGCGGCGGACAGGGCGGGGGCCGGGGCGGCGGCTCCTACGGCGGCGGCAGCGGTGGCGGCCGCGGCGGCTCGGGCGGCGCGCGCGGGGGTTCGTACGGCGGTGGCTCCTACGGGGGCGGCGGCCGTGGCGGCTCGGGTTCGGGCTCGCGCGGCGGCTCCGGTTCGTACGGGCGGGACAGCCGCCGGGACGACCGGCGCGACGACCGCAGGGACGACCGGCGCTACCCGGACCGCCCGCTGCGGCCCGAGGAGCGCAAGTACGACCGCCCCGAGTACGGCGGCGGCCCCAACGCCACCCCCGCCCGCGGCGGCTTCGCCGGCCGGCGCCCCGGCCCGGCCCCGCGTCCGCGCCGTGAGGGCCAGCCGGCGCCCGGCGACCCGCGCCGCCAGCCGCAGCGCTCGCGCGAGCTGCAGGCCAAGATCGAGGACGCCGTCCTCGCCCGGCACGACAAGCCGGCCGTCAAGCTGCCCAAGACCTTCGGCGAGCCCGAGGGCGAGCGCCTGCAGAAGGTGCTGGCCCGGGCCGGCATCGGCAGCCGCCGCGCCTGCGAGGAGCTGATCGAGCAGGGCCGGGTCGAGGTCAACGGCAAGCTCGTCACCGAGCAGGGCAAGCGGGTCGACCCGCAGAACGACGAGATCAAGGTGGACGGCCTGACCGTCGCCACCCAGTCCTACCTGTTCTTCGCGCTGAACAAGCCGGCCGGCGTGGTCTCCACCATGGAGGACCCGGACGGGCGCCAGTGCCTGGGCGACTACGTGACCAACCGGGAGACCCGGCTGTTCCACGTCGGCCGCCTGGACACCGAGACCGAGGGCATCATCCTGCTCACCAACCACGGCGAGCTGGCCCACCGCCTCACCCACCCGCGCTACGGCGTGACCAAGACCTACCTGGCCGCCATCCAGGGCCCGATCCCGCGCGACCTGGGCAAGCAGCTCGCCCAGGGCGTGGAGCTGGAGGACGGCTACGCCCGCGCCGACAGCTTCAAGGTGATCTCCAACGTCGGCAAGAACTACCTGGTCGAGGTGACCCTGCACGAGGGTCGCAAGCACATCGTCCGCCGGATGCTGGCCGAGGTCGGCTTCCCGGTCGAGAAGCTGGTGCGCACCCACTTCGGCCCGATCGCCCTGGGCGACCAGAAGTCGGGCTGGCTGCGCCGCCTGACCAACCCGGAGGTCGGCCAGCTGATGCGCGAGGTCGGCCTGTAGGCCGCAGTTCGCCCGTGGTCCCGAAGGGCCCCTGGTCGCCGTGGTGCGGCCGGGGGCCCTTCGGGGTCGTGCGGGGACGCCGGCGGCTCTCCGGACGCTCTGCGGGTCTCTGGGATCTCTGGGGGCCTCTGGGGCCTCTGGGGTCTCTGTGGGGCGGCTGGGGCGTGCGGGGCGTGTGAGCCGGGACGCAACCGCTGGTCACGGCCTTGTCAGCGTCATGATCCGTGGCAGAGGATGGCCACCGGGTCACCACCCCGTCGTATGGCGGGACTGCGCCAGCACGGGCGCCGGTGGGGGCGGATCAGGGGCGAACAGGGGGAGAGGGCGTCGTGTCCGATGCACCACTGGGGCGGGCCGGCGGACAGGCCCTCGGCGCGCTGGGGCTGGCCGAGCCGGACGGGCAGGTGTACGCGGCGCTGGTGGCCAACCCGCAGTCGACCGCGGAGGAGCTGGCGGAGGGCTGCGGCCTGACGCTCCAGCAGAGCGTGCGCGCGCTGGAGCGGCTGTCACAGCACGGCATGGCCACCCGGGCGCCGGTGGACCGGCAGCGGTTCCTGCCGGTCGCCCCGGACGTCGCGATAGGCACCCTGATCGGCCACCGGGAGTCCGAACTGCGGCACGCCCGGGCCGAGATGCACCGGCTGATGGACGCCTTCCGGGAGGCCTCGCGCTACACCGACCCGGCGCACTCGGTGGAGGTGCTGACCGGCGGCGAGGCGATCGCCCAGCGGCTGGAGCACATCACCGAGACCAGCCAGTACCAGGTACGCGGCTTCGACCGCCCGCCGTACATCCAGGACCCGGTGGCTCCGATGCCGCTGCAGCGGCACCGGCTGCGCGAGGGCGTGAAGTTCCGGACGATCTACGACCGGGAGGCGGTGGCCTGGCCCGGGCGGCTGGAGAGGAACATCCTGGTCGGTGTCGCCGACGGCGAGGAGGCGCGAGTCCGGCCCACGCTGCCGATGAAGATGATCATCTCGGACGACCGGATGGCGATCATCCCGATCAGCGTCGGCGACAGCGTCCTGGACGCCGCGTACGTCATCCACCCCTCGGCGCTGCTCCAGGCGCTGGACACGCTGTTCGAGGCGGAGTGGGAGCGCGCGGTCCAACTGCAGGCCGCGATCGGCACCGGGGACGCGTCGCTGGAGCCCGAAGCCGACCACCGCAAGCTGCTGGGGCTGCTCGCCGCCGGGCTCACCGACGAGTCGATCGCCCGCTCGCTCGGCTGGAGCGCCCGGACCACCCAGCGGCGGCTGCAGAGCCTGATGCGGTCGCTGGGCGCCACCACCCGCTTCCAGGCCGGCATGGCGGCCCGGGAGCGGGGGTGGCTGTGAGACGGGTGCGGTCGTGAGCCGGGCTCCGTGGGGAGCCGGGGGCGTGGGGCTCGGCCGTCGCGGCGTTCAGCTCCAGGGGGTGAGAGAGGCCCAGCGGCCGTCGGGGCCGCGTTCGACCTTCTCCAGGCCGACCACGGCGGAGCGGTTCAGCCGCCCGTAGATGTGCGGGAACAGCACGTCGGGGGTGGCCCCGGGCGGCGGGGCGCCGTGCGGGGCCTCCCACTTGACCATCGGCTCCACCAGCGACTCCTCGATCAGCAGCACCATCAGCGGGTCGGGGGTGTCGGCGAAGAAGGCGTTGGCCACCGCGAGCGCCGTCTGCTCGTCCGCCGAGCAGTGGATGAACCCGTCGGTGAGCAGCGAGGCGGTGGCGTACGGGCGGCCGGGGTCGGCCAGCCAGTCGTCCAGGGGGGCGAGGTGGAGGATCATGGTTCCTTTTCTACCCGTTGTCTCCGGGTTGGTCCTGAGCGGTCGTCATCGGTGGGGCGATCGTCATCGGTGGGGCAGTGGGTCCTCGGTGGGCACGGGATCAGAGCCCGGCCACCTTGGCGGAGGCGGAGATCTCGTACACCAGTGTGAGGGTGCGGCGGGCGCCCGGGCCGAGCGGGACGTCCCAGCGGACGATGCCCTCGGTGTCGAAGGAGTCCGGCGCCGGGGAGCACTCCTCCTTGCGCAGTCGCACCTCGACCGCCGACACCTCGGAGACCGGCACCCGCTCGCGCACCGTGACGATCCGCTCGTCGTGCTCCTCCGGGCCGGAGAAGCGGGACAGGTGCAGCCGTACCGTCCGCGTGGTGGTCTGGCGGCCGGTGAGCCCGGCGGTGGCCTGGCGTTCCTCGGTCTCGCGGACCACCCGGTAGCCGTCCGAGCTACCGAAGGACAGTTCGGCGTCGGCGCCTGCGGCGGTGAAGCGCAGCTCGCCCCGGCCGGTGAAGCCGCTGTCGCGGACCAGCTCGACCGGGCCGGCCAGCAGCGGGTGCCCGGCCGCGTTGCGGAACCGGACCACCTGGGTGACCAGCGCGGACAGCTCCGGGGCGCAGGCGTACTCGCTGCTCGCCGGGCCGGTGAAGGCGCCCAGCGGCACCCGGTGCGCCCGGCCGTCGGAGGGCACGTTCGCCGGCGCGGGGGCGGGCAGCACCCGGACCTCGCCGCCGTCGTCCACCCCGGGCACCTCGGCGGACGGGCCGAGGCTGCTGATCGCCTCCTCGCGCAGCTCGACCTCGACCGTGCGGCGCTCCTCCTCGGTGCGTTCGCGCAGCGTCAGGACGTCCTCGACGACGGCCGGCGGGTCGGTGGCGAGGGCGGAGCGGGCGGTGGAGAAGGTGAGCCGGACGTTCGGCCAGTCCTCGCCGGTGCGCTGCCAGACCACCGCCTCCGACTCCAGCCGCAGGGCGCCGCCGTCCAGCGTCGCGCGGTAGGACGGGCGCCAGAGCGCGCAGGGCACCAGGTGGGAGACGGTCAGTGCGGCCGGGCCGGGCTGCGCCGCCTCGACGGTGAGCTCCAGGTGGGCGGTCAGCTCGGCCGGGTCCTCCTCGGCCTCGTCCAGGGCGATCAGGGCCTGTGAGCGCTCCTGCTCCAGGCGGCGCAGCCGGGAGTGGGTGGCGCGCAGCTCCTCGGCGTAGCGCTCGCGTTCGGCGTCCACCCGGCCCAGCTCGCGGGCCCAGCGGGTGCGTTCGAGCTCGCCGACGCCCGCGCCCTCGCCGATCTCGCGCAGCAGGTCGGCGGAGAGCTGGGCGAGCAGGGCCAGCCGGGCCTCCAGCCGGGCGCGGGCCTGGTCGGCCAGGCGGCTCTCGGCGTCCAGCCGGTGCAGCCGGTGGCGCAGCTCGGAGTCGTCCGGGCCGGGCGGCTGCGGGGCGCGCGGGGCCCAGCTGCGGACCAGCCGGGCGTCCAGGACGCGTACGCCCGCGGTTGCCGACTCGGCGCGCAGGGTGCGGTCGACGGCGAGGGCAGTGAGCGGGCCGAGGCGCAGCCGCTGGACGCCTGCAGCGAGGTCGACCGTCGTCGCGCGCTCGACCTGGCTGCGGTCCTCCAGGCAGGTGACGGCGGTGACGGGGAGGGGGTGGGGCGTTCCGCGGGTGGGGGTGGCGCCCGGGTCGTGGTAGGTCGGGTGGGCGCCGGGCTTGTCTGCGGTCGTGGGTCCGGTCATGGTCAGTTCCTCCGGTTTCCGCCGACGATGGCCTTTCCGGCCGGGATCTTGATCAGGTAGCCGCCGTCCAGCTCGGTGCGGCCGCCCGGCGGCAGGTCCACCCGCCAGAGCCGGGTGCCGGTCGGGCACTCCGGCGTGGGGACGGCCGGCGCGTGCCAGTCGGCCCGCTCCTCGATCCGGATCTCGGCGTCGGAGGTGACCGGCACGCGCTCGCGGACCTCCACGGTGACGGGGCGGCCGAGCCGGTTCGCCAGTTCGACGTGCACCCGGTGGTCGAGCACGGTGCTGTTGCCCTTCAGCATGCCGGTGGTGGACTCGCGCAGCTCGGTGCGGCGCGCCACCTCGATGCTCTCCGTGACGCCGATGCCCAGGCGCCGGGTGCCGCCGGGCGCCAGGGTGGGCAGGGCGGCGGTGAGCAGGAACTCGTCGTCCACGGTGACCTCGACCGGGCCGGCCAGGACGGCGCGGTCGGTGCGGTTGGCGAGCACCAGGGTCGCGTACACCTTCTCCTCGACGGCCGGGACGGTGACGTACTCGGGGAGGACGGCGAGTGGGATCTCGTCCACCGTCACGGTGTGCCAGGTGCCGTCGGACGGGATGTCGGCGGGGGCGACGGCGTCGAAGCGGTGGTCGAAGGAGCCGGCCGACTCGCGGGGCGGGACGGCGTGGCGGGGGAGCGGGAGGCGGCGAACCTGCTCGCCCGGGTTGCCGCCGGGGAGGACCCGGTCCAACTCCTCGCGTTCGAGGCGTTCGGGACGGGGGTGCAGGGTGCCGCGCCGGGCGGGCGGTTCGTCGGGGCCGGCCAGGACGAGGTCGGGGTAGTCGAGCAGGGTGGCGTCCGGGGCGAGGCCGGGGGGCGGGGGCGGGGCGGGGAGGGCTGCGTGGCCCGGGTGGCCTGCCTGACCTGCCTGGCCTGCCTGGCCTGCGTAGCTCGCGGTGCGGCGGGCGCGGAGGCCGCCGGGGGCCTGGGGGAGTGGGGCGGCAGGGGCGGTGGGGGCGGTGGCGGCGAAGGTGGTGGGGGGCGGGCCGCCGTAGCCGGCGAAGCCGCCCGGGGCGGGTGGGGGCGCCGCCGCGGACGGTGGCTCGTCGACGTTCAGGGTGCCGCCGCCGTACGGGCCGGAGGGGCCGGGTGGCGGGCTCTCCTGCGCGCTGAAGAACTCGGGGCGCGGGCCGGTCGGGCGGGCGCCGGCGCGGTGGGCGGCTCGGGGCGCGATGCCGGCCGACACCGGGACCGGGTGGCGCCCCTCGCCGTGCGGGGCCGGGCGGTCGGCGGCGGCCGACTCGTAGCCGGTGAAGAGGTCGGAGAGGCCGGCCGGGGGTTCGCGCCAGCCGGAGGGCGGCGGGGCGGGCTGGCTGCGGCCGATCCGCAGCGAGGCGAGCCGGGGCAGGTCGGTGCGGCGGTCGAGGTCGGCGGTGGAGAGGGCGAGACGCACACCCGTCCAGTCCTCGCCGGTCCGCTGGACGACACCGGCGCGCAGGACCAGCCGGCCGGTGTCGGAGCCGCTGCGGTGGGAGAGGCGGTAGGAGGGCACCCAGCGGGCGGCGGGGACGCCGTACTCCAGTTCCAGTTCCAGCTCCAGTTCTGGGGCCGTGTCGGAGTCGAGGGTGGTGGGTCCGAGGTCGGGGGTGGTCAGGGTGAGCAGGGCGGTGGCGGAGGTCGCGATCGGTTCGGCCCGGTCGGCGGTGGATGCCCGATCGAGCCGGTCGGCGGCCAAGTCGCGCTCGTGGTCGGCGAGTTCGACCTCGCGGTTGAGCTCTTCGGCGCGCTCCTGGAGGGCGGCCAGCCGCTCGTCGACGAAGTCGGCGAGCTCCAGCCAGGCGTCGGCGGGCGTACGGCGCAGCGGTTCGTCGCGCCGGCGCTGCGGTGGTACGGCGCGCAGGGCGGCGGTGTCGGCGATCGCGGCGAGGACCAGTCGGCGGCGCTCGGTGAGTGCGCTGAGTCGTTCGGTGGCCTCGTCCAACGCCCTTTGCAGGTCCGGGAGTTCGTCCGGGGTGCGGAGTTCCGCCCGCGGCTCCAGCCGGGCCTCGGTGACGGCCGTGCCGGCCGGTCCGGCGATCACCCGGGCGCGCAGCGAGCGGCCGTCCAGGGTGGTGGGCAGGCCGGTGAGGCGCAGCCGTCCGCCGGGCGGGACCGGGACGGTGGCCCGGCGGCGGCACAGCGCACCCTCCGCGTACACCAGGACGGAGTCCAGGACCGACGGGTGGGCCGGTACGGTCGGCGCTTCCGCCGGCGGTTCCGTCGGCGACTCGGTCGGCGCTCCCGTTGGCGGTTCGGTCGGCGACTCGGTCGGCGCTCCCGTTGGCGGTTCTGTTCGTCCGGTGCGGCCGCTGTGCTGGTCGTCCATGCGCAACCCCTTCGTTCGCGTGTTGCCTGCCGCCTGCCGCTTCTTGTGGCGTGCGGATTGCCCGTGGGCGTGTGGGTCGGTCTGTTCGTGTGTCCGGGTGCCGGCGGGGCCGCTCGTCGGGTGTCGGGTGGCGGGTGTTCGAGCGGTCGCCTGGTCCGTTCGTGCCTGCCTGGGCGGCCAGTCTGCCCGGGTTCGGTGCGGGCGTCGTCGGATTTCCCGGGTACGGCGTGTGCACTGTGTGGGACGGGGGCCGGGCCGCTCCGGTTGCCGGTGCCGGGTGCTGCCGGGCGGTGCCGCCGTGGTTGCCGGGCGGTAAGTGGGGACTTCGGCGCAGTGGATGAGGGAGGATGGGGCCCGGGTGCTCCCGGACGGTCCCGGCACCTGTCGAGAATCGTGATGAGGAGAGCGACCCGCCATGCGCACTGCCGTCGTCGTCGGCACCGGACTGATCGGCACCTCCGCCGCGCTCGCGCTGACCGCTCGTGGGCTGACCGTCCATCTGGAGGACGCCGACCCGGACGCCGCCCGCACCGCCGAGTCGCTCGGCGCGGGCACCACCGAGCCCGCCGACGGCCCGGTGGACCTCGCGATCATCGCCGTCCCGCCCGCTCTGGTCGGCAAGGTGCTCGCCGACTGCCAGCGCCGCAACCTGGCGCACTGGTACACCGACGTCGCCAGCGTCAAGGCCGGCCCCGGCAGCGAGATCGCCGCGCTCGGCTGCGACACCGTCCACTACATCGGCAGCCACCCGATGGCCGGCCGCGAGCGCTCCGGCCCGCTGGCCGCCCGCGCCGACATCTTCGAAGGCCGCCCCTGGGTGCTCACCCCGACCGCCGACACCGACACCGAGACGCTCAACGCGGCTCTGGAGCTGGTCGCGCTCTGCGGCGCGATGCCGATCGTCATGGACGCCGCCGAGCACGACCGGGCCGTCGCCCTGGTCTCGCACGCCCCGCAGCTGGTCTCCTCGCTCGTCGCGGCCCGGCTGGAGAATGCCGACGACACCGCCATAAGGCTCTCCGGCCAGGGCGTGCGCGACGTCACCAGGATCGCCGCCTCCAACCCCGGCATGTGGGTCGACATCCTCTCCGCCAACGCGGGCGCGGTCGCCGACGTCCTGGAGGCCGTCGCCTCCGACCTCGGCGAGACCGTCACCGCGCTGCGCGCCATGGAGGCCACCGAGGAGGACGAGCGCCGGTCGGGTGCGGCCGGGATCACGGCGGTCATGCGGCGCGGCAACGCCGGCCAGGCCCGGATCCCCGGCAAGCACGGTGCGCCACCCACCCGGTACGAGACGGTCGCGGTCGTCCTCGGCGACCAGCCGGGCGAGCTGGGCCGGCTCTTCGGGGAGGTCGGCGACGCCGGGGTCAACATCGAGGACGTCGTCATCGAGCACTCGACCGGGCAGCAGGTCGGCTTCGTCCAGCTGTCGGTGGCGCCGGTGGCGGTCAAGCGGCTGGTGAAGGCGCTGCGGGCGAGCGGGTGGAACGTGCGGGACTGAGGTCGGGGGCGGGCGGCTGACGTTGCGGGCCGGTCGGCTGAGGTCGCGGGGTGGGGAGCGTGGTGGGTGTGATCGTCGAATTGCCGCTGGGGGAGACCCGGCACGGGTTCGCCGGGATGCCGGTGGACCTGGGGAACGAGCGGTTCCTGCGGGCCGTCCTCGGGCGGGACCTCCGGATCCACCACCGCAGCGTCGCGGCGATGTACGAGCGGCCCCGGCCGGAGCCTGCGAATCAGGGGTTCGGGGAGCCGGGGTTCGTCCAGCCGGAGCCGACGTTCAGCCTGTTGCTGCGTGCGGCCCATGCCGCCTTCGCCGAGCACCTGCCGCTCAGCCTGTCGCCAGACGTGCTCTGGTACGCGGTGGTGCACGAGGTCGCGGTGCACGTACGGATGTACCCGCCGCGGTACCGGGCGCTGTTCGGTGCCGCCGACGGCCGTAAGGCCACGATCGTCGTACAGGACGACAGTCTGCTCGGGCCCGGTCCGGACTGGTCGCACTCGATCCGATTGGTGCGGGAGCCGCTCGCGGCCGAGGTGGGAGAGGAGCTGGTGGACCTCTTCCGGCCGGCCTTCTCGACCACGACGCCGGAGGACGCGGCCTCGGCCCTGGTGGCGCTGATGGACGTGGTCAGCCCGTACTACGACTTCCGTTGGGAGACCCGCTGCGGGATCCCGCGGATCCGGCTGGAGGGTACGGCCGAGGACTGGGCGCGGCTGGCGGCGGGGATCGGCGCGCTGGCGGAGCGCTTCGACTGGCTGGCGCCGTGGTTCGCGGAGCTGCGGCCGGTGGTGGAGGAGATCGCGGCGATGGCGGCCGGGGAGCCGGTGGACGAGGAGTTCTGGCGCTCCTTTTTCAAGTGGCGCTCGATGTCCGGCGGCCCCCGGGTGACCGGCTGGCTCACCGCCTTCCTCGCCCACACCCAGACCCCGGACGGGCCCCGGCTGCGCCGCTCCTTCGGCTGGCGGGAGGCGGCGAACAGCGATTACCACCGGGAGGCGTTCGAGGTGAACGACTTCCCGTCGCACGTCTCGCGGGTGCCGTTCGTGTGGGAGGTCTTCGGCCGGGAGCTGCCGATGACCTTCGTCGGTGGGGTGCTCGGGATCGAGTGGGACGGGGAGTACCTGCGGCCGCGGTTGGGGAACGCGGTGGTGGAGGGGGCAGGCGAGGTTGCGGGGTAGCCGGAGGCGGCGGGATTCGGGGCGGGATTCGGGGCGGGACAGGCGGCGGAGCGTGTGATGTCGGCGGTCCATTAACCTTGAGGGAGACAATCCCCGGCCGTCCGCCCACGCAGGCTTCGGCTCCCATGCTCAGAGAGAGGTTCGCCCCCGTGGACACTGCCGACCGAGCGCACGCCCCGGTCGTCGTCGCCATCGACGGACCCTCCGGCTCCGGCAAGTCGACCGTCTCGCGGGCGGTCGCCGCCCGGCTGGGCCTGAGCTTCTTGGACACCGGTGCGATGTACCGGGCGATGACCTGGTGGATGCTGGCCAACGAGGTCGACGTGAACGACACGGAGGCGGTGGCCGTCGCGTGCGGCAAGCCGGTGATCGTGTCGGGCACGGACGCCGACGGCCCCACCATCACGGTGGACGGCCAGGACGTCTCCGGCCCGATCCGCGGCCCCGAGGTGACGGCGCAGGTCAGCGCCGTCGCAGCGGTGCCGGCGGTGAGGTCCCGGCTGGTGGAGCTGCAGCGCGGCTGCGCCGAGGTCGCCGAGCGCGGCATCGTCGCCGAGGGCCGGGACATGGGCACCGTGGTGTTCCCGGACGCCACCGTCAAGGTCTTCCTGACCGCCTCCGAGGAGGCCAGGGCCGCGCGCCGGGCGGCCGAGCTGCGGGCCAAGGGGGTGGACGAGGCGACCATCACCGCGATGGCCGCCGACCTCGCCCGCCGGGACGCCGCGGACTCCTCCCGGAAGACGGCCCCGCTGACCCAGGCCGCGGACGCGGATCTGGTGGACACCAGCGACCTCACCCTGGACCAGGTGATCGACCGGATCGCCGTCCTGGTGGAGGAGCGGGCCGGGCTGTCCTCGGTCTGACCCGGCCTGGGCCGATCCGACCTGGGCCGACGGTCTGGTCTGGTCCGGCCTGGTCTGGTCCGATCAGGTTGGACCGGGCCGACGGTCTGATCATCGAATGAGCCGTGGTGCCGCCGAGGCACTGCGGAGAACACTCGCGCTGCCCCGAGCGGGGCAGGTACGCACGGCACGCCCCTGGGAAGGGCCGGGCCGGGAAACGGAACAGACGAACATGACCGCAGAGCACTCCGCCACCGACCTCGGTGGACTGGACGCCGCCGACTACGCCGAGTTCATGGCCCTCGCCGCCGAGGAGGGCTTCGACGTCGACGGCGTCGACGGCCTGGACGGCGCCGAGCACGTCCGACTGCCGGTGCTGGCCGTGGTCGGCCGCCCGAACGTCGGCAAGTCGACCCTGGTGAATCGCATCATCGGCCGCCGTGAGGCCGTCGTCGAGGACAAGCCGGGCGTCACCCGCGACCGGGTCACCTACGAGGCCAGCTGGAACGGCCGTCGCTTCAAGGTGGTCGACACCGGCGGCTGGGAGATCGACGTCCTCGGCATCGACGCCATGGTGGCCGCCCAGGCCGAGCTGGGCATCGAGCAGGCCGACGCGGTGCTGTTCGTCGTGGACGCCACCGTCGGCGCCACCGACACCGACGAAGCCCTGATCAAGATCATCCGGCGGGCGGGCAAGCCGACCGTCCTGTGCGCCAACAAGGTGGACGGCCAGTCCACCGAGGCCGAGGCCGCCTACCTGTGGTCGCTGGGCCTCGGCGAGCCGTACCCCGTCTCCGCCCTCCATGGCCGCGGCTCCGGCGACCTGCTGGACGCCGTCATGGACGCCCTGCCCGAGGCCCCGCCGCAGACCTTCGGCGACGCCGCCCCCGGCGGCCCGCGCCGCGTCGCGCTGATCGGCCGGCCGAACGTCGGCAAGTCCAGCCTGCTGAACAAGGTCGCCGGCGAGGAGCGCGTCGTCGTCAACGAGCTGGCCGGCACCACCCGCGACCCGGTCGACGAGATGATCGAACTCGGCGGCAAGACCTGGAAGTTCGTGGACACCGCCGGTATTCGCCGCCGGGTCCACCTGACCGCCGGCGCCGACTTCTACGCCTCGCTGCGCACCTCCTCCGCGCTGGAGAAGGCCGAGGTCGCCGTCGTCCTGATCGACGCCAGCGAAACCCTCGCCGAGCAGGACACCCGGATCATCTCGATGGCCGTCGAGGCCGGGCGTGCCGTCGTCATCGCCTACAACAAGTGGGACCAGCTGGACGAGGAGCGCCGCTACTACCTGGAGCGCGAGATCGAGCGCGACCTCGTCCAGGTGCAGTGGGCCCCGCGCGTCAACGTCTCGGCCAAGACCGGCCGGCACATGGAGAAGCTCGTTCCGGCGATCGAGACCGCGCTGGAGGGCTGGGAGACCCGCATCCCGACTGCGCGACTGAACGCCTTCCTCGGCGAGCTGGTGGCCGCCCACCCGCACCCGATCCGGGGCGGCAAGCAGCCCCGCATCCTGTTCGGCACCCAGGCGGGCACGCGTCCGCCGCGGTTCGTGCTGTTCGCCTCGGGCTTCCTGGAGGCCGGTTACCGGCGCTTCATCGAGCGTCGGCTGCGCGAGGAGTTCGGGTTCGTGGGGACGCCGATCTCGATCTCGGTGCGGGTTCGGGAGAAGCGGAAGAAGAAGTAGCAGTCGGGAGTCGGAAGTCGTAGGTAGGTGGAGTGGAGCGGCTGGCGTAGCCGCTGCTCTGGCTGCTGGACGACTGGACGACTGGACGACTGGACGATTGAGCGGCTGAGCGGCTGAGCGGCTGAGCGACTGAACGGCCTGAGGGCCCCGTCACGGTGGTGGCGGGGCCCTCAGGCGTTTCCGTGCGGTGGACGGACCACGGTGGTGGGCGCCGGTGAACGTCAGTGGTGGTCGCCGTTGCGACCTGGGGGGAGGGAGAGCATCTGGCGGTGGCGGCCACCGGTGGCCGGAGCGGTGGCGAGCCCGGTGGCCGTACCCATCACCGGGGAGGGGCGGGTGGCGCGGGCGGTGCGGGAGCGGGGACGGGCAGGGTCATGGAGTGCGGGGGCGGGCCGAGGTAGCCGGCGGCGACCCAGCCCTGGCCGTTTGCGAACTGGGGTGCGGAATTGGCGTGTTGGGGGTGGGCGGGGGAGTGCGCGCTGGCGGAGGCGAGGGTGGGGGACGGACCGGGGGCCGGGGTGGTGTGGCCCGGGCCGTCGCTGGTGGGGGCGGTGGGGACGTGGTGGTGGCCGGTGTGGGTGGCGTGGCTCGAATGGCCGGTGTGCGCGGAGTGGGCTCCGGGGTGGTGGCTGCCGTGGTGGCCGGTCTGGTGACCGGAGAGCGAGCCTGAACCGTGCAGGTGGGGTGACACGAACTGGGGGAGGCCCGGCATCTGGCCCGCGAGGGTGTGGAAGGCCTGGTGCTGCGGCGGGTGGGAGTGCGGCTGCTGGTGCTGGGGCGGGCGTTGCTCGCCGAGCAGCGGGTAACTCTCGCGGACCGCGAAGCCGGTGAACATGAGGTCCTCTTCACCCGAGCGATCGCCGGGCAGGGCACGGAACAGCCGTCGGTACTCGGAGTACAGCTCGTCGTAGATCGGCGTGGTGGAGTGCGGGTGCTCGGCGTCGTACGACGGACGCATGCCGGGGATCGAGCGGGAGGCGGTGGTGGACCGGCTGGGGGACGCGGAGACGTCGTAGCTGTACACGTAGGGGCCAACGAGCGAGAGGGGCGGGGGATGCGGGGCGTGGGGGCGGCGCTCACGTGGGGTGTCATGCGAGGTGCTCATGTGCGGCGGCCGATGAGAGTTGCTCATGGGCGGGGCCATGAGCAACTCTCACGTGTGTTGCCCATGAGACTTGCTCATGGATGGCGCTCATGAGACTTGCTCATGGACGGAGTGCATGAGAGGTGCTCATGCCCGCTGCCCATGAGCTGCGCTCATGCCTCGTGCTGCTCATGAGGGCCGTTGATTGTCGCGGTGGTCATGAGGCGGGGTCATGAGCTGTGGCCGCGCCGGAGGCGGCCCGGAGTGGAGCGGGCGGCCGCCGTCCGGCGCGTCGGGGTGGGGCGGTCGATCAGGTGCCGGCGAGCGGGAGGGAGGCGGCGACCACCTGGCCCAGCGCCACGGCCCGCTCCAGGGCCTGGCGCAGCAGGTCCTCGCGGGGCTGGCGGCCGACCATGCCGGCCGGGACGGCGTACATGGTCACCTCGGAGAGCTGGCTCGCCGCCATTCGCCAGGCGTCGGTGACCTGGAGCGGCTGGTGCGCCTGCCACCAGCCGGTGCTGCCGCCGGCCGCTGCCGGCTGGAGGATCGCGTGCAGCTTGCCCATCGCGACCAGGACCGACCAGCCGGGCAGCTGTTCCGGGGTCTCGTCCAGGTCGGTGACGGCCTGGAAGCCGGCGTCCTGGAGGAGGTCCAGGAACTCGTCCTCGCCCGAGGTGCTGCCGGGCCGGCCGACCGGGCCGGTGGGTTCGACCACCAGCGAGGCGTGTCCGACCTTGCCGTGCAGGATGAGGCCGCAGGTGATGCCGAGGATGGCGGCCTGGCCGGGGGCGGTGGGCTGGCTCACGCCGCCGGCGGGGGCGCCCGGCGTCGGGGCGATCGGCGCGGGCGCGGGCGCGGCGGGTACGGCGAGGTCCGGGGCGCCGGTCTGGGACTGGCTGATGCTGCGGACGGCCCCGGCCAGTTGCTCTTCGGAGACCGGCACCACCTGGGAGGGGATGCAGCGGGCGTGCGCGAAGGCGAGCACGGCGGTCTCGTCACCGACGAACAGCACGGTGCTGGTCGGCTCCACGTGCGTGTCGCCGGGGGTCCGGCAGGAGGTGCACTCGTAGCTGTCAGGGGCGCGGTCGCCGCCCAGGAGGCGGTCGGCCTCGTCGTCGCCGATCTCGGACCGGACCTCGTCGCTGACGTCGAGCATGCGCGGCACAGGGTCTCCTCGGATGGATGCGATTGGGGCTTCGGGGGCGGACACGGGAGGTCGGCATGACCAACGGGCCCTTGTGTCAGGCGTCACGGGTGCCGGTCGAGGGTGACGGGAATTGCTCCGGATCCGATCGCACCACGTGTTCTCGTGGTCGCAATCTGTCGATGTCGGTGACGGGACTGCCGGAATGAAACCGTGAGGTGGGTCACGCGGCAGCGGTGTTTGATCTAGGAATCAATGGCTAAATCCGACATTTCGGACAGGATTGTGTGGGTCTTACCGCCGGTAACCCTTGGCTGAGCTGGGCGGACCACCGGAGTTTTGGTTTCCCCGCCGACCGGCTCGTAGCTTCTTGGTCGGCGCAACGAGCGCCACCCGGGCTCACCCCCGACGCACAGCCCCCCGGTCCGCCGGGTGCGGCAGGTGCCCGCCGACGCGATCGCTCGAACAGGTCGCCGGCGAGCGGCTGGGTGGCCGGGGCGGCAGCGGCACGTCCGACACGTGCACGGCCGTCCGACGGACGCGGCAAGCGAACGCGGCCCTCTCCAGGGTCTGGTTCCGCATGCCCGCCCGGGGCTGTCGAGAGGAACCTCATGACCTTCCGTAACGAGAACGCCGCTGCCACCACCTCCACCGCCACCAAGCGCAACCGCGTCCGGATGGCTGTCGTGGCGGGCGCCGCTGTCGCGGCCCTGCCGGTGGCCGGCCTCGTCACGGCCACCTCGGCCTCCGCCGCCTCCGTCTCCACCTGGGACGCTGTCGCCCAGTGCGAGAGCGGTGGCAACTGGGCCATCAACACCGGCAACGGCTTCTACGGCGGTCTGCAGTTCACCTCCAGCACCTGGGCCGCCTACGGTGGCACCGCCTACGCCTCGCAGGCCAACCTGGCCACCAAGGCGCAGCAGATCGCCGTCGCCGAGAAGGTCCTCGCCTCGCAGGGCCCGGGCGCCTGGCCCGTGTGCTCCGTCAAGGCCGGCCTGACCAAGGGCGGCGCCCCGGCCGCCGTCGACACCTCGGCCGCCACCAAGCCGGCCGCCCCGGTTGCCAAGCCCGCCGCCCCGGCCGCCAAGCCGGCCCAGGCCCCGAAGGCCGACGCCGCGCCGAAGGCTGCCGCTGCTCCCAAGGCTGCCGCCGCGCCGAAGAACGACGCTGCGCCGAAGGCCGACAAGGGCGTGAACGCCTGGACCGGCTCGAACGACGCCAAGCCGGCCAAGGGCGGCAACTACACCGTCAAGTCCGGTGACACCCTGAGCTCCATCGCTGCCGCGCAGGGCCTGGACTGGCACGACCTGTACAAGAACAACACCAAGGTCGTCGGCGGCAACCCGGACCTGATCTTCCCGGGTCAGGTCCTGAGCATCTGAGGCTCCGAGCCTTCCTGAACCACTGTCAGCCGGGCGTTCGGTCCGGCCGACAGCGGCTCCGGCTTCCGGCCGCTTCTCCACCCGCGCGGGTCCTCCGCCGAGTGGGGGAGCGGCCGTCGGCGTTTCGCGGTGTTCCACGGCGTGTCTGGGCAGGTGGGGGCGAGTGGGTGCGCGGCGTGCCTAGGGTCGGCTGCCATGCCGCAGTCGTGTGATGAACGCATTGGTCGGGCCGTGGTGCGGGCGGGTTCCGCGGTGGCGCTGGTGCTCGCCGCCGCCGCAGGAGGCGTACGGGCCGGCGCGGCCTTTCCGGTCGCGGCCCGGGTGGTCGCGGACCTGGTGTGGGACGCGCTCGCCGACTGCGAGAGCGGCGGCGACTGGCAGGCGGACACCGGCAACGGCTACTACGGCGGGCTGCAGATCCGGCCGTCCACCTGGGAGGAGTCCGGCGGCCTGCGCTTCGCCGACCGCCCGGACCATGCAGGCCGGCGGGAGCAGACCACCGTCGGCGAGGAGATCGTGCGGCGCCAGGGGTGGGAGGCGTGGCCGTCCTGCGCTCGGGAGTTGGGCCTGATCGGAGGCGGCGCGGGGGCCGGTGGGCGGTGGGCCGGGCAGGAGCGGGGCTGGTAGGGCTCGGGGGCGGCGTCGGGTGAGCACCGGCTCTACTTCGGGCAGGAGCTCGGGCAGGGGCTCGGGCGGGGGTGGTGAGGGAGGATGGTGGGGTGGTCCAGGGAGAGCTGTTCGGTGATCTGCCCGGGGACTCGGGCTCCGCGGGTTCCGTGGGTTCCTCGGGCTCTTCCGGTCCCTCAGGGGCCTCCGGGGTGCGCGGGCGGTCGGAGCCCGCCCCCGGTGCCGTCCTGCTCCCCGGCTGGCTGGGCCTCGACGCGCAGCTGCGCCTGATCGCGTCCTGCCGCGAGTGGTCCCGCCCGCCGGCCGGCCTGCACGCGGTGCGGATGCCCACCGGCGGGATGATGTCCGTACGCATGGTGAGCCTCGGGTGGCACTGGTACCCGTACGGGTACCGGCGGGTCGCCGAGGACGGCGCGCCGGTCAAGCCGTTCCCGCCCGAACTGGGCCGCCTCGCCCGGCAGGCCGTCACCGGGGCGTACGGGGCCGCGCTCCCGGAGATCGAGGGCGCCGCGTCGTACGAGCCGGACGTCGCGATCGTCAACCACTACCCGCACGGCGCGAAGATGGGCCTCCACCAGGACCGCGACGAGCGGACGGACGCGCCGGTGGTGTCGCTCTCGCTCGGCGACCGCTGCGTCTTCCGGCTCGGGAACACCGAGACCAGGACCCGGCCATGGACGGACCTGGAACTGTCCAGCGGGGACCTGCTGGTGTTCGGCGGCCAAGCCCGCTTCGCGTACCACGGGGTGGTGCGCACGCTGCCGGGGACGGCGGATCCGGAGCTGGGGCTGGTCGGGCGGCTCAACATCACGGTGCGCCAGTCGGGACTGGTGGCGTAGCCGCGGCCGGTCGGCGACTCGATCGGCTCGACCACTCGGCGACCCGGTGGCTCGGACACTCGACGACTCGACCACTCGTTCGAGTGAACTGGAGGTGTGGGCCCGGTGAGCGGGAATGACCCGGGTCGCCGGAGAATTCGAGTGAGCTGGAGAATTCGATCGGAGTCCGCGCCCCGGAGGCCGGAATCCGGAGAGGAAGCGTGCTCATGGGTACCCCCGTCGACGACCTCGTCGATCTGCTCGACCTGGAGCAGATCGAACTGAACATCTTCCGCGGGCGCAGCCCCGAGGAGGCGCTACAGCGGACGTTCGGCGGCCAGGTCGCCGGGCAGGCGCTGGTCGCGGCGGGCCGCACCGTGGACGACGCGCGCCCCGTCCACTCGCTGCACGCCTACTTCCTGCGCCCGGGAGTGCCCGGCGTGCCGATCGTCTACCAGGTCGACCGGCTCCGCGACGGCCGTTCGTTCACCACCCGCCGGGTCCTCGCCATCCAGGGTGGCCGGTCGATCTTCGCCCTGACCGCCGACTTCCACAGACCCGAGGAGGGCGGCATCGAGCACCAGTACCCGATGCCGACGGTCGCCGCCCCCGAGGACCTGCCCAGTGCACTGGAGGAGGTCGGCTCCCGGCTCGGCGAACTGCCCCCGTTCATCTCCCGCCGCCAGCCCTTCGACGTCCGCTACGTCGACCGGCTGCGCTGGACCAAGGAGGAGCTGACCGACGTCGAGGCACGCAGCGGGGTCTGGCTGCGCACCAACGGCCCGCTGCCGGACGACCCGCTGATCCACGTCTGCGCCCTCACCTACGCCAGCGACATGACGCTGCTGGACGCCGTCCGCGCCCCCGTCGAGCCGCTGTGGGGCGAGCGGCACTTCGACATGGCCTCGCTCGACCACGCGATGTGGTTCCACCAGCCGTTCCGGACCGACGACTGGTTGCTCTACCAGCAGGAATCCCCGATCGCGCACGGCGGGCGAGGCCTGGCACGCGGACAGATCTTCGACCGGCACGGGCAACTGGTGGTCTCCGTGGTCCAGGAGGGGCTGTTCCGGCCGCTGAAGCGCCGGGACGGGTAGGCACAGATGCCCTGCGGCCTTGTGCGCGGCCCGGTGCGCGGTGTCGTGTTGTCCTGGACGTCGATTGCGTGTGTGGCAGGGTGCGTTGCCGGGCGTGGCCGGTTGTGGCCGCGTGTTGAGCGCCGTGTCGGTGCGTTGCCGCGGTGTTGCAGTTTCGGCGGCTTCGGGCCGGCGGGAATGATCCGTCCGAGCGGGCGGTGTTGTGGATGACCGAGACGGGCGGCCCGAACGGCGGGCCGTCCGCGGACCGACCGGGAGGGTGGACCGATGACCGCGACGGCCGCGGAGGACTGGAAGCACTGGAGCGACGGGCGGGCAGCGGCCGTGAGCGCGCCGCACGGCCAGCTCGCGCTCACCGGTACGCACTGGCTGGAGCCCGAGCCCACCGAGATCCCCGGCCTGCCCGGGCGCTGGTGGGCCGACGCCGAGGGCATCCGGGTACGGGCAGCGGCCGGCGACGGCATCACGGTCGCCGGAGCGGACGGGCCGGTGGACGGTGAGGTGCTGCTCCGCCCGGACAGCGACCCGGCCGCCGACACCGCGACCCTGGGCGACCTGCTGCTCGTCCCGATCGAGCGCGAGGGCGAACTCGCCCTGCGGGTTTTCGACCCGGCCGCCCCCCGGCGATCCGCCTTCGCGGGGATCTCCGCCCACCCCTACGCGCCGGAGTGGGCCGTACCCGCCGTCTTCACCCCGTTCGAGGACGAGACGCAGTCGGTCGTCGTCCCCAACGCCGACGGCAAGGAGCGCCCGCTGGCCGTCAGCGGGCAGATCGCCTTCACCGTGGCCGGCGAGCACCGCACGCTGACCGTCAGCCGGTCGGGTAAGGGACTCAGCGGCGTGATCGCGGACGCGAGCAGCGGCAGCGACACCTACCGCTTCCGGTTCATCACCCTCCCGGAGCCTGACGCCGAGGGCCGTACCGTCCTCGACCTCAACCGGGCCTACCTGCCGCCGTGCGCCTTCTCGGACCATTTCATCTGCCCGTTCCCGCCGCCGGGCAACCGGCTGGACTTCGTGGTGGAGGCGGGGGAGAAGCAGGTCCTGAGCCGGTAGCGGTCCGCCCTGGTCCGGGGGCGGTGCGGGCCCGGCCGGGGGCGGGGCGGAGCATGGGGAACTATGTCGAACGATCAACATTCCGCTTCCACCGCGTCGGCCGCCTCCTCAGGTGCCGGTGTTGGTACCGGCACCGGCAGCGTCGGCGATGCGGGTCCGGCACCAGGTGCCGGACCCGCATCAGTGCCGGTGGACGATGTGGCGGTGCCCGAGGCCGAGGCGAGCGCCGCCGCGGCCACCGCCGCCCTGCCCGCGGACCCGGTGGCCGCCCCCGGGCCGTGGTACCGGCGTGCCTTCGCCGACCTCAGCCCGCTGCGCGACCACCCCGACTACCGCCGGGTCTGGCTCGGCCAGGCCATCTCCTCCATCGGGCAGCAGATGACGGCCGTCGCCGTCTCCGTCCAGGTCTACGACCTGACCGGCTCCGCCTTCGCGACCGGCCTGGTCGGCATCTTCTCGCTCGTCCCACTGGTCGCCTTCGGCCTTTACGGCGGCGCGATCGCCGACACCGTCGACCGGCGCCGACTGGGCCTGATCGGCTCGGGCGGCCTGGCCGCCGTCTCGGCCGTCCTGGCGGCACAGGCACTGGCCGGCCTCGGCATGGTCGCCATCCTCTACGCCGCCGTCGCCGTCCAGGCCGGCTTCTTCGCGGTCAGCTCGCCCGCCCGATCCGCGATGATCCCCCGGCTGGTGCCCACCCGCCAGCTCCCGGCCGCCAACGCCCTGAACACCGTCAGCATGAACCTCGGCCTCACCGTCGGCCCCATGCTCGGCGGCGTCCTCATCGGCGCGTACGGCTCCCAGGCCGCCTACCTCGTCGACACCGTCGCCTTCACCGGCACCCTCTACGCGATGTGGCGCCTGCCGGCCATGCGCCCGCTCGGCGAACGCAAGGGCCGCGCCTCCGTCCTCGACGGCCTCCGCTTCCTGCGCGAGCAGCCCAACCTGCGCACCAGCTTCCTCGCCGACCTGGCCGCGATGGTCTTCGGCATGCCCCGCGCCCTCTTCCCCGCCATCGCGGTCACCTTCTACGGCGGCGACGCCGGCACCGTCGGCCTGCTGGTCTCCGCCCCGGCCGTCGGCGCCCTGACCGGCGCGCTCTTCTCCGGCTGGGTCGGCCGCGTCCACCGCCAGGGCGTCGCCATCCTCACCGCCGTCGCGGCCTGGGGCCTGGCCATCGCGGCCTTCGGCGCCCTCCACAACCTCTGGCTCGGCCTCCTGCTGCTCGCGGTCGCAGGCTGCGCCGACACCATCAGCATGATCTTCCGCAACACGATGATGCAGGTCGCGGCTCCCGACGAGATGCGCGGCCGCCTCCAGGGCATCTTCATCGTCGTGGTCGCCGGCGGCCCCCGCCTCGGCGACTTCGAATCCGGCACCGTCGCCGCCCTCACCAACCCCGCCACCTCCGTGATCATCGGCGGCCTCGCCTGCGTCGCCGCCGTCCTCCTCCTCGCTGCCCGCCGCCCCGCCTTCCTCACCTACGACGCCCGCCACCCGACCCCCTGACCCTCACCCCCAAACCTGGCAGCGAGCACCCCCCGACGTGCTGTATTGTTTTCCACGTCGCCGGGACAACCGGAGACAAGGTCGAGAAGCCCACAGCAGAGCCCCCCAGGCCCTGACTGCAGGCACCGAGACCACGGGACGTGGCGCAGCTTGGTAGCGCACTTGACTGGGGGTCAAGGGGTCGCAGGTTCAAATCCTGTCGTCCCGACCGGCGTTTTCGCAGGTCGGAGGCCGTTTTCGCAGTGATGCGAAAACGGCCTTGATGCGTTTTCGGGGCCGTGTGAGTGCATGGTGATATCGGGGATCTGGGATGGATCTTCTCGCCCTTCGGGCGTAGGCATCAACTTGCCTTCTGTGTCGGGTTCTTGTCCGTGGCGCGTTGTCTGGGGATCCGAGATGCGTGAGTCCCTGGTGTTCTCGGGTGGGGGAGCCGGATGGGGGTGGGCGCCGGCTGGTCGGCGGTGGTGAGGGCGCGATCGATGGTGTCGACGGCGTCGCGGGCGGCCTGGGTGGTGAGGTGGCCGTAGATGTTCGCGGTGACGGACAGGGTGGCGTGCCGCAGGGTCTTGGAGACGACGGTGAGGGGGACGCCGGCGGTGATCGAGATGGTGGCGGCGAGGTGGCGTAGATCGTGGATGGTGGTGCGGGGGACGCCGAACTCGCGGCAGAGCTGGTGGAAGTGGTTGAGGACGTATTCCGGGTGGAGGGGCCGTCCGTCGGGGCGGTGGAAGACGAAGCCGCCGTGGATCGACCGAGTGGGTGAGGGGTTCTTGTCCTCGGCGCGGTGGCGCAGGGCGACGGCGACACGCGGGGAGAGGGCGACCCATCCCTTGCTGCTGCGGGTCTTCGGTGAAGTGATGATCAGGCGGTTGTTGTCGACGGCGGAGAGCGTGTACCGGATGTAGAGGACGCGTTCGGGTAGGTGCACGTCGTTCCAGTGCAGGGCGAGGGCTTCGCCCTTGCGGATGCCGGTGCCGATGAGGACTTCGATGAGGTCGGCGAAGGCCGGATCGGCGGCCCGGCAGGAGTGCAGGAAGCGGATGGCGTCCTGGACGGTCCAGATCTGCCGTTCTGCTGCGGCGGGTCTCGGGATGACGGTCGGGCGTGCCGGGTTGTAGGGGAGCCGATGGTGGCGGACGGCGTCGCCGAGGGCGCTGGAAAGTGTCGCGAGGCAGCGGTGGACGGTCACCTGGCCGCGGCCGGCGTCGAGTTGGGCGTGGACGAAGGCGGCGATGTGGGAGTGGCCGAGATCGTCGAGCCTGACCTGGCCGAAGGCGGGGATCAGATCGTTGGTGACGTAGTCGCGGTAGCGAACGTAGGTGGTGGGCTTGAGGGTGAGCTTCTTGTCCGTGAGCCAGGCGGTGAGGTAGTCGGCGATGGTCTGGTTGGGGTCGGCGTTGAAGCCGCCGGCGTGCCCTTCGATCATCCGGCGAAGGGCGGTCCGGGCGGCCTCGGGGGTGGGGTAGCCGCCGCGGCGGACGATGTTGCGGTGCCGGTCGGGGGAGGGGAGGTCGAGGGAGAAGGTCCAGGTGCCGTGATCGGGGTCGGTGGCGAGCTTGGGGCAGCTGGCTCCGAGCTGCTTGCCGTTGTGGTCGCGGCAGCCGCACCGGCGGAAGACGTGCCCGGTGTGGGCTGCGGAACGCATGGTGATCGCCCCCAAAGGAGGTCGTGCAACTTTGCCATGCTCATGCTCTCGCGCTGCGGACCGAAGGTCGAGCGATGTCGCACTCACCCCGCTCTCACCAGGGAACGCAAAGGAGGTCTGACCTGCGGCGATCCCTTGTCGTGGCGACAAGTGCTCGGGAGGCGCAGGTGAGGTGATCCCGCGGGTGGGTGTTGCGCTTGCCGTGACCTTGACCCGGCTTGGAGGGCGTTGACACGGAGCGAAGTCGGATCGTTGCGCTTCGGGAACCCGCGACCAGCGATCACGCCCCGAGAGCGTTCACCGGCAAAGCCGCTGCTCAGCAGCTGTGCATCTCAAAGGCACCCTTCAGGCAGCCGGAGCAGGTCGACGCCGCCCGGCTCGGACAGCCCCTGTCAGCCGGACGACGGTGCCTTCCCGATGGTCAGCTGCCCGTTCATCAGATAGAGGCTTAACGGCAGTCCGCTGTCAAGCACGGCGAGAACGTCGACCTGGTGCTGGACCTGGATGTATCCCGCCCAGAGCTGCCCGACGAAGACGCTGAGCGTCGGCGAGTTGGGGCTCGGCCGCACCAGAGTGGCTTCGCCCGCTGCTGGTTCCTGCCACGGGTCGAGGGCCACCTCCACAAGGGGGGTGCGGTCGGCCATGAGTTCGCCGATCAGGTCCCGTGGCTGGCGGACGTACTCCAGCAGTTCGTCGATCTCCCGCGCCGTGGGCCCAAAGAGCGAGATCCAGCCTTCCATCTGCCAGGCGGTCACCCACTCCTTCATGTCTGCGGATGGGATCCGTTGCTCGGCCGCCACGGATCCCATGGCATGGGCGAGACGGCGCGAGGTTATGCCGGAGGTGAGTAGTTTCAGGGCTTGCGCCGTGTCGACGCCGTGCCGCAGGTACCAGCTGGTCTCGGGGTGGAGGCGAGTGTTGGAGCCGGCGTCGCCGAGCCGCGTGTTGACCAGGTGGACCAGCGCCCCGAGCGTCCAGGACAGGGCGTGCTCGAAGGTGCCGCTGATGTTGTCGACGGTCTGCTCCAGTGCCCACACTCGGTCCACGGCCGGCAGCCAGCGCTGCGCGAGGCGGGGGATGGGCATGCCGGAGATCCAGTCGGTGATCGCTTGGCTGACTGGCACCTGTAGGGGTTTGCCCCGGTGCTCCTGGTCGGTGAACTTCCAGTTTCCCTCGACCTCGGGCAGACGGAGCAGCATGTCGAGCACGTTGTGTTGGGTGAGGAAGTCGAGTGTGCGGCGAAGCGACCACTCCTCCACGGCCAGCGGCCACCCTTCGAAGTCGCCTTCCCACTGTGCCTCGTCGCGGTGTGCCGTCAGGGCGCGGACCTCGCCGGCGAGCCAGCGGGCGACCTCGTCGAGATTGCGGGCGCTGAACAGGCTGGTACCGGTGGTGGCCCAGCGCCTGCGGGTCGTCGGGCTGGTCACGGCGTGCACTGCAGCGACCTTCTCGGCCAGTGACAGCCACCTCGCGCGCTCCTGCGGGTCCTCCACCAGCTGGAGCGCGGGCAGGTTCTCGACGGCTTTGAGCGGGGTGCTGTTCAAGGCGGGCATCGAGCCGAGAGCGTCCACGGTGAACCACACATAGGCGACGAAGTCCGCGACCAGCGTGCCCGCGAGCATGAGCACCTCGTCGGCATCGTCCCGGACCCTGTTCTCGGCCTCAGCAAGTTGCTCCAGGACCTCGGCGTCCAGCAGGGCCGAGGTGACGCGCAGCTGGTCGTCGCCCGGGGCGAGCCGATCGAAGTCGGCATTGGCGGGTGTGACCGGCCGGGTAAGCAGGATCCATCCCTCGCTCTCACGCCCGGCGCGCCCGGCCCGGCCGACCGCGTTGAGCAACTCCGCATCGCTCATCTGCCGTTGCCGTTCGTAGCTGAGAAAGTCCCCGCTGATCGAGTGATGGACAATGACCGTGCGCACAGGCAGGTTGACGCCGTCGGTCAACGTGCTAGTGCTGGCGATCGCCAGGAGCTGCCCGGCCCGCAACGCGTCCTCGACCGCCTCCAGGACATCGTCCGGCAGCGCACCGTGATGGTAGGCGACGCCCTTGCGGGCGCACGACACCAGCGGGTGTTCCGACCCCAGAGTTTCGGATAGGTACGTGACCAGGGACTCGGCCTCGGCCCGCTCCTCCAGGTGCTCGGCTATCGCGCGCGCGGTGTTGCGGGCCTCCTTCTTCGTGGCGACGACCACGAGGACGCTGCCCTTGGTCGTCAGGTAGGCAGCGCCCGCCGCGAACAGCCGGTAGCTCGCGGTACCGCCTGCGAGCAGGGTCTCACGGCTCCAGTCCCCGGGATACGTCTCGGCGTACGACCGCCGCCCGAGCTCCCGGGTGAGCAACACCGTCGGCTTGGACGCCGTAGTGGGGCGCAGTGCCATCCGCAAGGCCATCGGCACCACAGCCTTGACGCGCCCTCGCGCCTTCTTGGTGGGCTTGCGCGCAGTCCGCTCCACCCGATCTCGCATGTAGTGCGGGGACAGCAGCCCGTGCAGACGCCGTGGCCCACGCCAGGTGTCGCTGAAGTACACCTCCTCGGGCGGACGGGACGGGTCCAACCAGGATGCCAACGACGCCCGGTTCCCCACCGCCGCGGACAGCAGCACCAGCCGCGGTGCACCCGGGTGAACCTGGCAGAACGCCAGCAGCCCCTCCAACACGAAGCCCCGCTGAGCCCGCGCCATGTGATGGGCCTCGTCCACCACGATCAGCCCGACGCCGTCGAGCGACTCCACCGGATCGTGGCGCAACATGTGCAGCAGCCGCTCCGGGGTGAGGATCTCCACGTCGTCGTTGAGATTGCCCAGCCCCCGTTCGCCGATGGGGAAGTCCGGCAGCTCGGCGGCCAGCCGCCGACCCAGCAGCCGCAACCGCCCACGCAGCGCCTGCCGCATCTCCCGCCCGAGACTGCGCATCGGTGACACGTACAGCACCCGCCCAGAGGCCTGCGCCAGATGCGCGCAAATCACCAGTTGCGCCATGAGCGTCTTGCCCGCGCTCGTGGGCACGCTGATCAGGCTGCGCGGGGTCGCGGGGTCGACCGGGTTCCCCCGTTCGAGTTCGAGCAGCTTGCGCTGCGGCGGCCACAGCGTGAGCACCGGCGGGCTGGAGAGCGCGAACGTGCGTGCCACGGCTGGCGGGGTCCCCGGTGGCAGCAGGTTGTAGAGGCTGCTGGCGGACAGGTCTTCACTCAACTCCAGCAGATGCGAGGCCACCCAACGCGCCAGCAAATCGCCCGAACCCACCTGCTGACCCACGACGCGACCGAGGAGTTGCACGGCGCTGTCCAGGTCCTCTGGGCCGCCGAAGGCGAGGTGCTGGTGGAGGTGGTGGACCGCGTTGACGACGGCCTCGGCCGGCCCGTACATGGTGCCAGCCAGGGTGTCCGGCCGATCGAAGCGGCGGCCGAGAAGCGTGCGGAGCTGAGCTAGCTGGCGGCGCCAGGCTCGCAGCGCCGTGGTGAGTGCCGGACGGTCCATGCCAAGGAAGGCCACGCCCGCTTCGAGAGCGAGGGTTTCGACGTGGTCGGGGAGCTCCACATCGGTTCTTACGAGCCGTTCGACGGCGCGGTAGACGGCGGTGGCGTTGGGGTCCTGCTCGCATCGCCGGTAGCCGGCCTGCGCGGCGAAGGCCATCTTCAGACGCTCGGTGTCATCGTGCGCGCCAGCGAGGGCGAGGTCCAGGACGTGCGCACTGACGGCGAACGCGTGACGGACTTGGGCTGGGTTGTAGTCCGCCGCGCCGGGGCTGACCGCGGCCAGGCCGTGGAGGAGCCACGCAGTGTTCAGGACGTCCTCCGGAACACCGGAGTCGGCCCGCAACGCGTCTATTTCCAGCTGCGTCAGGAGGTTGAGAAGCTCTGCCGGGGTGGGGAGGATCGCACCGCTGTGATCACCAAGGGCATGGGTGAGGACCTGCAGGTCTAGAGTGCGCTCCACACATAGCTCCTCACGTCCTTGGCGAACTCACCGAGTTCATCAATGCCGATGATCAGCCCTGCCAACGCGCCGTCATGCGTGTGTGAAGTGAAGTGCGTGTGAGACAGGTGGAACGCCTGCTGCGGAACTGCGGTCTCGTCGAGCGCCACGCTCACCCCCGCGTTGCTGGAAGGAGCCGCCTGCACCCACTGTCGCACGAGGGTGCTGACGAACGCGTGCGAGTCCTTGGAAAGGTGCTTGTCGGCGAACGACATCATCGCCAGGTACTCGGCTCCGCTCGTGCCGAGCTGACGCCACGCGTTCCGGATCGTTGCCCCCACATCGCTCGATTTCGCAGGGTCGGCCGTGAACTTCTTCATCTCCCACAGCCTGAAGGAGAATTCGCCCTCCGTACCTGTCAGACGGTGGACGACTATCCCATCACCACCGCTGTCCGTAACCGTGCCACTTGGCGAGTTGATGATCTCGATCGTCCGGTCGGCCTCTGGAGGTAGTTCGCGCGTTGTCAGGTACCACAGCCACTCGCCGACGTACCCGATGAGAGCGTTGGTCGCCTCCTCGCCCGCTGCCTTGAACACCGGTATGGCGAAGGCGAGCACCTCCGCGCGGTCATCGCCGGCCAGCTTCGTCCCCGAGAGCACAGCATTGCGCCACAGGCCGTAGGCCGCCGGCTGATTCCCAGTGCGATCCTTCATGACCGAATCGGCCACGATCCAGGCTGCCGCAGCCCGTGCCGCCTCGCTCAGGTCGTTGAAGACCACCAGCTCCCACGGACAAACCTGCCCGATACCCTTGCGCGAGCGGTCGAACAACGCAGTCAGCCGCCCACCAACAGCATCAGCCCGCCGCTGTGCGTCGTGGGCCGGTATAGAGGCCACTCCAACTCCTCACGCGTCTAGGAAGCACATCCGTTGTGCGATCAGGACTCGGCGGCGGTCCCACCGTGGAAGCGGGCGGTCTTCTCATCGACGACGCGGAGCTGACCGGTTCGCTGCTCAACCGTTTCTCTCGAGGCTCCGTCGGCGTAGAGCTCAGTGGGGTTGGGGGCCGGTCGTGGGGATGCAGGAAGCAGACATGGCGGCCGCCTTCCCAGATCCGGCGCTTGGTGAGCGGGAACGGCGCGGCGAGGTCGCGCTCGTTGCCGCCGCCGTCCCAGTTGTCGGGGAGCGCAAGTGCGGCATCGGGAAGGACGAACCGGACATCGATCCGCTTCCCGTCGTGGGTGGGTGCGCCGCAGCAGACGCAGGCGACGGGGGAGTGGTTCGTGCTCACGCGGGCAGAGTACGGCGGCGGTTGCTCAGGTCGGCGCGCGGGGTAGCGGTCCGGGCGGCTGAGCGCGGGGTCATGGGTGGGGCACATAGCGGGCGTTGGGTCCCGGCCAGCTTGCGTCCATGAAGTCGGGGCGATCGATGCGGTGGAAGCACCGAACCAGGAACTCGGTGAACGTCCCAGCGGTCTCGAACCACTCGCCCTCGTCGCTGCTGATGATGATCCGCCACTCGGCGGGATCGTTATCGACCGCGCGGAAGAAATACCGGCTGCCGTGCTCATCGCTTCCCCACAGCAGCAGAACGCCCGATTGGACGTCCGACTCGTCGACCTCCCACCAGCCCTCGGCGATCTCGCCGTACCAGGCCGGACGCTCAGGTGGCGGTCCCCAGCAGCGCTCCAGCTCGGCCGGCGTGGTTTCCATCGGCCGGTCGATCGTCAGATAACCGTCCACCGAGCCAGGGCCGTACAGATCGAGGAACGCCTTGAAGTCGGTCGGCAGCCGGAAACCGAGGTACCGCTCACTTGCATCCCAGATCACGGGCCTGGCCCAACCCCAGGACTCCGGTTCCCCAAGGTGCGCGCGTAGTTGCTCGAGCGCGGTCTGGCTCTCCGGATGGGGGCAGAAGATTGCTGCGGTCAGCACTGCCACAGGAACACGGCCTGTGTGCAGGGCTCGCACGCGAAGGCGTAGGCCTCACCACGACCTCCGAAGTTCATCGCGGTGGCGTGGTCCCGTCCTTCCTCGAGCTGAACGACGAGCCTCATCTCCCGTGTGCAGGTCGGGCAGGCCGGGGTCTCGTCGTTCTGCAGCCACGCGGGCTGCCCGCCGAGCTGACCGAGGGCGTCAAGAGGAGTTCGGCCCGGCTGCCTCGCCCACTCCGTGTAGGCCTGGCCGTAATCGGCCGTGGTGGACGCAGTCTCGTACGCGACGGCGCTCACCGCGCCGAGCAGAACCGGCTCCTGGTCGTCGTCCTCGTCCAGCACGGGCACCGGGATCGGCTGGAGTGCGGCCGTAGGGAACAGCAGTGCGCGGTTGCCGCCCGCCTGCGGGTCCCACTCCTCGCACATGCCCGGGTCGTTCTGGCACATGAACAGGGCGAGCACGTCCCGCCCCTCGACGGCGCCCTGGCCGGCGTGGCGGCCGAGATCGTCGAGGAGCACCTGCGCCAGGAACTGCATCGGCCCGTCGCACGTGGAGCACTGAGGCCACGAAGTCCCGGCTGGGGCCAGCGGCACCCCGCCGGTGCGGGTGACAAATGCGGTGGGCTCGGTGGTGCCCGCGTACGTCATCAGGGTCGTCGTCACAGCCGGCGACTCTACGACAAGCCGCTGACACCTCGGCCTACCGCGGCCCGTGGTCACGACTCCGCCCAGACCCGGCCTGGACGAAGTGGATCGGGCACGTCAGTTGGCAGGGGCACCCGATCATCGCGGCTACGTCTTTCGGCGAACGGAACGCCACACGTGCTGCGCCCAGGGCAGGCATCCGGCTCTTACACGGGGAGCCTACGGAGGTGTCCGTGCCAGCTGACATGGGGGTGAGGGGCCGGGCCACTGAGCCTGGGCGCCCGTACCGGCTGTCGGGGGTGGCTGGGACGATCAAGCCATGGGAAACCTCTACGACTACTATGCGGCCGCCGACGACGCACAGGCCTTGGGCATCTTCGAGGACGGCCGGGTCGACGACCGGTTCGGCACGGTCGGCCTCAAGGGCGTTGACCCCTACGCCCTCCTCGGTGTGGTCGAGGCGGCCCTGAGGGGAGTTCCCGAGGAGCAGGTGGAAGCCGACCCGCGCTTCTGCGAGCTGCTGAGCGATCCGCAGCACGAGGGCCACTGGCTCGTGTCGATTACCGACAGCCTTCGTGACGCGCTCGCGATGGCCGGCAGCGGCCGACTGGAGGAGGCCGCGTCCGGGTGGACGCTCACCGAGGACGGCGCGGGACAGGACGCGGAGCTGATAGCCGACTTCCTGGAGCGGCTGGCCGGCCTCGCCCGTGACGCCGGTCGGTGCGGCCTGTACTGCGGTGTCGCCCTGTAGACGTGCCGAAGTCGGGCTGCTCGGCTGGCGCCCTCGACTGCCGGGATGCCCAGCGTTCGGCTTCCGTCACCAACGTTCGTCCCGTTGTCAGCCCGATCCGCCACACTGCTGCCCGTGATCACTCCTGGTGAGCCGCCTGCCGGCATCGAATCGGTCCCGCACCCCAAGGCCGTCCTGCTCGACACGCCCTGGGCGGAGCTCAGCCACGCGTACGGATCGGCCGAGGACACACCCACCCCGCTGGTCGGCCTGCTGGACGACGACCCCGAGGTCCAGGCCCATGCCCTGGGCCACCTGCAGATGTCGGTCCTCCACCAAGGCTCGCTCTACAGCAGCACCGCGCCGGTCGCACTGTTCGTGGCCGGCATCCTGGACCATCCGCGCACCTCGGCCGCGCACGAGAGCGAGTACCCGTGGGACGACCGGGCCCGCCCACTTCGCGCCGCGCTACTGGAGTGGCTGGGCGAGATCGCCGAGTCGGTCGGCTACTACGACGACCGCGAGCAGGATCCCGAGTACGACGACCCGGCCGACATCGCTGCCTGCCGCGCCGCCCGTCCCGCGATCCACCAGGCGGTGGCTCCCTACCTGAGCGATCCCGACCCTGTGGTTCGCGAGGCCGCTGTCGGCGCTGCCGGCCACCTTCTCAAGGCCCCCGAACTCCGGGACCGGATACCCGACGCAGCCGCTCGGCTGCGCATCACCCTGACCGCAAGCGGGAACCGGCGCGAGCGCGCCGTGGCCGTTCTGACCCTCGTAGCCTGGGCGCAGGACACCAGCGACCTGCTCACCGACCAGGATCCGGCAATCCGTGCCTGCGCCGCCCTCGCCCCACTCCCCTCCGCCGACCCGCGCCCCACCGCCATCCTTCTGGAGGCACTGTCGGACCCGCACACCGCCGACCACTGGTTCGACGCTGAACCCCTGCCCCAACTCGACGGATGGTTCCGCTTCACCCTCCTCCACGCCCTGCTCGCCCGCACCACCACCCTGGAAGAAGTCCTTGATGCCTCCTTGGCCTTGATGCCCATGGCCAACGACTTCACCGTCGAACGCGACTGGGGACCGCTCCTTCTGCGCGCCTTCCCCGACGGCAACGCCGACGAGGTGGCCCTCACCGACGCTCAGTACCGACTCCTCAGCGCCATCGCGGCCAAGGACGACTGCTGGGGCAACATCGGTAACAAAATCACATGGCTGCGCCGAGCTGGACTACCGACAGAACGAGAGTACTTCCGCGCGCTCCTGACAAACCGCGACCGGGCCCCCGACTTCTGACGGCTCGCGGAGAGCTCGGATCCTCGCGGCCCCTGCTGCCTGTCGGAGGCCTCGGCCGAGTTCCGGAACCCTCACAAGGCTCATCCGATGCCGGGCGCGACCGGGTGCTCAGCTTGGAAGGCCAGCCTGCGTTCGGCATCCTGCGCGATGTGGTCGAGAACATCGTCGAGTGCTGCGAACGCTTCCCACAGCTGCTGGCGGCCGGCTTCGGCAAGGCGCTCGATCAACAGTTGTTCGAGATCAGTGACGCGCTTGCCCTTCCAGACCTTGTCGGCGAGGCTCACCAGCAGGTCGTCGGTGCTGATGCCGGGGGCGTTCCACGATGCGTGGCTGCGGGCGAAGCGGGCGAGATCCTCGGTGACTCCCCGGGCGATCAGCAGGTCGCGCCCGGCCATCTCGTGCGCGGAACCGGGCCGGGAGAGCTCCTCGGGGTGCAGGATCTTCCCGATGTCGTGGGTGGCGGCGCCGAAGAGGACGGCATGCCGGTCGAAGTCCAGCTGCGGGTAGTGCCGTTCGACCCAGACGACCAGTTGGTGGGCGACATCGTGGACGGCCCGGAGATGGGCCGCGAGCCTGGGCGGGGCCTGCAACTCTTCGAGGAGGACGGCGACCTGGCACGGGAGCGGTCGCAGTACGGGATCGCCGGGCAGGGTGAGCGCTCGCTGCAGAGCATTGAGGGTCATCCGGGACACGGTAGACCTCACATGTCGGACCCTGCTGCAAGGGTGGATGGTCATGGACATCGACGGGTTCTGGAATGTGATCGGGGTAGCGCGGTCCCAAAGCAGCGGTCCGCATGGTAAGTCGTTCGCCGAGGCGTTGGTCGACCAGCTGGCGGGGCTCTCGCAGGAGGAGATCCTCGGCTATCAGGAGCGATTCGACGAGGTGCACGGCGCCGTGTACCGCTGGGACTTGTGGGCTGCCGCCTATCTCATCGGGGGAGGCTGCTCGGATGACAGCTTCATGGACTTCCGGGCTGGCCTGGTTGCCCTCGGGCGGGACTGGTACGAGCTGGTAGCCGCTCGCCCGGACGCTCTGGCGGATTACCCCGCAGTGATCGAGGCCGCGGCCCGGGGTGACGACTACGTGATCTTCGCCGAGGACGTGAACTACGCGGCCGGCTACGCGTTCGAGCGCCTGACGGGTGACGCCGATGCCTTCCACGGGGCGTGGAAGCGCCATCGGGCAGGGCAGGATCTGGATGCGGAGCTGGGGTGCGACATGGGTGAGGACTTCGACTTCGACGACGCTGACGAGATGCACCGTCGCCTTCCCCGCCTTGCTGCCCTCTACCTCGGCGCAGCCGCCGGCTGAGATGTGTAAGTGCCTCGAAGGGCGTCGCCACCCGGGTGGGGTCGCTATCCCGGTTGGTTGCCGACGTCCCTTGTGCGGCGGTCTGGCGGGCGACCGTGCGGGTTGTCACTGGGGTCCGCTTGGATGGTCGGCATGACCGTCAACGATGTCGCCCGTTCTCTGCCCGATCCCGATGTCTTGCGGGACCACTGCCGGGCTTTGGCGATGCTGGATGCGATCCTCAGTCCCGATTGGTCCTCGCGCTACTACTCCTTCGATGCGCGGTGGTCGCCGACGGAGGAGATGGCGTCGATGCGCAACGGTTCGGGGGACGAGCACTCGATCGTCTTCGCTCCGGCCGGTGTGTACGTTCGGGGCTTTGACCACGAGTCGCCGATGAGCCCCTACGTCGAGGACGGAGTGTGGCCGGGCGTGGTGGACTCTGTTCCCGAAGAGTTCCGGTCGTGCGTGGAGGATCCTGCGTTCAGCGACGACGGCGTTACGACGGTGACGGCCTGCCTGTGGCGCAGGACGACTGACGAGAGTTGGCAGACGGGGGAGATTGATTTTCCGGAGGGACACGTCGACCCCGACGGGGCCGACTGGTTGTTCGACCTCCTCGTCGACCGATCTCCGGAGGCGTACGTGAGCTTCGCCGTCGACTACTACGAGGTACCAGTCGACCTGGATTCCGTCAGGCACGTCTGTGCACTGCGGCCACTCACCGATGACGTGGTCCGTGCCCTCAATACCGAGCTGACTCTCGCGGACCTTGCTGAGGACATCGCCGGGATCGGCTACCCCGCGACGTAGGGAAATTGGTGGGACGAGTAATCCGCCGCGGAGTGGCGCGCGCCGAGATGTCTGCCGTCCCGCGCGTGACTGGGAGCACCGCGGGGTGCACGTCGTGGCCGTCGGCTTCCGATATCCCGGAGTCGCTACGCGATGCCGGGCGCGAAGTTGCCCTGCTGCCGCGAAAGCGTGGTGTTCGTAGGGGTGAGTGAGTTCTGGAATGCGACCGTGAGGCAAGTCACTCTCGAAGCCCCGGTCATTGGGCGCCTCTCACGCGGCTCTCACGGACTGGGTGTCATGAAGTGTCATCAGGCATCATGCGGCCTGGATGTGGCAGGCCCTGACCTGCGGTTTCTGGACTGAGCGGACTGTCCGCCCTGGGGGTCAAGGGGTCGCAGGTTCAAATCCTGTCGTCCCGACCGGCGTTTTCGCAGGTCGGAGGCCGTTTTCGCAGAGATGCGGAGGCGGCCTTTTTGTCGTTCCGTCAGACTGTGGTCGCATTGTGGTCGCAGGTCTCTCTGGAGCAGCGCGAGCAGCGGTCTAAGCGGCGGCTGCCGCAGGGAGTTTGACGTTTCTCGGCTGCTTTGGGAGCTGCGTCGGGTGGTCGCGGTGTGGTCGCAGCCAGCGGGGCCAGCGGCTGTGGGCGGCGTTCTTGTCTGCTGCGGCGAGGATGGCGGCGATGGTGTCGACGGCGTCGTGGGCTGCCTGTCGGGTGAGGTGGTCGTAGATGTTGGCGGTGGTGGAGAGCGTGCCGTGCCGCAGGGTCTTGGAGACCGTGACGAGGGGGACGCCGGCGGTGATGGGGAGCGTGGCGGCGAGGTGGCGCAGGTCGTGGACGCGGATGGTGGGGACGCCGGCTTGGGCCGACAGTTGACGGAGCCGGTCCAGGATGCGTTGCGGGCGCAGTGGTTGGCCGTCCAGCTTGCAGAAGACCAGGGCGCCGGGCGGGATGGGGCCTTGGGTGGCGGCGCGGTGCCGGAGCGCGGTGCCGACCCGCGGCGAGATGGCGACCCAGTTCTTGCTGCTGCTGGTTTTCGGTGCGGTGAGGACGGTACGGGCGTTGTCGATGGCGGAGAGCGTGTAGCGGACATAGAGGACGTGCTGGTCGAGGTGGACGTCGTCCCAGTGCAGGCCGAGGACTTCGCCCCTGCGCATGCCGGTGCCGATGAGGACTTCGAACAGGTCGGCCAGGAACGGGTCGGCCTGGTGGCAGTAGCGCAGGAACCGGGCGGCTTCGTCCGCGGTCCAGATGCGCCGCTCGGGTGACGCTGGCCGGGGCAGGACGCTCGGGCGGGCGGGGTTGTGGGGGAGGCGGTCTTGTCGGACGGCGTCGCCGAGGGCACTGGAGAGGGTGGCGAGGCAGCGGTACAGGGTCACCCGGCCGCGGCCGTGGGCGATCTGGGCATGGGCGAAGTCGGCGACGTGCCAGTGACTGAGCTCGTCGAGCCTGATGCGGCCGAGGTTCGGGATGAGGTCGTTGGTGACGTAGTCCCGGTAGCGGACCAGGGTGGTGGGCTTGACGGTGAGGGCCTTGGTCTGGAGCCAGGCCGTGAGGTAGTCGGCGACGGTCTGGTTGGGGTCGGCGCTGAACCCGCCGTCCTGGCCCTCGAGCACCCGCCGGAGGGCGGTGCGGGCGGTCTCCTCGGTAGGGAAGCCGCCGCGACGGAGAGTGTGGCGGTTTCCGTTGGCGGGGAGGTCGACGGCGAAGGTCCAGGTGCCGTGGTCGGTGTCGGCGGCGAGGCGGGGGCAGCGGGTGCCGAGTTGCTTGAGCTGTGGGTCGCGGCAGCCGCATCGGCGGTAGACGCGGCCGTTGCGGGCTGAGGAGCGCATGGTGATCGCATCCTGAGGTTGGAGGGTTCTCCTGATCCGTTCAGTCTGCTCTCACCTGCGACCACGAGCGGTGCTAAAGGCAGTCTGACCTGCGCGAACCCCTTCGTGGCGACAAGGGCTTCGGTGGCCGATAGACGATCCTGCTGGGGGGATGCGGGAAGGCGACTGTGGTTCAGTTCGACCGCCGCTACGTCCAGGCGCCGGCCAGTTTTCGCCGGCAAGGCCGGCAGCAGCGGCCTCGGCCGCCGTTGGGTGGGCACGAGTGGTTGTTGTGCCGCTGCGGCGCAGTTGACTCGGGCAATGAAGTCTTCGCGCTGTCTGTGTGGGCGTGAGTCGAGCCCGGGTGGCGCCAACCGAACGCGGGGCTACGGTGTTTGTAGGGCCTGTCGGTGTGTTGAGCCGTCCTGAGCCGGGCTGACGTCTACCGAGCGACTCGTGTTCTGGGAGATGCCATGCAGAAACCTGTCTTTCTCATCTGTTTCGTCGATGAGCCGTTACCGTCCGACTTGGAGCGATTCCAGCTTGAGGGGTCTGTACCGGGTCCTGGGGAGCACCCGCTCTGGATGTCCTATGGCCCGCCTGCTGAGCTAGGGCGCTTGCTGTTCGACGCGCTGCTCAGTGAAAGAGTGCGAAGCGCCGCTTTTCTGCCGGGCATTCCGCCGGAGGATCTTCGTTGGCTTGCCACCGAGTGGTGGGGCGCGCTTGTCATACATCTCGACCTTGTGGATCTCCTTGGCAGCATGATCGGGATCGGGTGGCATCAGACGGACACTAATGAGAATTTGAGAATCGCTGTTCTGCGGCCACAGCGGGAGCGCCCGGAGGGCGAGCAGCACAAACCGCCGGTTCGCGTCCTAGCGGGCACGGCAAGCGCGTATCTGGAGGAGCTCTTTAGCGACTTACCTGCTGTAATGCATGTGCGGCTGAGCGAGGTTGGGCAGGACCTGAGTTCCTGGTTCGGTGACCTTGCTGACCCCGATGTTGGCGGGGCAATAGCCCTGCTGACCCTCTCGGGCGCATGCCAGGGCTCGGACGACCTCGTGCTGAGGAATCCTGCGGCCTTGGGCCTGGTCTGTGAGTATCCGGAAGATTCGCTTGCCGCTTATCGACGGGACGCCAGCCTGCATGTGTCGGGAGTCGCTACGACCTTGCGGGAAGCCCACGATCACGTGGCCGAACTCAGAGCTTCGGCCGACGACTGGGCTCACGAGTTGCGGGGGCTCTCTGGAGCAGACTGCGCCGCCAACTACGTAGCCCTTCTTGAACTTACCGCGCGGCGCGATCCCGAGATCGTAATTGGTGAAGGGACTGTGCTGGAGCAGACAGCGATCACCGGGGCTCAAACCTTGAGCGTGGCCCGAACCCGCTCGGTGACCGTCAACGCCGACGACATCATTCCCGTTGCCCTGCCAGCATGGTGCCTGAACGCCACCCTGAGAGCACCCGGCGGTGAGCCGGTAAGGCCAACGCCGCTGCGCTTTTCTGCAGGTAGTTCTCAGTCGGAGGTATGGGAAACCATCTCAGATCTTCTCGAGCGGAGTCAGGCATGAGGGACCAGCATTTTATCCCACGGTCTTTGCGAGACGAGATCCGCCGACATGTCGTGGGATATCAGGTGAGTCGCCTGGCGCATCTGGCTAAGGAAAGTATGGACGAAGACGGTAAGGCTCCGTTGGCTATCAAGTACACCTCGGCCATGTATGCGAGAGGCTACCGCAACGGAATGGGGCGCCTTCAGATCTCAGCAACCCCCGGGTTCACGTGGGGTGATGCAACCTACGTTACTCCGCTGGCCTTCCCCATTTCATCGGCCATCTTCGGCCGAGTGGGCGTGGTGGCGGGATTCGATCCAGAGTACTGGCTGGTCTATGACGCGACCGAGCGGCTCCCGCAAGAGCTGTACATGGCGTGGGTTGGATTTCAGCCCCGCCGAAATCAGCTATTACTCACTTGCCACTCGCAGTTGGCTAACCAATTCATGCGGAACCTCTTCAGAACTGCGTTCCAAATTGACTGCGTACTGTTCCGGCCGGATCAGCGAAATCGATGGTATTCGGGTCCGAACGACGTGTGGATGGCTGTGTCAGACTGGGACGGCAACCGTGAGCTCGTAAAGGAGGGAGGCAGCTCCTGTTTTTCCCATGAGCGTATCGCGGTGATCGTGGAAGAGGAATTTAAGGAAGTCCACCATGATCTCAGGCGTAATGCGCTGATTGGGCCCATTTCTCGTAGGGAGCCTGATCGGGATCTGATGCTAAAGATCCGCGGGGCTTACGCTCGAGGCGAATATGTTCATCTGTATGCGTGAGGAAGCTCTCCATGAAGGCGTTCCTGGGCCTGAGTGCCGACTTCATTGATCGCATGGCGAATCCCGTATATGGGGCGGGCGTTAATCAGGCGTACGCCTCCCGGTTCGCTGATCTCCTTCGACGTGACGAGAGACTGCCCGCTCAGCTCTCGGCTGATGATCTGTCCGAAGTTGACACAGATCTGCTCTCCATGCAGTCCTGGATCTGGTACCTCAAATGGCTGACAAAGCAACAGGAATTACCTCGGGATGAATTTCTTGACGCCCTCTATGAAGACGCCGGCGATTCCCTACTCCGCCTCATCATATTCGAATCGGTGATGACCAACCCAGTGGTGGTGCGCCGCTACAGCAACATCCATGAGCAGTGGGCAGTGCCTTTGGAAGAACTCCCGCCCTGCTGGCCGCGCAACCTTGTCCTTCATCTGGTTTCGGCAGAGCCAGCGGGGGCGCGCGACATCGAAAGCAGGCCGACCGAACAACTGCCGGAAGTTCTGGAGTTGGCATTCTCCCTGCTCCAGGTGGGCAACGCCGCCGCTCTGGCGATGCTGCGCGGGCTTCTGGCGTATCAGTGGCCAATGCGGGGCGAATTGATCAGCCTTGTCGACACAGCGCTCTTGCAGTCCTCAGGCTTGGAAGCCTCAGAGTTGGATCAATGGAGGCGTCGGCTGGGACTCCTGTGAGCAGGGCCCGCGACCTGCGCGTATTCGTGGATGAGGCCTCCGAGGCGGATACGCCTGGATGACACGCGATGGAGCATCGACGGCGGGCGGTTCGGCGCGCCGACACCGTCGGGGCATCGCTGTCCAAGTGATCGGTGGGCCGATATTGGCGCACCCTGGGTGGCCCACTTGGCGGTGACGATCCCGGTGGCATAGGCGATGTGCACCCGTCTGGTGCCGTGCTCGATGAGGCGATCGCCCCGCACCCGGGTCTCACCGAGGACCAGCTGCTTGCCATGATCAGCCGTCATGGTCCCCGCGTGGCCGCGAAGGCCGCCACGAACCCTGGCGCGCCTGCGATGGTCCTGGAGCACCTGACCCGTCAGCCCGCATCCGCGCGCAAGGCCCTCCGCGAGATCGCCCGCCACCTGAACGCCTCGCTCCCGACGCTTCTCGCCTGTCTGGCGGACCCTCAGGCCTGCCCCGTCGTAGCCACGCGTCCGGAGCTTCCTCGCGCCGTCCTCGTCGACCTGCTGGCCGACCAGGACTGGCAGGTCGCGGCGGCGGCCGCCGCCAACCTTTCCCTCCCCACTGACGCGATGAGTGCGCTCCTGCCGTGAGTCGCGGACTGCTCGTGCTCGTCGGGCTGTCGGCGGCGGCCTGTTCAATGTCCGCCATGAACGTTCACGAGCTGGTGTCCGCGTTGGCCGATCCCGATGTCCTGCGTGCCCGCTGTCGGGCGCTGACGCTTCTCGACGTCGTGCTCGACGGCTTCGCTCCGAAGCACGGCTACTTCCCGGGCTGGCGTGAGGGCGTGGACCTGGCCACGATGGAGAGTGGTTCCGGTGATCTGTACGGGATCGTCTTCGATCCGGCCGGGGTCTTTCTCTACGGCTTCGACCATGAATGCGACGCCACGCCGTGGAGGGAGTGGCCCAGGGCGCACTGGCCTGGGCTGCTGGAGGGCCTGCCCGCCGCGCTGGCGCGCTACCCGGCTGATCCGGAGCTGCAGTTCGAGGGCTTCTTCGACGTGACGGTGTGTGCCTGGCGCGAGACGGGCGCGACCTCGTGGCAGTGCGGTCCTGTGGTGTTCGGGCTGGGGGAGTCCGATGGAGCTGGTTGGCTCTTCGGGGTGCTGACCGACGGCAGTGCCGAGGCCGTCTGCAGTGACGCGGAGGACTACTACGAACGGCCCGTCGACCGGCAGGCTGTCGCTGCGCTCCTGGCGGGCGCCCCGCTGGACCCTCGGACGGTCGGTGCGCTCAATCCGGCGGCGGACTTCGAGGCGATGGCCGAGCGTGCTCGCCTACTCGGCTACGCGGTGGCGGACGCCTGAACGGGCGGACGGCTGTGCCTCCTCTTGTCGGTGCTCGTGAGTAGGGTGCGTCCCCAACGTGGCTTCACTGTAAGGAGGATCTTTGGGAGCCAAGACTGGTCTGCTTGTGTACGCCGACGGGGACGTGCCTTGTCGCCTGGGGGAGGTGGGTGAGGCGGACCTGGGGCGGACGACCGCCATGATGCGGTGCCTGTACCCGGGCTGGGTGATCGAAGCGGCTGCCGGCTCGAACCTGTGGGACGGGGTCTACCCTCCGGACGGTCGGGCCTACGCGGGGAGCTGGCCAGGGGTGGAGTTGGTCTGCGATCGACGTGTGATGGTCGATCTGCCGTCTCAACTGCCGGATGAGCTGGTGGCGGCAAGCGCGGGCCGGCGGATGGTGCTGCACGCCATGCACAGCGTGGTTGACTGGCTGGCCTTCGGTGTGTGGGAGGACGGGCGCCTCATCCGCTCGCTGAGTCTGTCCCCGGACAGCGGGATCGTCGAGAACATCGGCGAGCCGCTGCCCTTCGAGGTGCCCTACTGGGCTGGGGAGCGCCGTGCGGAGGTCATCCCTTGGCCGGACGAGGATGACGAGCCGTACGCGCTACCGTTTCACCCGCTGGAGATGGGCGAGGACGCACTGCGTGCGCTCTGCGGGTTCATCGTGGAAGGCCGCCCGGATCCCGGTGACGTGGATGCGGACGCCATCGGGCTTCACGGTTTCCTCGTGCGGGATCCAGATGCTCCGGATCCCGCAGTGAAGGAGGCCGCGCTCAGGGCCGCGGCAGCCATGGGGCCGCCGCGTACCTATGTGCTGGGCCCTGACGGCACGTTGATCAAGCGGGATGCTCTCTGACCCATGGCTCCACCGTGACCGTGGCACCGGCTGCGCGCAGATCCTCGGCATGCCGTCGCGCGGCCTTCTCCTCTATCCCTTCGAAGAGCAGGACCGGGGGTGTGTCGGTCACGGTCTGCTTCGCGTGCCACAGGCCGCCGCCTGTCACTGTGCGGAACGTCTTCGCGACCTCCAACGGGCTGGGGCCGGCGCCGAGGAGCACCACGTTGTGGGGGATGTCGTCGCAGACGAGCGTGAAGTAGGCGGTCATGTGTGCCGCTCCTCGGGCTGGTAGCGGCGCACGCAGCGGAAGTCCGTCACCGCCTCGCCTCCGCGTGAGGCTGCGGTCGGAACTCGTGGACCACCTCGATGCGGCCGACGATGTGCCGGTTGAACCCCTCCAGCTCTTCCGCCGGTACCCACAGCTCGAGGATCGTGCGTCCGCCAGCCTGCTGGACCGGGTAGCGGGCGGCAAAGTTGGCGTCGATCTCGAACCTGGTGACGTAACCGACGCCGGAGGCGGGCATGTTCCAGTCCCGGGCGATGCGAATCGCGTAGTCCTCGTTCAGCACCGGGTAGAAGATCGGCTGCTCGGGCAGGCGAGGCGGCCAGGCCCGCCAGCCCGATGCCTCGACCAGGGCCAGCTCCTGCGGGCCGGTCGGACGCCAGAGCGTCAGGGTCTTCGCCCGGGACATTGCGTGCTCTCCTTGATCCTCTGGGTGGGCGCTCACCGTAACCGCGTCGGCGGCCCGGCGGCGAATGGTTTCGGTTCCCGCGATTGGACACTCGCGCGCAGTGGGCAGCTCACTTTCGATATTCGCTCGCACTGCCTGCCGGAAGCCTCCTACGATCGGTGCATCACCAAGCGTTGAGCGCTGGGACGCAAGCGGGGCTGTAACCCCTGCTCCCTTAGGGATAGCGAGGTTCGATTCCTCGGCAACGCACTGGTCCGTAGCTCAGTTGGAAGAGCAGCCGTCTCCAAAGCGGCGTGCCGCAGGTTCGAGTCCTGCCGGACCAGCAAAGAACTAACCGTTTTCGCAGAACTCCCGAAATGGGCGACCAGCACAATCCGGCAGGCAAGAGAATTAGAAGCTGTGGCCGTGTTCACCTGGGCGAGCAAGGCTACAATGAGGTTGTGAGGAACGTCACAGCTGAGATCGTCATCGCGAACCGCTTCTCACGCGCTTCTCACGGATTGGGCGTCATGAGGCGACATCAGGTGTCATGCGGGGTGGACGAGATAGGCCCTGACCTGCGCGATTCGGACTGGTGAACATCAGTCAGACATCCGTTCGACCGCTGGGGGTCAAGGGGTCGCAGGTTCAAATCCTGTCGTCCCGACTTGCATCACTGCAGGTCGTAGGCCGTTTCCGCTTCTGGCGGGAGCGGCCTTTTTGATGTTCCGTCGGCTGGTGGTCGCAGTGTGGTCGCATCCGCCTGGCGGTGGTTGGGCGTTGTTCTGGTAACTCGGTTCTCCTTCCGACCTCTTGATGAGGGTGAGCTGGTTGCGGAGCTGCGGATTGTGGTCGCTGGGTGGTCGCGGTCTGGGTATGCGGGTTTCCGGGGTGCCGGTTCTGTCGATGGCGGTGAGGGTCTTGTCGATGGTGTCTACGGCGTCGCGGGCGGCCCGGGCGGTGAGATGGCTGTAGATGTTCGCGGTCGTCGACAGGGTCGAGTGCCGCAGGGTCTTGGAGAGCACGGTCAGAGGGACGCCGGCGGTGATGGAGATGGTGGCGGCGAGGTGGCGTAGGTCGAGGTGGCGTAGGTCACGGACGGTGGTGCGGGAGACGTCGGCAGCGCGGCTGAGGTCGTGGAAGTGGTTGAGGACGTATTCGGGGTGGAGCGACCGGCCGTCGGGGCGGTGAAAGACGAGACCACCGCCGGGGGCTCCGGCGGGTGCGGGGGCTCGGTCGTCTGCGCGGTTGCGGAGGGCAGTGGCGACGCGTGGCGAGATGGCGACCCAGTTCTTGCTGGTGCGGGTCTTGGGTGGGGTGAGGACGAGGCGGTTGTTGTCGACGGCGGCGAGTGAGTAGCGGACGAACAGGACGCCGTGGTTGAGGTGGACGTCGTTCCAGTGGAGCGCGAGGGCTTCGCCTTTGCGCATGCCGGTGCCGATGAGGAACTCGACGAGGTCGGCGAAGGGCGGGTCGACGGCGTGGCAGTAGCGGAGGAAGTGACGGCTTCGTTCGTCGTCCAGATGTGGCGTTCGGCGGCGGCTGGGCGGGGGATGACGGCTGGCCGGGCGGGGTTGGTGGCCAGGCGGTGGTGTCGGACGGCGTCTCCGAGCGCGCTGGAGAGGGTGGCGAGGATCTGGTGGGCGGTGACGTGGCCTCGTCCGCGGGCGAGTTGGGTGTGGACGAGGCCGACGATGTGGGGGTAGCTGAGGTCGTCGAGCCTGATATCGCCGGGGGAGGGGATGAGGTCGTTGGCGACGTAAGCGCGGTAGCGGGCCATGGTGGTCGGTTTGAGGACCAGAGCCTTGGCCCTGAGCCAGGCGGTGAGGTAGTCGGCGACAGTCGGGTTGGGGTCCGCGGTGAAGCCGCCGTTGTGGCCTTTGAGCCAGTCGGCGCAGGGCGGCTCGGGCTGATTCCTCGGTGGGGTATCCGCCGCGGCGTACGGTGTGGCGGCCGGGGGTGGGTGCGGGCAGGTCGACGGCGAGGGTCCAGGTGCCGTGCCCGGGGTCCGAGACGAGAGCCGGGCAGCGGGCTCCGAGCTGGTGGTGGTGAGGGTCGCGGCAGCCGCAACGGCGGTGGACACGTCCAAGACCGACGACGGGGCGCATCGTGATCGCTTCCAAAGATCAGGCAGGGATCTGTGCATCCATTGTCGGTCGCTCTTTGTCGAACCCTGCGACCACAGTGCGACCACCTTGCCGTCATTTGGGGCCCTGAGCTGGGGCGATCCCTTAATGCGGCGACAAGTGCGATGACCGTGCCTGTTTGGCGATCCGGTCGAGATCCTCCTGATCACCGACACCGGGCGCGCCTTCCACGAATAGATCGAGGTGCGCACCCACACTCGAACGGCCCGTCCTGGACGCCCTCCGCGACGACCTCGAATGGACTGCGCGGGCCTGGGTGTCCTCGTCGGGGCCCGCAACCAGGCCGACCGCAGCGGCGGGTGCCTGGTCTTCGCGGGGCCGGTCGGTTCGTGGCCAGGCTGCTGAAACTCACCGGCCTCGACCGGCGCCTGACCGTCGAGCCCTGACCGGGCCACCGACGGCGTTCGCGCCCACCCACGGGACGGAGGGAGACACACGGTGACTCTTCGATGGGAGGCGTTCCCGGACCAGGTCCAGGAACGCGGCGAATACGACGCACCCCAGGAGGCGGAGCGGGCGGCCCGCGTCGTCTTGGCCCTGCTCGGCGCCCACCTGGTCGGCGACGTACGCGCCGAACTGGCCGCGCGCCTGCCCGAGACCCTCGCTCTGATCCTGCTCAACCCCCTGCAGGCCGCCGAATCGCTCAGCCCCGAACGGTTCGTGCGCGCCACCGCGGCCTGGATAGGAGGCGCCACCGAGGTCACCGCCCTGTGGGACATCGGAGCCGTCCTCAGTACCGCAGCCGATGCCGCCGGCGACGACCTCATGAATCAGGTACTGCTCCAACTGCCGCCCGGCTACGACCTCCTGTTCGGCCGCCCCGCCCCCGGCCAACGCCCCTGACCCGACCGCTCCGGGCCGCCGCGCTGCCCGCGGCGGCCCGCCCGGAAGGCCATCGCCATGACCCGGCACCGCCGCCCGATCCAGCAAGTCCGCACCCTCGGCCGCTACCCCAGCGAGGAGGAAGCCGAACGCGTCCTGGATGCGGTCCTCGCCGTGCTCGGCTCCCAGCTCACCGGCGACGAACGCTGCGACCTCGCCACAGCACTGCCAGGCCAGGCCCGCGCCACCTTCGCCTTCCAGATCCCGCTGCCCGAACCCGTCGCAGCTCCCTTCGTCGAAGCCGTCGCCCGCACCCTGAACACCAGCCTCACCGCAGCCCGGTGGAACGCCTCCTCCGTCCTGGCAGCCCTGGCGGACCTCGCAGGCGAACGGCTCACCGACCGCCTCCTCGCCCACCTGCCCCGCGGCTACGCGCTCCTGTTCGGCCGCGCCGACCTCACCACCGCCGCGTAGCGGCAGCGCAATGTCAGCTCGCCCAGCGGGCGACGCCGCCACACGCCGACGGCGGGGTTGTCCCGTCCACTTCCGGCCTGCGCCTTCCCACTACGCGGCACTGAGCGTCCTCGAATGGAAGGGGTGCTTGCGTTGGCCTCGGCGCTCAGACCGAGGCACGCTGAAACTTGCAAGGCCCCACGACACGGGCCAGGTGAGCCTGCCGGTCCGGGTAGGCCCGCGCCCGGGGACCGGGCCGCGCGAAGGGAGCCATGATGATCCAGATAGGGGACATCCGCGAGTGGCGTACCCACGACGTCGTCGATGCCGACGGGAGCAAGATCGGGACGCTGGAGGCGATCTACGTGGACACCAGCACGGATGAGCCGGCCATGGCGACCGTCCAGATCGGCATGCCCACCCAGCACCGGCTGGTCTTCGTCCCCTTGAACGACGCGAGCGTCGGACCGGGCTATCTCAAGGTTGCCTACGACAAGGCGCTCGTGAGGGACTGCCCTGCCATCGGCATGGATGACATCCTGCCTGCTGAGGACGAGGACGCCGTCTTCCAGCACTACGGCCTGGCCTACCAGAAGGGTGCCGGCGGCGAGCGGCAGCTCGCCCGCCGCTGAGCGCCCATACGCGGCCGAGGAGGCTCGTCATGGTCCTGATCCTGGCTCTGGTTATCGTCGCGATCGTGCTGGGCATCATCGGCGCCGTCGCTCACGGATGGGTTTTCCTCCTCGTCATCGCGATCATTCTCTTCGTCGCCGACATGGCCTACGCCGGCATCCGCTGGTCCCGGCGCTCAGGCCGACACCCGACGCGCTGAACCACCACCTGCCCGGCCGCGGTGCGGCGGAAGACCGCAACCGCTGTCACCCACATGTGCGGGCATGCCGCGTGGATGCAGCCCCGGCTGCCGCCGCCACCGCGTCCCGGCCTTCCTCCGTCTCGTTGGACGAGAATGCGGATGCCGCAGTTGCCCGTCGCACCTCGGACGCCATCACCCGACCTCCTTCACCACCCCGATCGTGGCGGCCCCTGACCCGATCCAGCCCTTCCTCGCTCTCCTGCCCCGCCCTCTTCCGGCGGCGAGGAGGAGCGGGAGTCAGTGACGGGGTCTGTCGTGATGGTGTGGGGTGTCGGGCGGTGGTTTGCGGGTGTCGCGGGGTTCGGGGTGGGGCTCTTCCTCGGGTGGGTGACCGGCTGCGATGCCTCGTCCGCGTTCCAGCTCGAAGTTGAACTCCAGGCCCAGCAGGATCGCGACGTTGGAGACCCACAGCCAGAGGAGGAAGAGGATCACGGCTCCGATGCTGCCGTAGGTGCTGTTGAGGCTGCTGAAGTTGGCGACGTAGAGGGCGAACGCGCCGGAGGCGATGATCCACAAGGCTACGGCGACCAGGCTTCCGGGCAGGATCCAGCGCAGCTTCGGTCGTTTGGCGTTGGGCGCGGCCCAGTAGAGCAGGGTGACCATCGCAGTGACGATGATGACGAGGATCGGCCATTTGGCGATGCCCCAGACCTGTACGGCGTTTTCGCTGACTCCGAGGAGCTTCCCTGTCTTGGTGGCCAGGGTGCCGGTGAAGACGACACCGGTAGCGGTGAGGGCGAGGAGCACGACGAGGACGATGGTCAGGGCGAGTCGTGTGGGCAGGGTCTTCCAGAGTGGGCGGCCTTCGTCGATGCCGTAGACGTGGTTGGCGGCGCGCATGAAGGCCGCGGTGTAGCCGGAGGCGGACCACAGGGCGAGGATGATTCCGATGGCCAGTGCGATGCCTGCCTTGCCCTGGGCGTTCTGGAGTTGCTGCACGACGGTGGTGAGGATCTGGCGGGCGGACCCGGGGCCGAGGTCACGAATGTGGTCGAGCAGCGGCTTGGTGGCGGAGCTGCCGATCAGCCCCAGGATCGACACCAGCGCGAGCAGGGCGGGGAAGATCGCCAGCAGGCCGTGGTAGGTGAGCGCGGCTGCGGCGTCGCTGAGGCTGTCGGCCTTGAACTGCTTGGTGGTGCGTTTCAGGACTCCCCACCACGACCTTTTGGGCAGGTCGGTCGGGCTCTCGGCAGGGCTGGCGCCACGGGTGGCGGGCCTGGTCTCGTCAGCTGTGCTTGTGTGCCGGTGTTCGTTCTCGTGTCGTGACATGGGTGCCAACCCGGCGTGCGGAGTGCCTGTGTTCGGGGCGGGGCCTCAGTCCTTCACCACCTGGTAGATGCCGTAGATGACCCCGGGCACGTGGCCGCACAGCTGGAGGAGGAAGGCCCAGAGCACCTTGATACTCGGCCCGTCCTTGATCAGCACTGCCAGGAACGGCAGGACCAGGCACAACAGCACCAGAAGGACCTTGACCATGATCATTCCTCGTTTCGAGGTGCGATGGCCGGCGGCGCGGTAGCCGCTTCTTCATCGTCTCACCGTCGGCCGCCCGGCGGGGAGGCGCCGAGCCGGAACGGCGGGTACGTGTGGGTGGACAACCCAGGGTGTCCGCGCGCATGGGCCCTACCCCGGTCGATCCTGCCGTCCCTGTTCGCGCTGGTATCCCGGGCGGCGCGGTTCGACTGTGGGTCTGCAGCAAAAATTTCCGGAGCGCGCCATGATCATCATCATCGGGCTCATCATCCTGGTCGCCGCGGTAGTCGTCGGCGTGGCGGGCATTCTCACCAACACTGGCAGCGGACACGCGCTCACAGGCGGGTTCGAGGTGTTCGGCTCCACGTCACCGGCTCCACCGGCACGCTGTTTATCGTCGGGGCCCTGGCCACGCGACACACCCCCGCGCGGAGACCGCCGCCGGCAGGGAGCGCGACGACCTGATCGGCCAACGCGACACCGCCCGCGTGGAGACCGCCGCACAGCGGAACGACTCACCTCCAGACGACCCGCATCCCAGCCCCGGCGACGGTCATCGGAGCTGGACGCACCCGTTCGGGCACCGAGCCGCCCATCGGTAGATCGCCGCCACCACATGCGCAGACCACTGACGGGCCACCGCCCCGAAGCGCCCGCCACCCTCGAAGGGCAGCCCCGATGAGTATCGCCAAGAAGATCGCGCACCAGGCCGAAGCGGTCAAAGGCGGCGCCAAGAAGACCGTCGGCCGCGTCACCGGGAACCGGCGCCTGCAGGCCGAAGGCCGCGGTGACCAGGTCAAGGGCAACACCAAGCAGGCCGGAGCGAAGATCAAGGACGCCTTCAAGCACTGATCACCGCGCCCCGCAGGCCCGCCGTGGCGCGCGGGGCACGGCGCTGCCCCGACTCCACTCCGGCTGCGCCATTTGCTCGGCGACGGCATCGACCGTGGTAGTCAGCATCCATGCCGATGCAGTCTCCCGATGCCGAAGGCCGTCCGTCCCTGTTCGGGCGGCTGCGCCGGATAGTCCGCCGTTCGCCGGCCGGACGCGGATGGAGGCAGGGCAGCACTCTCGAACTGTGGCAGCGGTCGCTCGGCTTCGCGGCGCTCGGGTTCCTTACGCTCGTGCCGCTGCTGATCGTCATTTCAGCGGCCGATCCGGCGCACGGACAGGGCTTCGCACAATGGCTGGGCGAAGGACTCGGAGTGTCGGCGCCCTCAAGGAAGAAGGTCGAGCAGCTGATCGCCCTGCCCGGCCAGACACTGCGGACCACGACGGCGTTCAGCCTCGCCGCCCTCGCCGTCTTCGGCCTCTCTTTCGGGGCGGCGGTGCAGACCACCTACGAGAAGGTCTGGGGCCTACCACCGGCCCGCTGGTGGGCCAGGTGGCGGCACCTCGTGTGGCTCGCCGCCCTCATCGGGCTCCTCCTCCTGTCCGCCACCACAACCCTGTGGCGGCAGACCCCGGCCGGCGGCCTCGCCGCAGTGCTGAGCGCCACCCTGTTCCTCTGGTGGTCACAGCGGTTGCTGCTCGGCGGACGGGTCCGATGGAGCGCCCTGCTGCCCGGCGCCGTGGCCACGACCGTCGGGCTGCTCGGCCTGAGACTCTTCTCCCGGCTCGTCTTCTCGCCGCTGATCGCCACCAACACCCTCGCCTACGGACCGATCGGCACCGTCTTGGTCATCCAGTCCTGGCTCGTCGGCGTCGGCGCCGTCGTGTACGGCGGCGCACTGACCGGCCGGCTGCTCCACGAAGAACTCCCGCGCGTGGCACGTGCGCTGAAACGGCGAAGGTGAGATCCGAAAATCCCACTTCGAACTTCACCTCGGTGAGGTAGGGCTTCTGCTGTTGCTACCTGAAACCGTGTCACGGGTTGTCACACGCCCAGCCTCACTTGCTCGCGCGGCAAGGATCCCGCCGGCCACGGCTGGGTTCCAGGAACAGACATGCCGGCAGCTGTTCGGTTCACAAGATCAACCAGAGGCCTTCCCGCGAGGAAGTCCATCAGCAGGTGAGTCGAGACGACCTGAGCAGGCTCGTTCACCACCTGCTTGCACTCTGGGGGGGTGGACATCAGGAGCGACGAAAGCATGCACGACCGGCGCCGACCACCGGCCCCAGCCGGACCCGCCAGCGGCGGTATCGACGGTATGCCCGGACGGACAGGGCTCCAGTCGTGACAACTGTCCAACAGGGCAGCGGTTCCAGTCGCGTTCGTCCATTGGCCGCCCCGTGCGGCAGGCTGCCGCTGCGGCCCGGCTTCTCGAGCGGCACCGCACACTCATGTCGATGGGGCGGCGCACCGATCGTGGGCGTGCGCATCGCCGGGGGTTGGCCTACTTCGTCCGGGGTGGGAGGCGGAGGGTGAAGCGGGCGCCGCCGCGCGGGTTGGTGCCGACGTCGAGGGTGCCGCTGTGGGCGTGGGCGACCCAGGAGGCGATGGACAGCCCGAGGCCGGTGGAGCCGGAGCCGCTGTGGAAGCGCTGGAAGAGGGAGTCGGCGAGAGCCGGGGGGATGCCGGGTCCGGCGTCGTCGATGGTCACCGTTCCGTCGGCGGCCACGGTGACGTCGACTTCTGCGGGCAGGCCCGGGGCATGGCCGTGGAGGAGCGCGTTGCCGAGCAGGTTGGCCACCGCCCGCCGGAGCAGGTCGGGATCGGCGACCACGACGACCGGTTCGGTGTGGACGCTCACGTGGTGCTCGCCGGTTTCGACGTCGTCGACGACCACCTCGACGAGCTGGTCCAGGCGTAGCGGCTGGCTGGCCAGGGTGCCGACACCGGCCATCAGCCGGGCCCGGGTGAGCAGGCCGTCGATCAGGTCGCCCATCCGGGACGCCAGGCGCACGGTCCGTTCGAGCGCGGCGGTGCGGTGCTCGTCGTCGCGCAGCGCGGTCTCCGCGAGGCCGCGTAGCGATGCGGTGGGTGTGCGCAGGTCGTGGGCGGCGTCGGCGAGGAACTCCTCCTGTTGTTGCAGCGCTGTCAGCGCCGGCCGGATCGCCCGCCCGGAGAGCAGGTGCCCGGCCACGGCGGACAGGGCAACCAGGACCGCACAGCCGGCCACCAGGAGCAGAGCCAGTTTGCGGTGCGCGGCCCGGTCACCGGTGGTGTCGTCGGCTGCGACCACCGCGCCGGCCGTCGACTGGCCGTTGGCTCCCGCGTAGGGCTCGGCGAGTAGCCGGATCCGGTGGCCGTTGTCGCTGCGTGCGTCGACCACGACGGCCGATCCCTCCCGCATCGCTTCCGCGGCCACCGCTTCCAGGTCCTCGGTGTGGGCTCGGATGCAGGGCTTGCGCGGGGTGTATGAGACGGTGGGCTGGTCGGCCGTGCCGGTCACCACGGTCACCGGCGGGCAGTCGGTCTCCGTCCCGTCCTGCAGGTACTGCGTGTCGAGCCGGCCGTTGTCGTCGAAGCTCAGGAGCAGGGTCGCCTGGCGGGTCTGCAGGGTGAGCGCGTCGTCGAGCCGGTCGCTCCAGGAGTTGTCGTCGGTGTGGATGGCGAACGCCGCCAGGCCGATCAGTCCGATCGCGCTGGTGAGAGAGAACAGTGCGGTGAGTCGCCGGCGCAGCCGCCGGATCCGGGCCGCTGCCGTCATCCTCGGCCGCCGACGCCGCTGCCGGGCGGCGCCAGTCGGTAGCCCACCCCGCGGACCGTGTGGATCAGCGGCGGGTCGCCGAGCTTGCGGCGCAGCTGGGAGACCAGCACCTCGACGACGTTGGAGTTCGGCTCGGTCATCTCGTCCCAGCATTTCTCGATCAGGTCGGCGCGGGGTACGGCCTGGTCCGCCCGGGCCGCGAGCAACTCCAGTACGGCGAACTCCTTGCGGGTCAGCATCAACAGCACGCCGTCCCGGTGCACCTGGCGGCGGGCGGTGTCGATCTCCAGGTCGGCGAACCGCTGCACCGGGGGCCGGACGGTGGCCGCCCGTCGGCACAGGCTGTGCACCCGGGCCGCCAGCTCGGGCACCGCGAACGGTTTGACCAGGTAGTCGTCGCCGCCGACGGCGAACCCCTCGACCCGGTCGGCGACCGTGTCCCGGGCGGTGAGGAACAGCACCGGGACGGTCCGCCCGGCTCGGCGCAGCTCGCGCACGTACTCGACGGCGTCCCCGGAGGGCAGCATCCGGTCGAACACCGCGCAGTCGTATTCGGTGACGAACAACGCCTCGTCGGCGGCCGGCAGATCGGCCACCTCGTCGACGGCCAGCCCCTCGCTGCGCAGTGCTGCGGACACGGCAAACCGCAGGTCATCGTCGTCTTCGGCCACCAGTACTCGCACGGCGGTCAGGATAGCCCGATGTGCGGCCCGGGCCGCCCTCATCAAATCCTCAGCTTCGCCCGGCAATCATCTGTGAGGTCACAGCGGAGCGAACCGGCAGGAGCCGAGTAGCGCGGCCGTTCGCCCGGGAGATACGTGGGCGGACCGGCACGCGGCGCCGTGAGACACCCCCGGGCGCGATCCCCCACGCGCCCGGGGACCGCCAGCGGCCCGGCGGATGGAGCCCTCGGCCCAGCCGCCCCGGGCCGCCGAGGTGGTGCCGGTGCCGCTGACCACTGCGGGCGTCGTGCGCAACAACCCTGCCAAGTCCCTCTGGAGTACCCCCATGAAGCACCCGACGAGCAAGCGTGCCGGCCTGATCCTGGCCTTGGCCGCACTCGGCGTCACGGCACTTGCCGGATGCATCCCGGCGTCCGGGGACACGGCTGCGGAGGGCGCCGACACGGCGCCGACCGATTCCGCGCAGCAGAGCGCTTTGCAGACCTTCTACCGGCAGAAGCCGACCTGGACCACGTGCGGCGAGCTGCAGTGCGCCACGTTGACCGTCCCGGTGGACTACGCGCACCCGGAGACCGGCCAGACCTTCACCCTGCCGCTGGCCAGGTCCGTCACGGCGGATCCCGCCCAGCGCATGGGCTCCCTGGTCTTCAACCCCGGCGGACCGGGCGAATCCGGGGTCGAGCAACTGAAGTCCGGCGGCCTCTCCTCCTTCAGCGAACGGGCGCGCGCCCGCTTCGACATCGTCAGCTTCGACCCGCGGGGCGTGGCCGGCAGCAAGCCGGCCATCGACTGCGGCTCCTCCGACTCCTCCGACCAGGACCAGCCCGAATCCGACTCCGCCTCGACGAGTGCGTATCCGAAGACCGCCGCCGAACGCAGCGCCGCGCTCGCGGACGCCGAGAAGCAGGTTGCCTTCTGCAAGGCCCGCAGCGGAGCCATCCTGCCGCACGTCGGGACGCTGGACGCGGCCCGCGACATGGACGTGCTGCGCGCGGCTCTCGGCGACGAGAAGCTCAGCTACCTCGGCTGGTCCTACGGCACCTACCTCGGCACCGTCTACGGCGAACTGTTCCCGCACCGGGTCCGCGCGCTCGTCCTCGACGGCGCCGTCGACCCCTCGCTCGACTGGTCCGAGGCCGCCCTCCAGCAGGGCAAAGCCTTCCGGAAGTCGGTGGACGACTACGCTCGGCAGTGCGCCACCGTGGTCCACGACGCCTGCCCCGCCACCACCCCGGACGGAATCCACAAGGTGATCACCGACCTGCACCGGCGGACGGCCAAGCACCCGCTGCGGATCAGGGGCACCACCGAGCGGCTCGACCAGAACATGCTGCTCGCCGCCCTCACCAAGTCGATGTACTCACCCGAGTCCCAGTGGCAGGACCTGTCCGAGGCGCTGCGCGCCGCGCGGGGCGGCGACGGGACGAAACTCGCCGAGATCGCCAGCCCCGGTATATCCGGCCAGCCCGCCCAGGCCGGCAGCTCCGACCCGGGCAGCTCCGGCGAGCAGGCCCCCGACAACTCCTCCGTCGCCATCACCGCCGTCAACTGCCTCGACCAGCCACACTCGAGGGACGCGCAGCCCTACTGGGAGCTGCTGGAGCGCGCCAACCAGGAGGCCGGAGTCTTCGGCACCTCCGCCGTGCTCGCCGAACTCACCTGCAAGGGCTGGCCCGCCGGACACCAGCAGCCGCACCGCGTGAACGCCAAGGGCCTGCCCCCGGCCCTGGTCGTCGGCACCACCGGCGACCCGGCCACGCCCTACCAGTGGTCGCAGGGTCTCGCCGACCAACTGCCCGGCGGCATGCTGCTCACCTTCAAGGGGACCGGCCACACCGCCTACGGCCGCAGCAACGCCTGCGTCAACGACGCCGTGGACGCCTACCTCATCGACCTCAAGCCGGTCCCGAGCGGCAAGGCCTGCTGAACGGCCGGCACTCCCGTCGCGCCACCCTCGCCCCCGCTCACGGCTCGCACCACTGGAGACCTTCCACATGCCCATCGACATGTCCCTGGACTCCTTGCCCGCGTCAACGCTTTACCAGCCCCTGCAGCCCGACGATCCGGCCGAAGTAGGCGGCTACCGGTTGCACGCCCGGCTCGGGGCAGGCGGCATGGGGCGGGTCTACCTGTCCTACACCCCCGGTGGCCGGCCCGTGGCCCTCAAGACGGTCCGGCCGGAGTTCGCGCAGGACACGGAGTTCCGGGGGCGCTTCGCACAGGAGGTCACCAACGCCCGGCGGATCCATGGGCTGTACACCGCCCAGGTGATCGACTCCGGCGCGGACGACGACGTGCCGTGGCTGGCCACCGCGTACGTTCCGGGCCCGTCGCTGCAACAGGTGGTCCGGGAACACGGCGCGCTACCGGTGCGCACGGTCCTGCTGCTGATGGGCGGGATCGCGGAGGCGCTGCAGGCGATCCACGGCGCCGGAGTCGTGCACCGGGATCTCAAGCCCGCCAACGTGCTGCTCGCGGCCGACGGTCCGCGCGTGATCGACTTCGGCATCGCCCGCGCGGCCGACGCCGTCGCGCTGACCGGCACCGGTTTCCGGATCGGTTCGCCCGCCTTCATGGCGCCCGAGCAGGCCCTGGGCAGGCCGGTCACGTCCGCGACGGACGTCTTCGCGCTGGGTTCTCTGGCGGCGTACACCGCCGGCGGCACCCAGCCGTTCGGCGAGGGACCGGAGACCACGGTGCTGTACCGGGTGGTGAACGAGCAGCCGGATCTCGGCCGTGTCCCGGGCGACCTGCGCGCGCTGCTGCTGCGCTGCCTGGCCAAGCAGCCCGAGGACCGGCCGACCCCCGCAGAGATCATCGAGGCCGCCCGCAACCACCCCGCTGCGGGCGGCGGGCTGCGCTTCGCCGACGACTGGCTGCCCACTCAGGTCAGCACCGACATCACCCGCCGCTCCGACCTGCCGCAGGACTTGGCCGCCGCGTTCTCCCCCGACGTCGTCGCCGCCCAGGCCCCGCCCGGCTCCTACGGCGCTGCGCAGCCCCTGCCCGAGGTGCCGACCGCTCTGCTTCCGCCCCCACTGCCGACCGTCGCCGCTCCCGCGATACCCGCGGTGGGCAAGCCCTACCGCAAGGGCGCGACCTGGAAGACGGTACTGCTGCTGTCGGCGTTGGTGGTGGCTCTCGGTGGCACGGTCGGCGGCGTGCTCCTGTCCCACAAGCTCGACCGGATCCTCGCAGCCACGGGATTGGCCGGCGACAGCCCGACGGCCGGTGACACCGGCCCGGACACGCCGGCACCGGCGGCCGACGGCCCGGGGCCGACCGACCCGGCGAGCCCGGCCACGTACACCGCGGCGTACACCGATGCAATCCTGACCGCACCCGACGACTCCTACGACTTCGACATCGAGACCGGCAAGTTGATCCCCGCGCAGTCCACCGAGTGGTCCGTAGGGCACAACGCCAACGAGTTCCTGATCCCGACGGGAAGCGACGCCGCCATCACCCCCAGCGGGCGGCCAACCCCGGGCGATTGCTCGACGGCCATCGACCGGCAGCCGGCGACGGCCCTCGACTTCAGTGACCTGCCGGCCGGCCGAGCCTTCTGCGTGCGATCGAGAAGCACTCACGCCATCGCGATCGTGCGGGTCATCTCCGTGACCGGCAACGGCCCGGTGAAGGTCTCGATGGACCACTACCGCAGCGACAGCTGACCTCCGCTCCCCATCCGGCGGCCGTCGCTGGAGCATGAGCGCCGCGAACGCGGGCGGGCGTGTGCGGTGAGGAGGCTCCCGTCCTGAGACGGCTCCGGTCATCGGTTGCTCGGCCGCCGAGGAGCCGGGCTTCATCCGGGCACGCGGCGGCGTATTCCGGGGTGATGTCCGCGCACCTATCCGCCGGATCAGGGGTGCCGCCGGGTGCGGGAGCCGACGGCGGGAAGTCAGGGTCGGGGCCGGCGGCGAACGGCCTGGTGTCGTCCGCTGCCGACCGTTGTCATCCGTCTGCCCGCGGGTCTGCGGTCGGCGCGCCCGCGGCTGTCAGGAGGTCGGTGCCGGTACGTGTGTTGGCCGGGTCGGACGCCGCTGTCATCAGCCACTCGGCGGCGGAGGCCTCGGCCTCCGGGGGAATCACCAGGAGCTCCAGGCGTAGAGGGGTGAAGGAGCACACGATCACCTCGTCCGCGTCCTGCTCCTGTTCGAACCACCCGACGTGGATGACATGGCCTGCGACCGGGACGCGCCGGGGGATGGCCGGCCAGTGCGTCGGATTCACGGTGACACGGGTGACCTTCCCCCACGTGGGGTCCAGTGCCGTCGCCAGTGGGGGAAGTTCGCGCAGGAGGTCGTGCGAGCGCGGCCACCAGGCCCCGTCCAGCCGGCCGCGCGTGGCGCCCTCGGGTGTCAGTGAGAGGCGGACCGCCGGCTCCGGCCCCGGTGGCTGGGCGGCGGCGGGATCGGAGGTCGCGGTCATGTCGAAACACCTGCCCTGGGCTCGTCCTTGGACGGCCTCGTGCTGCCGCCGGGGCACGGCAGTAGCTCGCAGGCCGTGGACGGTGCTCTCTTCCACCGTACTCCGGCCACAGCCCCGGCATCCGGGGTGAGCAGGGGCGGTCGGTGGGTTGCCGTTGGTCGACCTGCGTCTTCGTGAAGGCCGGCTCGGAGGCCGGGGGAAGTCGCCGGAAACGTCCGAACAACGCCTGTACGCATGGGCGCAGAGTGTGCGCACCGTGGTGCCGGGTAGGGCTGCGGCCGGTCACTGCCGAGGGGGCGCCCGCCGTTCTGGCGTGGCGAGGAGGCCGGCGTCGGCCCATCGCAGAGCCCGGTCCAGCAGATGACCCAGGAGCCGCTCACCGAAGCCCTGCATTTCGACCGGTCCACCGCAGTCGTGCGGTTCTTCCGTGCGAACTCCGCCACGAACCACGGTTTTCCCGCAGCAGTACTCTCCGTCGGCCGGCTTCCTCGCCCGGCCTCCACGTGGATCGGCGCAGGACTCCCCGGCACTTCCCCTGTCCCGGCATGGCGCCGGCCCTCACCTGCGACACCTCGGCCAGGATGGATCCTGTGACCGTGGGGTGAGCCACAGGAAATATCTCGGGTAGATATTCTGGTCAAACGTCACGCAGGGGAATTTTCAGATACTGACTCATGTGCGCGGCGGACTCGAAGTCTCACATTAAGGAGTATCCTGGAAAATACCGGAAGAAGTTACCGGTAGGACGATCGCGAGGAGGCGAATATGCTGATCACTGAGGCAGGATCCCCGGCTCTGCGACCCGTGATCGAAAAAATGTCCGCCTTTTCGGTGGGAAAGATCACAGGGTGAATGGGGGTCAGGGGGGGTGCAGATTCAGATCCTGTTGCCCCGGTCGGCGCTACGTTCATGCAGGCCGGAAAGCCGTTCCCCGCAGGAATGCGGGGAACGGCCTTTTCTGGGGCGGGCCGTGTGCCGTGGTTCGGCGGAGGACGGGTTGTGAAGTCTCCCCTTGAGGTTGGACACGTGGAGACTGGGCGATGCAAGCCCGGAGGAAGCAGCACCAGGTGGGAATCAAGAGCAACATGGCCAAGCGGTACACGGCGGAGTTCAAGCGGGACGCGGTCGCGCTCGTCCGGTCCTCGCCACACCGGAACGTCACCGAGATCGCCCGGGAACTGGGGGGTCAGTCCGGAGGGGCTGCGGGGCTGGGTCAAGCAGGACAGGACCGACCGGGGCGCGGGCCGGCCGGGCGAGCTGACGAGATTGTCCGGAACGGCGTCGTGGCAGCGCGCTCTTGCTCCTGCTCACGCCGGTGTCTGCGGATCAGTCCCATGCCCCGCGTGTTCGCACCGACTGCCACCCGAACCGGCCAGTGGACCGGGCCGGAAAACGGCCTCGATCCGCGCGACCCCAACGCGGGAAAGTGCTGCGCGACGGCGCCCGCGACCGCCACGCGCAACCGCCTGAGGCCCTGCGCCAGGCCTCCTGCGGCGAGGCCGTCGGGAGGCGGCTGCGCCGGGCGAGATCGAACAGCGCAGGTCTGATGGCCGGGTCGTTACCGACGCACCCCTACTGATGTGGGACTGATCTCCGTAGCATCTCGCCATGGAGCTCGAATTCCGGCACCTCCGGATCATCTGCAGCATCGCGGACAGTGGCAGTTTGACGCGGGCCGCCGCGTCGTTGCGGCTGACCCAGCCCGGTCTCAGTGCCCAGTTGACGCGGATCGAGCGGGCGCTCGGCGGTGAGCTGTTCAGCCGCGCGCAGTCGGGTGTCGTCCCGACCGCCTTCGGGGAGGTGGTGCTGAGCCGGGCACGGGCGCTGCTGCCGACCATTGACGAACTGTTGGAGGCCTCCGCTCTCGCCGCGCGGAGGAGCTGTTCGCCGCACCGTTTCCGGCTCGGTTCCGTCAACGCTCCCCTGCTCGGCGGGTTGATCACGGCGATCAGGTCGCACCATCCGGAGGCCGAGATCAGTTCGCGGGGCCACGGATGCCCCGTCCCGCTCGTCGAGGACATCGCGGGCGGCCGTCTTGAGGCGGCCGTGGTGGGCGACAGCCCCGGTTATGAGCTCGTGCTCCCCCCTGGAGTCACCGTCGAGCCGATCGCCACCGAGCCGCTCTTCGTGGCACTGCCGGCAGCCCATCCGCTGGCGGCGCTGGAGGAGGTCGCGCTGGAGGATCTGGAGGAAGAGGACTGGGCCGCTCCTCGGCCGGACAACGACCGGATCCGTGAGTACTGGTCCAGGACCCTGCTCGTCCTGGGGCATCGCATACGCGTCGTCCACGAGGCGGAGGGCCGACTCCTCCTGGACATCGTTCGCCACGGCCACGCGGTGAGCTTCTGCCAGGCCACCTTCGAGGAGGTCCCGGGCATCGCCGTACGTCCGATCGCCGGGAATCCGCTCTGGTACCGGCATCTGCTCGCCTGGTACGAGGAGGGGCCGTTGGAAACGTTGGGCCCCTCCCTCGTGCAGGACGTCATCGAGGCGTACCGGACGGCGTGCGCCCGCAGCACGGTCTACCAGGGCTGGCTCGAAAGGCACGACGGCGCAGTGCCGCCGCAGCGCACTGCGGTGGGCGTGTTGAGCAGTGGCGTGCCTCGCTCTGGGTGAGGCGCCCGGTGGTGTGACACGATCCGCGCGGTGGAGCCTGCGGCGGTGCGATGCGGTCGGCGCCTGTCGCACCGGCCGCACCGCCCGTTGGTCGGAGGCGTTCCGGTGCTACGGGGTCACCACTTGTACGTCCAGAGGGTGTCGGTGGACGCGTCGGAGGCGTTCACGTAGATCCGGATGCGGGCGGTGTCGTCCTGGAACCACTGGCCGGGTTGCCAGGTCTGCATGTCCAGCGTGGCGCAGTTCCCGGTGGGTGGGACGGCTTTGGGGTTGGTGACCACCTGGATCGGCCCGTTGCCGGTGGTGATGGAGGTGTCGACCTTGTAGATGACGACGCCGGTGGCGCAGGCGCTGGAGTCGTTGTAGGCGGCCTTGCGGGACTCGGCGACGTAGGCGGTGGTGGCGCTGGTCTTGATCACCGCCAGCCGGTAGCCGCTGCCCCCGTACTCCAGCCCGGTCAGGGTGGTGGTGTACGTGTTCGCCGTGTCCAGGCAGGACACCTGGCTGTCGGTGATCCACCCGAACTTCCACGCCTCCCAGCCGAAGTTCAGCGGGGCCGGTCCGGAGATCTTGCCCATGAGGTCCCAGCCGCCGACGTACTGGTTCAGTTCCCCGCTGAAGGCGTACAGGTCGGGCAGGCCGAAGGTGTGGCTGGTCTCGTGGTCGGCGACCTTGTATCCCCAGGACCACATGTCCTGGCCGAAGGTCACCGCCCAGTGGATCAGTACCCAACTGCTCGTCGGCGGGTTCCAGACCCAGGTCGGGGAGGCGGGGTCCTGGATGAAGGTCGGGGAGTGGCCGATCGCGGTCGCGGTGGTGGTGGGCACGACGTAGAACATGTCGTACTGGGAGAGGTCGACGCCGGCGTTGGCCGCGGCGGTGAGCGCGTCCTTCACGTAGACCTGGTGCGTGGACCAGGAGAAGCCGCGTTCCCAGTTGTAGTCCGTGGAGTTCTTCGGCATGTGGACCCAGTTGGCGTACGGGACCTGGATGTCCAGCGTGGTCTGGCCGTAGGAGGCGTTCCGCATCCAGTCGTTGGCGCCCTTGAGCGTGTCATAGTACGACGTGAGGGGCAGGGCGGTGCCGGCGGCGTCGGGGAAGTCGACGTAGATCAGGCCGATGCGCTTGATGCCGATCGGGTTCTGGAACCGGGTGTAGTCGGTCTGCTGGCCCTCGTCGGTGTACCCAGTCGTCCCCTGTAGCGCGCAGGCGGAGGTGCTGCCGTTGTACGCGTGGGCGGGGTGCGCGGGGACGACGACCAGGGCCAGCAGGGCGGCCAGGACGAGGATGAGCGCTGCCGACAGGGGGCGCCGGGGTCTGACTGAGGGGTCCATGGGGGCCTCCGAAGGGATCGATCCGGTGACGAGCCCTGCTGGCTGTGCCCTGGCGGGTAGTCAGCCGGGTGTCCTGTGCGCTCCCGGGTACGGTCGGCTACTGCCGCCGTGCGGGAAGCGTGCAGGCTATCGTCCGGATCGATCATTGCCTTCGGTAGCTCCCAGCCCTCCATCACGTTGCGTTATGGAATCGGAGACCTCCCTTCCGAAGCCCTCTGGGCGTGATCACCTGGGTGCTCCGCCGGGCGGCATCGTGACGGTTCGCTCGGCGGTGAAGAACTGCAGCGCGGCGGTGCCCTGTTCGCGGGGCCGTGGATGGCCGCCTTGGCGCCGCCGAACGGCAGGTGGAAGTCGACACCGGTGGAGGGCGCGTTGACCCGGATCATGCCTGCGTCCGGGCGGTCGACTGCGGTCAGCGCCAGGTCCAGGTCCTGGGTGTGCACGGAGGTGGCGAGGCTCTGGGGACTGGAGTTGGCCCTTGTGATCGCCTGGTCCAGGTCCGCCGCGGGCAGCAGGACGGCCAGTGGGCCGAAGAACTCCTCGGTCAGCAACGGGTGCTCCTCCGGGACGCCGGTCAGCAGGGTCGGCTCCAGGAACCATCCCGGCGCGTCGATCCGCTGTCCGCCGGTCACCGTCTCGGCCCCGGCGGCGCGGGCCGAGTCGACCGCGTGGGTGAGCCGGGAGAGCGCGGACTCGTTGATCACCGGGGCGAGTTCGACGTCTGCCAGGGCCTTGGCGATCGCGGCGCGCAGCGGCCGGTACGCGTCACCGACGGCGATCACCCTGCTGGTAGCGGTGCACTTCTGCCCGGCGTATCCGGCGATCGCGGCGGCCAGGTGGGCGGCGGCCTGCTCGATGTCGGCGTCGGGCAGCACCGGCGCGGCGTTCGCGCCGCCCAGTTCTGCCTGTACCGGTACTCCGCGGGCAGTCGTGGTGGCGACGACGGCCCGGCCCACGGCGGTCGAGCCGGTCGCCAGGTCCCCGCTGACGGCCGCCTTGTAGAGCGCCACCGTGGCGTCGGGCAGGGCGTTGGGGTAGCCGGCGATCCAGCCGACGGCGCCGGCCAGGGCCAGCTCCAGCAGCACGTCGTCGGAGCCGATCAGCAGGTCCAACGCGGGGGCGAGTTCGGCGAGTTGGTAGGCGCGGCGGACATCGCCGGTGAACTCCTTGACCGCGACGATCGAGCCCTCTGCGTGCAGCTGGGCGAGCAGCGTGGGGACCAGGTCGACCTTGGTGTCGACGGGGTTGTTGTAGGCCATGCCGTCGTGCAGCCAGGCGGTCCAGCCGGTGCCGGGGCAGTGGGCGGCGCCCATGAGTTCCGCGAAGGCGCGGCGGCGGGCGCGGTGGCGGCGAGCGGCAGCCGGCGCCGGGCGTGCGGCCACTGCGTACGCGGCCAGTTCGCCCTCGGCGATCGCCAGGTCGGCGCCGCCGATGCCGCAGGTCTCGCCAGCCGCGTACGGGCCCGGCAGGCTGGTGCGCTGCCGGTCGTCCACGGCCAGGGCCCGCACGCCATCCGCGGTGATTGGCGAGCAGAGGTAGTCGCTCGCCTCGATGACCGAGGGCACGTCGGCTCCGGCCGCTGCCAGGGTGGCCACGACGGCGAGCAGCAGCGGCCCGCTGCCGGCGACGACGATCCGTCGGCCGGGCAGCGCGAGGCCGCCCTTGAGCATGGCCTGGGCGCCTCCTGCGGTGACCGCGCCGGGCAGGGGAACGATGCCCGGCGGGCCGGGACCGGCTCCCGGCCAGGTGTCAATCCTGGCCGGGAGTGTTCGCGCCGGTCGGAGCGAAGCTGCTGTGGGGGTCTCCCTGCAGCGTCACGGCGCGAGCTGAGGGGCGGTCACCGCCGACTCTACTGCTTGGTGACCTGGATGGTGTCGGAGAGCGGACCCTTGCGCAGCACGTCGATCTTCACCCCGGTGGCGGGGTCGGTGAAGGACTGGCCGGGCTGGTAGGCGGCCATGTCGAGAGCGGTGCAGCCGCTCGGCGGGGTCGCGCCCGGGTTGCCGTTGACCACCTGGACGGGCCCGTATCCCGTCTGGGTGGAGGTGTCGACCTTGTAGATCAGCACGCCGGTGGAGCAGGCTTTGGCGTCCCCGGCGACGGCTCGGCGGGATTCCGCGACGTACGCCGTGGCCTCACCGGTGCGGACCATGGCGATCTTGGTTCCGCCGGGGCGTTCGACGGCCTTCAGGTGGACGGTGCGACTGCCGGAGGCGGGCAGGCAGGCGACCTGGCCGTCGTCGATCCAGCCGAACTTCCAGCGCTCCCAGCCGGTGTGCTGCGGCGCCGGGCCGGCGATGTTACCCATGAGGTCCCAGCCGCCGACGTAGGGGTGGACGTCGGTGCCGGTGAAGGCGTAGAGGTCGGGCAGTCCGAAGGTGTGGGAGGTCTCGTGGTCGGCGACCTTGTATCCCCAGTGGTACATGTCCTGGCCGAAGGTGATCGCCCACTTGATCCGGGTGCCGTCGGCGGTGATGCCGGCGGTGGTCGGGTCGTAGAGGTAGGTGGGCGAGAAGGTGATCGCGGAGGCGGACTTGGTGGGGACGATGTACAGCATGTCGTACTTGGAGAAGTCCACGTACGGATCGGCGGCCTGGACGGCCTGCTTCACGTACAGCTCCTGCTCGTCGAACGTGATGCCGCGCTGGAATCCATAGGAGGCGGAGGTCTGCGGCATGGTGATCCACCGCTTCAGCGGATCGATGTCGAGGCGGAGCTTGCCGTAGGAGTCCTGCTTCATCCACTCCTGCGCGGGGGCGAGTTCGCGGTAGTAGTCGTCGACGGATCCGGCGGCCGGTGCGTCGGAGAAGTCGACGAACAGCATCAGCACGTGCTTGGTGCCCAGGGGCTGCTGGAACTGCGTGTGGTCGGTGTTGTGGCCTTCGTCGGTCCAGCCGGTCTTCCCAGGCAGGGCGCAGCCGGAGGCGGGCGCGACGGTGGTGGCCCGGGCGGTATCCGCAAGGGCCGGGGTGGTGGCGACCAGGGGGAGGGTCGCGGCAAGTACGGCGGCGAGGGACTCGAGTCTCATCTCTTCGTTCCTTTCCCACCGCGGGGGCGGGGTGGTGGGGGATCAGATGCGCGCGGCGGCAAGGTCCATCAGGCGGGCGAGGACGCGGTCGCCGGAGGCGGTGACCCCGTCGTGCTCCCACTCGTTGGTGACCCAGGTGCGCAGGGAGCCGACCGTGCGGGCGGTGCGCAGGGACAGGCCGGCGTCCACGTACATGTCGTCGTGGTAGATGGCGGCGGCGATCGGGACCCGGTTCGCGGCGAGTCGGACCGGGTCGTACAGGGCGGGCCAGTCGGTGCGTTCGGCGAGCAGGTGGACGGCCTCGGCGAACGGGCGCAGCCCGGTGATCTCCTCGAACGTCCAGGGGTGGAACATCTCGCCGGTGAACAGCAGGGGGTCGGCGTCCTCGGCGAACTCGGGACGGGTGGCCATCGCCCGGGCGGCGGCCCAGCCGGTGGCGGCTCCGGGGCGGCCGTAGATCGACTCCTGGAGGGCGGCGAAGAGCGGGTTGTCGGTGAAGGCGGTCAGGTTCATCACCTGGTGCAGGAAGGTGGCCGAGGGCTCGCCGTCGAGGTCGAGTGCCTCGTCGAGCAGCCAGTGCAGGCGCTCGAAGCCGTCTCCCATGCCGAGCATCAGGCCGAGGGTGCGCAGCCGTCGTACCGTGAGCCGGTCGCCGTCGGGCAGGTGGACCGGGCTCCGGTCGAGGAGATCGGCCAGCCTGCACACGAGTTGGCGGTCGCCGGGGTAGCGGGCGTAGTACGCGGTCGTCTTCTCCCGGACCCGGGGGTACGTGGCCGCGTAGACGTCGTCGGCGGTGGTGTCGAGGCCGGGCAGGCCGCCGGTGATGTAGCAGGCGCGCAGGCCTTCGGGGGCGAAGGAGAGGTAGCTAAGGGTGACGAAGCCGCCATAGCTCTGTCCGAGGGTCTCCCATGGCTCGTCGCCGCATAGTTGGCGGCGGATCAGTTCGGCGTCGGCGACGATCGAGTCGGCGCGGAAACGGGCGAGGTGGTCGGCCAGCGCGCCGGCCGAGGGGAACCGGGCGGCGGTCCTGGCGGTCAGCGGTGTGGAGCGGCCGGTGCCACGTTGGTCCAGCAGCAGCACCCGGTGGCTCCTGAGCGCGTGGCCGAGCCAGCCGGAGGTGGCGTTCAGCGGGCGGGGGGACTTCCCGCCCGGGCCGCCTTGGAGGTAGAGCAGCCAGGGCAGCCGGTCGTCGGCCCGCGCCGGATCGACGACCTCCCGGGCGAACACCTCGGTGGTTCCCCGCGCGGGGTCGGTGTGGTCGAGCGGCACGTCGAAGGCGTGGTCGGTGATGGCGAGCCCGGACAGCCGGTACTGGGCGCGGATCACGGCGTCCTCTCGGGGTAGTGGCAGGCGACTTGCTGTCCGAGGGCGATCGTCCGCAGCTCGGGGCGTTCGGCGGCGCAGAGTTCACCGGCCTTGGGGCAGCGGGTGCGGAAGCGGCAGCCGCTGGGCGGGTCGAGCGGGCTGGGCAGGTCGCCGTGGAGCACGATCCGCTCCCGCCCGCGTTCGGCGTCCGGGTCGGGCAGGGGCACGGCGGACAGCAGGGCGTGGGTGTACGGGTGCGCGGGGTGGGCGAACAGGGTGTCGCGGTCGGCGGTTTCGACGACCGATCCGAGGTACATCACGGCGATCCGGGTGCTGATCTGGCGCACGGCGCCGAGGTCGTGCGCGATGAACAGGTAACTCAGCCCGTACTCGTCCTGCAGGTCCTTGAGCAGGTTGAGGATCTGCGCCTGGACCGAGACGTCGAGGGCCGAGACCGGTTCGTCGCACACCACCAGCTTCGGGCGCAGGGCCAACGCCCGTGCGATGCCGATGCGTTGGGCCTGTCCGCCGGAGAACTCGTGGGGGTTCCGGTCTGCGTGTTCCGGTCGCAGCCCGACCCGGGTCAGCAACTCCTCGACCGGTTCGCCGGGTTCGAGGCCCTGGTAGCGGGAGGGTGCGGTGAGGATCTGGCGGACGCTCTGGCGGGGGTTGAGCGAGGAGAAGGGATCCTGGAAGACCATCTGCAGCTCGCGGCGGAGCGGGCGCAGGGCCGTCTCGTCCAACCCGGCCAGGTCTTGCCCGGCGAAGTGGATACTGCCCGAGGTGGGCCGTTCCAGGCGGGTGATCAGTTTGGCGACGGTGGACTTGCCGCATCCGGATTCGCCGACCAGGCCGAGGGTCTCGCCGGGCCCGACGGTCAGGGAGACTCCGTCGACGGCTGCGACGTGGCCGGCCAGCCGCCGCGTCAGACCGTGGCGGACCGGGAAGCGCTTGACGAGGTTCCGCGTTTCGAGCAGAACGGTGCGACCGCCTCCTTCCGCTGCCCGCCGGTCCGCCTCACTCACCGTGCTCCTCCTGATGGCTCGCTCGCTCATGTGGTGGCTCCCAGGGTGGGCAGCCGGTCCGGCAGGGGTCCGTCGATGCGCGGGACGCAGGCGAGCAGGCCGCGGGTGTACGGCTCCCGCGGCCGCTGGAAGACGTCGCGCACCGGGCCGCGTTCGACGGCGCGGCCCTGGTGCATCACCACGACTTGGTCGGCCAGCCCGGCGACCACGCCCATGTCGTGGGTGATGAGCATGATGGCCGTGCCGGCCTCCTCCCGTAGCTCGCGCAGCAGTTGGAGGATCTGCGCCTGCACGGTGACGTCGAGCGCGGTGGTCGGCTCGTCGGCGATCAGCAGGTCGGGTTCCAGGCACAGCGCCATCGCGATCATCACGCGCTGGCGCATTCCGCCGGAGAACTCGTGCGGGTACGAGCGGGCCCGTCGTTCCGGCTCGGGGATGCCGACCCGGTCCAGCATGCGCACCGCGACCCGGTGCGCCGCTCTGCGTCCGGCGCGGTGGTGCGCCCGGTAGGCCTCGGCGATCTGGAAGGCCACCGAGTAGTACGGGTTGAGGCAGGACAGCGGGTCCTGGAAGACCATCGCGATCCGGTTGCCTCGCAGTCGGCGCAGCGAGCGCTGGTCGAGTGCGGTCAGCTCCCGACCGTCGAAGTGGATCTCGCCGCTGACTCGGGCGTCACGCAGCAGGCCGAGGACGGCCAGGCTGGTGACCGACTTGCCGCTGCCGGACTCGCCGACCACGCCGAGCACCTGCCCCGCGTCCAGGTCGAGGTCGAGACCGTCCACGGCGCGGACTCCGGAGCGGAACTCCACGGCCAGGTCACGTACTGTCAGCAGGGTCATCCGAGGGCCCTCACTCTCGGGTCGAGCACCGCGTACACCAGGTCCACCAGCAGGTTGGCGAGCACCACGAAGGAGGCCGCGAACAGGGTCACCCCGAGGATCACCGGCTGGTCGGCGGAGGCGATCGCATCGGCCGCCAGCTTGCCGACGCCGGGCAGGCCGAACACCGACTCGGTGATCAGCGCGCCGCCGAGCAGCGCGCCCAGGTCCATGCCGAAGATGGTCACGACCGGCATCAGGGCGGGCCGCAGCGCGTGCCGCCGTACCACGGTGACTTCGGCCAGACCCTTGGCGCGGGCGGTGCGCACGTAGTTCTGGCCGAGGCTCTCCAGCATCTCGCTGCGGGTGACCCTGGCGTAGATCCCGGCGTACAGCATGGCGAGGGTGATCCAGGGCATCACCATCGACCGCGTCCAGCCGACCGGGTCGGCGGTGAACGGCACGACCTGCGGGTACGGCAGCAGTTCGAGCCGCAGCACCAGCAGGTACTGCAGCACCAGGGCGGTGAGGTAGATCGGCAGCGACACCCCGCCGAGGGCGGCCGTCATCGCGGCCCGGTCCCACAGGCTGCCGCGGCGCAGGGCCGAGACCACCCCGGCGCCGACGCCGACGGTGAGCCACAGCACGGCGGCACCGATGGCGATCGAGAAGCTGACGGGCAGCCTGCTGGTGAGCAGCTGCCACACCGGCTGGTCGGTCTGGAAGCTGAAGCCCAGGCACGGGAAGGGGCAGTTGACGGCCTGCGCGCCGCTGCCGTACGTCCGGCCGGAGACGATGCCGGCCAGGTAGTCGCCGAACTGGGTGAGCGGCGAGTGGTTCAGCCCGAGGGTGGTGCGGATCTCGGCGATCCGCTCGGGGCTGCACGCCTTGCCGCAGGCGCCCTGCGCCGGGTCGGCGGGCATCAGGTAGAAGACGGCGAAGGTGGCGGCGCAGATCACCAGCAGGATGGCCGCCGTGACGGCCAGTCTGCGCAGGAGGTAGAGGATCATCGTCGCTGGCTCCGGGGGTCGAGCGCGTCACGGACGGCGTCGCCGAGCACGTTGAAGGCGAGCACGGTGACGAACAGGAAGACGCCGGGGATCAGGAAGTAGGCAGGGTCGGCGGCGTACCAGGGCACCGCGGTGGCGATCATCTGGCCCCAGGAGGCGGTGGGGGCCTGGACGCCAACGCCGAGGAAGGACAGGCCGGCCTCGGTGGCGATGTAGCCGGGGATCGACATGGTCGCCACCACCAGCACCGGTCCGGTCAGGTTGGGCAGCACCTCGCGCAGCAGCAGCGCCCGGCGGGAGGCGCCGAGCACCCGGGCGGCCGCGACGAACTCGCCCCGCGCGAGCACCATCGCCTGCCCGCGCACGATCCGGCCGACGTACGGCCAGCCGAAGAAGCCGAGGACCACGACCAGCAGCAACCGGCGGTCCGTGCCCGGCGCCGCCGAGATCAGCGCGATCATGAAGATCAGGCTGGGGAAGGACAGCAGCAGGTCCATGGTGCGTCCGATCGCGGTGTCGACCCACCCGCCGAAGAACCCGGCGACCAGGCCCAGCGCCGTGCCCACCACCACCGAGAACACGGTGGCGAGCACGGCGATCAGCAGGGACACCTGTGCGCCGTACACCACCCGGGCGAGCACGTCCCGGCCGTTGACGGGCTCCACGCCCAGCCAGTGCCGGGCGCTGATCCCGCCCGCCGCGCCCCGCGGCAGGCCGCCGAGCGCCGGGTCCACCGCGTCGCCGTGGAAGGCCGTCGGCGAGCTCCCGGCGATCCAGGTGATCAATGGCGCGGCGAGCGCGACCAGGACCAGCCCGGCCACCACGGCCAGCGCCAGGACCGCCGAGCGCTGGGCCAACAGCCTTCGGATGACGGTCACTTGCGCAACCCCAGGGAGACCAGGTCGAGCCTGCCGACATAGGCGACCTGCCCGTACGCTCCGGTGACGTTCGGACCGACGAGGATCGGCGCCTTGTCCCACAGGAACGGCACCACCGGGGCGTCCCGCATGATCTGCTCGGCCAGCTGGCCGTACGCCGCCTGGGCCGCGGCCGGGTCGCCCATGGCGGCGATCGTGTCGATCTGCGCGTCGACGGTCGGGGAGTCGTACTGCGCGTAGTTGTTGTTGCCCTGGGCGGTGATCAGGCGGCCGTCGAACACGATCGGCAGGTACGTCGAGGCGCCGGGCCAGTCCGGGGACCAGCCGGCGATCACCAGGTCGTGCTCCTGGGAGGTGTTGCCGACGGTGCTGTAGAAGGCGGAGGAGCTGATCTCGTTGATCTTCACGGTGATGCCGGCCCGGCCGAGCGAGGCCTGGACCGCCTCGGCCTGTGCCTTGCCGGTGGCCGTGGCGGGGGCGTCGAGGGTCAGGGTGAGGTCGGAGGCGTGGCCCGCATCGGCGAGCAGCGCCTTGGCCTTGTCCGGATCACCCTTGCCGTCCTTGCTCGGGTAGGGGTCCTCGGCCGGGTAGCCGAGGGACGGTGGCAGTAGGCTGGTCGCCAGGTCGCCGGCGATCGGGCCGCCGCGGGTGGTGCGCAGGGCGTCCTTGTCCAGCGCGTAGGCGACGGCCTGGCGCACCCGGACGTCGTCGAGCGGCTTGTGCCTGGTGTTGATGCTCAGGTAGCGGGTGTTGATCGAGTCGCCGGTGACCAGCCGGCTCTTCAGCCGCGGGTCGTTCAGCACCCGCCCGACCGAGGCCGGGCCGATCGGCTCCATCGCGACCGCGTTCGCGTCCTCCCCCTGGCCGGCGATCAGCCGCTGGTCGACCACGGCGGCGTCCAGGCCCAGGTCGATGACGACCTTGTCGGGCATGGCTTTGCGGACGGTGTCGGCGGCCGGGTCCCAGTCGGTGTTGCGGACCAGGGTGAGCTGCTTCTTGGGGTCGAAGCCGTCGATCTTGTACGGGCCGGAGGAGAACGGGCGGGAGTCGTAGTTGACGCCGGTGTCCTTGTCCTGCGGTACCGGGGCGAACATCGGCAGCGACGCCGCCGAGCCGAAGTCGGCCACCGGCTGCTTGAGATGGAAGACGACGGTGTTGTCGTCGGGGGTCTCGATCGAGGCGAGCCCGGCGGGATCCTTGTACGGCCCCTTGTAGCTGTCGCCACCCACCAGCCACATCCGGGCGTACGGGGGGCCTTCGGGCAGCTCGGCGGCGAAGGTCCGCTCCACGCCGTACTTGACGTCCGCGCTGGTGATCGGCCGGCCGTCCTCGAACTTCACACCGGGCTTGAGCGTGAAGGTCCAGGTCCTGGCACCGTCGCTGGGGCGCCCGGTGTCGGTGGCCAGGTCGGGCACGATCTTCCCGCCCGCCTGCCCCGGCGCGGCGGCGAAGGTGGTCAGCGTCCGGTAGATCAGCCGGCTCACGTCCTGCGAGGACGTGACGTAGTTACGTGCCGGGTCGAGATGCTCCAGGTCGAGGGTGGACAGCACGTGAAGCGTGCCGCCCTTCACCGGGGCCGCACTCGGTCCGCCGGCGACGCCGCTGTCGGATCCCGTGCACCCGGCAACCGACAGCAGCCCCAGGGCCGCACCGAGGGCCAGCCCGACTCTTCGCTGTCTCACGTCTTCTCCTTGCACGATGTGACATTTCATGCGTGGGAGAAGAGTGACCGACCGGGGGACGTCCCAGAAGATCCCAGTGCACCATCACATCGTGTTATGGCCTTCGCACGGGACCTCGCCGTAGATGTCGTAGACGTGCCCGGGGTCGAACTGTCGCTGCCGAGGCCTGAGTTATCGGGCGGGAGGGTTCGGTGCGTTGACGGCGTACCAGGCGTGGCGGTGGTAGTTGGTGGTGATGCGGTTTCCAAGAGCCGGCTCACCGAGACCGCCCGCAAGCTGAGCTTCCTCGGACACGTGCGTTCAGCGGGTGTCCGAGTAGTCGGGGCGGGGGCGGGGTCGGGACGGCGGGGCGCCTCATAACACGTCGTTATGGGGAAATGGATGCTGGCGGAGCCACCCGCCTGCTCAGCATCCTGTCCTGGAGGCCGCCACCCACCCATGGAAGTGATGATGATGCGTGCGAGGAAATGGGCCACCGTCTGCGCAGGATTCGTGACGTTCGCGGCGTCGATACTCGCCGGCACCACGGCCAAGGCCTCCGTGAGCCCCGGAGGTGGGGCGGACAAGGCAGGTGGCACTGCGGGATCGGTTCACAACCAAGGCCGGGTGAATCTCTATACCCCGGCCTCGAACCAGATCGTCGGGCTGTCGACCAGCTTCGTGGTCCCGCCGATGCCGTCCAAGGTCGGCACCACCTTCCTCTGGCCCGGACTCGAGCCCGTCGACAACGGGGTGAACTTCGAGCCGATTGGCAAGGGGGTGCTGCAGCCGGTCCTGACCTGGGGGCCGAGTTGCGCGCCTGCGGCGGGCAAGCCTGCTGAAGCGTACTCCTCGTGGTGGATCTCCGGACAGTATGTCAACACGCTGGGGAGCCAGCCCGGGGACCAGGGATGCTTCTCGGGAGCGGCAATGCTGGTGAAGCCCGGTGACAAGTTGGAGGTCGACCTGAAACTGGAGTCGGCCAGTGGCCAGTGGGTCCAGACCATCGGCGACAAGGGGAAGCGAGTCTCCTTCAGCTTCGACCTCCAGGGCCAGGCCCAGGACCGCGTGATGTTCTACATCGAGAACTACGACGGCGCTCCGTACGCCGGTCCGCTCTCCTTCTCGCACACGACGGTCACTTTCGCGAAGGCGGACAGCAGCACCTGCCTCAGTTGGGCTGCGGTGCCCGGCGTGCGGTCAGCCAAGCACGGCCGCAAATGCGTCATCAACACCGCGACCGTCGCCCTCTGACCGGTTTGCTCGCCAGGCGGCCATCCCCGAAATCGGCCACCCGCGCTCATGGCCTCGTCAGAGTTGCTCACCTTGGTTCCCCGCCTGTGGGCGGCTGGAGCCACGCAGCCTGGGCTCGGCCGACCCGCATGTCTGGGTGATCGCCGGCGGCCATACCGTCTCGATGGCTTCGGGCAGGCCCGTCAGGCCGTCGCAGACGACCATGCACACGTCCTGGACGCCGCCTGGACGCCCCGGTTCTTGATCTCTGTCAGCACCTGGAGCCAGTACTTGACGCCCTCGCCGCCGTCGCCGGCCCACAGGCCGAGGATGATGGTGGAGATGGTGTCTTGGACACGCTCGCGCCGTAGACCTCCGCCAGGTGGGCGGAGATGTCGCCGTGCGTCAGGCCGGGCGCGGACAGCGACAGCACCATCTCTCGTCCACGCCGGTCAGGCGGCGCTGCCGCTTCTTGACGATCTGCGGCTCGAAGCTGCCCTCCCGGTCGCGAGGCACCTCGATCTCGACCGGGCCGACCTCGGTCAGGACGGTCTTCGGCCGTACTCCGTTGCGCGAGTTCCCGCTGCCCGCCCCGGCCGGGTCGTGCTTCTCGTATCCGAGGTGGTCGGTGATCTCGCCCTCCAGGGCGGACTCCAGCACGCGCCTGGTCAGCTGCTGCGGCAGCCCGCCCTCACCGGTCAGCTGCAGGCCACCCGCCCGGGCCCGGTCGACCAGCTGGGCGATCAACTGGTCGTCCAACAGGTCCGCCGGCGGCTCGACCGGCCGGACCTCTTCAACCGCCTCAACGGAGACAGTCACGTCGCTCATCAGGTGCTACTTCCATGATCGGGAGTTGCACCGTTCAAAGTGCAGACCCTGTCTGGCCGGTATCGCCGACTCCTGTCTACGAGCGAAACGCTAGACCCGCCCACAAGGAATGTCTACTCCGGCGAGCATAGATTTTGCGGCGTCCGGGTGTGAGGTAATCTGTCGCTGCGCGGCGGCGGCAACCCCCCCGGGCCGCCGCCGCGCGCGCCAGAATCGCGACCCTGCCCGACCAGGCGTTCAGGTCGACCCTGAACCTGGCGTGGCGGCCGCTGCGAATGCGCGGTGCTGCCCGTTGGGCGAGCTTCCGCACGGTACCGGTGACGGCCATTGCCCGGTCCGGGTCAAGCCGCGGTGGTGAGGTCGGCGCGGCCGAACAGCGGCGCGTAGCCGTGGGGAAGGTCGGCGAGGAGACGGTCGTGAGCTGGTCGCCTGCCAGGGCGGCGAGGGCGCAGGAGACGTCCCCGCGGGCGCCGTGAGGCTGGTGTTCAGGGCTCGGGCGACGGCTTCGACGACCCGCATGCGCGCCGACCTGTCACTGGACGCGCTGGAGACGGCGTTGTGGCGGCGGAAGATATTCATCGACATCGTCGGACTGGCCGGCGTACTGGTCGTGCTCCGCCGTCCGGTTCCGGCACCCGCGCGGGCCATCGCGGCCAGGGCCGCCTCCAGGCTCGCCTGCGGGGGGACGGCGAGCAGGCTGAAGTGATCGCGGTCGCCCCGCGTGACGATCACGGTGTCGTCGCCGACCCGGATACCGGTCGATGTGCACCGACCGGCCGTCGACGACCAGGCGGGCCGGGACGTCGTCCCAGGCTTCCGCGTCCAGGCCGACGCTCGCCGCGGGCCGGAGTGTTCAGTCAACGCCCTTACCAAACCGGGGAGTTCGGCGCCGACGTCCCGTGACCGCGGCCACCATGCGCCGTCGAGCACACCCTCGCGCGACTGTGTGGTCTCCAGACGCAGCAGGACGGTCCCCGGCTTCGCGGCCTGCCGGAACCGGTCCGGCAGAAGTCCCGGGAACACGGCACCGGTTTCGTCCGACATGGCGCGCCATCTGTCCGTGGACGCACGCCGGCCCCGCCGAGCGAGGGCCGACCAAGGGGAACGGCGGCCGGGCCGTCCCATATCCCCACGGTACCCCGCCCGTACCCCGCCGACCCGGCCGGTGGGGACAGCCCGTGCGGGGTGCCGGTCTCTCAACGCCATTCGATCGCGAACAGGGCGGCATCGTCGCTCGTGCGACCCGCTGCTCGATGAGCGGTCCCGGAGACGTGAGCCCATATCCACGGCGAGGAGCGGACCCCCGGCGTCTAGGAAGCAGGCTCGCCCCAGTTGACGCGTTCTACGGCATGAGGCGGGAACGACACCCGAGATCCGTCCGCCTGAGTGACGTGCACCCATCCGCGCTCGTCGATGCGAACTATGCCCTTGACCGACTCGCCCAGCGCGACGCCGGGGCTGACATATCCCGCCTCGTGGGCCAGATGCACCGTCCCGGGGTTCGCTTCGAGGCTTGCCATGACCCGATTGTCCAGGTCCGATCCCGGGTCCGCCACCGGAGCCCTGTCGTGCCGTGCACCCGTCCGACCCTCGCGGCCCGCCCCCAGGGGGCCCGGTGCCCACCCCCGTGCCCTGGTCAGGCCGGGCCGCCGTCCGGTGCGCCCGACCGCATCCGAGCGGAGCGCTGCGGATGCGTCGGTGCCGGTGCGGGCATTGGCCGGGGCGGGCGCCGAGGTCGTCAGCCACTCGGCGGCGGCCGAGGCCTCGGCCTCGGGGGAATTACCAGGAGCTCCAGGCGGAGCGGGACGAAGGAGCACACCATCACCTCGTCCGCGTCCTGCTCCTGCTCGAACCATCCGACGTGGATGACGTGGCCTTCGACGGGACCCGCCGGGGGATGACCAGCCGATGTGTCGGATTCACGGTGACAGGTGTGATCTTCCCCCATGTGGGGCCAGTGCTGCCGCCAGCGGGGGGAGTTCGTGCAGGAGGTCGTGCGAGCGGGGCCGCCGGGCGCCGTCCAGTTGTCCCGGGGTGGCTCCTTCCGGTGTCAGTGCGAGGCGCACCGGCGGTTCCGGCCCCGGTGGCTGGGCAGTCCTTCCACCGTCGGCTCCCTGCCTTGCCTCAAGATGGACCGGCGAACGTCTCACCAGCACTTCCCCTGTCCCGGCATGGCGCCGGCCCTGGCCCGCGGCACTTCAGCCAGGCAGGATCTTGCCGCTGTCGGGTGCGGCCCAAGGTATTTATCGGATGACGGTCAAACATGAGCGTGCGGTAATTTTTGAAAAAGAATTCATGTGCAAGAGGTGCTCGGATTCCAGCAGTGCGGAGTATTCTGGAAAGTGCCGGGAGAAGTAACCGGTGGGACGATCGCGAGGAGGCGAATATGTGGATCAATGAGGCAGGATTCCTGGATCCGCGACTCGTGATCTCGCGAGTGTCTGCCCTTTCGGTGGGAAGATCGTAGGGTTGCGGGGGCGTGGATTCAGATCCTGTTGTCCCGGTCGGTGTTACGTTTGCGCAGGCCGGAAAGGTCACCTCCGCAGCAATGCGGGGGCGGCCTTTTTTGTGGGGCGGTCGAGCGTAATGGTCTGCGTGGGAGGCCGGTGGCTCCCGTCACTATGTCTGTCGGTGGACGATGCAGAATTCCTTGATCTGGAGCCGACCGTCGCGGCCGCGCTGTTCCGAAGAGCGACATCGGGGGCTCTGGAGCGGAGGAAGTCTCATTGTCCTGGGTGAGCGGATCACTTTCGATCTCCCGCTCGCGTGCTGGCTCTCACGCGCTTCTCACGGATTGGGTGTCATGGGGTGGCATCAGGCGTCATGGAGGTTGGACGTGAAGGGCCCTGACACACTTCATTCCGTCGATCAAGTGCGCGCCGACAGACCCGCTTCTGAAGTCAGGCAACCAGCCGCCCACCTCGCCTGGCACCGGGCTCGATAGCTGGTCGCCGCCCACGACGACTTCCCCGGTGGGCGGCGGATTCTGCGGCGCTAGTGCAGGCCCGCGGGGGTGCTGGGGCTTCGGAACAGGTGTCGGTGGTGGCCTCGGCGGTGCCGGCGGGAATGTCGGCACGGGCGGCAAATCCACCGGGCTGTTCCGCCGCTCCGGCGGGCCGTCAACCGCCCGTGGTCGAATGACAGCCCCGCATCGGGACCTCGGCCTGGTTGCTTCAGCTCGCCCGTAGCGACCAGGCCTCGTCTTGCAAGCAGGACGAAGTCACTTTCGACAGAGCGGTACTCCCGGTTGCCACTCGGACCGAAGGGGCCGATCTGCGTATCCGTCTCAGGTTTCAGAGGCTCACTTCGGACGGGCGGTGAGTAGCCACTGAGGCGGTAGAAGGTCCTTGGCGTCGTCGAGCACGAAGCCGTAAGTGTCGAGGAGCTTCTCCCACTCGGGCAGCGTGTGTACGCGCCCTCCGCAGTTCACCATGACCTCGATGTCGACGAAGCGTCCCCAGTCGTACTCGTTGCCCGGGGTGATCACGGACTCGATGAGGAAGAGCCGGGCGTCCTTCCGGTCGCCGATGGCTGCGCGGATGCTCAGCAGGGTCTCGGCGGCCACCGTTTCGTCGAAGCAGTGCAGGGTGTTCTTGATCAGGTAGGCGTCCGCCTGGGTCGGGATGTCCCGAGGTAGTGCTCCGGCGAAGAGCTCGACCCGCTGGGACAGCTGGCCCTGCGTCAGGCCGGGATGGGCCTCTTCCAGCACCTTCGGGCGGTCCATGAGGACGCCCTTCAGCGACGGGTGGGCGTCGAGGATCGCTCGGAGGAGGGTGCCGTTGCCGCCGCCGAGGTCTGCCACGGTGTCGAACTGGGCGAAGTCGACGGCCTTGAGCAGAGCTAGCCCCACCCCCGCGGTGAGCGGCGCCCAGGCCCCCTGGTAGATGGTGCCCAGCTCGGGTGATCGGTCGAGGTAGTCGAAGAACGCCGTACCGTTGGCGGTCTGGAAGCTGGGCCGGCCCGTCTTGAGCACGTCCAGGATGCCGGCGAACGATCGGGTGGTGGGCTCCGATCCGAGCAGCAGGGTGAGGTCGCGCAGGCTGAGGTCGACGCCGCTGCTCAGGTGGTGTGCCATGGGGGTGAGGGTGAAGCAGCCGTCCTCCGTTTCCGCGAAGACGCCGACGCCGGCTGCGGCGCGCAGGCAACGCCGGAGCGGATCCGTCAGGACGCCGCAATCCTGCGCGAGGTCCTCGACCGTGCGGGGGCCGGCCTGGAGTAGGTCTGCCACTCCGAGATGGGTCAGGGCGAGCAGTGGCTGGGTGATCCACTTGGCTGCGATGAGTTGCATCAGGCGTAGATGCGGGGGCATCCAGGCGGGGAAGAGCAGGTCGGCCGGGGTAGCCGGGTTGGTGTCCTGGTGTGCGGGCACAGTGACTCCCTGAGTACGTCGGGCTGTCGTTACGCGTTGCATGGTGGGCTTGCATCGATGGCTGGTTCCCGGGCGGCTTGGTGCTCGGCTGCGCGGGGTGTACGGGCGAGTGCGGCCTCGGGGCGCGGTCAGCGGGAGAGCACGACCGGGAGCCGGCTCATGCCTCGCATCACCATGTTGTGCCGCCAGGGGAGTTCCTCGTACGGGCCGTCCAACTGCACGTCCGGGAAGCGGGAGAAGAGTGAGAGTACGGCGATCTTCGCTTCCATCCGCCCGAGGGCGTGACCCAGGCAGTGGTGCGCGCCGTGGCCGAAGGACAGGTGCCCGGTGGAGGTGCGGCCGAGGTCAAGCCGGTCCGGGTGGTCGAACTGTCGCGGGTCGCGGTTCGCCGCGCCGAAGAGTACGAGCACGGGATCTCCGGCCGGGATGAGGACGCCTGCAACCTCGATCGGTTCGGTGGGGAAGCGCCAGGTGGCGGACTTGACCGAGCCTTCGAACCGCAGTAGTTCCTCGAGCGCGCCGTCGATCAGCTCAGGGTCCTGCCGCAGCCGGGCCAGCTCGGTGGGGTGCTGCAGGAGGGTGGCGATCGCGTTGGCGATGAAGTAGCCGGTGCTCTCGTGGCCGGCGAAGAAGAGCTGGAAGAGCAGGGAGTTGAGCTCGTCGGTCGAGATCTCCATGCGCCTCTCCGCGGCGAGCAGCAGCGCCATGAGCCCATCGGGGGAGACAGCCTGCGGATCGGCCATGAGGTCGCCGAGGTACGCCGCGAGCGACTGGATGACGTGGAGGAAGACGCCGTCGTGCTCCGCGTCGCCGCGCAGGACCTGCAGCCCGAGATCGCGGAACAGGACGGCCCCGTCGGTGGGAAGGCCGATGAGCTCGACCAGGACCAGGATCGTCAGCGGGAGAGCGAAGTCGGTGAGGAGGTCGGCGCGCTCACGGTCGGCGAGATCGTTGAGTAGCGCGTCGGTGATCTCCTGGACGCGGGTCTCCAGCGATCGCAGCCGACGAACCGTCAGAGCGGCCGACATGACCTTGCGCATGCGAGTGTGGTCCGGCGGGTCGGTCGCCAGCAGATGGCGGCCGTACAGCGACTGCTTCTCCTCCGTGGCCAGGGACAGCAGCACCCCGCGGACTTCCGAGGTGGTGGAGGCTGGTTCGATGCTCAGCCTGCGGTCGATCAGGAGTGCGCGAGCCTCCTCGTAGCCGCAGACTGCCCAGGCCAAAAGGCCAGGAGCGACCTCCAGTTGGTGGATCGGCCCGGCCTCGATCAGGCGGCGGTACGCGACGTACGGCGCTGCGGCGAACTCCCTCCGGAACGGTTGCGGTAGCACAGGGACGGGCGAGGCCATCTGAGTCTCCTTCGTCTGGGAGCACGGGGGAACCGGACGGTTCGAGTGCGGTGAGCTGCAGGCGCATGCCGATCAAGGGCCGGAAGTCCCGAGCTGGGCGATCCGGGCCGGCACGCAGGCCCGACCGCGCGATGCCACAGATATTCGTCTATCACGACCAGTCGAGCGCAGGTCGGCGTAAGCATTCGAATGATCTTCGATTCGCATATGTTGTTCATGGCCCGTTGACCACAACCTGCGTTCGTTAGAGAGTCATTCCGGGCGGTCCGCGAAGGACTGATCGCCCAGGAACACGGCTCGCCGAATCAGGGATTCCGTTTACGGGTGCATCCCGTGGTAGCCGTTTCCTCAGGACAGGCCGTCAGGCCGATGTTTCCGCCACAAGGAGGTGAAACAAATGGAGCTTCGTTCTCAGGCCAGGGTCGAGCACCGCAACGCCACGGCGCAGGTCACCCTCACTGGTGGGCGTGACGAGGAGATCGTGATTCCGGGCACCTGCTGCTGCTCGGCCGCGATCGTCCGCGAGAGCTGAGCCGGCCCAGCCGGGTGAGGTAAGCCGAGCAGGCCAGGGCCCGGCCTGCTCGGCCTTGCCCGAATCCTCCAATCAGCCCGGCCTGACGTCAGCTGCACCCGGCCGGGTAACTGAAAAGGTGATCCCGATTGTCTGATACTTCTCCGGGCACCGCCTCCGGGGTGCGCGATTCCCTGATAACGACGGAAACCCGCGAGGTCAGCCCCGGCGTCCGTTCTGTCGGACTGCGAACGCACCCGCTTCGCTTCGACAACCTGTCGAGTGCGAATGTGCTCCCGCGTACCGCCGAGGAATTCCTCATAGCCAGCAGGAATGTTCGGCACGACCGGGAAACGCAGCTCTCCGTCGCCCACTATTTCTCCGATCCCGTCACCATCGCACTGGCCCAGGCCTCCAAGAAACCTGGGGATGGCTCGGAACGCATCGCCCTGCCCGAAGCACAGCCACCGGCGGCGGACCTGGCGGACGCGATCGCAACCAGGCGCAGCGCCCGGCAGTTCGCGAGGGGACCGCTCTCACTGGAACAGGTCGCGACCCTGCTGCGCTACGGCAACTCCGAGACAGCGGAGGTCCTCGCACCGCTCGACGGCGGCGGCGAGGCAGTGCTGCGTCTACGGACCGCTCCGAGCGCCGGCGGCCTGTATCCGGTGGAACTGTGGGTCGCGGCCCTGGATGTCACCGGTCTTGCGCGCGGTGTCTACCGCTATCTTCCCCACGAGGACGCACTGGAGTTGTGGGCCGGCGCGGACACCCTGCAGCCGCTGCTCGACTCGTGCGTCGACCTGGGCCCCGGCGGGCTGACTGCCTCCGGCTCGGCGGTTCTTCTCTTCGTGGGGAGCCCCTGGCGCTCGATGCGGAAGTACGGTCCGCGCGGCATGCGCTTCCTGCTGCACGAGACCGGGGCGATCTCCCAGAACGTTCACCTCACGGCCACCGCGCTCGAAGTCGGCAGCCTGGACTACTCCGGCTACTTCGACGACGAGACCCACCGGGCACTGGGCGTCGACGGCGTGTTCCGAGCCGTCGTCCACCTCGTGCTCCTCGGCGCCGTCGCCCAGTAGCCCCTGACCGTAGACCTGTTCACCCACCATGGAGTCCCGATGCCCGAAGCGGAGGCGCGTCTCAAGCGCGCGATGACAGTGATCGGCCACAGCCCTGATGTCGTGGAGCTGCGGGTCGGAGTATGGAACCCGAAGTCGTTCACGATCACGGACGAGTCCGGCAAAGGAAAGCTGTTCGGCCTCGTCGCCGGCCTCGACGGCACCACCAGCCACCGCGATCTCGCCCGCGCCCACGGGGTCTCACGGTCCACCGTCGAGGCCGTCGTCGATCACCTGCGCACGCTCGACGCCATCGAGTGGGGCTCCACGAACGCGCTCGACGCCTACCTCGATCACGTCAACGCCCTCCGGGTCGACGACGGGGCCCGCCAGCAGACCGACCGCGCCGTGCTGATCGGCGACCCCGTGCTCACCGACGGGATCGCCGGGCTGCTCGGGGACGCCCAGGTCGCCAAGATCGAACGGATCGGACCCGAGGACGCCCTGGCCCGCGACCTCGCCGCCACGGACCCGGCGATGCTGCACGACGGCCTGCGCCTGGCCGAACTGGCCGAGCGGTTCGCGCAGTTGCGTGGCGCCTACGTTGTATGGGCGCAGCAGACGGTCAACCCCGTCCAGTCCCAGGTGTTCAACCGGATCGCTCTGGAACTCGGCGTGCCGTGGACGCACGCGGCCATCGACGGCCCGTTCCTCTTCGTCGGCCCGACGATCGTGCCGGAGAGCTCCCCCTGCTACGAGTGCTTCGAGACCCGGGTCACCATGAACCTGCGGGAGAGCGCGAGCTACCTGAAGTACAAGACCGCGCTGGCCGAGGGACAGGTGGTCCCGGGCACGCCGCCGATGCTCGCCGCTTTGCGGACGACGCTCGCCGGGCACACCGCGCTGGAGGCGGTCAACTTCCTCAAGACCGGCAGCACCTTCACGATCGGCAAGACCCTGGGGATCTACCTGCCCACCATGGAGATCGCCCACCACGAGTTCCTCCGGCTGCCAGGCTGCCGGGCGTGCGGCTCCCTGCGCGGGCGCGACGACTCCAGTCTGTACTTCGACGCCAGGGCGTGGATCAATGAGTGAGGCAACCACCCTGGCACCGCGTGTCTTCCGCGACGAGGACGAGCGGGCGTGGTCCCTACAGGCCCGGATGCACAACCGGCTGTGTGGCCTGATCACCTCCATGGGCGGCTTCAACCGTCACCTGCGCGCCCCACGACTGTTCGTGGAGGGCGCCGAGTTGACCGGTGTACACCTGTGGCAGGACCGGTCCGCCCCCAAGCCCGGCTCGTACCACATCGGCGGGTACGGATTCGTCCCCTTCGAAAGCCGCATCCGGGTGCTCGGCGAGACCCTCGAACGCTACGCCGGCCATGCGGTGGTCGCCGAGGGCCGCCTGCCCGTCACCATCGCCAGCCACACCGAGATGGTCCGGCGAGGCGAGCCGGTGCTGGAGGCCGAGGCGTTCGCGTTCTTCGAGCGCACGCAGCTGTCCAGGAAGGACTTCCTCTACCAGGCCTTCGACCCGGCGGCCCCGATGGGCTGGATCCGCGTACCGTCGCTGACCGACGACACCGAGGCCATGGTACCGGCCCAGCAGTTCCTGCTCGGCTACCTCCCCGCCGCCGAGGAGCCCTGGCTGGTGTCCGCGGTCACCACCGGCACGGCCGCGCACACCTCTCCCACAGCCGCGCTCAGCGGGGCGCTGCACGAACTCGTCCAGATCGACACGGCCGTCGGGCACTGGCACGGGACGATGACGAGCGTGCTTATCGAACCGGACCACCGGCTCGGAGCTCTTCAGGCCTTCATCAACCGGCACTACCAAGGCACGGTCGCCCCCGAGTTCCACTACCTGCCGAACCCTGATCTTCCCGGTTTCACGGTGGCCTGCCTGCTGCGCTCGCGGGCAGGTGTGGTCCCGGCGGTGAGCGTCGGCCTGGGCAGCGGCAGCAGCCTCCAGAGGGCCGTCTACCGCTCGCTCCTGGAGACCGTGGGCGTCCAGGCGCTGGCGAACTGGTCCTTCTTCCAAGCGCAGTTGGATGCTGCCGACGGCAAGCTGGCGGCCGGTGAAGAGCGACTGGACACCATGTTCGACCTGGAGTCCAACGTCGGCTACTACGCGAGCCCCGAAGGGGCACAGAAGGTGGAGGAGCGGTTCGCCCGCAGCGTTCGCCTGCCCGCGAACGACCTTCCGGCGGACGACGCACGGTCCTCTCGCGAGATCGTGCGGGAGGTCGTGGACGCCTTCCGCCGCACCGGCAAGCGGCTGTACTGGAACGACCTGACCTCACCGGACATCCGCGACCTGGGCTTCACCGTGATGCGGGTATGGTCCCCGGACACCTTGAGCCTGCCGCTGCCCAGCGCGCCTCCCGCCGCGCATCGCCGGTTCGCGGGCTATGGCGGCTTCGTCAATCCGCTTCCGCACCCGTACCCGTGACATGCGCGCCTACCTCCTCGCCGTCCTGGTGCTGTGGGGACTCGCGCCGATGGTCCTGGCTTCCCACGTCCACGGCCGGTGGATCGAGACCAGGTCCCGCAACCTGCCGACGCTCCCCGTCTACTTCGTCCTGATGACCGGGCTTACCGGGCTTGCCCTCGCGGTGCTCGGGCCGGGCATGCTCTGGGAAGGCCGATGGCCCTGCCTGGCCGCTGCCGCGCCGGGCGGAATCGTGCTCGCCGAGATCACCTGGCGAGCCGACCGGTACCTGGTCAGGAAGCTCGGCAGGCGGCCGGGACGGCCGGCGCCGAACACCGCCCGGGTCGTGCGGCACACGCGCCCGGTGGGGATCGCGGCCCGAGGGGCGCGCCCGGCGACGGCTGCGCAGCGGTCAATGCCCGCGAACCGGTGGGGCACGACGGAACGGCAGCGTGAGATCCACGTCGGCCTGCCTTGGCTCGTGGCCGGTGCTGTGCTGGAAGAGGCCTGGTACCGCGGGGCGCTCGGGCACCTCGCACTGTCCGGGATCCCGCTCCCGGTCGGGGTGCTGCTGTTCGTCGGCGCGACGGCCGCGTTCGCTCTCTCGCACCTGCCGTTCGGCTGGCGGCAGGCCGCAGCCAAGCTTCCTCTGTCTGTACTCGCCCTCGCGGCAACGCTGACCACCGGAACCGTGCTCACCGCCGTCATCGGCCACACGCTGTTCAACATCCGCGTCTGGCGCCTGTACCAGCGCACCACGGCCGCCCGCGCGAAGGCGGCCACCGGATGAGCACGCTGCTGGAACCGCTGCTGCGCGGTGCCGTCGCACTCGCCGTCCTCGGCGTGGGAGGTCGCTACGGCGTCCGGGCGCTGAACGTACGGCTGGTTGCGGTGGTCGGCGGTGAGGTCATTTCGCAGGTGGCGACCTGGTGCGTGGTCCTTGGGCTCCTTCTGCCGCTGTGGTGGCCGGCCAGGACAGGGATCGGCTCCGGCGCGAGCACCATCGTGCTCGTGCCCTTGGGCGCGGCCGTCGGCGCAGGGGAGCTGGCAGTCGCGGGGCTGCTGTCGACCATGGTGGCGAGCGCCGTGCGCCGCGAATCGGTGGGAAGCCACAACTGGATGGCGGTGCTGCACAGCACAGCTGTCCGGCCCTACCGCCGACTGGCACAGAGACTGCCCTGGCCGGCAGCGGCCGGAGTGTTTCTGCTGGTCGGGCTCGCCCAGGAACTACTCCTGCGGGGAGCCGTCTTCGGTTTGGCCAGGGGCGGCGGCGCCGGTCTGGCGGTCGCGCTGTCGGCGTGCTGCTCGCTGCTTGCCGCTGTACTGCCCGTGCGCGACAGGGACGGACGGTACCTCGCCGGCGTCGTGGGCGTGGTAACCGGCGTGGTCCATGGCCTCCTCTATGCACACACGCACAGTCTGATCCCCCTCGCCGTGGCACAGGGCACTTTCCTCGCCCTGGCTGTCCTGTAACTACCCAACCTCGTACACCTGTTGAGGAGGAACATCATGAAGTACGGGATATCTCTCCTGCCCGACTGCCGGCCGCATCTTCGCTCCGCGGCCCAGTACTACGCCGACGTGCTGCGAGCGTCTCGGCTGGCTGACCAGCTCGGCTTCGAGTACGTGAAGATGACCGAGCACTATCTCAAGGACTACGGCGGCTACTGTCCGAGCCCGCTCGCGTTCCTGACTGCGGTCGCGGCCCAGACCAGCAGGATCAGGCTGATGACCGGCGGCATCCAGGCCTCGTTCCACCACCCCATCCAGCTCGCGGCGGACACCTCCCAGCTGGATGCGATCAGCGGCGGCCGTTTGGACGTGGGCTTCGCGAGGGCCTGGCTGCCGTACGAGTTCGAAGCATTCGGCATCGACCTGGACGAAAGCCGCGCGAGGTTCACCGAGACGATCGAGGCCGTGGTGCGGCTGTGGACCGAGGACAAGACCTCCGAGGACACGCCGTTCTTCCGCTACACGGATGCCACCTCCCTGCCGCCGGTGACCCAGACACCGCACCCGCCCGTGTGGGTGGCGGCTGTCCGGTCCAGGGAGAGCTTCGCCTGGATCGGCGAGAAGGGCTTCTCACTGCTGATCGCCTCCCCGCCCCGAGAGGAGGAACTCCCGCGTATGCGGGAGATGGTGGAGGTCTACCGCGAGACCTTCGAGGAGGAGCACGGCGCATCGGGGCGCAAACCGCGGGTCGCCCTCAGCGTCCCGCTCCACGTGGCGGAGACGGACGACGAGGCGTACACGGCCGGGGCGCCGTTCCTGCGGGAGTACCTGCAGGTCTGGGGAGAGGCGGCCGACTCCTGGGCCGGCGTCACCTCCTCCGCCTACCCGGGCTACTCCGCGGCCGGGAAGACCTTTCTGAACACGTCGGAGGCCGACCTGCGCTCCACGGCGACCGGCGTGCTCGGATCCCCGGGCACCGTCGTCGAGAAGATCCATGCACTGCGCGATGCCCTGTCGCTGGACACGATGCTCTGGCAGATCGACTTCGGCGGGCAGAACGCGGAGTCCATGGAGCGCAACCTTCGGCTCTTCGCGCAGGAGGTCTGGCCCAAGGTCCGCTGACCCACGGCAACCTGCGATGACGACCGCTGCGGTCGGGAGTGAGCCCAACAGCCTCCCGGCTGCAGCTCCGTTGTGTCCCTGCCCATTGGCTGGCTAACAAGGTTAGTTAGGTGGCCTGATGATAGGCTCCGAGGGCGCGAATGGAGGACGGGGTGGCGACAGGGTCAGAGGCCCGGAAGCGGGAATCGCCGCGACGGCGGAAGGAATCGCCGCGCGCCGATCGGGCTCCGGTGACCCTGGACCGGGTCGCCGAGGCAGCCTTCCGGCTCATCGAACGGGACGGGCTGGAAGCCCTCACCATGCGGAAGGTTGCCGACGAGCTCGGCATCCAGGCCGCCTCCCTCTACTGGCACGTCCAGGACAAGCACGACCTCGTCGACCTGCTCGCCGACGCCCTCTTCGCAGACTTCGACCTGGAGGCACTGCCAGACGCGGAGTCCGGCGACTGGAAGGCCAACCTGACAGAGTTCGGCCACGCGTTCCGCCGATACCTGCTGAGCAGACGGGATGCCGCGCAGATCCTCGTCAACCGCTTCGTGCTCGGGCCTCACATGCTCAGTAACCTGGAGCGGCTGCTCGGCTGGCTGCGAGGCTCCGACCTCGGCGACCGGGAAAGCTCGTACGCGCTGATCACGTGCCTGGTCTACATCCACGGCTTCGTGCTGTGGGAGACCACGCCCATGTCCGGCGCGGTCGCCCGCGGTGAGGCCCCTAGGGAGTATCTCGACGAAGTGCGGGAGGAACTGGAGGAGTTGTCGCCGGAGGAGTTCCCCCACACCGTCGCGCTCGCGGAACAGCTCACCGGGCCGAGCAACGACGCCCGCTTCGAGTTCGGCCTGTCGTGCCTGCTGGACGGTCTCGCTGCGCAGGCGGCAGGCGGGGCCGGCGCATGAGGACCAGCTGAGTCCTCATGCGCCGACCCCGCCGGGCTCAACGATGGCGATCAGTCGGCACGAAGGACAGGATCTTGTAGCCGGCCAGGTACCGGGGGACGGTCTCGACCACCGTGACGCGCGGACCCCACACCCGATGCCGGAACGGGCGAGCGGGCACCGGGCGAATCAGAGGACGAGTCGACAGTTGCGTCCACAGCCTGTGCACGCGCGGGTCGAGGGCGACGTTCCGCACCAACGCCTTCGGCCACTCAGCGTCTGGGTACACCTCGCAGGCCGTCCTCAGATCGTTCAACAGCGGAGTGGCCCACGCCTCGTCCCAGTCGCCGAGCAGGGTGTCACGAAGCCGGGGCGCCAGGAGCACCTGCCGCAGGAGATTCTCCCGGCCGTGTCGGTCCGGAGCGGCCGCGTGAAAGATGCTCTGGTAGGCGCCGTTGGCGGACACGACCTGCCAGGCCTGGTCGATGATCACCGCAGGGCAGGCTTGCATCGACAGCAGGTCCGCCCAGGTGGACTGCTCGTCGAGGGTCGCGCCGTCCAGCGGCGGCGGATCGTGGCGGACGGTGAGCATGTACAGCCTCCAACGCTCGTCAGGGCTCAGCTCCAGCAGACGTGCGAGCTCGTCGAGCACCGCGGCGCTCGGGTTGCGGATACGGCCTTGCTCAAGGTTCCAGTAGCCACGCGGGGACAGATGCAGTTGCTTGGCGACGTCCTCCTGGGAGACGCCGGCGCGCTCGCGACATCGGTGGAGAAAAACTTGCAGCTCGCCGCGCGTCTTGATCGCCGACTGCACCGCCATGATCGTCACCCTCTCTGCTCGGTGAGTGGATTCGACCGGGGAAGTCGAAGAGCTGGGTAAGTTGCTTATGGCCAGGCACGGTTGCGCCAGGACCGGGCGAGGCTGGGTTGGGCTCGCCGGTGGGAGCGCTCCTGATGGGCGGGTGCCAGGGTGTTGCGGGATCTGGGGCCTTGCCTGTTCCGGCCTGCGTCAGCTTGCTCGCCGCCCCCCGGCGCATGCCGAACGCTGCCCGGCCTCTAGCTTCGACGGCCGGCATCTCCACCCTTGTCGAAGATCATTTCTGTCTTATCTCAACCACAGTGGAGTTGCTTGCGGGGAGTCTATTCTTGGAGTGGACATGATTCAACTGTCGTGCAGGGCTGGGGCTTGAGGTAGATTGACGGTAGTCGAGACCAGGCCGTTGCCGCGAGGGGGCCGCTGTGACCGAGCCGGTGGGCCGTAGCCTGGCGGACAAGCTGAACCACTTGTTCGCGACCGTCAAGCCCCGTGGGGGCCAGGAGTACAGCAACGAGTACGTCGCCGGCGCCATCGGCAAGGCCGGCGTCGCGATCTCGCAGAGCTACATCTGGCAGCTGCGCAAGAACAAGAAGACGAATCCGACTCTCCGGCACCTTCAGGCACTAGCAGACTTCTTCGGGGTGCCCGCGGCGTACTTCTTCGACGACGAGGTGACAGACCGGGTCGAGGGCCAGCTGAGCCTCCTGCGAGCGGAGCAGGAGCGCCTCGACAAGGCGGTCGGCAGCGGCGACGTGAAGGTCATGGCTATGCGCGCGGGCGAGCTGTCGCCGGAGCGACGCAAGCAGGTGATGGATCTCCTCGACGTGGTCTACCAGTTGGAGCAGGCGGAACGACGGGGCTTGTGACTGGTCGACATCGTCGACGCCGCTGACGTCCGGAGGGGAACCGGCTGCCGCGGGACAAACTGATATCGAATCTGATCGGGGTGGGCAGATTGAAGGAACGGGAGCTGCGGCGTCGCTGTAGGCGCGAGCTGCGGGCACTGGGTATCCAGCCACCGTTACAGGTGGACGTCCTGTGCCAGCTCCTCGGGGAACGCCGCGGGCGTCCCATCCGGCTCGTGCCCTACTCGCTGCCAGTGCCCGGGCCCTTCGGTGTTTGGCTGGCTACCACCTCGGCCGACTACATCCTGTATCAGCAGGAGACCAGCAAGATCCACCAGGACCACATCATCCTGCACGAGGTCGGACACATTCTGGCGGATCATCAGAGCGATGAAGCAGATGACGAGTTCTGGCGGCAGATGACGCCGGATCTCTCGCTCGAAGCCGTCAAACGGGCACTTCGGCGGACCTCCTACGACCAGGACCACGAACGTGAGGCCGAACTGGTCGCCACGATCATCCTGGAATGGGCCTCCGTGCTCGATCGCGTGACGCCGCGCAGGTCGAACAACCCCTCGGTCCAGCTGGTGCAGACCGCCCTGGGTGATCGGCAGGGATGGCTGTGACGGTCCCTCTCGGCGTGGTTCTCGTGATCGCCGTGGCCTGGAAGCTGTACCAGCTCATCAAAGCTCCTCACGATCGCCCGCTTCGGGCAGTCACCCTGTGTCTCGTATGTGCGGGCATGGCCTTCCCGTTCGGCCAAGCAGCCGGCAGGCGGGTAGTCGACAGCGCCGCAGGTCCCGGCACGGCCCTACTTCTGCAGAATGTGCTGCTGCTCGGGGCCGTCTACTGGCTGATGTGCTTCTACCTCCACTCGGCCTCGGATCAGCACCAGGGGCGAGTGCGCGCCAGATGGGAAGCTGTCCCACTGGTCGTCGCCGTCGCCGTCATCTCGATCGCGGCGGTTGCCACTCCGCGAAGCGTCGAAGACCGCATGTATGAGACCGCAGACATGCGGGTGACGCCCGTGGCGGTCTTCTACGTGGTCGCCGGGCTGTACCTGGCCTACGCACTCGCCTCGGCACTGCCCTGGACCTGGCGCTATGCCCGGATGTCCACCCGGCAACTGGCCACCGGGCTATGGCTGGCAGCAGCGGGTATGGCGGGCATGGTAGCCGCCGACGTGATCCGCCTGGTGCTCGTCGTCTTCCGATGGCGAGGCAACCCGGTCCCACCGGTGCTTACCTTCAGCGCGGGCTTGCTCCTCGCGATCGCCATTCCACTGTTCGTGATCGGCATCACCTACCCCGGTCTCGTCACCCGGATCGCTGCACTGCGCATCTGGCGGAATCACCGTCGCGTGTACTGGCGGCTTCATCCGCTCTGGACAGCACTGCACGAGGTGTACCCCGAAGACGCCCTGCACCGCGTACCCGTCGGCCTCTGGAGCGACAGACTCTCGCTTCGAGGCGTCCACCGCCGCTACTACCGACGCGTCATCGAATGTCGTGACGGGCTCGTCCGAATCAGCCCGTACGTCGCACAGCTCGGCGTCCACGACGACAAGACCGGGACGTCTTCGCCGGCGCTACTGGCTGAGCATCTGCGGACCGCGCTCCGGACCTACGCGGCTGGCCGCCCGACGCCTTCGACTGCGGTTCCCATGGCGATGCCGCACACCGATGACCTGGATGCTGACGTGCAACAACTCGTAGTACTCGCAGACGCGTTAAGGCAGGAATAGCGCGTCATTCCTGAGGCCGTGTGAGCCTCAATCCTGCGTCGACGGCGCGGGCGACTCCCCATACCTATTGGATCAAGGAAAACGAACGATGGAGCTGCTGATCTCAGCGGGACGGGTCCTCACGGGTCCCGGTGGCGAACTCGTGGACGACGGGGCGGTACTGGTCGGCAATGGTGCAATCGTCGCGGTCGGGACCCGAGACGAGGTGGAGAGGCTTGCTCCGGACGGCGTGCGGAGGGTTTCCTTCCCCGAGGGCACTGTGCTCCCCGGATTGATTGACTGCCACGTGCATCTCGCCTTCGACGCCTCGCCGGATCCGGTAACTGCCGTGCGCGACGCGGATGACGCGAGCCTCCTTCTCGGTATGGCTGGCCGGGCACAGCAACTCCTGGCCACTGGGGTGACCACGGTGCGGGATCTGGGAGACCGGGGCGCGCTTTCCGTGCGGCTACGCGACGCGATCGCTGCGGGCGTACTGCGCGGTCCGCGGATCATGGCCGCGACGGCGCCGCTCACCTCACCCGGAGGGCATTGCTGGTTCCTGGGCGGCGAGGTATCCGGTGAGGAAGCCATCCGGGAGCAGGTGCGGCGCAACGTGGAGAGCGGCGCCGACGTGATCAAGGTCATGGCCACAGGCGGTGGAATCACCCCGGGCGGACCTGCGACTTGGCAATCCCAGTTCACGACCGAGGAGCTGCAGCTGGTCGTGACCGAAGCCGGGCGGGCGGGCCTGCCTGTAGCGGCCCACGCCCACGGCGCGGATGGCATCGCCAGCGCCGTGGCCGCTGGAGTGAACACGATCGAGCACTGTACCTGGATGGTCGAGGGGGGCTTCGAGATGCGGGACGAGGTAGTCACCGACCTCGCCGCCAAGGAGATCCACGTTTGCCCGGCAGCCAGCCCGAACTGGCGGGGTTTCGCCGAGCGGTTCGGGAGGGAACGGGCCGAGGAGGTCTTCGCGCGGGTGCGCTGGATGGCCGAGCGGGGAGTCCGCCTGGTGGCGGGAACGGATGCCGGCGTGCCGAACGCGGTCTTCGACGGGTTCGTGAGCAGCCTCGAGTTCTACGAGTATCTGGGCTTCCCCCGGGACCGCGTCATCGATATGGCCACCATCGACGCTGCCCGCGCCCTCGGTATCGACACCGAAACTGGACAGCTTGCCGCCGGCTACCGTGCCGACCTGCTCGTCGTCGACGGCGACCCGCTCCGAGACCTGAACGCCCTGCGTGCCATCCGCCTCGTGCTGGCAGGAGGGCGCCCATGCGGCAACGGCAAAGGTGAGAGTTGGTGATCGCGTCGGCTCTGATCCTCATGTGACGGCCTGACCGGGATCCACGTGCGCCCGGGTCAGTCAGCGAGTTCTGCTGACTGACCCGGGCGCACACGTATGTCGGGGGGCGGTGAGGAGCGGCGGGCGGAGCCATGCGTGAGCATCGAGCCGTGAACACCCTACCTAACGTTGATAGATAACCCTAACGGCGTTAGGGTGTGAGGTGTCGAAGTCGCCACAACCCTTGGGAGAGGCCATGGTTGAGCTTGGCAAGGGGGAAGTGCCGGCACGAGCCGTGCACACTAAACCTGCCGGATCGCGCAGCTGGATCGCGCTCGCCGTCGTGCTGACGGCCGCGTTCATGCAGCTGATCGATGTCAGCATCGTGAACGTTGCCGTTGCCGCGATCCAGAACGGGCTGGGGGCGAGCTACTCCCAGATCCAGTGGGTGCTGGCTGGGTACACACTGGCGTTCGCGGTCCTGCTGATGGCCGGAGGGCGACTGGGAGACCGTGCCGGGCGAAAGCGGATCTTCCTGGTCGGAATGATCGCCTTCACCGCCGCCTCGTTGTTGTGCGGAGCCGCCGGCAGCGCGGAACTGCTGGTGGTCGCCAGGCTCCTTCAAGGGCTCGCCGCCGCATTGATGTACCCACAGGTCTATTCCGTCATCCAGGCGACCGTCCCGCCGGAGCGACGAGGTGTCGTGCTCGGCATCCTCGGGGGCATCATCGGCCTCGCTGCGATCACTGGCCCGCTGGTCGGCGGCCTGCTCATCCAGGCCGACTTGTTCGGCTGGGGCTGGCGGCCCATCTTCCTGGTCAACGTACCGGTTGGCATCCTGGCAGTGCTGCTCGCTCTCCGCTACCTTCCGGAGTCCCGTGTGGAGAACCCTGGTGCCGTCGATCTGCCGGGAGTCCTCCTGGTCACCGCAAGCCTCGCGCTGATCGTCTATCCGCTCGTTCAGGGGCGTGAACTCGACTGGCCGAAATGGCTGTTCGCCCTGATGGGCGCCGGTGTCGCTCTGTTACTACTCTTCGCGGTCTACGAGCAGTATCGCGCACGGTCAGGCAGCAGTCCGCTCGTCCGGATGAGCCTGTTCCGCAACCGCAGCTTCACCGGCGGACTGGTCGTGGTCATCCTCTTCTACGGCGCCTTCCTGCCCTTCTTCCTGGTGTTCAGCCTCTACGTCCAGGCGGGTCTCGGCTACACGGCTCTTCAGGCGGGCGTGGCTCTGGTCCCCTACGCGCTGGGCTCGGCGATCGGATCCGGGACCTCGATCGCGCTGGCCCCTCGGCTCGGTCGTCCGATCCTGCACCTGGGGTTGGCTCTCCTCATCCTCGGCACCGGCGCGACCATCTGGGTCGTGCACCGCTGGGGCACCGACCTCCACACTCTCCAACTGCTGCCCTCCCTCGTCCTCTCGGGTATCGGCTTCGGGCTGACCGTCACCCCGCTGGTCACCCTCGTCCTGGCCAAGGTGCCACTTGATCAGGCCGGCGCAGCCTCCGGCGCACTTACCACCGCGCAGCAGATCGGCAGTGCTGTCGGCATCGCGGTCCTGGGCACATTCTTCTTCGGATTGCTCGGCAGCCATGCGGACTCCGTCACCGAAGCTCAAGTCCCGAAACTCAAACGGGAGCTGGTCGTACTTAAGCTGGACGAGTCGGTGGCTGACCGGATGATCCAGCAATACCGCGCCTGCTTCCACGACCGGGCCAACGAGAAGGACCCCGCCGCCGTCCCGGCCAGCTGCCAGGCCGAGAGCAATCCGCCGGGCGGAAGCAGTCAGATCCAGCTCGCCGCGAAGGTGGCAGACGTCCTCCAGGCCGAGGCGACCCGCGACCTACGCACCGACTTTGCCGAGGCGGCAGAGCGAACCCTCTTCCTGCAAGTCGGCCTGTTCGTCGCCTGCTTCCTGCTGGTGTTCGCCCTTCCCCGGGTCCGCGGCCAGGAGCTGAGCGAATTCGAGGAGCGAAGCCGCGACACGGTGATCATCGGGTGATCTCCTGGCCTGGCGCTTGCGGACCGAAGCGCCGCGATCACCGCAACATGCCGCCATACCAGCCCTGACGAAGAAAGAGGAGAGATCGCGCGCAGGTTCAAGAGCGCAGCCTCACTGGTCTTGCTGGTCGCCTTGTCCGCGACCGCCGTCGGATGCGGGGAGCCCGACCACGCCGTTCTCGGCTCCACCCCGAGAACGATCTGTGCCGACCGGCCAGGTGGCGCCGCCTGTCGGCCGGGCCGCCAGATCGGCCGACACCCCGTTCCCGGAGCACCACTGGCCCGCGCGTTTCACTTCGAGGTGCGTCCGGATCACGACCAGAAAAGCAGAAGTGCCTTCTGAGCTGGGACGATGAGGCCTGTCCAAGGTCTCCGTCGTACCAGCGGGAAGGCACTTTCCGCGTGCACACCACCCGGTCTCGCCCCGACCCCGTGCCCGTCAGCGCTGACGGGCACGGGGGCGTTACCCGCGCTGGTTCGCGCCTGCCGGCGGATCTGGCCGATGCCACCACACGGACCAGCGGCTTCTCCGAGGCACTGCGGCGGCTGCGTCCGGTGTCGTCTTCCGAGCCGGCCGCGTTCTAGGAGTGATGGCTCCGTCGGGCCCGGGAGGGGGCGGCGCCGTGTTCCTCCTGCGGCGCGGGCCACTGGGGCCGGGGCGGCGACTGCCGTGCGTGCGGGGGGTCCGTGCGGTGCCGGTCGGTGGGTCGGGTGGTCGTGCGTCCGGGGCGCAGGGGCCACCACAGGCTGCGGCCGAGGATCGCGGCCAGGGCGGGCACCAGCACGATGGACAGCAGGAACGCGGAGAGCAGGATGCCGAGCGCGGTGGCGAAGCCGATCTGCTGGGTGGAGGGTTGCGGGGTCACCGCGAGGCTGGCGAAGGAGCCGGCCAGGACGAGGCCCGCCGTCGCGATGGCCGGCGCGGTGTGCCGCAGGGCGCGCGCGACTGCTGCCCGGGGCGGCCCGGGATGTTCCATCTCCTCCCGGATCCGGTCGCTGATCAGGATGTTGTAGTCGGTGCCGAGCGCGACCACGAACAGGAACAGGACCAGGGGCAGCGTGAAGTTGACGCCCGGCTTGTCCATGGCGTGCTGGAACAGCAGGGCGGCCGCGCCGAGGGTGGCCGCGAAGCCGAGGCCGACGGAGAGCATCAGGACCACTGGTGCCAGCAGGCTGCGCAGCAGCAGGAGGAGGATCACCCCGATCAGTGCCGCCGCGACCGGGAAGACCAGCCGAAGGTCGCGCCCGACGGCGGTGGAGACGTCGGCGAAGACGGCCGGGGTGCCGCCGACGTGCGCGGCCAGGTCGGCGGGGGTGCTCTGGGCGACGGCTTCGCGGATCGGGCCGGAGACCAGGTCGCGGGCCCGCTGGGACTGCGGGTCCTCGGTGAGGAACAGGTCGATCCGTGCGGCCTGCCGGTTCTCGCTCAGGACCGGCTTGGCCACCTGGCCGACGCCGGCGACCCGGGTGAGGCGCTGGGCCAGGCCGTCCAGTGCGCCGGCGGAGAGGGGGCCGGCGTTCTTGGTTTCGACGTAGACGCTGGTCGGGTCCGCCACGCCGGCGGGCAGGGCATGGGCGATTTCGAGGGCGGTGGTCTGGGACGCGGTGCGTGGGCCGCCGCCCACGCCGTAGTCCATCCTGATCCCGGCCAGCCCGCCGGCCAGGGCGCCCAGGAGGGCGAGCGAGGCGAGGACCACGGTCAGCGGGCGGCGGGCCAGCAGGCCGGCGAATCGGGCTGCGGTGCCGGCGCGGGGTTCGGCGTCGAGGGCACGTGAGGGCCAGAAGAGTTTGCGTCCGCAGGCCGCGAGCACGGCGGGCATCAGGGTGAGACTGGCCAGCAGCATGACCAGGACCGAGACCGCGACGGCCGGGCCGAGCACCCGGAACTGGCCGAAGCCGGCGATCCCGAGGGTGGCGAAGGCGGCGACGATGGTCAGTGCGGCCGAGGTGACCGCGGTGCCGACCTTCTGACTGACCTCGGCGGCGGTGGTGCGGTGGTGGCGATCGGGTCGGGCCCGCAACTGCTCGCGGAAGCGGAACATCAGGAACAGGAAGTAGTCGATGCCGATGCCCAGGAGTACCACGCCGATGAGGCTCGGTACGGAGGGGTCGAGCTTGATGCCGGTGAGCAGCGCGGTGCCCACGACCGCGCCGCCGGCCACGCCGCTGATGAGGGCCACCGAGACCAGCGGCAGCAGGGCGGCGAGGACGCTGCGGAACACCAGGACATGGAGCAGCACGATCAGGGCGACGGCGCAGGCGGAGGCGATGGTTGCGAGGGTCTTCCCGTCGTCGGCGGAGTCGACCTGGTCGGCGAGTGCGCCGGTGAAGCCGGTTCGCAGGCCCTGGGCGGCGAACTCCGCCCGGGCGTTGTCCCGGAACGCCCGGAAGGTGTTCTCCAGGCCCGGGTCGGCGGGGTTTCCGGTGAGGTTGGCGGAGAGCAGCTCGAAGGTCCCGTCAGGTGCCGCCATGGCCGGGCTGACCTGGGGGATCTGCGAGTAGTCCCGCTGAAGGAGCGCCTCGTCCTTGGGCTTGGGCATGGCGACCCTGAGGCTGCTCAGCCGCTTCGCCCCGGCGTCGATCTGCTCCCGGTCGGTGGGAGTCAGTGCCCGGCCGTCGGTCCGTGCGACCAGGACGGTCACCGGGTTGGCATCGGGCTTCGCCCCGAACCGGTCGTGGGCGATCGCCATGGCGGCGGCCGAGTCGTAGCTCTTGGGTAGGAAGTCGGCCGTCTGCGTCTGGGTCACCCGGTAGATCAAGGTCTGGCTCAGGATGGTCAGGAGCATTCCCAGGACCGCCCACGCGGCGATCACCTTCCACGGATTCCTGGTGGAGAATCCGGTCAGGGCACGGATCACGCTGTCCTCCGGTTGTGGTGCTGTAACCGGGAGTTCCGGCACGTCTCCAGGCCATCACGGGGTACCGGGCCTTCTCGTCCGAGCGGGGGAGGAGAACGCCGTCGGGACCAGGGCCCGGCACACGGTCCTGACCAGGACCAGGGGCCTGGTCAGGGATCGGTCCGGGGTGCCTGCCCGGGGCCGGGAGCCGCTGCGAGGATGGACCGCGGAGGCTCCCCCGGGCGGGGGCCGCAGGCCGTTGCCGGAACGGCACCCGACTCCGAGATGCGGCCGCGGTGAACCGGCGAAGGCCAGTGCCGACCGGCCACGGAAAGGACCAGCACCAGCATGTCGACGCCCCACCGGCCCGTGCCGCCGCCGAGAGCCGACGGCCTGCCCTGGACGGCCAGTGACGCGCTGGTGGCCGTCGGGGCGGCCGTCCTGGACCTCCTCGGCTATTCGATCGGCAGTCCGGACGGAAGCCAGCCGATCGCCCTGACCGCGCTGGTCATGCTCGTACTGGCGGCCATGCCGCTGCTCGCCAGGCGCCGCTACCCGCTGGCGTCACTGGCCGGTGTGCTGGTCCTCGGCCTGGCACTGAACCTGCGCGTGCCGGTGCCGAACCACTTCAACGCCACCCTGTGCGTCGCGCTGTTCGCTGTGGCCCGCTCCAGCGGCATCGCGGTGGCGGCGCCGGCCGCCCTGGTGGCGGCCGGCGTGCCACTGCTGGGCCGGGGGCATCCGCTGCCCCCTCCGGCGGCGGACGTGGCGGCCAACGTGCTCGCTGCGGCGCTGGTCATCGTCGCGGCCGAGGTTCTGAGGCGTTGGCAGCACGAGATGGAGGTCAGGCGCAGTCTGCTGGCCGACCGCGCGGTGGCGCAGGAACGGCGCCGCATCGCACGGGAGTTGCATGACATCGTGGCCCACCACATCACCACCATGCAGCTGATGGCCGGTGGTGCCCGAGCGAACCTCGGGGGTGACACCGAGGTGGTGCGCGACGCCCTGGTCACGCTGGAGGGCTCCGGGCGGATGGCGCTGCGCGAGATGCGCCAGCTGCTCGACGTACTCCGGGCCGGCGACGTGCCGGAGGAGGCGGCAGGGGCCGGGGCGCCGTCCGCGCCGCAGCCCGGCGTCGGGGACCTCGCAGGGCTCGTCGAGGAGTCCCGCAGGGCCGGTCTGCCCACGGAGTTCGCCGTCCTGGGGCAGGAGCGTCCACTGCCGCCGAGCACCAGCCTGGCGGTGTTCCGGATCGTCCAGGAGTCCCTCACCAACACCCGCAAGCACGCCGGCGGTCGGGCCCGGGCGCGGGTTCACCTGACCTACCACCCGGACCGGGTCACCGTCGAGGTGTCCGACAACGGCTCCGCCGCGCCGACCGATGCCCGGGTGGGCACCCTGACGGGGACGGGCGGTGCGGCCGGACCGCGGGCGGGCCGCACCGGGTACGGTCTGATCGGCATGCGCGAACGCGTCGCGCTGCAGGGCGGCAGCATGGTGGCCGGCGGCGTCGACGGTGGTGGCTTCCGGGTGGTGGCCGGCCTGCCGACGGCGCCGCCCGACGGAGAGGACCGGCTCGGATGACGGGAACCCCGGAGCGGATCAGGGTGCTGATCGCGGACGACCAGCCGCTGGTGCGGCGGGGCCTGGCCCTGATCCTGGCACCGGACCCGGCGTTCGAGGTGGTGGCGGAGGCGGACGACGGGCAGCAAGCGGTCGACCTCGCGCACCGGCACCGGCCGCACGTCGTGGTGATGGACATCCGGATGCCGGTCCTCGATGGCGTCCAGGCGACCGAGCGGATCACGCGGGAGCTGCCCGCATGCCGGGTCCTGGCGCTGAGCACCTTCGACATGGACGAGTACGTGGTGGCCGCCCTGCGCGCCGGCGCCTCCGGGTTCCTCCCCAAGGACGTCTCCCCGGAGGAGCTCTCGGCGGCCGTGCGCACCGTACACACCGGGGAGGCGGCGGTGGCGCCGCGCCTGCTCACCCGGCTGATCTCCACCTACGTCACCACGCCCCACCGGCCGCAGTCGCCGCCGTCGGTGCCGGTGTCCGATCCGGGTGAACTGACGCCCCGCGAGATCGAGGTGTGGCACCTGCTGGCCACCGGCCTCGACAACGCCGAGATCGCGTCGGCGATGGGCATCAGCGTCTCCACGGTCAAGAACTACATCACCAGCATCTTCGCCAAGCTGAGCGTCCGCGACCGGGCTCAGGCGGTGATCGCGGCGTACGAGTCGGGCCTGGTGGAGGCCCGGTCCACGAACCCGGCGGGCTGAAGCGGGATCGAAGTGGGCTGGGGGTGGGGGGAGTTGAGCCGGGCCTGGCCAGCGACCCCCACCGGGCTCGTGTCCTGGTGGGGTCGATGGTCGAGCCCGGTCGGTTGTCCGCCGTGGGCGGGTCAGCGGCAGAGGGCCGCGTCCAGGGCGTCCGCCATGTGCTGCGCGGCGGCCTCGTCCGGGATGGTGGTGACTGTGATGGTGGCGGCGCGGCCGTCCTCGGTGACCCCGCCGCGGGAGCGGTAGCCCGGGGTGGTCCCGCCGTGGCCCCAGAGGAGGCCGCCACAGGAGAGCGGCTTGCTCTGCAGACCCAGCCCGTAGCGGACCCCCGGGCCCAGGAGCTCGGCGGGGACGGTGGTGCGCATCTCGGCGAGCTGCGCCGCGGGCAGGAGCCGGCCGCCGACGAGCGCGGTGAAGAACGAGTTGAGGTCGGTGTTGGTGGAGACGACCGCCCCCGACGCCCAGGCCATCGAGGAGTCCATCTCGGTGTAGTCGATCGGGGGTGCGTCCGGCGCGCTGCGGTAATAGCCGTGCGGGTGGGCCTCGTGGATGGTCGTGTCCCCCGGGGTGGGGAAGTAGGTGTGGCGCAGGCCGATCCGGTCGATGACGCGCTTGGTGATCTCCTCGCTGACGGGCCGCCCGGTGACCTTCTGGATGAGGAGTCCGGCGACGATGTAGTTGGTGTTGCTGTACGCCCAGCTGGTGCCCGGGGGGAAGACGGCCTTCTGGGCGAGGGCGCCGTCGAGGAGGTCGCGGGGCTCGAAGTAGCGGTGCTGGATCGTGGTGAAGTCCGAGAGCGCGGGGGCGCTCATGTAGTCGGGCAGGCCGCTGGTGTGCTGGAGCAGCTGACGGACGGTGATGTGGCGTCCGTCGATGCCGTCGCCGCGCAGCAGGCCGGGGAGGTAGGTGTCGACGGGCGCGTCAAGGCCGATCTTTCCTTCGGCGACGAGCTGGAGGACGACGACGGCGGTGAAGGTCTTGGTGTTGCTGCCGATCCGGATCTGCCCGTCGACGGGGACCTTGGCCCCGGTGGCGAGGTCGCCGACGCCGGCGGTGTAGGTGCGGGTGCGGCCGTCGCGGCCCTTGACGGAGGCCAGCGCGGCGGGCAGGTCGTCGTCCTTCACCAGCGCGTTCAGGCTCGACTGGACGCTGTCCGGCCTGCCGCCCGCGAACGCCGCAGTCGGTGCCAGCGCCCCGGCCGTCATGACCCCGGCGGCCACGGCGGTCACGACCGCCACCGCCCGGTGTCGGCTGCCCCGGCGGGAGAGCGGGAAGCGGCTGTGAGGTGCATGCTCGAACACGAAAGGACCCCTCCGATGAATGGCGCCGGTGATCCCGGCCTTGATCAAGAGGACCATTCGGAGGCAGGGGAGTTCGTCCGCACCCAGGACGAAACCGCGCCCGGGAGTGGACTCCGGGAGTCGCCCCCGGCCAGGACCGTACTCCTGGCCGCCGGTGCTGATCGGCCCGCTTGGGGAGGCGCGGGATTCGGGGACTCACCGGGGACCAGGCGTCGTTCATCGCCGCCCCTGAGATGCGGACACTCGCCGCGGTCGCCGGGTCGCGGTTCCGGGCGGGGGTGTGGCCCGCGCCGGGGACGGCGACCGGACCGACGCGGCCGGGCCGGGCAGTCACGGGCGGGGGGGGGGAATGCGATCGCGGGAAATCAGGACCTGCCGGTGTGCAGGGTGCCGTGATCGGGGCAGACGCGCGCCATGGTGAAAATCGGATACACGATGATGACCGAGCAACGGGGCCCGCGCGATCTGGTCGCGGACGTCGTACGTGCCGAAGGCGCCGGTTTCGACTTCTCGGTGATCTCCGACCACTCCTTCCCCTGGCTGGACGAACAGGGCCACGCCCCGTACGCGTGGGCGGTGCTCGGCGCCGCCGCGCAGGCCACCTCCCGCATCCCACTCATGACCTACGTCACCTGCCCCACCTTCCGCTACCACCCCGTCGTGGTGGCGCAGAAGGCCGCCACGCTCCAGCTCCTGTCCGAGGGCCGTTTCCGGCTCGGCGTGGGCAGCGGCGAGAACCTCAACGAGCACGTGGTCGGCCAGGGCTGGCCGGCGGTGGCGGTGCGCCAGGAGATGCTCGACGAGGCCGTGCAGATCATCCGGGCGCTGTTCGCCGGCGAGTACGTCACATGGCACGGCCACCACTTCGACGTCGAGGGCGCCCGGCTGTGGGACCTTCCCGACCGGCCGCCACCGATCGGAATCGCCGTCTCGGGGCCGCGCTCCTGCGAACTGGCGGGTCGCTCGGCCGACCTGGTGATCGCCGTGGAGCCCGACCCGGCGCTGGTCGCCGGCTTCGCGGAGCACGGCGGGGCCGGGAAACCGGCTGTGGGCCAGCTGCCGGTGTGCTGGGACCCGGACCGGGACACCGCCGTACGGCGGGCCCACGAGCAGTTCCGCTGGTTCGGCGGCGGCTGGAAGGTCAACGCCGAACTTCCCGGGACCGCGGGCTTCGCCGCCGCGAGCCGCTTCGTCCGCCCGGACGACGTCGCCGAGGCCATCCCCTGTGGCGACCGGGTCGAGGACTTCGTCGAAGCGGTACGGCCGTTCTCCGACGCAGGATTCGGCGAGGTCGCTCTCGTCCAGGTCGGCGGCGACAGCCAGCCCGCGTTCCTCGACTGGGCCGGCAGCACCCTGCTGCCGGCGCTGCGTGCGGCATTCCGGGCCTGAGGGGGCCTGACGGGGCCTGACGGGGCCTGACGGCACCGCCACGGCCCGGCCTGTCACGGCCGCGCGGGGGAGCCGGTCGCTGGGCCACCACCCGGAAGCGAGGCGCTTTCACCCGACTGTCAGGCATCCCGCAAGCGGGGCGGCTGCCCGGGTTCCCGCCCGGCGGCGGGTGACGGCAACTCGCCGTAGGTTGCGGACATGACCAGTGACGAGACGACGATCCCCGCCGTCACCGCCTTCATCGCCTTCATCGCCCTGCCCTACGGCGAGGAACTCCTGCGCTGCGCCCGCGCCCGGACCGGCCACCACCAGAACCGCATGTAACCGGGAGAGGATCCGTTGACGACGAACAATGGCGCACCGGGCCGGGACGAGACACCCCAGGAACGGGCCGACCGCCTGTGGACCGACATGCTCCAGGAAGTGCGCGTGTGCCAGACCGGTGCACAGATCCTCTTCGGCTTCCTCATCGGCGTCGTCTTCACCCCCCGCTTCGCCGCCCTGCCCGACTTCGACAAGAACCTCTACACCGCCACCGTGATCCTGGGCGCCGTTGCCACCGGCGCCCTCATCGCACCCGTGGCCTTCCACCGCCTCCTCGCCGGCCACGACATGAAGCCCGAACTCATCCACGTCGCCGGCCGCCTCATCGCCACCGGACTCGTCACCCTCGCCCTGACCATCGCCGCCGCCCTGCTGCTCCTGCTGCGCACGGCGACCGGCAACCCGGCCGCCGCATGGATCATCAGCGCCACCGTCCTGCTGTGGTTCACCACGACCTGGCTCGTCCTGCCCCACGTCGTACTACGTCGAACGGCGGCACGCCAGGCGACCAAGGGTGACAGCGGCGAGGAGGGCGGTAACGGCCGGTCCTCATGATGCATGCCCCCGGGCCGACAGGCCCACGCTGACGGGGGCGGCGGTCATTGTGGTCACCGCCGTAAGGCCCGCTCCGAGCTGCCGTGGGGTCGCGGGCCCGGTCGACCAGGCCGACGCCGGGGGCGAGCAGCTTGCCGGCCGTCGGGGAGTCGGGCGCGGCGGGGTGCGGGCGGGTCGGCGCGGGGCGGCGGAGCCTGCGGCGCGCATGGGATGACGAAACACGGGCAAACGCCTCGGCGTAGCGCCCCACCCGGTCCCTGCCGGGCACCTCCCGGGGCGCCGGACTGTGTCGGAAATCTGCGAACGGGCCGCGTCCTGGGGTCGAGGCAGACTACGCGGCCCACAGCAGAGGCGGCACACCACAGAGGAGGAAACATGCCTGCGGGTTCGAGCAAGAAGCGTGAACGGCAGTACGAACACATCAAGGACAGCGCGCTGGAGCGCGGAGAGAGCCAGAAGCGGGCGAAGGAGATCGCTGCCCGGACCGTGAACAAGGAACGGGCCCGGCACGGTGAGTCGAAGACCGCCAGCCGCTCGTCCATTCACGACATGTCCTCCTCCCGGCGAGGCGGGCAGCGCTCGCACTCCGGCTCCCAGGGACCGACGAAGGAGCAGCTGTACAACGAGGCCAAGCAGCGGAACATCCACGGCCGCTCGAAGATGAACAAGAAGGAACTCGCCAACGCCCTCGGCCACTGACCGAGTGCGGCGACGGCGTCCGGTGTGCGCCGACCGTCAGGACGAGGGACGCAGACGGGCCTGCAGGAGGCCCAGTGCCTCGGCGACGCACTCCTGCTGAATGGCGAACCGGTCACCGTGCAGGTTCGGCGAGATGACGCGCGTGCCGTCAGCGTCGGCAAGCGCGATGAACACGGTGCCGACCGGCCTGCCGTCCTGCGACTGCGGGCCGGCCACTCCGGTGGTCGAAAGGGCGTACGTGCTGCCCATCAGTCGCCGCACACCGTCCGCCATCTGCCGGGCCACCTCGGCATCGACCGCACCGCGCCGCTCCAGCAAGGCACGCTCGACACCCAGAACACCGTGTTTGACCTCGTCGGTGTAGGCCGTGACAGAGCCGACGAACACCTCGCTCGCCCCGGGCGGCTCGGTGAGCACGAGCGCCAGGAGGCCACCCGTCAGGGACTCCGCCACGGCCACGGTGCTCCCGGCCGCTCGAAGCGCCGCGGTCAGCTCGCGCGCCATCCGGTCCTGGCCCGCCTCGCCCACGGGCGCGGAGCTGTTCACCGGGAGGTGCCCGAGCCGGCGCCAGGCCGCTCCGTACCGGGCCGGTGGGCACCGACGGCGGCGCTGACCGCCCCGGTCGGGTGGTCGTTCAGGTAGACGGGCAACGGCTTGGCCAACGGCTGGGGGGACATCGCCATTCCTCCGGATCAAGGGTGGTAGCGCAGGACCGGCCGTGCGTGGGGCGCAGCGGCTCCGAGCCTGTCCCGACCCGAAACAGTCCGGCCGTTTCATCGTGCCGCGATCCGCACTCAAGCGCGCACGGAACGGAGCAGGACGGGCTTTCGGAAAGCTGCAGCACGGCATTCCCGGAGATCACCGGAGCCGTTGAGGGCGGCGTGGGACACACCGGAGAGCAGGGCGCGGACTGCGTCCTCGACCATCTCCGGGCCGTGGGGGCCGGTCCGGTCGCGCTGGACCGGCCCCCGGGTGTGGAGCGAGGCGCGGTTCAGCCGGTGACGGCCGGCTCGGGAACCGTGGCTGCCCTGGCGGTGAGGGCGAGGCCGTAGCGGCGCAGCAGGAGGACGGCGGTGGTGGCGAGTCCGATGAGCAGGCCGAGCCACAGGCCGCGGGTTTCGCCGCCGAGGGGGTAGGCGAGGAGCCAGGCGGCGGGCAGGCCGACGAGCCAGTAGCCGATGAGGGTGATGCGGAAGCCGCTCTTGGTGTCGTCGAGGCCGCGGAGCAGGCCGACGCCGATGTTCTGGGCGCAGTCGAAGAACTGGAGCACGGCGACGACGGCGAGGAGGCCGGTGGCGATGTGCAGGCCCTGCTGGTCGGTGGCTGTGTCGGGGTCGAAGTAGGGCCGCAGGACGAGGTCGGGGACGGCGAGGTAGGCGATGCCGACGAGGGCGGTGACGACGGCACCGCAGGCGAGGGCGGTGTTCTTGATCCGGCGGGCGGCGGTGTACTCGCCGAGGGCGAGTTCGCGGCTGACGTTGATGGAGGCGGCGTGGGAGAGGCCGACGGCGACCTGGAAGACGATGTAGATCAGCTGGTTGACGGCGGTGTGGGCGGCGAGGGCGGCGGCGCCGAAGCTGCCGGCGAGCAGGGCGGTGACGGAGAAGAAGCCGGCCTCGGAACCGTAGGTGGCGGCGATCGGGGTGCCGAGGCCGAGCAGGCGGCGCACGGTGGGGGCATCGGCGCGCCAGAAGTCCAGGCTGAGCAGGGGTGCCAGCTGGGGGTCGCGGCGGGCGGAGGCGTAGAGGGCGAGGAAGGAGAGCAGGTAGACGCTGCTGGTGGCCACCCCGATGCCGGTGAGGCCGAGCTTGGGCAGGCCCCAGGTGCCGTGGATGAAGACCCAGTTGAGTGCGGCGTTGATCGCGACGGAGGCGATGGTGATCCGCAGCAGGGCCTGCGGTCGGCGCATGCCGACGGTGAACTGGCGGATCGCCTGGAACCAGAGGCAGGGCAGCAGTCCCGGCGCCAGGGCGGCGAGCATGCCCTGGGCACGGTGGGCGACGTCCGCGTCCTGGCCGAGGAAGGTGGCGGCCTGCCCGATGAGGACCATGAGGACGGCTCCCACGAGGCCGGCGAGGGTGGCGACGGCCATGGCCGCCCTCACCAGGGCGCGTACTTCCTCGCTGTCGCCGGTCTCGGTGTCCTTGTCGGGGTGCTCGGCCTGTTCGGCTCGGGCGGCGGCGGCCGCGACCTGGTTGCCGACGGAGGTGACGAGGCCGACGCCCATGGTGCGCAGCTGGTTGAAGACGACCAGGGCGAGGCCGCCGGCGGCGAGGGCCTCGGTGCCGAGGGCGCCCATCATGACGGTGTCGGTGGTGGTGAGGGCGACCTGGGCGAGCTGGGTCAGGGCGAGCGGGACGGCGAGGACGGCGAGGGCGCGGCCGTCGCGGGCGAGGGTGGTCAACTGCTGCATGGTGAGGCTCAGTTCCTGCGGAGTTTGGTCAGCGTCTCGTCGATCCCGGCTTCGACCGTCGGGTCGAGGAGGTCGCGGGCGGTCATCCAGTCGTCGTTGAAGACGGTGTCCATGTACTTCTCGCCCCCGTCATTGATGAAGGCGACCACAACGGTGTCGGGAGCGAGCCGGGGCAGCCGGTCCAGTGCCTCGTACACGACGCCGCCCGCGGAGCCGCCGATCAGCAGACCGGTGCGGCGGGCGACGGCGCGGGCGGTGGCGAAGGCCTCGACGTCGCCGACCTTCACCCCCTCGTCGATGAGGTCGTAGTCGACGAGCAGGCCGATGGTGGCGCCTTCGGGGTGCCGGTGCCGGACTGGTAGTAGTCGTGGGCGGGCGGGCCGAAGGCGATGGAGCCCTTGGGCTCGACGCCGACGACGGTCACGTCCGGGACGCTCTTCTTCAACTCCCTGGCGGTGCCGCACAGTCCGCCGCCGGTGCCGACGGCGCCGATCAGCACGTCGACCCGGTTGTCGAGGGCCTGGGCGATCTCGCGGCCGACGGCGTGGTAGCCGACGGCGTTGCTGGGGTTGTTGTGCTGCTCGGTGAAGAAGGTGTTGTCCTTGCCGCGGGCCATGTCCTCGGCGAGTTCCTCGCGGGCGGCGGTGTGGAGTTCCTCGCCGTCGGTGTCGGCGTCGACGTAGACGAGTTCGGTGCCCATGGCCCTCATGCCGCGCAGTTTGTCGGCGGCGGCGTGGTTGTCGACGACGGCGGTGAAGCGGTAGCCGCGCTCGGCGGCGACGACGGCCAGGCCGAGGCCGGTGTTGCCGGAGGTGGACTCGATGATGTGGCCGCCCTCGCGCAGTTCGCCGCGTTCCTCGGCGTCGAGGACCATCTGGCGGGCCATGCGGATCTTCGCGCTGCCGGTGGGGTTGAACATCTCCAGTTTCAGCAGCAGGCGGGCGCCGTTGTCGGCTCGGGCGAGTTCGAACAGCGGGGTGTAGCCGATGAGGTCGGAGATCCGGCTGACCACCGGGGGGCGGGTCAGGGCGTCGGTCATGGCGTGTGGCTCCGTGGGGGTGGGGCAGTGCGGACGGGGCGGTCGGTCAGGGCAGGGTCAGCGGTCGAGGCGCCAGCGGGGTCGGCTGCTCTCGTGGGGGTGGTCGATGACGATCTTCGGCGGCAACGGCAGCTCGTGGAAGGGGGATTCGTTGGAATCCATCTGGTAGCCCGCGGTGTTGGGGTAGACGAGGAGGTCACCGACCGCCGGCCGGGCCGGGAAGGGGACCTTGCGCCAGGTCAGCAGGTCGGAGTCCAGGCAGCTCGCGCCGCCGACGCAGGCCTCGTACGGGCCGTCCTCGCGGTCGCCCCGGGTCAGCAGGACGGGTTCGGGCAGGTACTCGCTGTTGAACCACTGCTCGGACAGGCTGAGGCTGGTGCCGTCGACGGTGACGATGCCGTACCCGGTGCGGTCCTTGACGCCCTGGATGCGGAAGACCGAGGATCCCGCCCGGTCCAGCAGCGCGCGGCCGGGCTCCAGCAGCAGCATCACCCCGGCCTGGCGCAGGCGCTCTGCCAGGCTCGCCCCCGATCCGTCCGGACGGGCGGCGAGGATCGCGCGCAGCGCGTCGGCGCCTGCGACGGGGGAGTGGTAGGGGTAGAAGTCGCTTGCGGCGAAGGACTTGTGGCCGTGGTAGTGCGCTGCGTCGTTCTCGGCGAGGAAGGTGTCCCAGGCGTCGGCCGGGACGTAGTCGACGGGGAAGCCGCCGCCGATGCTGATCCGGTCCGCCTGCAGGCCCAGCGTCCGGGCCTTGAGGCAGAGTTCGACGAGGTCGCCGGCGAGGTCGGCGCGTTCCTGGATCTCGTAGCCGGAGAGGTGGAAGCTGAACCCCTCCATCCGGACGGCGTCGCCGGCTTCGGCGCACCGCCCCAGCGCCTCGTGCAGCTGGGCGTCGTCGAGTCCGAAGCGGCTGCGGCGCTGGGAGGGCGGGTGGCGGCGCAGCAGTACTCGGGCGGGACGGTGGTCCGCGCGGGCGAGGAGGCGCTCCAGTTCGTCGAGGGCGTCGACGGCGATCAGCGCGCCCTGCCGCACGGCCACGTCCAGCAGCTGCCCGGACTTGGCGGGGCCGGTGACGACGAGGTCCTCGCCGCGTACGCCGTGTCCCAGGGCCTCGCGCAGCTCGCCGAGCGAGGCGACGTCGACTCCGGCGCCCGCGGCGGCGCAGCGGTCGATGAGGACCGAGGCCTTGTTGGCCTTCTTGGCGTAGTAGACGCGGCCTTCGACGGCGGCCTCGGCGAGGGCGGCGCGGAAGTCGGCCAGGTTGGCGTCGAAGCGTTCGGGCAGCAGGTAGTGGAAGGGGCCGCCGAGGCCGTGGGCGAGTTCGTGGAGCAGGCCGCTGGTGTGCAGGCGCTCGGCGAGCGGGTCGGGGTGGGCGGGCAGGGTCAGCGCCACAGGGCCACCTCGGTGCCGAGGTTCTGGTCGGTGGCGAGCTGGGCGAAGCGGTGGCCCAGTGCGATGTCGGTGACGACGAGTCCGCTGTTGTAGGCGAAGATCCGCTGCTCGGGGGCGGTGCGGGCCTTGGAGACGCCGGAGATGACGACGGGCAGCTCCAGGTCGACGGCCGGGAGGTTGCCGTCCGCGTCGGCCATGTCGGTGCCGGTGACCCGCATCTGGGCCTCGCTGGTGGCGATCACCCGGTCCGCGCGGTGGAGCGTGGAGGGGGCGAGGCCGTGGCCGACGAGTATCGACACCGCGCCGGGCCTCAGCCAGTCGGCCTCGACGGCGGCCGGGGTGTGGGCGCCGGCGGTGGCGACGATGACGTCGGCGTCGCGGGCGGCGGCCCTGAGGTCGGTGACCAGCTCGATCTCGCGGTCGGGGAAGTGGCGGGCGAGTTCGGCGCGGACGGCGGCGATGCCGTCGGGGTGGGTGCCGGACAGCAGCAGGCGTTCCAGCTTCGGCAGGGTGGTGAGCAGGAACGGCAGGGCGAGGCGGCCCTGGGTGCCGGTGCCGATGACCAGCGCGGTCGAGGCCTCGGGGGTGGCGCACTCGCGGGCCAGCAGCGCGGAGACGGCCGGGGTGCGCAGGGAGCCGATGCGGGAGCAGTCCATCATCGCCACGGGCAGGCCGGTGACGTCGTCGTAGATGGTCAGCGTCGTGTAGTAGTGCTGGTTCTCGCGGCTCTCGTGCAGGCCGTGCTTGTACGAGGTCTTGATCGCGACGACGTTGCGCACGCCGTCGCGCCCGAGCATGGCGTAGGAGACGGAGTGGCCGTCGGCGGGCTTGACGGTGAGCTTGCGGGGGTTGTCGGACTGGCCGGCGGCCAGGGTGCGGTAGGCCTGTTCGACGGTGTCGACGACGTCGGCGAGGGTGATGTCCAGGCCGGCGAGGTCGCTGGTGGACAGTACGCGCAGGGTGGTGTCGTCCCGGTCCATGAGGGGGCCCTTTCGAGGTGGTGAGGCGGCGTCGGTGGCGGTGGTTCAGGCGGCCCAGGCGGTGAGGGCGGCCTGGCCGTAGCCGTGTTCGTCGTGCTCGGCGAGCGGGCGGGTGGGGCGGTCCTCGACGCGCACCGAGGCGCGCTTGAGCCAGCGGTCGGTGCCGTCGTAGCGGGCCTGGAAGGGGACGCGTCCGTGGACGACGATGTCGTTGTCGACGACGAGGACGTCACCCGGCTCCAGGCTCACCGCGACCGAGACGCGGGCCAGCTCCTCGCCGAGGCGCCCGTAGGCCTCGCGCCACGCCTGGTCGGTTCCCTCCAGCGGGGTGTAGGCCGGGTCGTAGCGCATGGTCAGGCCCTCGGGCGAGTCGAAGAGGGTGGGGACCGGCGCGGGCCGGCCGCCGAACTTCCGGGCCTGCTCGTAGGCGTCGTCGGGCAGGATCGGTGCGACGGGCCGCTTCAGCTGCTCCAGGTCGGCCTGCGCGAGCTCGGTCAGCCGCACGCTGGCGGCGGTGGTGGCGATGTTGTCGTGGTTGCGCATGCAGCACAGCAGCAGCAGGTGCGCGCGGCCCGGGTGGAAGGCGTCCTCGGTGTGCGGGGTGAGCAGAACCGAGCTGGACGCGCCGGTCTGCTCGCTCTCGTGGCCGGGGGAGGGAACGATGTTGTGCACGAACCGGCCGTCCTGCTGGCCGTCCCAGGCGATCGGTGTGCCCATCAGCGTGGAAACCAGCAGGAGTGCGACGTCCCACACCGCACCGGCGTCGGCGACGGTCGACCAGTGACCGGGAGTGGGGCCGAGCTCGGCGTCGTCGATGTCCAGACCGCGGAGCACGAACAGGCCGTCGGCGGTGTCGACGGGGCGCAGCTGACGGCGCAGCGGCTCGCTGAACCGGGCACACACGACGGGCAGGTCGGCCAGCAGGGCGGGGCTGGTCGCGGAACCGTGGAAGGCCAGCAGCTTGGCGGCGGTGGTGGTGAGTTCCTCCGCGGCGGCGGTGTCGAGGCGGCGTACCGGGGCAGGGCAGGTGGGCACGGTGGGGCCTTCCGGGGACAGGAGGGGAGAAGAGGGGCCGCGGGCACGTGGCATCACCGCGCCGGTGCGGGACGGCGGCGGGAGCTTCGCGTGGGGCGTGGTCCGGGGCGGCTCGAACGGCCGGACGACAGGAAAGGTAACAACGACTCCGAACTAAGGCAAGCCTTACCTGACTGGATGTCTCCGTTTGCGTGGCCGGTTCCCGGTGGCGGCGCATGTGCCGCGCAGGGCCAACCTGCCTGTCCAGGAGGAACTTTGTGGAATGAGGGGCGCATGGCCGGGAGGGTGGTGCGCCCCGTCCGGCGGCTTGCGCCCTGACTGAAACTTAGGATAGGTAAACCTAAGCACATCGAGTATGACCCGAAACGAGGATCGAACGTGGGCGTCACCAGACGACAGCTGCTGTGGGCCGGTGCCGGCATCGGGGCGGTCGGCGCACTCGCTGCCTGCGGCAGCGGCACGGGAGGATCCAAGGACACCGCCCCCTCCGGCGGGGACTCCCAACAGCCCCGCACCGGAGGCACGTTGAAGGTCGGCGCGCTCGGCAAGGCCTCCGCCGTCACCCGTGACCCGCACGGCACCCAGGCCAACGAGAGCGACTACCTCATCATCAGCCTGCTCTACGACACGCTCGCGATACCCGGGGCCACGGCCAACACCGCACCCCGCCTCGCCGCCTCCTGGAAGCCCTCGGACGACCTCAAGACCTGGCGCTTCACCCTCGCCGACGGCGCCACCTTCCACGACGGCACCCCCGTCACCGCCGACGACGTCGTCTGGTCGCTCAAGCGCCTGCGCAACACCCCGGCCGGCAAGAGCCGCCTGCCCGGCATCCAGCCCGAGGGCATCACGGCCGAGGACGCCAGGACCGTCGTCCTGGTCTCCGACTACGCCAACGCAGACCTGCCGCTGCTCACCCGCCTGACCACCTTCGTCCTCAAGAAGGACACCAAGGACGACGCGATCGCCGGCGCCCCCGGCACCGGCCCCTTCAAGCTCGACTGGTACCGCGACGGCAACGCCCGCCTGGTGCGCAACGACAACTGGTACGGCGGCAAGGTCCTCCTCGACGCCGTCGAGGTCCGGCTGTTCGAGAGCCCCCAGGCCATGGCCAACGCCCTGCTCGCCGGGCAGATCGACCTCGCCTCCAACGTCGGCGCCGTCGCCGCCCGCACCGCCGAGGCCCGCAAGGACGTCCGGATCGTGCGCCGCCCCAACGACATGGCGATGCCCATCGTCATGCGCACCGCCGACGGCCCGTTCGCCGACGCGCGGGTGCGCGAGGCCCTCAAGCTCGCCGTCGACCGCGACGCCATGGTCAAGCAGGTCCTCTCCGGCTACGGCAGCATCGCCAACGACATCCTCGGCACCGGCGACCCGGCCTTCGCCAAGGACATCCCCCAGCGCACCCGCGACCTCGCCAAGGCCAAGCAGCTGCTCGCCGACGCCGGCTTCGACACCTCCAAGACCTACGACCTGATCACCACCGAGGACATCGCAGGCCTCGCGGAGTCCGCGACCCTGTTCGCCACCCAGGCCCGCGAGGCCGGGGTGAAGATCAACGTGGTGAAGCAGGACTCCAAGGTGTTCTGGGACGCCACCTGGCTCAAGGGCACCCTCTACACCACCTACTGGGGCACCAACGACTCGGTGGTCTTCTTCGCCTCCAAGACGATGCTCTCCGACGCCGGGCAGAACGAGTCCGGCTGGAACGAGCCCACCTTCGACGAGACCTACCGCAAGGCCATGGGCGCCGCCGACGCCACCGAGCGCGGCAAGCTGCTCCACCAGCTCCAGGAGACCGAGTTCGCCAAGTCCGGCTACCTGCTGTGGGGCATGGCCGACGGCATCGACCTCGCCGGCGCTGCCGTGCGCGACCTGCCCAAGCTCCCCGGCTACGGCCGCGTCCAGCTCGAAAAGACCTGGCTGGCGCGTTGACCACCCGTCACCCCGCGGGTGCGCCGACGTTCCGAAGCCTTCCGGCCCGCATCCTCCCCGGTGCGGGCCGGGTCGCCCGGCAGGCCGCACGGCGCCTGGTGCTGCTCGTCGTCCTGCTCGCCGCCGTCTTCGTCGCTGTCGAACTGCTGCCGGGCGACGCCGCCGGTGCGACCTCCGACCGGGGCGTCACCGCAGCCGACCTCGCCGCCCGCCGCACCGCCATGGGCCTGGACCGCCCGGTCGCCGAACGCTTCCGGGACTGGATGACCGGCCTGCCCACCGGCGACCTCGGCACCACCGCCCGCGGCCGACACGTCACCGACGTCCTGGCCGGCCCCTTCCCCAACACCCTCCTGCTCGGCGGCCTCGCCCTCGCCGTCAGCACGGCCGGCGCCCTCGCCCTCGGCGGCTGGGCCACCCTGCGCCCGGGCGGACGCACCGACCGCGCCGTCGACGCCCTCTCCACCGCCGCGTACGCCCTGCCGGAGTTCGTCGTCTCCGTGGCCCTGCTCCTGCTGCTGTCCCAGTGGACCGGCTGGCTGCCCGCCGTCACCCTCACCGGCCCGGACGGCAGACCCGAGTCCTGGACGATGATCGTCCTGCCGCTGCTCTCCCTGACCGTCCCCCAGATCGGCTGGAACACCCGCATCGTGCGCGGCGCCCTCGCCGACCAGGCCGCCCTGCCCCACGTCCAGGCCGCCATCCTCGACGGCCTGCCCCGCCGACGCATCCTCAGCCACCACATGCTCCCCGGCGCCCTGCCCGCCATCGCCGTCGGCATCGCCACCTCCGCCGGCATGCTGCTGGGCGGAACCGTCGTCGTCGAGACCCTCTTCAACTATCCCGGCATCGGCGCCGTCCTCGCCGGAGCCATCACCGACCGCGACACCCCCCTCGTCGCCGGAGTCGTGGCAGTGGCCGGCGCCTCCATCAGCCTGCTCCTGCTCCTCGCCGACACCGTCCGCACCACCGCCCTCGGAGACGAGCGCCGATGACCGCCCCGACCACGAACGTGCCCACCACCCGCCGAACCCGGCGTGTGCTCCTGCGTGCCGTTCCGGCCCTCCTGCTCGTCCTCCTCGCCCTCACCGGGCCGCTCCTGGCCCCGCACCCGATCGACGCGCCGGTCACCTTCCCCTACGCCGAAGCCGGAGCCGGCGCACCGCTGGGCGGAGACCAGCTCGGCCGCGACGTCCTCAGCCGCCTCCTGAGTGGCGGCGCACCCCTGATCGCCACCGCCCTGGTCATCGCCCTCGTCGTCACCGCGGCCGCCACCGCCATCGGCATCATCGCCGCACTGCGCCCGGTGCTCGGCCGGTGGATCGAACGCGCCGCCGACCTGACGATCCTGCTGCCCTCCGTCCTCGCCATCATGCTCATCGCCCTGGCCTGGCCCGCCGGAGGACGCCTGGCCGTCGCAGCCGCCGCCACCCTCCTCGGCATCCCGTACGCGGTCCGGATCGTCGCCGCCGCGGCCGCCCCCATCGCCACCACCGGCTACATCGAAGCCGCAGCGGCAGGCGGCGAGAAACTGTGGCACCTGACCGTGCGCGAGGTCCTTCCCAACCTGCGCTCCACCGTCCTCGCCCTGTTCGGCCTGCGCTTCGTCGAAGGCATCTACATCGTCTCCGTCGCCGCATTCCTCCAGCTCGGACCCCAACCCCCCGAAGCCGACTGGGCACTGATGATCCGCGAGAACGCCGCCGGCATCACCCTCAACCCCTGGGCCGTCGGCGCCCCCTGCCTGGCCATCGGCCTGCTCGCCATCAGCGTCAACCTCGCCGCCGAAGCCCTCGCCCCCGCCCGGCCCACCCCGGAGACCCCGCTGTGAGCACCCCCGCCCCCGCCGCCCACGCCACCGCACTGTCCATCGCCCTGCACGGCGCGCAGCTGCTCACCGACGCCACCCTCACCCTCACCCCGGGCCGCATCACCGCCATCACCGGACCCTCCGGCGCCGGCAAGACCACCCTTCTGCGCGCCCTCACCGGCGCCCTCCCACCCGGCGCGCACGTCACCGCCGGACACCTCACCGTCCTCGGCCACGACATCCTCACCCTCCCGCCCGAGGAACTGCGCCGCCTGCGCCGCCACCAGCTCGCCTACGTCGGCCAGGACCCCGGCTCCGGACTCAACCCCCGCATGCGCGTCGACCGCCTCGTCACCGAGACCGCCGCCGACCGCCGCAGCACCTCCGTCCCGGAGCTGCTGCGCACCGTCCACCTCCCGCTCGGCGAAGGCCTCGAACGCCGCCGCCCGGCAGCCCTGTCCGGCGGACAGCAACGGCGCGTCGCCCTCGCCCGCGCCCTCGCCCGCCGCCCGGCGATCCTCCTGCTCGACGAACCCACCGCCGGCCTCGACCCCGCTCTGCGCGACGACATCGCGGAGCTCCTGCGCGACATCGCGGCCTCCGACGACATCGCCATCGCCCTCACCAGCCACGACCCCGACTTCGTCGCCCGCTGCGCCGACCACGTCCTCGCGCTGTGGCCGGCCCGCCCCACCACCGCCCCGGCCGTCTCTCCGGCCCCGGCCGAGCGCCGTCACACCCCGGCCCCCGGGACCGAGCCCATCGTCGAGGTGACGGCACTGCGCGCCACCGTCGGCACGGGCCGCGAGCGCCACCACGTCCTGACCGCCTTCGACCTCAACCTGCCGCCCGGCACCCTCACCGGCATCACCGGCCCGTCCGGCTGCGGCAAGACCACCCTGCTACGCACCCTTGCCGGCCTTCACCGGCCCGACGCCGGCAGCATCACCCTCGCCGGCGAAGCCCTGGCACCCTCCTACCGGCGCCGTACCCGCGACCAGCGCCGCCGCATCCAACTCGTCCCCCAGAACCCGCTCGGCGCCCTCAACCCCGCCCACACCGTCGGGGTCACCCTCACCCGCCCGCTGAAGCTCCATTTCGCCCTGGCCGCCGACCGCTGCGCCGAGCGCGTCGCCGACCTGCTGACCTCCGTGGGCCTCACCCCCGACCACGCCGCCCGCCACCCCCACGAACTCTCCGGCGGACAGCGCCAGCGCGTCTCCATCGCCCGAGCCCTGGCCGCCGAACCCGACGTCCTGCTCTGCGACGAGATCACCTCCGCCCTCGACGCCGACACCGCCGACGGCATCATGGAACTCCTGCGCGACCTACGGGACACCCGGGGCCTGGCCGTCGTCCTCGTCAGTCACGACCTGCCCCTGGTGTCCGCCCACGCCGACACCGTCCTGCCACTCGGGCGTCCCGAGGTGGCGTCGCCCATCGGCCACCACCCGGCGCCGAGCCCGGTCCCGAACTGACACGCGCCCGCCGTGCACGTCGGCGGCGGACCGCCGGCGCGCAGGCCGGCTCGGCGGGGACTGCCCAGCTCGGCAACCTGCCTCAAGGAGCCCCGAACCCGTCAGCCGCTGGTCGGCCGCTCGCGCGCTGCCGCGTCGAAGGCCGCCAGTGCCGCCCGCAGCATCGGCAGCTCGCCGCTCCGGGCCGGGTCCAGGCCGGTGAGCGCGGTGGCCTTGCGCAGCCGGTAGTCCACGGTGTTCGGGTGCACCCGCAGCCGGGTGGCCGCCTGGCGCCGGTCGAACCCGGCGGCCTGGAACGCGCGTAACGTCTCCAGCAGCTCCGGGCGCCCGGCCAGTGGCGCGAGCAGCGCGGCCAACCCGTCCCGGGCCGGGCCCGGGCGGCTCAACTGGTACTCCAGCAGCACGTCGTCCAGCCGGTACAGGCCCGTACCGAGCCCGGCCGCCTGCGCCACCTGGCGCACCTCCCCGACCAGCCGGGCCGCCTCGGCCACCCCGTCCGGCGCGGCGGCGGCCGCGGCCACCAGCAGTTCGGCGCCGCAGATCCGGCCGAGCTGCTCGACCAGGGCGCCCAGCCGGACCCAGTCGGCGTCGCCGAGCCCGGCCACCGGCGTCTCCTGCGGGAGCAGCGCCAGGCCGCCCTCCTCGGACAGCGCGGTCAGCGGCACCCCGCGGCTCTGCCGCTCCAGCTCGTGCCGCAGCCGGCGGACCTTGCGGCGCGCCGCGACCGAGCGGTTGACGCCGGGCAGCAGCTCGTCGGGGTGCGGTCCGGCCGCGATGCTCAGCACCAGGTAACTGGGCGGCAGCGGCAGGCCGGCCCGGTCGGCCGCGGCCTGCGGGCTGCCGCCCTCCAGCAGCCGGGAGAGCAGCGCCTGCCGGGCCACCTGCTCCTCGCCGAGCGCGGCCTGCCGCTCGCGCACGTAGCCGGTGGCCACCGCACAGCTGACCAGCCGTAGGTAGCCGAGCAACCGGTGCTGGGCGCGCAGCACGTCCGGCAGGTCGCCGGGTTCGGCGGTGGCCAGGATCCGGGTGGCGCACTCCTCGGCGCCCAGGTGGTAGGCGCCGACCACGGCCTCCAGCGGGATCCCCTCGTCCGCCCGCTGGGCCGAGGACTCGCTGATCTTCTCCAGCAGTTCCCGGCCCGGCAGTTCGCCGGTGCGCAGGACCTCGACGAAGTGCCGGATCCCGTGCTCGGTGGCCCGGGTGATCTCGCCGCGCACCTGCTCGGGCGGCATGGCGGCGTACGCCGGCAGCTGGTCCAGCAGCCTGGTCAGCACCGCGGGCACCAGGAGCGGCAGGTCGGTCAGCAGTCGCTGATGCAGCGGCTGCCCGCCGCACCGCGGCGCCGAGTCGCCGGTCGCGGCTCCGCGGGAGCCGACCGCGTCCCCGAGGGAGCCGGCCAGGGGCGTGGGGGAGCCGGTCGCGGTCTGGGGTGCGATCACAATCCACCTCGCGAAAGTTTGTGAGCGATGCCCAGGAGCGGACCGGCGGCCGGACGGCCATCATTGTCATCCGAAGTTACCCACCAGTTGACAACGGGATCGTCCTCACGACACCCGGCAGCGGGCCCGCGCCTGACGCCCGCTCAGCCGCCCCACCCGGCGGACCCACCTGTGAATCGGGGAGACATGTCCACAACCGCCGCTCGACTCCTGGCCACCGCCCTCGCCGCGGCGGTGGCCGTCACCGCCGCCCCGGTGGCCGGCGCGGTCGCGAGCACGCCGAGCGCCACCGACCGGTTCTACGTCTACGACGGCAGCGCGCCGCTCGCCTCGCTGTCGCCCGGCACCGTGCTGAAGACCCGCCAACTGCCCTACCACCTGGTCGGCATCCCGACCCCGGTGACCGCGATCCAGCTGCTCTACCGCAGCACCGACGCCCAGGGCCGACCGTCCGCCAACGTGACCACCGTGCTCCGGGCACCGGGCGGCGACGGCCGCAGGGCGGTCTCCTACCAGTCGTTCTACGACTCGCTCAACCCCGCCGACGGGCCGTCCCGGGCGATCGCCGGCGATGTCACGCTGGGCGGGGTGATCGCCAACTCCGAGGCGATGTTCGTGGTGCCGTTGCTGCTCCAGGGCTACGACGTGGTGGTTCCGGACACCGAGGGCCAGTCGGCCGACTTCGGGGCCGGCCCCGAGTACGGCACCAACACGCTGGACTCGATCCGGGCCGCGACCAACTCCGCCGCCACCGGCCTGGGCGCCGACACCGAGTTCGGGCTGATGGGCTACTCCGGCGGCGCCGTCGCCACCAGCTGGGCCGCCGCGCTGGCCCCGAGCTACGCCCCCGAGGTGAACCGGCACCTGGTCGGCTTCGCCGAAGGCGGCCTGCTGGTCGATCCGGCCCACAACCTCAAGTACGTCGACGGCGCGCTGGTGTGGAACGGCCTGATCCCGTTGGCGTTGATCGGCGTTTCCCGCTCCTACGGCCTGGACCTGACGCCCTACCTGAGCGACTACGGCCTGCAGGTCCACCAGAAGCTGCAGAACGGCTCGATCGTCAACGCGCTCGGCCAGTACCCCGGGCTGACCTGGGCGAAGATGGCCAAGCCGGAGTACGCCGACCCCGACTCGGTGCCGCCGTTCGTGGCCGCCGTGAATCGCGTCAACCTGGGCAGCGCCGGCACGCCGACCGTGCCCGGCTACATCGCGCAGGGCGGTGGCGGCTTCTGGGAGGGGACCTTCAACAACCCGGCCGGCATCGGCACCGGCGACGGGGTGATGGTCGCGGGCGACGTGCGGGCGCTGGCTCGGCAGTACTGCGACAGCGGCAACGGCGCGATCAAGTACGACCAGTTCGACCTGCTCAGCCACGTCGGCGTGCCGGCGCCCTGGGCGCCGCTGGCACTGGGCTGGCTGAACGACCGGTTCGCGGGCCGGCCGGCACCCTCGGACTGCGGCTCGATCCCGGGGGGCAACTCGCTGGCGCCGGAGGCGGTGCGGTCCTGACGGGCCGCCTGCGGCAGCCCCGGCACGCGCCGAGCGTGTCGGGGCCCGCCGCGCTGCCGGCCGACGGACGCGTTGCCTCAGGGGCGACCGGTGCCGTGCGTTCAGTCCTGAAGGACCGAGCGCCGGTCGAGGACGCGTAGGGCGGTGTCTCCCCAGCTGAGGTTCTCGCGTTCGAAGGCCATGCCGCGCAGGAGCGTGAGGTAGGGGCCGATGCGTTCGGCGTGGGCGAGGTACTGCTCCTCGGTGCGGCCGTCGAGCAGTTTCACCTGGAGGCGTTCGTAGCGGGCGAGCTTGGCGCGGGCCCATTCCATGCGTTCGGCGACGGCGGCGCGGACGGCAGCGGCGTCGCCGGCGTCGACGCTCTGGACCTTGACCAAGAGCTCGTCGCGGATGGTGCTCGGCTTGCTCGGGAGTTCCTCGGTGTAGGCGCGGACGGCGGTGCGGCCGGCCTCCGTGAGGGAGAAGAGGCGTTTGTTGGGGCGCTTCTCCTGGTGGATGACCCGGGCGGCGATCAGGCCGTCGGCCTCCATGCGCTCCAGTTCGCGGTAGAGCTGCTGGGGGGTGGCCATCCAGAAGTTGGCCACGGAGGCGTCGAAGCCCTTGGCGAGGTCGTAGCCGGACGCCTCGCCCTCCAGGAGGGCTGCCATCAGTGCGTTCCGCAGAGCCATGCGGGCAACGTAGCACCCCCACTGTCTAGTCAACAATGCGAGTATTCGGGGGTTGTGGACACCCCGCCGCCGCCTGCTCCATACTCACGGATGCATCTATTCAACTATGTGGGTATGGAGCGAGTCGATGCATCCCTTCCGCAAGGCCGTCGAGGACCGCGACGAGCAGGCCATCGCCGATCTGCTCGCCGAGAACGTCGTGTTCACCAGCCCCGTCGCGTTCAAGCCCTACCCGGGCAAGGCGATCACCGCGGCGATCCTGCGCGGCGTGCTGCGTGTCTTCGAGGACTTCGCCTACGTACGGGAGATCGCGAACCCCGACGGACGCGACCACGCCTTCGTCTTCACCGCGACCGTCGGTGGCCGGCAGGTCCAGGGCTGCGACTTCCTGCACTTCGACGAGGACGGGAAGATCGACGACTTCACCGTCATGGTGCGGCCCCTGTCGGCGGCCCAGGCGCTGGCCGAGGCGATGGGCGCCCAGTTCGACCGCATCGCCGCCGAAGCGGCGGCTGAGACGGCAGGGACGGCTGAGACCGACGTGATCGACGTGATCAACGGCCGCTAGGCCTGTCCGGCAGGATCCGCCGGAAGGGCCGTAGGCGTGAGCGGCCCTGGGGCCCGCCGGGTTGGCGGGCCCCAGGGGTGTCATGCGGCGGCTGCCGGGGCCACGGCCGCCTTCGGCTCGTGCTCCCGGTGCAGGCCCCGGCGGTCGTAGAAGCGGGTCATGCCGAATCCGAGCGCCAGCGCCCCGGCCAGACCGGCCGCCATCATGGCCCAGCCCCGGGCGAGACCGGCCTGCGCCTGGGCGTCGTAGTAGAGGATGGCGCGCACGCCCGCGGTGATCTGCCGCAGCGGTTCGAACTCCGCCAGGAACCGGAAGAAGCCGGGCAGCGCCTCGACGGGCGTGGACGCCCCCGCGGTGGGCACCGCCATCGCGATGAACACCAGCGTCACCAGCAGCATCCCGGGCGTCCCGAACGCCGAGAGCAGCGCGAGCGCGCCGAGCCCGACCGTGGCCACCGTGCCCACCGAGTACAGCCACAGCAGCGGCAGGTGCGGGGCATCCATCCCCAGCGGACCGGCCGCGACCGCCAGCACCAGCGTGGCCATCACCACCGACAGGCCCGCGATCAGCGCGCTGCCCACCGTGAGGGTCTGCACCCGCGACGCCCGCAGCAGCGGACGGCGTCGGCGCCAGGGCCCGATGTCGCTGTGCGCGTACCCGAGGGCCACGTCCACCTGGCTGTTCACCACGTTGGCGCCCAGCATGCCGCACACCACCAGCACCAGTGCGTAGTAGAAGGCGCTCAGCCCCATGCCGCTGTGCGACCCGAGCGGATGCCCGTCCTGGACCTGCACCGCCACCGGATCCGCCAGCAGCAGCCGCTCGGCCGCGCCCGACTGCCCGCCTTGCGCCTGGGCTCGTTGGGAGAGCTTGGTGCCGAGGGCGAGGGAGAAGGAGTGGGCGGCCTGCTGGGTGATCCGACTCGCCATGCCGGAGCCCATGCTGCTCGCCGACGGGTTGGTCAGCACCGTCAGCGCCGGGCGGGTCGGCGGGCCGGCCGCCGCGGGCCCGCCCAGCGCGGCGATCGAGGCGGAGAAGCCCTCAGGAATGACGAGCGCGCCGTACAGCCGCCCCGACCCCAGACGCTGCTCGGCCTCCTTCTGGTCCAGGACCTGCCAGGACACCTCGCGGTGGGCCTCCTTGGTGATCGCCGTGACGGCCTGCTCGCCGAAGGCGAGCCGCTTCCCGTCCACCGTGATGCCTCGGTCGGCGTTGACCAGGCCGACCGGAAGGCCGCGTACCGACCCCGACGGGTTGATGTTCGCGCCCAGGTAGAAGAGGGAGAAGAGCAGCGCGACCGCGCCGAGGATGACGCCGGTGCCGGCCCACAGGGGCCTGGTGCGCAGCACCGCGAACGGATGGGTGGGGGACATGGACGACCTTCCGCAGTGCCTGCCGAGTTGCCTGCCGAGTACATTACTCAACTAATTTACTACCTGCGGATCGGAGCATGCCATGGCGGGGGCCACAGCGGACTTCTCGGCGGAGCCGACGGAGGAGGGTGGATGGCGTCGAAGGCGCCGGCTCCCCAGTCGGCCCTCGCGGCTCGGGCGACGGTCGTGGCCCGCCGACGGGGTCGGGCGGAAATTCCCGAAACCGCCCGCAGGGCGGCGCAGTTGCTTTGGCGTGCAACTGTTTGACCCCTTCGAACGGCGGCTCCTAGGGTGAAGTCCGTGGAGAGAGCGGGGGCTCTCGGCAGGTGCCGTGCCTCGAAGACGGCCGTTTCGTTCGTGTGACAAGCGGCCGGCCCCCATGCCCTCCTGAACGGACGTTGCGAGTCGAGCAGCAGGGGGAATTGTGCCGAGTACGCCTGTCAATGATCCGTCCGCCGTCATCACCGTGCCCGCCGGGGCGAATGCACTGCCCGAACAGGCGGCGCGAAAACCGTCCAGCGGGGAAATCGAGAGCATGCTGCTGGAGGCCCGCCGACTGGTCGAATTCGCCGTCGACCGGCACCGCAGCGAGGGCAGGCTGCTGACCGCGCTGGGGCCGGAGGAGGGCAGCGAGACCACCGAGCAGCTGGTGGGGTCGGCCGCCCGTTCCCTGGCCGTGGTGCTCTCGGGGCACCACGACGAGGAGATCACCCGGCTGGTGTCCTGCCTGGGCCGGGCCGCGGCGCGCGGGGTGGACGTCCGGCTGCTCGCCGGGGTCGGCCTGCTGGAGAACCGGCTGCTGCTGGAACGGCTGGAGAAGTACGCGGCCGGCGTCGAAGTCCGGCTGGTGGGAGCGGTGTTGCAGGACATGGTGCTCGCCGACGGCCTGGTGAGTGTGGTCTGGTCCCGGGCGGCCGGGCCGTCCCGGGAGGCCATCCTGATGCGGGCCCCGGCCGTGCTGCGCAACCTGCGCACCCTATTCCTGGCCTCCTGGAACGGCAGCGCCCCGCTGGCCGACCACCGGCGGCTGAGCGAGCGGACCCGCAGCGCCCTGGCCCGGCGGATCCTGCTGGCGCTCAGCTCCGGACGCACCGACGAGGTCGCCGCCCGGGACCTCGGCATGTCCGTGCGCACCTACCGGCGCAACGTCGCCGAGATCACCCGCGAACTCGGCGCCAACTCGCGGTTCCAGGCCGGCGCCCGCGCGGTGGAACTCGGCCTGCTGCCGCCGGTGACGAGTGACCACCCCACCCGGGCCGCCGGATGAATGGCAGCTTGCTGTAGCGCTCCTTGCCGCGGAAAGTCCGGGGACGGTACGAATTCCGGGAACCCCGCAATCCGTACCCGCCCGCTCCCTGCGAGGAATGACGTCCGGTGAACAGCGTGATGATTGAAGCAATGGACATCAGCCGGTCCTTCGGCAGCACGCAGGCACTCGGCGGAGTCAGTTTCGCGATACCGAAAGGGGAGGTGCTCTGCCTGCTCGGGCACAACGGGGCGGGCAAGAGCACACTCGTCAGCATTCTGGCCACCGCGCTGCCGCCGACTTCGGGCACGGCCAGGGTCGCCGGGTACGACGTGGTGCGGGAGGCCCGCGAGGTGCGCCGCCGGATCGGACTGACCGGCCAGTTCGCCGCCGTGGACGAGAGCCTGTCCGGCCGGGAGAACCTGGTCCTGGTCGCCAGGCTGCTCGGAGCGAGCCGGGCCCAGGCCCGCGGCCGGGCGGACGAACTGCTGCAGGCCTTCGACCTCACCGGCGCGGCCGAAAGGACGGCGGGCACCTACTCGGGCGGGATGCGCCGGCGCCTCGACCTGGCCAGCAGCTTCGTCGGCAGCCCGCAGGTGCTCTTCCTGGACGAACCCACCACCGGGCTCGACCCGGTCAGCCGCAGCGGCCTCTGGGAGCTGGTCCGTTCCTGCGTGGCCCAGGGCACCACCGTGCTGCTGACCACCCAGTACCTGGAGGAGGCCGAACAGCTGGCCGACCGGGTCATCGTCCTCGGCCGCGGCCGGACCATCGCCGACGGCACACCGGCCCGGCTCAAGGCCAGGCTGGGTGGCAGCACCGTGCGCGCACAGCTCGCCGAACCGGCCCGGCTGCCCGCCGCGCTCGACGCCCTGCGCCGGGCCGGCCTGGACGCCGGACCGGGCGAGCCGGACGGCAGCGTCGCCGTCCCCGTCCGCGAGTCCGCCGCCCTGGCCGCGGTCGTCCGGGCCCTGGACGAGGCCGGCCTGGGCATCACCGGGATCTCGCTGACCGAGCCGAGCCTCGACGACGTCTACCTGGCCCTCGCCGAGAGCGCCGGGCCGCTGCCCGGGAGCCCCGCGGCACCGCCCGCGCACGCCGTGCCCCGGCCCGGTGTCTCGGTGCCCTCCTGACGGCCGGCCTCGGCCGCAGCCCGCACCGACCGGGAGAGCGCACCCGTGAACCTGTGGATCCTCTACCGGATCTCGCACCCAACCCCTGTCCCCGTCGGCCTGCCCCCGGATTCCGGACCGGGCACGCCGGTCCCCACCGAATCCCTGGGAGCTCCGCATGACGGCGACCACCGCGCCGTACCGCTCGATCACCGAGGCGCAGATGATCCCGCGCCTCGTCCGGCTCGGCCCCAACCTCTACGGCGCCGTCTACACCCTGATGAAGCTGCTGCCGGCCCACTACATCCTCCGGCAGGCCGACCGGCGCGGTGCACTCGGCGACCGCACCACCGTCGTCGAGACCACCTCGGGCACCTTCGGCCTCGCCCTGGCCATGCAGTGCGCCCTGATGGAGCGCCCGCTGATCCTGGTCAGCGACCCGGCGATCGACCCCAACCTGTACCGCAGGCTCACCGACCTCGGCGCCCGGGTCGAGATCTGCCGGGAGCCCGCGCCGGTCGGCGGCTACCAGGAGGCCCGGCTGCGCCGCCTGGCCGAGATCCGCGCCGAACTGCCCGACACCTTCTGCCCCGAGCAGTACGGCAACCCCGACAACCCCCGCTCGTACGGGGTGGTGGCCGACCTGCTGCACCGCACCCTCGGGGACGTCGACTGCCTCGTCGGACCGGTCGGCTCCGGCGGTTCGATGTGCGGCACCGCCCGCGGCCTGCGTGAGCACACCCCGCACACCCTGGCGATCGGCGTCGACAGCCACCGCAGCGTGCTCTTCGGCCAGTCCGACGGGCCGCGCGGACTGCGCGGACTCGGCAACAGCCTGTGGCCCGCCAACCTCGACCACCGCGTCTTCGACGAGGTCCACTGGTGCGACGCGGCCGAGGCCTACGCCCAGACCCGGGCCCTGCACGCCCGCCACGCCCTCTTCCAGGGCCCGACCAGCGGCGCCGCCCACCTGGTCGCCCAGTGGTGGGCCGACCGCCACCCGGACCGGCTGTGCGTCGTGATGCTGCCCGACGAGGGCTACCGCTACCAGGCCACCGTCTACGACGACAGCTGGCTCGCCGACAACGGCCTGCTCCTGGACGCCCTGCCCGCCGAGCCGGTCACCGTCGCCTCGCCCGCCGAGGCCGGGCCGGGCTGGAGCCGCTTCGACTGGGCCCGCCGGCCCTACGACGAGGTGCCCGGCACCGTCCCGCGCACCGGCCGGCCGCTGCCCGAGCAGGCCCTGTCGTGACCGCCACCGGACGCCTCACCCGCACCCTCGGCGCGCGGACCCGACGGGTGGTCTACGGCGAGTCCGGCCCCGAGGACATCCGCCAGGAGCTCGGCGCCACCACCACCGTGGACCTGGCGCACGTGGTGATGCTCACCGAGAGCGGACTGCTGCCGCGCGAGGCGGCCGCCGCCCTGCTGCGCCGGATCACCGCCCTGCGCGCCGACGGCTTCCGCGAGCTGTACGAGCGGCCGGCCCCGCGCGGCCTCTACCTGATGTACGAGGGCCACCTGGTGGCCGAGCTCGGCCCGGAGGTGGGCGGCAAGCTGCACACCGGCCGCTCCCGCAACGACCTCAAGGCCACCGTCACGGCGCTCCGGCTGCGCGCCGAACTGGCCGACCTGCTCGGCGAGTTGCTGCGCCTCCAGGCGGTGCTGCTGGCCCGGGCCCGGGCCCACCGCGGCGTGGTCATGCCGGTCTACACCCACTTCCAGCCCGCGATGCCGGTCAGCTACGGCTACTACCTGGCCGGGATCGCCACCGCGCTCGACCGCGACGCCGAGGCCCTGCACCAGGCGCTCGACCAGCTCGACCGGTGCCCGCTGGGCGCCGGGGCGGTGGCCGGCACCGACCTGCCCATCGACCCGGCCCGCACCGCCGAACTGCTGGGGTTCCGGGACGGCCCGCTGCACGCCACCGACGCCGTCGCCGCCCGCGACACGATGCTGCGCGCGGTGGCGGTGGCCGCCTCGGCCGCCCTGACGCTCAGCCGGCTGGCCACCGACCTCCAGCTGTGGAGCACCCAGGAGTTCGGCTTCGTCGAGTTCCCCGAGCGGCTGGTCGGCGGCAGTTCCGCGATGCCGCAGAAGCGCAACGCCTTCCTGCTGGAGCACGTCAAGGCCAAGGCCGCGGTGGCGGTCGGGGCCTGGACGGCGGCGGCCTCCGCGACGAAGTCGACGCCCTTCACCAACTCCATCGAGGTCGGCACCGAGGCGGTGGCCGCCGGCTGGCCCGGGCTCGCCGCCGTACGGGACTCGGTGCTGCTCGGCCAGGCCCTGGTCGGCGGCGCCCGGCCCGCCCTGGAGCGGATGGAACAGCGGGCCCGGGAGGGCTTCGTCACCGCGACCGTGATCGCCAACCGGCTGGTGGCCCGCGGCGTGCCCTTCCGCACCGCGCACCACGTCGTGGGCGAGGCCGTGCGGGAGGCCGTCGAGGCCGGCGCCACCGAGCTGGCCGCGATCCGGCTGCCCGACGGCACGGACGCCGACGGTGCGGCCGTCGACCTGGGCGCCGAACTCCCCACGCTGCGCGAGGTGGTGGACGACCACGACCGCGGCGGCGGCCCGGGCGAGTGCGACCGGACGGTGCGGGTGCTGCGGGACCGGCTGGCCGGGCACTGCGACCGGCTCGCCGCCCACCGCGCCCGCACCGACCGGGGGCGGCAGCGGCTGGCGGAGGCCGTGGCCGAGCTGACCGGGGCACCGGCCGGCGCAGGAGGACACGCAGACGGACACGGAACGGAGAGTGCGCCGTGAGCGCGACCGGACGAGAGCACCATGACGTGGACGAACTGATGCCCGCCGGACCGTGGTTGGCGTTCCTGGAGAGCAACACCACCGGCACCGGACGGGAGTTCTGCACGGCCGCCCGGGCCCGGGGACTGCGGCCGGTCCTGCTGACCCGGGATCCCGGCCGCTACCCCTACGCGGCCGAGGACCGGATCGCCACCCGTCTGCTGGACACCGGCGACCCGGACGCCGTCCTCGCCTGCTGCGCCGAACTCGCCGAGGACAGCGCCGGGTTGGCCGGGATCGCGTCCAGCTCCGAGTACTTCGTCGCGGCCGCCGCGCGCACCGCCGGGAAGCTCGGCCTGCCCGCCGCCGACGGGGACGCCGTCGACCGCTGCCGCGACAAGGAGCAGCAGCGCGGCGCCCTCGCGGCGGCCGGCGTGCCGGTGCCCGCCTTCGCGCGCGCGACCGACGCCCCCGCGGCGGTCCGGGCGGCCGACGCGATCGGCTACCCCGTCGTCCTCAAGCCGGTCAGCGGCTCCGGCTCGATCGGCGTGCGGCTCTGCCGGGACGGCGCCGAGGTGCTGGCCTGGGCCGCGGAGCTGCTGGGCCGGACCACCGACGAGCGCGGCACCCCGGCCGTGAGCCGGATCCTCGTGGAGGCGGCCGTCCGCGGCCCCGAGTTCTCCGTCGAGACCTTCGACCGCACCGTGGTGGCCGTCGTGGCCAAACACACCGGCGCCGAGCCGTACTTCGTGGAGACCGGGCACGACGTGCCCGCGCCGGTGCCCGCCGAGAGCGCCGACGCGCTCGCCGGCACCGCCCTGCGGGCCCTTTCCGCGCTCGGCCTCGGCTGGGGCGCGGCCCACACCGAACTGCGGCTGACCGACGCCGGGCCGGTGGTGATCGAGGTCAACCCGCGCCTCGCCGGCGGGATGATCCCGGTCGCCGTCCGGGCCGCGCTCGGCACCGACCTGATGGACGCGGTGATCGCCCGGGCGGCCGGGCTGCCGGCCGGGCCGTCCGGTGGCCTGCCCGGCGCTCCGTCCGGCCCGGGCGGCGGCGGGCATGCGGCGATCCGCTTCCTGCCCGCCGAGCGCGAGGGCGTCGTCACCCGGATCGCCGGCCTCCCGGACGCCCAGGCGGCGCCCGGCGTGGTGGCCGTGACGGCCGGGACCGCCGAGGGCCGGACGGTACGGATCACGCACTCGTTCCAGGACCGGCTGGCCTGCGTGGTCGCCGCCGGCCCGGACACGCACCAGGCAGCACAGCGCGCGGCGGCCGCCGCGCGGCTGATCAGGATCGAGCTGGCGGAGCCCGCAGCGCCGGGAGAAGGAGTCGGGGCCCGATGACAGAGCACGCGGACGACCAGGCGTTCACCAGGATCCCCCGGTGGACCGCGCCGACCGCCGGGGAGGAGGGCCACGCGGTCCACGACACCCGGCTCGCCGATGACCTCACCCGGAAGCTGGAACACCGGGCCGTCGAGCTGGGGGCCGCGCTGCCGGCCCTGCTGACCGCCGCGCACGCCCGGGTGCTCGCGACCGTGGCGGCCGAGCGGGCGCTGCTCGTCGGGTACCTGCCGCCGGCCGGTGCCGGTGCCGACACTGGTGCCGGTGCCATTGCCGACGCCGGTGCTGTCCGGCCGCTGCGCCTGACCGTCGAGAACTCCACCTGGGCGGAGCTGGTCGCCGGGACGGCCGCCGCCGTTGCCGCCACCGCGGACGCCGCCTCCGCCGCCGCCGGGGGAGAGCCGGGGCTGGTCCTGGACTTCTCGGGCCTGACCGCCCGGGCACCGCACGCCCGGGCACCGCACGCCGAGCCCGCCGACGGCGCCGCGCTGCGGCTGGCCTGGCACCGCGACGGCAGCGGCCTCACCCTGCGCCTGCGGTACGACCGCGCCTGCTACGACGCGGGCTATGCCCAGCGCCTGGCCGGCTACCACCTGGCGGCGCTCGGCCACCTGGCCGACGGCCCCGGCGAGCGGCACGACCGGCAGAGCCTGCTGTCGGACCGGGAGGTCGAGAAGCAGCTCTACGGCCTGGCCGGGCCGCGCGCCGAGCTGCCCGACCGTACCTTCGTGGACCTCTTCGAGGAGCGGGCGCGGGCCGTGCCGGACGCCGTCGCGGCCGAACACGCGGGGGTGCGCTGGACCTACCGGGAGCTGGGCGAACGGGCCGACCGCGTCGCGCACGCCCTGGTCGCGGCCGGCGCCGCCGCCGAGGACGTGGTCGCCGTCGTGATGGACCGCACCCTGGACTGGATCGCCGCCGCCCTGGGCGTGTTCAAGGCCGGCGGTGTCTACCTGCCCGTCCGCCCCGACTTCCCGGTGGACCGGGTGGCGACCCAGTTCGAGCGCAGCGCCTGCCGGTTCGTGCTGACCGGGCCGGGCAGCGAGACCCTGGTCGAGGAGGCGTCCGCGGTCGTGCCGCAGCCGCCCGCCGCCCTGTCGGTGGCGGAGATCCGGACCCGGCCCGACCTCCCGGCCGGCCCGACCGGGGTGACGGTGACGCCCGGTCAGGCGGCGTACATCTACTTCACCTCCGGCTCCACGGGCGCGCCCAAGGGCGCGGTGTGCGAGCACGCGGGGATGCTCAACCACCTCCTCATGAAGATCGAGGACATGGAGCTGGCCGGCGGGGCCGACGAGGTCGTCACCCAGACCGCCTCCCAGTGCTTCGACATCTCGCTGTGGCAGTTCGCCGCCCCGCTGCTGGTCGGCGGCACCGTGCGGATCGTGGACACCGACACCCAGCTCGACGTCACGGGCTTCCTGGACGAGATCGCCGACGGCCGGGTCACGGTGATCCAGGTCGTCCCCTCCTACCTGGAGGTGCTGCTCACCCACCTGGCCCAGCACCCGCGCCCGCTCGGCCGGCTGCGCACGGTCTCGGTCACCGGGGAGGCGCTCAAGTACGAGCTCGTCCAGCGCTGGTTCGCCGCCTACCCGGGGATCGCCCTGGTCAACGCCTACGGCGCCACCGAGGTGTCCGACGACACCATGCACGAGGTGCTGCGCGGCCTGCCCGACCGGGACTTCGTGACGGTCGGCCGCTCGCTGCGCAACGTCAACACCTACGTGCTCGACGAGAACCTGGCGCTGGTGCCGCTCGGCTCGCCCGGCGAGATCGCCTTCTCCGGGGTGTGCGTCGGCCGCGGCTACATCAACGACGAGGAGCGGACCCGGCAGGCCTTCGTCCCCGACCCGTTCCGGCCCAACACCCGGATGTACCGCACCGGTGACTTCGGCCGCTGGCTGCCCGAGGGCCGGATCGAGTTCCTGGGCCGGCGGGACGAGCAGGTCAAGATCCGTGGCTTCCGGATCGAGATCGGCGAGATCGAGAACAAGCTGCTGGCGATGCCCGGCGTGCGGGAGGCCGCGGTCGTCATCGACGGCGGCGCCGGGGACCTGCGCAACCTCGTCGCGTTCTTCGCGGGCGAGGAGGACCTGCCGGCCGAGCGCGTCCGCGACTTCCTGGCCACCCTGCTGCCCGACTACATGGTGCCCACCTACTTCCACCAGGTGGAGCGGCTGCCGCTCACCGAGAACGGCAAGGTCGACAAGAAGGGCCTGGTCCGGATCGCCGGGACTCTGGGCCACGGCGGCGCCCCCTACGCGGCCCCCCGCACCCCCTCCGAACAGCGGCTGGCCATGCTGTGGGCCGAGGTGCTGGGCGTACCGCTGGAGCGGATCGGACGGGCTGACAGCTTCTTCGAGCTCGGCGGCACCTCGCTGGCCGCCGTACGGCTGCTGGTCCACCTGGACCGGGCGCTGTCCCTGAAGGACCTCGTCGGCCGGCCGGTACTGGCCGACCTGGCCGCCGCCCTGGACGCCCGGGACCGCGGCGACACCGCCCCGGCGGCCACCGGCCTGCTGCAGCCGCTCTCCGCGGCCCGCGCCCCGCACCACACCCTGGTCTGCTTCCCCTACGCGGGCGGCAACGCCGTCAACTTCCGTTCGCTGGCCGCCGAGTTGGAGCGGGACGGCTTCGCGGTGGAGGCGGTGGAGCTGCCCGGGCACGACTTCCCCGGTACGGCCGGTGAGACCGGCGAGGGAGGTGGGGCCGAGGCGATGCCGGACGTCCCGGAGCTCGCCCGGCGGGTCCGGGACGAGATCATCGGGCGGATCACCACGCCGGTGCTGATCTGGGGCCACTGCGCGGGCGCTGCGGCGGCCCTGGAGACGGCCCGGCTGCTGGAGGAGGCCGGTCGCCCGGTCGAGCGCGTCTTCGTCGGTGCCCTGCTGCTGGCCGACACCGGGGCGCTGCGCGCCGAGATGGCCGAGGTCTCCGCCGCCGACAACCAGGCCCTGCTCGCCCAACTGCGCGCCGACAACGCCTACGTGGAGCTGGATGCGCTCAAGCCGGAGCGCGCCGACGTGGTGGGCCGGGCCTACCGGCACGACGTGCTGACCGCCAACCGCCAGTTGATCCGCCTCCGGGAGGACGGCGAGCGGTACCGGCTGGACGCGCCGGTGGACGTCGTGGTCGCCCGGGACGACGCCTCCACGGCCGGTTTCGAGGCCGGCCACGGCGACTGGAAGGCGGTCTCGGACCGCGTCACGCTGCGCGAACTCGCCCAGGGCGGGCACTACTTCATCAGCACCCGGCCGGGCGAGACCGCCGACGTGGTGCGCGGCGGCTGCCGGCCGCCCGAGCAGTGGGACGAGGAGGATGCCGGATGACGACCGAGACCATCACCCCGGGGCCGGCGCGGACGGGGGCGGACTCCGGGGCCGGCGCCGGGGTGCCCGCCGGGGTGAGGCCGGGGGTGAGTACGGGGGTGAGCACCGCCTTCGGCACCTTCGGCGAACTGCTCCAGGGCGTCCTGCCCGAGGAGGACGGGGACTTCCTGGTCACCCTGCCGGTCGCCCGCTGGGCGATGGCCAGGTTCGAGCCCGACCCGGACTCCGACCTGCTGCGGGTCTGGCCGCCGCACAAGAAGAAGGCGCTCCGGCTCACCTCGATGATCATGGGGGACGCCGGCCGGCCGACCGGCGGCCTGCTGAAGATCCACAGCACCCTGCCCGAGGGCAAGGGACTGGCCAGCTCCTCGGCGGACCTGGTGGCCACCGCCCGGGCCGTGGCCAACGCCCTGGACGAACCCATGCCGCCGCGCCGCATCGAGTCCTACCTCGCCCGGATCGAACCGACCGACGGCGTGCTCTACCCCTCGATCGTGGCCTTCCACCACCGCACCGTGCGGCTGCGGGCTCGGCTGGGGTCGCTGCCGTCGATGGCGGTGGTCAGCGGCGACGAGGGCGGCGCGGTGGACACCGTCTCCTTCAACGCGATCCCCAAGCCGTTCACGGCGGCCGACAAGCGGGAGTACGTGCGGCTGCTGGACCGGATCACCGGTGCCGTCGCCCGCCGGGACCTCGCCGAGGTCGGGCGGGTCGCGACCGCCAGCGCCCGGATGAACCAGGTGCTGCGCCACAAGTGGTCGCTGGAGGGGATGATCGGCATCTGCCGCGAGGTGGGCGGGCTGGGCGTGGTGGTCGGCCACAGCGGCACCACGCTGGGCATCCTGCTCGACACCGCCTCCCCGGACTGCCCGGCGCAGCTCGCCGCGGCCGCCCAGGCCTGCCAGGACCTGGTCGGCAACGTCACGGTGTACCGCACGCTGAGCTTCGACTGACCGTCCGTCCGACCGCCCTTCCCCCGACGACCGAGCGGGGCCGCACCCGGAACACCAGGGTGCGGCCCCGCTCGGTCGTACGGACCACCGGTGGTTCAGCCGCCGGCGCGGGGGCGGAACGGCTCGCCCAGCCCGACGACGATCTCCCGCTCGCCCCGGTAGGGCTCGCGGCTGTGCGCGGTACGGACGTTGTCGACCACCAGCAGGTCGCCGCGCTGCCAGGGCTCGCGCACCGTGTGGCGCTCGTAGACCTCGTTGACCGCGTCCACCGTGACGCGGTCCAGGGGGGTGCCGTCGCCGTGGAAGGTGTTGAACGGCAGCCCCTCGGGCCCGAACTCGGCGGTCAGGAACTCCCGGACCTCGGGGGCCATCGTCCACTCGTTGAGGAAGGCGATCTGGTTGAACCAGCAGCGCTCGCCGGTGTCCGGGTGGGCCACCACGGCGGGCCGGGTCTGGGTGGTGCGCAGGGCGCCGTCGGGGCCCCAGTCCGTGTCGATGCCGTGGGTCGCGCAGTAGCGCTCGACCTCGGCGCGCTCGGCGCTGCCGAAGGCGTCCTGCCAGCCGATGCCGACGAACGGGTTGTAGTGGCGGGTCAGCCGCCAGCCGTCCCGCTCGAAGCGCTCGACCAGCGCGGCCGGCAGGTCCTCCAGGACCCGGCGGGCGTCGGCGAGCGCCGTCACCCCGCCGCTCGTCGGTGGGGTGACGCAGGCGAAGGCGAGCAGCCGCGGGGCCACGGCCGCGTAACTCAGCTCGTGGTGCATGCACATGGGCTGGTCCGCCGGCCAGTGCGAGGAGGAGTACACGCCGGGCGCCGGGTACGGGTCGCGCGGGGCGAACCCCTCGCGCTCGGTCAGGCCCTCGCCGAGCACCTCGGACACGACGGCGGCGGCCCCGTCCCGGCCGCCCGGGTCCAGCCCCCGGACCAGGACGGCCCCGTGCCGGGCCGCCAGTTCGCGGATCTCCGCACGGTGCCGGGCCGTCCAGACCGCGGCGTCGGTGCCGGGGTCGGGTGCCGCGTCCAGGCGGACCAGGGGGTGTGCGCGCAGTTCGGTCATCGTCGCTCCGTTTCGTAGGGCGGTGGCGGGGTCAGGCGGTAGCGGGGTGGGGTCAGGCCACCGGGCGGCGGAACGCCCGGACGGCGGCGGCCGAGGCGACCAGGGCGACGAGCGCGCTGGTGCCCAGGGCGGCCCACACCCGGGTGCCCAGCGGCAGGTCGAGGGCGAGCGCCCGGGCCGCGTCCATCGCGTACGACAGCGGGTTGAGCCGGGCCAGCAGCTGGAGCCAGCCCGGCAGCCGGTCCGCCGGCACGAACGCGCTCGACGCGAACATCAGCGGGAAGGTCACCAGGTAGCCGGCGCTCTGCATGGCCTCCGCGTTGCGCAGCCACGCGGCCAGGGCGAGGAAGATCCAGGTCATCGCCCACACCACCGTGCAGGTCAGCAGCAGCGCGGCCAGCAGCCCGAGCGGGCCGCCGGCCGGATCGGCGTCCAGCACCACCACGGCCACCACCAGCAGGATCACCAACTGGACGGCGGTGCGCAGCAGATCGGCCAGGCTGCGGGCGATCAGCAGCAGCGGCGCGCGGATCGGCAGCGTCCGCAGCCGGGCCACCGCGCCGTTGTCCATGTCCCGCACCAGCCCGATGCCCGAGGCCACCGCCGGGCCGATCCCGGTGGTCACCAGGAGCGCCGGGAGCAGGTAGTCGAGGTAGCCGACCCCCGAGGGCAGGTGCCCGCGGTCGACGATGCTGCCGAAGACCTGGCTGAGCAGCAGCAGCATGAACACCGGCTGGAGCATGCTGAGGACCATCGCCCTGCGGTGCGCCAGATGCGCCCGCACCGAGCGGCCGGTGAGGATCAGCAGTTGCGCGGGTGCGCTGCTGCCCTGCCAGAGCGCGTCGGCGGGGCGGTCCGGCAGCGGGGTGGTGGCGGTCACCGGGGGCCTCCTGGGTCGTAGGTCCGCTGGACCTGGGTCAGTGCGGTCAGCAGGTCGGCGGAGGTCAGCTTGCGGGCGGCGGCCACGGCCGAACCGGTCAGCGGCAGCCGCCCGGTGTCCGACCAGCGCAGCCGGCCGTCCGTGTCGATGAAGCTCCGGGCCCGTCCCGCGTTGTCGGGGTGCAGGCAGAACGGGATGTCGAGCAGGCCGCGCCGGAAGGCCAGCAGCAGCGCCTCGCCGACGTCCTCGTGCAGCGCCAGCACGGTGTGCACCAGCAGCCGGGCCTCCTCGTACACCTCGGAGCGCGGCTCGGTACCGGGCGGCTCCGGCCGCCGGACGGTGCCGCGCGCCGCCCGGGCGGCGGTCTCCAGCGCCTCCACGTTGTCGGCGATGGTGGGGATGCGGTGCGCCTCGGCCGCGGTCTTGACGATCAGTCGGGCCGCACCCGACTCGACCGACAGCCGCGCCGCCGCCTCCAGCAGCCGCAGCGCGCCGGCCCGGGAGCCCGGGTACACGCCCATGTAGGCGTAGACCACCAGGTGCCGGTCGATGCCCGGCAGCAGTTCGTCCGCGAGCGCGCGCAGGGCCGCCACCGCCTCCCGGTCCTGCTCCGCACTGGTCTGCTGGGCGTAGCTCAGGGAGACGCTGCGCAGGCCGTGCCGGGCGAAGAACACGCCCTCCAGGACACTGAGGGCCACCAGCATCGACGGCGGGCACAACTGCCCGAGCATGCAGCCGCCGAAGCTCTCCAGGTGCGGCACCCGCCCGCCGCCCTGCGCCCGGGCCAGCATCCGGCAGGCCGTCCGCCAGCTGGCCACCGCCTCGCTCAGCGGCGTACGGCTGTACGGCAGGCAGTAGGAGACCGGGCCGCCCTCGGTGGCGTCGAGCCCCACGGACAGCAGCGCGGCCACGATGTGCTCGGGCTGCGCCGAACCGTGCCGCACCTGCACGGGGAAGGAGTCTGCGTGGACGCCGTCCAGCACGGTGCGCGTCACGGCGGGGGAGTGGGTGCAGATCGGGTAGCCGTTCAGCCGGACGCCCTCGGCGACGGCCCGGGCGGCCGCCGCCAGGTCGTTGACCCGGGTGTAGCTGTCCAGGGTCAGGGTGCCGACGGTGACGGCCTCGGCCGCCCGGGTCCGCTCCAGGCCCTCGCGCATCAGCCGCGGGTCGCTGAAGCCCATCCGGGGCTGCACCACGAGCGCGCCGCGGGCGTGGGCCCGGGCGACGAAGCCGCCGAAGCCGCCGGTGCTGGTGGTGCCGGGGGCGCCGACGGCTTCGGCGGAGCCGCGGGAGCCGCCGGAGCTCTCGGAGCTGTCGGAGCTGTCAGAGGACGCCGGTGTCACGAGACAGCCCGGTACACCGACCGGGCGGCCAGGGAACGGAACGCGGGCAGCTCCCCGTCGTCGAAGACCCGGTCGTAGCCGGCCGCCGTCAGCCGGCGGATCATGCCGACGTTGCGCAGGCCGTCGGTGCCGAGCTTGCCGCCGATGACCACGGTGGCGGAGGCCAGCTCGGGCCGCGCCCGCAGCTCGCGGATCAGCCTCAGACCGTCGTTGAAGCCGTGGCCGTTGACGCTGCTGACCACCACCAGCCTGGGCCGCAGCTCCAGGCAGGACCGCACCACCAGCTCGTCGGGCGCGCACGGGCCGAGGTTCGCCACGGTGTGGCCGACCTCCTCCAGCACGAGCTGGAGGTAGACGAGATTCCAGGTGTGGGCGTCGGACGAGGTGCCGGTCAACAGCACGGAAGGGGAGACGGAAGGCGAGTCGGTTCCAGGTGAGGAATTCATGGGTCCAGGTGTCGAATTCATGGCAGATCCGGTCTCGGGAGAACCGGCGCATTCCGGCGCCAGGACCGGAACGCCGATCACTCGGCGGATGGGGAGGAGTCCGAAGCCAGCGGAAGGAAAACGGCCGCGCGGGCGGCCGCGCGCTGACGGTGCCTCGACCCTACTGCGCGCCGGTCCCACCGGACCGGTCCCCAACTGGCCGGTACCGGAGGGCAGAAGGCCCCGGAACGGCCCGCGGTGCAGGAAACCGGGCCGCCGCCGGGCACCGGTGCGCCGCGTCCTTGCAGTTTGCTGTCATTCGCCTTCCGCGGCCCGCCGGAGCGTCGTTAGAAAGAATCCCGCGGTGCCGACCGGCGCGGCGGGAATTCCCAGGAGCGAAGGCGAAGGGCAGGGCAACCAGATGGCGGAAATCGTCACCGCCCCCAGTGTCACCGCAGTTCTCGTCCGGCATGCGGAGAACATTCCGGAGAAGGACGCGCTGACCTTCGTCACCGATCCGCTCCGGGCGGACGGGGCGAGCCGGCTGACGTACGCCGAACTGGACCGGCAGGCCCGGGGGATCGCCCGGCGGCTGCACACCGCCGGCATCGGCGCGGGCGACCGGGCCGTCCTGCTGTACCCCGCCGGGCCGGCCTTCCTGACCGCCTTCCTCGGCTGCCTGTACGCCGGCGCCGTCGCCGTCCCCTCCTCCCTGCCGGGCCGCTACCGCCACGAGCGGCGCCGGGTCGTGCGGATCGCCGCCGACGCCGGGGCCGTCGCGGTCCTCACCGACACCGCGACCCGCGGCGACGTCGAGACCTGGACCACCGAGGAGGGGCTCGACCACCTCCCCGTGCTGGTCACAGACGACGGCACCGGACCGGGCCCGCAGGGCTGGACGATGCCGCTCACCACCCACGACACCGTCGCCGTGCTCCAGTACACCTCCGGGTCCACCGGCGACCCCAAGGGCGTCGTCATCACCCACGGCAACCTGCTGCAGAACAGCTCCACCCTCATCGACCGCCTCGGGCTCGACGAGCACACCCCGCTCGGCGGCTGGATCCCGCACTTCCACGACATGGGGCTGATGGGCATCATCCTGCCGCCGCTGATGAGCGGCGCCGGGACCGTCCTGATGAGCCCGGCCACCTTCCTCAAGCGCCCGCACCTGTGGCTGCACATGATCGACCGCTTCGGCATCCACACCTCCGCCGCCCCCGACTTCGCGTACGAGCTGTGCACCCGGCGGATCACCGACGAGCAGGCCGAGGGACTGGACCTGTCCCGCTGGAAGCACGCCGTCGACGGCTCCGAGCCGGTCCGCGCCGCCGTCCTCGACCGCTTCCGGCAGCGCTTCGCGCCGTACGGGCTGCACGCCGCCACCCTGAGCCCCTGCTACGGCATGGCCGAGGCCACCCTCTTCGTCTCCGGCGCGCTCGACGGCCCGCCCACCGCGCTCGACATCGACCCCGAACTCCTCGAACAGCACGAGTTCCGGCCGGTGGCCGGCGACCGGCCCGGACGCGCCGTCGTCAGCTGTGGGCCCGTCACCGGCGCCGAGATCCGCATCGTCGACCCCCGCACTCACCGCGTCCTGCCCGACGGCGGCGTCGGCGAGATCTGGCTCCGCGGCCCCGTCATCGGCCACGGCTACTGGAACCGCGAGGCCACCAACGAGGCCGAGTTCCGCGCCACGACCGCCGACGGCGACACCGGCTACCTGCGCACCGGCGACCTCGGCACCCTGTACGAGGGCGAGCTGTACGTCACCGGCCGGCTCAAGGACGTGCTCAACCTGCGCGGCCGCAACCTCTACCCCCAGGACATCGAGCACGAACTCCGCCTGCAGCAGCCCGAACTGGGCAGCCTCGTCGGCGCCTGCTTCGCCGTCCCCGGCGACGGCCCGCAGCCCGAGGACGTGCTCGTCGTCACCCACGAGGTGCGCGGCATCAAGGAGGAGGAACGACTGCGCCGGCTCGCCGCCGACATGCGGCTCACCGTCGCCCGCGAGTTCGGCGCCCCCGTCGGCGCCGTCCTCCTGCTGCGCCCCGGCGGGGTCCGGCGCACCACCAGCGGCAAGATCCAGCGCTCGGCGATGCGCGAACTGTTCCGCTCCGGTGCGCTCGACCCCACCTACGCGGACTACCAGGAGGGGCTGCTGCGCCCGGCCGCTCCGGCCGCCGGTGTCCCCGCCGGCACCGATGTCCCGACCGCAACCGGGGCGCCGACCGCAACCGGGACGGTGGGCGCATGACCGCCGCGGCGCCCCCCGCCCGGAACACCCAAGCGGCCGACCCGGTGGAGCGGTTCACCCGGCGGCTGCGCGAACTCGGCGGCCCCGGACAGCCCTTCGACCAGGTCGGGCTGGCCGCCCTGGACCGGGCCGACGAGTTCCCCGCCGACGCCTGCCGGGCCCTCGACGCGACCGGCCTGCCCCGCTACTACGTGCCCGCCGAACACGGCGGCGCACTCGACGACTTCACCGTCGTCCTGCGGCTGCTGCGCGCCGTCGCACGGATCGACCTCACCGTCGCCGCCGCCCACGGCAAGACGTACCTGGGCGCCGTGCCCACCTGGATCGTCGACGCCGCCGAACCCGCCCGGTGGCTCGGCCGGCGGATCGCCGCCGCCGAGGTCGTCTCCTGCGCGCTCACCGAACGCCACCACGGCAGCGACCTGCTCGCCGGCGAGGTCGTCGCTCGCCCCGCGCCCGACGGCGGCTGGCTGCTCGACGGCGAGAAGTGGCTGATCAACAACGTCACCCGGGCCGGTCTGGTGACCGTCCTCGCCCGCACCGACGACGCGGGCGGCCCGCGCGGCTTCAGCCTCTTCCTGGTCGACAAGGCCCGGCTGGCACCCGGCGCGCACACCGCCCTGCCCAAGGTGCCCACCTACGGCATCCGGGGCGCCGACATCAGCGGAATCGCCTTCCACCAGGCCTGGCTGCCCGCCGACGCCCTGATCGGAGCGACCGGCCAGGGCGTCGAGATCATCGTCAAGGCCTTGCACATCACCCGGACCTGCTGCGCCGCCATGTCGCTCGGCGTGGGGGACCACGTCCTGCGGCTGGCCGCGGACTTCGCCGCCGCACACCGCGCCGGCGGGGCACCGGTCGGACCCGGGGCGCAGGGCACGGCGCTCGCGGCCGGCGGGGGCGGCGCACCGCTCGTGGCCGACGGGCAGGGCACGGCGCTCGCGCAGCTGCCGCACGTCCGGCGCGAACTGGGCGAGGCCGCCGCCGGGCTGCTGCTCGCCGAGGCCACCGGCCTGGTCGCGGTGCGCTCCCTGCACGCCCTCACCGGCGAGATGAGCGTCATCTCGGCCGTCGCCAAGGCCTACGTCCCGGCGCAGGTCGACGCCGTGATCGCCCGGCTGCTGCACCTCCTCGGCCCGCACGGGCTGCTCGGCCCCGGAGACCCGCACGGCCTGTTCGCCAAGGCCGAGCGGGACCACCGCATCATCGGGATCTTCGACGGCAGCAGCCTGGTCAACCGCAACGCGCTGATCGAGCAGTTCCCGCGGATCGCCCGCGGCTACCGCAAGGGCCGCCTCGACGCGGACGGCCTGGCCGAGGCGGCCGACCTGTACATCCCGCCGCGGCCGTTCCGGCCGGCCTCGCTCGGCCTGCTCTCCACCGGCGGCTGCTCCGTCTCGGCCGGGCTGCCGGGGGCCGTCGCCGAGCTGCGCGAGCGGGCCGAGGCGGCCGAGCGGGCCGACGGCGGCAACTCGGCTTCGCTGCGCCCGCTGCTCTCGCTCGGCGAGCGGCTGCTGGACGCCACCGAACGCCTCCACGAGGCCATGGCGGCCGTCCGGTTCACCCCCCGGGCCGTACCGGCGGAGGCGTTCGACCTCGCCGAGCGGTACGAACTGTGCTTCGCCGCGGCCGCCGCCCTGCACCTCTGGCTGCGCGGGACCTCCTCCGGTGCCGGCCCGGTGCCGGACGGATGGCTGCGCGGCTGCCTCGTCAAGGCGCTCACCGACCTCGGTGAGCCCGTCACGGAGGCGGAGTGTGAGGTGCTGGACGAGCTCGCCGACCACCTGTCGGCCTGCCCGCCCGGCACCTTCCTCTCCCTGCTGGACCAGCTCGACCCCCGGAAGGCGGAGGCCTCGTGAACACCGGTACCGCAACCCTCGCGAACGCCCTGGAACAGCGCCTGGGCGACCCCTTCGACTCCGCCAACCCGTACGGCTTCGCCGCCCTCCTCGCCGCCGCGGAGGCAGGCCGCACCCCGGACGGGGAGGCCTGGCACGTCCCCGCGGGTGACCCGGAGCCGGTGCTGCACGCCCTGCGGGCCGTCCACCGCCGCTCGCCGGCCTCAGGCCCGGCGCCGGTTCCGACTTCGGCCGCCTTCGCCGTCGGCGCCTGCGTCGGCGCGCTCGACTCCGCCCTCCGGATCACCCTGCGCCACCTGCGGGCCCGCCGCCTCTACGGCGCCGCGGCGATCGACCTGCCCGCCCTGCGGGTGCTGCTCTCCGGCGCCTTCGCCGACCTCCTGCTCTGCGACACGCTGGCCACGCTCGCCGTGCGCGGGACGGACGCCCTGCCCGCACGGCCCGGAGCCGCCGGACAGGCCCTGGCGGCGCTCGGCCCGCGCGCCCTCCAGGGGGCGCTGGACCGCCTCTCGGTGGTGATGGGGTCGCGCTTCTACATCCGGGTGGGCGAGCACGCGGCGTTCCAGCGGCTGCTGGGCGAGACCCAGCGCGCCCTGTTCGCGGCGGCGGACCGGACGGCGACACCGGAGCCCGACCACGCCCCGGCAGCGCTCTCCGACCTGCTCTCCGACCTGCTCGCCACCCCCGCCGTCGCGGCCCTCTGCGACCCGCAGCTGCTCGCCGCGGCCCCCGGATGCGGGCTGACCGGCCGCGCCCGCCGGGCCCCGCAGCCGGCCGGACCGGTCCACGAGCGGCTGTACGGGGACCTCCTCGACCGCTACGAGAGCGGGCGCTCCTTCGACCTGACCCGGCGCGCCCTGCCCGACCGGCCCTTACCGCCACCACCACCCATGCCACAGGAGAACCGCACATGACCGACATCGGCACCGACACCGGTACCCACACCGTCGAGAGCCTGCGCAGCTGGCTGGTCGACTGCGTCGCCGCCCATCTGGAGCGGCCCGCCGACACCGTCGACCCCGCCGCGAAGCTCTCCGACTACGGCCTCGACTCGCTCTACGTCCTCTCCGTCGCCGCCGAGTTGGAGGACCACCTCGACATCTCCCTCGACCCGACCGTCATGTGGGACAACCCCACCATCGACGCCCTCAGCGCGGCCCTGATCCGGGAACTCGCCCAGCAGGACTGACACTTCGCCCCGCAGGCTCCCGCTTCGCCCACCCGTCCCGCGCCGCAGTCCGCCACCCCGCAGATCCGAGAGGACCGCTCGTCCATGTCCGACGACGCCCGTACGCTCCGTCGACCCGTCAGCGCCGCCCAACTGGGCATCTGGGTCGCCCAGCAACTGCAGCCGGACAGCCCCCTCTACAACTGCGGTGGTTACTACGAGATCGACGGCCCCGTCGACCTCGACGTGCTCGCGGAGGCGGTGCGCCGCGGCGTCGAGGAGACCGAGGCGCTGCGTTCGCACTTCGTCGAGGACACCGGCGCGGGCGACGCGCGCGCAGACGGGCGGGGCGACGGGCTCGGAGACGGCGGGACGCGGCTCTGGCAGGTGGTCACGCCGGCCGAGGAGCGGCCGCTGCGCGTGGTCGACCTGCGGGACGCCCCGGACCCGGAGGCTGAGGCGCAGCGGTGGATGGCCAAGGACATGGCCCGGACCTTCGACCTCGGCCGCGGCCCGCTCAGCGCCCAGACCCTGATCCGACTCGCCGACGACCGCTCGTTCTACGTGCACCGCTACCACCACGCGGTGCTCGACGGCTTCGGCCACTCCGTCTACACGGCCCGGGTCGCGGCCCTCTACACCGCCCTCGCAGCCGGGCAGGAGCCCTCGGCGTCCCCCTTCGCGACGCTGGACCGGGTGGTCGCCGACGAGGCCTCGTACCCTGACTCGCGCCGGCGGCGCCAGGACCGCGCGTACTGGCTGGACCTCTTCACCGACCTGCCGGACCCGATCAGCCTCGCCGACCGCTCGGCCGCGAGCACCCACAGCAGCCTGCGCCTGGTCCGTACCCTGCCGTCCGAGCTGGCGGCCCGACTCGCCTCCCTCGCCGCGCAGTCGGGCGTGCCGTGGCCCGCGCTCGCGATCGCCGCCACCGCGGCCTGCTACCACCGCATGACCGGCCGGACCGACTTCACCTTCGCGCTCCCCCTGGCGGGCCGCACCGGCCGTACCGGGCTGACCACGCCGAGCGCGATGGTCAACGTCCTGCCCATCCGGGTGACGCCCGATCCGGACCGCAGCTTCGCCGAGCTGGCCGCCGACGTCGCCCGCTCGCTGGCGGACGTGCTCCGCCACCAGCGGTTCCGCGGCGAGGACCTGGTCCGGGAACTGGGCCTGTCGGGCGGCCGCCAGGCCCGGCTCGGGCCGACGGTGAACGTGATGGCCTTCGCCGGCGAACCGGTCTTCGGGGACAGCCCCGCCACGGTCCACCCGCTCTCCACCGGGCCGGTGAACGACCTGAAGGTCAACTTCTACGGCAGCGCCACCTCGCGCGGGGGGATCCGCCTGGAGCTCGACGCGGACCCGGCCCTGTACCGCGAGGACGAGCTGACCGCCCACCAGGACCGGCTGGTCCGGGTGTTGGAGCAGATCGCCGACGACCCGGCGGCGCCCGTGGGTGGGGTGGATGTGTTTGTTGCGGGTGAGCGTGAGCGGGTGTTGGTGGGGTGGAACGGTGCGTCGCGTGAGGTGCGTGGGGTGTCGTTGCCGGTGTTGTTTGCGGAGCAGGTGGAGCGGACGCCGGATGCGGTGGCGGTGGTGGCGGATGCCCGGTCGTTGACGTATCGGGAGTTGGATGCGTGGTCGAACCGGGTGGCTCGGTGGCTGATCGCGCGGGGGTGGGCGCGGAGTCGTTCGTGGGGGTGGTGTTGCCGCGGTCGGTGGAGTTGGTGGTGGCGTTGCTGGGGGTGGTGAAGGCCGGTGGTGCGTATGTGCCGGTGGATGCGGGGGTGCCGGCGGAGCGGGTGGCGCAGGTTTTGGGTGATGCGCGTCCGGTGTTGGTGATCGATGACCTGGCGGTTCTGGCTGGTGTGTCCGGTTTTTCGGATGGGCCGGTGTCGGATGGGGATCGTCGGGTGGGGTTGTCGTTGTCGCATCCGGTGTATGTGATTTTCACGTCGGGTTCGACGGGGCGGCCGAAGGGTGTGGTGGTTGAGCATCGTTCGGTGGGTGCGTATTTGGTGCGTGCTCGTGAGGTGTATGGGGATGCGGCGGGGTTGTCGTTGTTGCATTCGTCGGTGGCGTTTGATCTGTCGGTGACGGGTTTGTATGCGCCGTTGGTGAGTGGTGGGTGTGTGGTGCTGGCGGAGTTGGATGAGCGGGCGGGGGTGTGGGGTCGTCCGTCGTTCATGAAGGTGACGCCGTCGCATTTGGGGTTGTTGGAGGTGTTGCCGGCGGGGGTGTCGGCGTCGGGGATGTTGGTCACGGGTGGTGAGGCGTTGGTGGGTGAGGCGCTGGATTCGTGGCGGGGGTTGCATCCGGGTGTGGTGGTGGTGAATGCGTATGGGCCGACGGAGGCGACGGTCAATTGCACGGATTTCCGGATCGAGCCGGGGCAGGTCGTCGGTTCGGGTCCGGTGCCGATTGGGCGGCCGTTCTGGAATACGCGGGCGTATGTGCTGGATGGGGATTTGCGTCTGGTGCCGCCGGGGGTTGCGGGTGAGTTGTATGTCGCGGGTGTGGTGCTGGCGCGTGGTTATTGGGGTCGGCCGGATCTGACGGCGGAGCGTTTTGTCGCGGATCCGTTCGGTGGTCCGGGTGCGCGGATGTATCGCACGGGTGATGTGGCGCGGTGGAATGCGGATGGTCAGCTGGTGTATGTGGGCCGGGTTGACGATCAGGTGAAGGTTCGGGGTTTCCGGATCGAGTTGGGTGAGGTGCAGGCCGCGGTCGTCGCCCACGAGGGTGTGGCGCGGGCTGCGGTGGTGGTGCGGGAGGACGAGCCGGGTGACAAGCGTCTGGTGGCGTATGTCGTGGCGTCCGGTTCGGTGGAGGGTCTGCGGGAGTTCGTGGCGGGCCGGTTGCCGGAGTACATGGTGCCGTCGGCGTTCGTGGAGCTGGACGTGCTGCCGCTGACGGTGAACGGCAAGCTGGACCGCCGTGCGCTGCCGGCCCCGCAGTACGTGGTGGAGGCGGTGGGCCGGATGCCGCGGTCCCCGCGTGAGGAGGTGCTGTGCGGTCTGTTCGCGCAGACTCTGGGGGTGGAGTCGGTCTCGATCGATGACGACTTCTTCCGTCTCGGCGGGCACTCCCTCCTCGCCACCCGTCTGGTCAGCCGCATCCGCAGCGTCCTGGACGTGGAACTGCCGATCCGTCAACTCTTCGACACCCCAAGCATTGCCGCGCTGACCGATGCCCTGGACGCCGCCGAGGGCGTCACCCGGGGTGCCGTCGTCGCGGTCGTCCCGCGCCCGGAGCGGGTCCCGCTCTCCTACGCCCAGCAGCGGCTCCGCTTCCTCCAGCTGCTGGACGGCGGCAGCACCGCGTACAACGCGCCCGGCGCTTTGCGCCTGCGCGGTCCGCTGGACCGGGAGGCGCTGCGGCTGGCCCTGGCCGACGTCGTCGCCCGCCACGAGAGCCTGCGCACCGTCTTCGGTGAGGACGAGGAGGGGTTCACCCAGCGGATCCTGGCGCCGTACGAGGCGCCCGTGGGGATCGACGTCCGGGAGACGGACGAGGCCCGGCTGCCGGCCGAACTCGCCGCCGGGGCGGGCCACCTCTTCGACCTGTCCACCGAACTCCCGCTGCGCGCCGCCCTGTTCGCCCTCGCCGAGGACGAGCACGTGCTGCTGCTGCTCCTGCACCACATCGCGGGTGACGGCTGGTCCCTGCGCCCGCTGGCGCGGGACCTGTCGCTGGCCTACGCGGCCCGCACCGGGGGAGGGGAGCCGGCCTGGCCGGCCCTGCCCGTGCAGTACGCCGACTACACCCTGTGGCAGCGCGAGACGCTGGGCTCGGAGGACGACCCCGAGAGCGAGATCGCTCGCCAACTCGCCTACTGGCAGCAGGCCTTGGACGGCCTCCCGGAGGAACTGGCGCTGCCGGTGGACCGGCCGCGGACGCCGGACCTCGCGAGCCACGGCGACCGGGTGACTTTCCAGGTGCCCGCCGCTCTCCACCAGGACCTGCACGCGCTGAGCCGGCGTACGCGGGCCAGCCTGTTCATGGTGCTGCAGGCGGCGCTGGCCGCGCTGCTGACCCGGCTCGGCGCGGGCGAGGACGTCCCGCTGGGCACGCCGATCGCCGGGCGGACCGACTCCGCACTGGAGGAGCTGGTCGGCTTCTTCGCCAACACCCTCGTGCTGCGGACCGACACCTCCGGCGATCCGGCCTTCACCGAGCTCGTCGCCCGCGTCCGGGAGGCCGACCTCGGTGCGTACGCCCACCAGGACCTGCCGTTCGAGCGGCTGGTGGAGGCCCTGAACCCGGAGCGTTCGCTGGTCCGCCACCCGCTCTTCCAGGTCTGCCTGACCCTGCACAACGCCGACCCGCGGGCCACCGTGGCCGAGGTCGCCCGGCTGCCGTGGCTCGCCGTGGAGCTGGAGCGGCTGCCGATCGAGGACACCAAGTTCGACCTCAACTTCGAGCTGACCGAGAGCTTCGACGCCCAGGGCCGCCCTGCGGGCATCGTGGCCGACCTGGAGTTCAACACCGGCCTCTTCGCCACGGAGACGGCCCGCTCGATCGGTGCGCGGCTCCTGCGGCTGCTCGCCGCGGTGGCCGCCGAGCCGGGCAGCCCGCTGTCCGCCGTCGAGCTCCTCGACGCGGACGAGCGTGCCGCCGTCCTGGAGCGGTGGAGCGACACCGCGCGCCCCGGGGTGTCCGAGGCGCTGTCCCGGGCCGGGCTCCCGGCTGCCCTGAGCCCGACCCGCGCGTGGGTGCTCGACGCGGCCCTGCAGCCGGTGCCGCCCGGCGTCCCCGGCCGGCTGTACGCGGCGGGCGGCACGGTGGTCGGCGCCGCGGGCGACACGGCGGTGGTCGACGTTGCGGAGGGCGCTGCGGACGGCGTCGACCCGGACCGGCTGCTGCCCTCCCCGCTGCCCGGCGCGTCCTGGCTGTACTGCCTCGACCGCACCGCCCGCTGGGGCCGCGACGGCGAACTGCGGCTGGACGAGCGTCCCGAGCAGCCCGAGCACCCCGAGCATGCCGCCCCCGGCCCGGCCGCCGCCGTGCTGCCCGCCCGCGCCCGGGGCCCGCGCAGCCCGCTGGAGCAGATCCTGTGCACCCTGTTCGTCGAGGTGCTGGGCGTGCCCTCCGTCGGCATCGACGACGACTTCTTCGACCGCAGCGGCCATTCGCTGTCGGCCGTCCGCCTGCTCAGCCGGGTCCGGTCCGTCCTGGGCGCGGAGGTCTCGATCCGCACGTTCTTCGAGAACCCCACCGTCGCCGGGCTGGCCGAGGCGTGCGGCCGCGCCGCCGGTGCCCGTCGGCCGCTGCTGCCCGTCGAGCGCCCGCGCGTGCTCCCGCTGTCCTACGCCCAGCAGCGGCTCTGGTTCCTGCACACCCTGGAGGGCCCCGACGCGACCTACAACATCCCGGTCACCCTGCGGCTGACCGGCGACCTGGACCTCGCCGCGCTGCGTGAGGCCCTGGCCGACGTGGTGGTGCGGCACGAGAGCCTGCGGACGGTGTTCGCGGACGACCCGGCCGGCGCCCGGCAGGTCGTCCTGCCGGCCGCAGACGCGCGCCCGGTGCTCACCGAGGAGCGGGTCGGCGCCGAGGAGTTGGCCGCGCGGGTGCGCGCCGCCGCCTCGCACCCCTTCGACCTGGGCGCCGAACTCCCGATCAGGGCCTGGCTGTTCGGCACGGATGCCGGGGAGCGGGTACTGACCCTGGTGGTCCACCACATCGCGGGCGACGGCTGGTCCATGGGACCGCTGGCGCGGGACCTGTCGCTGGCCTACACGGCCCGCGCCCGGGGTGCGGAACCGGGCTGGGCGGCGCTGCCCGTGCAGTACGCCGACTACACCCTGTGGCAGCGGGAGACGCTGGGCTCGGAGGACGACCCGGACAGCGAGATCTCCCGCCAACTCGCCTACTGGCAGCAGACCCTGGCCGGTCTGCCCGAGCAGCTGGAGCTGCCCGCCGACCGGCCCCGCCCGCCGAGCCAGTCCCACCGCGGGGGCCGGGTCGCCTTCGAGGTGCCCGCCGCCCTGCACACGGCCCTGGCGGACCTCGCCCGGGAGACCCGCACCAGCCTGTTCATGGTGCTGCAGGCGGCGCTGGCCACGCTGCTGACCCGGCTCGGCGCCGGTGCGGACGTCCCGATCGGCACGCCGATCGCCGGCCGGACCGACACGGCGGTGGAGGAGCTGGTCGGCTTCTTCGTCAACACCCTCGTCCTGCGCACCGACACCTCCGGCGACCCGTCCTTCACCGAGCTCGTCGCCCGCGTCCGGGAGACCAACCTCGGCGCGTACGCCCACCAGGACCTGCCGTTCGAGCGGCTGGTCGAGGTGCTCAGCCCCGTCCGGTCGCTGGCCCGCCACCCGCTCTTCCAGGTGCTGCTCGGCCTCGACAACAACCAGGAGGCCATCGAGGTCCTGCGGCTGCCGGGCCTGACCGTCGACGTGGCCGCCCCGGAGACCGGGCGCGCCAAGTTCGACCTGGCCTTCTTCCTGGACGAGACCCACGGCCCCGACGGCGAACCGACCGGCCTGCACGGCGCGGTCGAGTACAACGCCGACATCTTCGACCGGCAGACGGCCGGCGGCTTCGCCGAGCGGCTGCTGCGGCTGATCGGCTCGGTCGCCGCCGATCCGCACCGCCCGATCGGGCAGCTCGACCTGCTGACGCCCGACGAGGCCCGGCAGCTCGCGCAGGGGAACCGCACCGCGCACGAGGTGGCGCCGGCGTTCGTCCCCGAGCTGGTCGAACGCCAGGCGGCCGAGGTGCCCGACGCCACGGCCGTCATCTCCGAGCGGACCACCCTCTCCTACCGGGAGCTCAACGCCCGCGCCAACCGGCTGGCCCGCCACCTCGCGGCCCGCGGTGTGGGCGGCGAGTCCGTGGTGGCCGTCGCGCTGCCCCGGTCCGCCGAGATGATCGTCGCACTGCTGGCCGTCCTCAAGACCGGCGCCGCCTACTTCACCGTCGACACCAAGGCCCCCGAGCAACGGCTGCGCGCCGTCCTCGCCGACTGCGGCCCCGCCGCGGTCGTCACCGACACCGCCCACCGGCCGCTGCTGGGCGAGCCGCGGGAACGGGACGTCGTCCTGGACGACCCGGCCGTCGCCCGTTCCCTCGCCGCCCTCGCGGACACCGACCTGACCGACGCCGAGCGCGTCCGGCCGCTCGACCCCCGCCACCCGGCGTACGTCGTCTACACCTCGGGCTCCACCGGCACCCCCAAGGGGGTCGTCATGCCGATGGGCTCCCTGATGAACCTCCTCGCCTGGCACACCGGCACCTACTGCGGGGGCGTCGGCACCCGCACCGCCCAGTTCCTCGCCGTCTCCTTCGACTTCGCCGTCCAGGAGATCCTGCAGGCGCTCGTCGTCGGCAAGACCCTCGTCCTGCCCGAGGAGGACGTCCGCCTCGACGGCCGCGAACTGGCGGCCTGGATCGCCCGCTACGGCATCAACGAACTCTTCGCCCCCACCCTCGTCATCGACTCCCTGCTCGCCGCCGCCGCGGACCTCGGCGAACCGCTGGACTCGCTCACCGACCTCTTCCAGGGCGGCGAGCAGTTCCGGCTCGGCAGCGACCTGCGGGCGTTCTGCGCGGGCGGCCGGCGGCGCATGGCGCACAACATCTACGGCCCCGCCGAGGTCGCCGCCATCACCTCGGCGACGCTGCCCGAGGACACCGACGAGTGGCCCGCCTCGGCCTCCATCGGCGAACCCATCTGGAACGCCGCGGTGTTCGTCCTGGACGAGCGGCTGCGGCCGGTCGCCCCGGGCGTGCGCGGCGAACTGTACGTCGGCGGCTCCCAGATGGCCCGCGGCTACCTCGGCCGGCCCGACCGCACCGCCGAACGCTTCGTCGCCTCCCCGTTCGGCCCGCCCGGCTCCCGGATGTACCGCACCGGGGACTTGGTGCGCCGCAACGCCGGCGGCGAACTGGAGTTCCTCGGCCGCTCCGACCACCAGATCAAGATCGGCGGCTTCCGGGTGGAGCCCGGCGAGGTCGAGGCCGTCCTCGCCGAGCACCCGGCCGTCGACACCGCCGCGGTCCTCGCCCGCGAGGACACCCCCGGGATCCTCCGGCTGGCCGCCTACGTGGTGCCCGAGCGCCCCGGCCGGGCCGAGGGCGCGGACGAGGGCGGGGACGAGGGCGGGGACGAGGGCGCGCACGGCGGGCAGGACCAGGAGCAGCACGAGGACCGGGACCGCGAGCTCGCCCGCACGCTGCGCGCCCACATCGCCCGGCAGCTGCCGCACTACATGGTCCCCGCCACCGTCACCGTCCTCGCCGAACTGCCGCTGACCGCCAACGGCAAACTGGACCGGGCCGCCCTGCCCGCCCCCGAGGCGCCCGCCGAAGGGACCGGCCAACAGCCGCGCACCGGACGGGAGAAGGCCCTGTGCGCCCTGTTCGCCGAGGTCCTGGGCGTCCGCGAGGTCGGCATCGACGACGGGTTCTTCGACCTCGGCGGCGACAGCATCATGTCGATCCAGCTGGTCGGCCGCGCCCGCCGGGCCGGACTCGCCCTGTCCGTCCGGGACATCTTCGAGCACCGCACCGTCGCCGCCCTCGCCACCGTCGTCACGGAGACCGCGGGCCCGGCGGCCGAGGAGCCCGGCGCCGGCCTCGGCGAGGTGCCGCTCACCCCGATCAAGCACTGGCTGCTGGCCCGCAGCGACGACCTGGACGGCTACACCATGTCCGCCGTCCTCCAGGCCCCCGCCCGGCTCGACCCCGGCCACCTGACCCGCGCCGTCCAGGCCCTCCTGGACCACCACGACGCGCTGCGGGCCCGGCTCTCCCCGGCCCCCGACCGGCGCCTGGTGATCCCGGCCCCCGGCGCCGTCGACGCCGCCACCGCCGTCCACCGGGCCGACGCCACCGGACTCGACGGCCCGGACCTGATCCGGCTCGTCCACGCCGAGGGCGAAGCCGCCCGCGACCGGCTCGACCTGGCCGCCGGCCGCCTCGTCCAGGTGGTCTGGGTCGACCGCGGCCCCACCACCCCGGGGTTGCTGCTCCTCGTCATCCACCACCTCGTGGTCGACGGCGTCTCCTGGCGGATCCTGCTGCCCGACCTCGCCGAGGCCCACCAGGCCGTCGCCGCCGGCCGGGAACCGGAACTCCAGGCCGTCGGCACCTCCCTGCGCCGCTGGGCCCAGCGCCTGACCGAGGAGGCCGCGACGCCCGCCCGGATGGCCGACGCCGCCTGGTGGCAGGACGTGCTGCGCACCCCCGACCCGCTGCTGGGCCGCCGCGCCCTGGACCCGGCCCGGGACACCCAGGCCACCGCCGGCCGGATCGAGACGGTGCTGCCCCCCGAGGTGACCGAAGCCGTCCTGACCAAGGTCCCGGCCGCGTTCAACGCCGAGGCCAACGACGTCCTGCTGACCGCCTTCACCCTGGCCTGGGCGCGCTGGCGGGGCAGCACCGGACTCCTCCTCGACCTGGAGGGCCACGGCCGCGAGGAACACCTGGTGGACGGCGCCGAACTGTCGCGAACCGTCGGCTGGTTCACCAACCTGTACCCCGTCCGCCTGCACACCGGGCGCGCCGACCTCACCGAGGCGCTCGCCGGCGGCCCGGCCGCGGGAACCGCCCTCAAGGCCGTCAAGGAACAGCTCAGGGCCGTCCCGGACAAGGGCATGGGGTACGGACTCGTCCGCCGGCTCAACCCCGCCACCGCGCCCGGCTTCGACGGACTGCCCGACCCCCAGGTCGCCTTCAACTACCTCGGCCGGTTCACCACCGGCGGTGCCGGACCGGTCGCCGACTGGACCCCGCTGAGCGGCATCGACGCCGTCCCCGGCGACCCCGCGCACCTGCCCCTCGCCCACCCCCTCGAACTCAACGCGCGCACCGAGGACGGCCCCGACGGACCACGCCTGGTCGCCTTCTGGACCTGGGCCGGGGACGTCCTGGACGAGACCGAGGTCCAGCAGCTGGCCGGGCTCTGGTTCCAGGCGCTCGAAGCCCTCGTCACCCACGCGCACGACCCCCTCGCCGGCGGACTCACCCCCTCCGACGTCTCCCTCTCCTCCATCACCCAGGACGAGATCGAGGCCTTCGAGGACGAGCTGGACGACCTGTACGGCGACGAGCTGTACGGCGACGACCTGTACGGCGACGACCTGTACGGCGACGACGAATTCGGCGACGACGAGGACGGCGACCACGGGTCCGCCGCCTCCGACGACGCAACCGCTGCTGAAGACGATGAAGAAGAGGCCACCAAGTGAGTCGTAACCCGCGGAAGATCGAGGACATCCTGTCGCTGGCCCCCCTCCAGGAGGGCCTGCTCTTCCACAGCGTCTACGACGAGGAAGGCCTCGACCCCTACGTCGTCCAGATCTCCTTCGACATCGAAGGCGCCCTCGACCCGACCGCCCTGCGCGCCGCCGCCGAGAAACTGCTCGCCCGCCACGCCAACCTGCGGGTCGCGTTCCGCCAGCGCAAGAACGGCGACTGGGCCCAGCTCGTCATGCGCGAGGTCCGCCTGCCCTGGACCGAGACCGACCTGACCGGCCTGCCCGAGGACCAGCGGTCCGCGGCCGCCGACGCGGCGGTCACCGCCGACCGCACCGCCCGCTTCGACGTCGCCCGGCCCCCGCTGCTGCGCTTCACCCTGCTGCGCCTCGGCCCCGCACGGCACCGCCTGGTGCTGACCAACCACCACCTCCTGATGGACGGCTGGTCCCTGCCCGTCCTCATGGGCGAGCTGTTCACCCTCTACGACACCGGCGGCGACACCACCGCGCTGCCGCCCGTCCGCCCCTACCGCGACTACCTCGGCTGGCTGGAGCGCCAGGACGCGGACGCCGCCCGCGCCGCCTGGCGCGAGGCCTACGCGGACCTCGCCGAACCCACCCAGGTCGCGCCCGGCGCGGGCCGGGCAGCCGTCGCCGGCGCCGAGGTGCAGGCCGTCCTCGACCGCACGGACACCGCCGCGCTGGGCGAGCTCGCCCGCAGCCGCGGCCTCACCCTCAACACCGTCGTCCAGGCCGCCTGGGCGATCGCCCTCGGCGTGCACACCGGCCGCGACGACATCGTCTTCGGCACCACCGTCTCGGGCCGCCCCGCGGAGCTCGACGGCGTCGAGCGGATGGTCGGCCTCTTCATCAACACCCTGCCCACCAGGGTCCGGATCCGCCCCGCCGAACCCCTCGCCGCCCTCCTCGCCCGCGTCCAGGACGAGCAGGCCCGGCTCACCCCGCACCAGCACCTCGGACTCGCCGAGGTCCAGCGGGCCGTCGGCCACGGCGAACTCTTCGACACCTCCATGGTGTTCCAGAACTACCCGGTCAGCCGCACCGGCACCGCCGGCACCGGCATCGGCGCCGCCATCAGCCTCGCCCCCGGCAAGAACCGCGAAGCCACCCACTACCCGCTGCTGCTGATCGCCTCCGCGCGCGACACCCTGCGGCTGCGCCTCAACTACCGGCCCGACGTCTTCGACGCCCCCACCGCCCAGCGCGTGCTCGACCGCTTCGTCCGGGTCCTGCACGGCCTGATCGCCGACCCCGACCAGGCCGTCGGCCGGCTGGCACTGCTCGGCGACGACGAGCGCGACGAGGCCCTGCTGCGCTGGAACGACACCGCGCACGACGTCCCCGAGGACACCACGGTCCTCGACCTGTTCCGGGCCCAGGCCGCACGCACCCCGCACGCCCCCGCCGTCAGCGGCCCCGACGGCACCCTCGACTACGCCGAACTCGACGCCCGCTCCAGCCGCCTGGCCCACCTGCTCGTCGCCCGCGGCGCCGCCCCCGAGCGCTTCGTCGCCATCGCCCTGCCCCGCACCGCCGGCATGGTCGTCGCCCTCCTCGCCGTCCTCAAGACCGGCGCCGCCTACCTGCCCGTCGACCCCGACTACCCGGCCGACCGCATCGCGTTCATGCTGGACGACACCCGGCCCGCCCTGCTCCTCACCACCGGCGACCTGGCCGCCGCCCTGCCCGACAGCGACACCCCGCGCCTGCTGCTCGACGACCCGGCGCTGGCCGCCGAGCTCGACGCCCACCCCGCCACCGCGCCCACCGACGCCGAGCGGCACGGCGCCCTGCTGCCCGCGCACCCGGCGTACGTCATCTACACCTCGGGCTCCACCGGCCGCCCCAAGGGCGTCGTGATCGAACACCGCTCCCTCGGCGCCTACCTGCAGTGGGCCCGCGAGGCCTACCCGGCGATGACCGGCACCTCGCTGCTGCACTCCCCGATCTCCTTCGACCTCACCGTCACCGCCCTCTACACCACCCTCGTCTCCGGCGGCCTGGTCCGCGTCGCCGACCTGGACGAGAGCGCCGCCGACGGCCCCGCCCCCACCTTCCTCAAGGGCACCCCCAGCGTCCTCGCCCTCCTGGAAGCCCTGCCCGCCGACGCCTCCCCGAGCCGGCTCGTCATGCTCGGCGGCGAACTCCTCCTCGGCGAGGTCATCGACCGCTGGCGGGCCCGCCGCCCCGACGCCGACGTGCTCAACGTCTACGGCGCCACCGAGGCCACCGTGAACAGCGTCCAGTACCGCATCCCCGCCGGCAGCCCCTCGCCGACCGGACCGGTACCCGTCGGCCGCCCCTTCTGGAACACCCGGGTCTACGTCCTCGACAGCGCGCTGCGCCCCGTCCCCGCCGGCGTCCCCGGCGAGGCCTACATCGCCGGAACCGGACTCGCCCGCGGCTACTGGCACCGGGCCGGCCTCACCTCCGAACGCTTCGTCGCCGACCCGTACGGTCCGCCCGGCTCCCGGATGTACCGCACTGGGGACGTCCTGCGCTGGAACCACGACGGGCAGCTGGAGTTCGTCGGCCGCGGCGACGGGCAGGTCAAGCTCCGCGGCTACCGCATCGAACTCGGCGAGATCGAGGCGGTGCTGGCCGCACACGAACACGTCACCCAGGCCGCCGTCCTGCTCCGCGAGGACCAGCCCGGTGACAAGCGCCTGGTCGCCTACGCCGCCACCGGCGGCCGCCCCGTCACCCCCGAGGACCTGCGGGCGCTGGCCGCGGGCCGGCTGCCGGAGTACATGGTCCCGTCGGCGTTCGTCGTGCTGGACGCGTTCCCGCTGACGCCGAACGGCAAGCTGGACCGGCGTGCCCTGCCGGCACCGGAGTACGGGGCGGGCTCGACCGGCCGGGCTCCGCGCTCGCCGCGCGAGGAGATCCTGTGCGGGCTGTTCGCCGAGACCCTGGGCGTGGAGTCGGTCTCCATCGACGACGACTTCTTCCAGCTCGGCGGCCACTCCCTGCTCGCCACCCGCCTGGTCAGCCGCGTCCGGTCCGTCCTCGGCGCCGAGCTGGCCATCCGCCAGCTCTTCGACACCCCCACCGTGGCCGGCCTCTCCGGCGCCCTCGACACCGGCAACGGCAGCGCCCGCGCGGCCCTCACGGCCGCCGTGCCGCGCCCCGAGCGGATCCCGCTCTCCTACGCCCAGCAGCGGCTCTGGTTCCTCAACCGCTTCGAGGGCCCCAGCGCGGCCTACAACTCGCCGGTCGCGCTGCGGCTCACCGGCACCCTCGACCGGGCAGCCCTCGGCCTGGCCCTCGGCGACGTGGTGGGCCGCCACGAGTCGCTGCGCACCGTCCTCGCGGAGGACGCCGAGGGCCCGTACCAGGTCGTCCTCGACGCCGACGCCGACGCCGACGGCGACCGCACCGAGCACCGCACGGTGGACCTCACGGTCGTACGGACCGACGAGGCCGGGCTGGACGAGGCCCTGCTGACTGCGGCCCGGCACACCTTCGACCTGACCAAGGACACCCCCCTGCGGGTCTGGCTCTTCGAGCTCGGCGAGCAGGACCACGTCCTCCTGCTGCTCACCCACCACGTTGCCACCGACGCCTGGTCCCGCGCGCCGCTGGCCCGCGACCTCACCAGCGCCTACGCGGCGCGCGCCGCGGGCGGGGCCCCGGCGTGGCAGGCGCTGCCGGTGCAGTACGCCGACTACAGCCTCTGGCAGCGCGAACTGCTCGGCTCGGGCGACGGGGAGGGGGACGGCGACGGGCCGATCGATCGTCAACTCGACTATTGGACGCGCACGTTGGCCGACCTCCCGGAGGAGCTGGCGCTGCCGTACGACCGGCCGCGGCCGGCGGTCGCCTCCTACCAGGGCGACACCGTCACCTTCGAACTCACGCCGGAGCTCCACCGGAGCCTGGTCCGGGTGGCGCGCGAGCAGCGGGCGAGTCTGTTCATGGTGCTGCAGGCGGGGTTGGCGGCGCTGTTGAGCCGGCTGGGGGCGGGGGACGACATCCCGCTCGGTACCCCGATTGCGGGCCGTACCGATGACGCGCTGGACGACCTGGTCGGCTTCTTCGTGAACACGCTGGTGCTGCGGACGGATGTGTCGGGTGACCCGACCTTCGCGGAGTTGATCGAGCGTGTCCGGGCCCGGGACCTGGAGGCGTACGCGCACCAGGACCTGCCGTTCGAGCGGCTGGTGGAGGCGGTGAACCCGGAGCGCTCGCTCTCCCGGCACCCGCTCTTCCAGACCATGCTCAACCTCAACAACGCGGGCCCGGTGGAGGCGCTGGACGAGATCGCCGAGCTTCCCGGCCTGACGGTCAGCCACAAGTCCCTGGAGACCAACCGGGTCAAGTTCGACCTCGGCTTCTCCTTCGCCGAGTCGCACGGCACCACCGGCACACCGGGCGGCCTGCGCGGCGCACTCCAGTTCAGCACGGATGTGTTCGACCGGGGGACGGCGGAGGCGCTGGTGGAGCGTTTCGTCGGGGTTCTGTCGGCGTTGGCTGCTGATCCGCAGGGTCGGGTCGGTGGGGTGGATGTGTTTGTTGTGGGTGAGCGTGAGCGGGTGTTGGTGGGGTGGAACGGTGCGTCGCGTGAGGTGCGTGGGGTGTCGTTGCCGGTGTTGTTTGCGGAGCAGGTGGAGCGGACGCCGGATGCGGTGGCGGTGGTGGCGGGTGCCCGGTCGTTGACGTATCGGGAGTTGGATGCGTGGTCGAACCGGGTGGCTCGGTGGCTGATCGCGCGGGGGGTGGGCGCGGAGTCGTTCGTGGGGGTGGTGTTGCCGCGGTCGGTGGAGTTGGTGGTGGCGCTGCTGGGGGTGGTGAAGGCCGGTGGTGCGTATGTGCCGGTGGATGCGGGGGTGCCGGCGGAGCGGGTGGCGCAGGTTTTGGGTGATGCGCGTCCGGTGCTGGTGATCGATGACCTGGCGGTTCTGGCTGGTGTGTCCGGTTTTTCGGATGGGCCGGTGTCGGATGGGGATCGTCGGGTGGGGTTGTCGTTGTCGCATCCGGTGTACGTGATTTTCACGTCGGGTTCGACGGGGCGTCCGAAGGGTGTGGTGGTTGAGCATCGTTCGGTGGGTGCGTATTTGGTGCGTGCTCGTGAGGTGTATGGGGATGCGGCGGGGTTGTCGTTGTTGCATTCGTCGGTGGCGTTTGATCTGTCGGTGACGGGTTTGTATGCGCCGTTGGTGAGTGGTGGGTGTGTGGTGCTGGCGGAGTTGGATGAGCGGGCGGGGGTGTGGGGTCGTCCGTCGTTCATGAAGGTGACGCCGTCGCATTTGGGGTTGTTGGAGGTGTTGCCGGCGGGGGTGTCGGCGTCGGGGATGTTGGTCACGGGTGGTGAGGCGTTGGTGGGTGAGGCGCTGGATTCGTGGCGGGGGTTGCATCCGGGTGTGGTGGTGGTGAATGCGTATGGGCCGACGGAGGCGACGGTCAATTGCACGGATTTCCGGATCGAGCCGGGGCAGATCGTCGGTTCGGGTCCGGTGCCGATTGGGCGGCCGTTCTGGAATACGCGGGCGTATGTGCTGGATGGGGATTTGCGTCTGGTGCCGCCGGGGGTTGCGGGTGAGTTGTATGTCGCGGGTGTGGTGCTGGCGCGTGGTTATTGGGGTCGGCCGGATCTGACGGCGGAGCGTTTTGTCGCGGATCCGTTCGGTGGTCCGGGTGCGCGGATGTATCGCACGGGTGATGTGGCGCGGTGGAATGCGGATGGTCAGCTGGTGTATGTGGGCCGGGTTGACGATCAGGTGAAGGTTCGGGGTTTCCGGATCGAGTTGGGTGAGGTGCAGGCCGCGGTCGTCGCGCACGAGGGTGTGGCGCGGGCTGCGGTGGTGGTGCGGGAGGACGAGCCGGGTGACAAGCGTCTGGTGGCGTATGTCGTGGCGTCCGGTTCGGTGGAGGGTCTGCGGGAGTTCGTGGCGGGCCGGTTGCCGGAGTACATGGTGCCGTCGGCGTTCGTGGAGCTGGACGTGCTGCCGCTGACGGTGAACGGCAAGCTGGACCGCCGTGCGCTGCCGGCCCCGCAGTACGTGGTGGAGGCGGTGGGCCGGATGCCGCGGTCCCCGCGTGAGGAGGTGCTGTGCGGTCTGTTCGCGCAGACTCTGGGGGTGGAGTCCGTCTCGATCGACGACGACTTCTTCCGTCTCGGCGGGCACTCCCTCCTCGCCACCCGCCTGGTCAGCCGCATCCGCAGCGTCCTGGACGTGGAACTGCCGATCCGTCAACTCTTCGAGACGCGAACTGTCGTAGGCCTCTCGGGAGCCATCGACCGGGCGGACAACAGCGTGCGTCCGGCCCTCACCGCCGTCATGCCGCGCCCGGAGCGGATTCCGCTCTCCTACGCCCAGCAGCGGCTCTGGTTCCTCCACCAGTTCGAGGGCCCCAACGCCACCTACAACGCCCCGGTGGCGCTGCGGCTGCACGGTCCGCTGGACCGAGAAGCCCTGCGGCTGGCCCTGGCCGACGTCGTCGCCCGCCACGAGAGCCTGCGCACCGTCTTCGCCGAGGACGCCAAAGGGGCCGGCCAGCTCGTCCTTCCGTTCGAGGAAGTCCACCTGCCCCTGGACATCGTGGAGACGGACGAGGCACAGCTGGCGGATCGGCTGGCCGAGGCGGCAGCCCGCCCCTTCGACCTGGCTCGGGAGATCCCGTTCCGGGCGACGCTCCTCGCCCTCTCGGTCGAGGACCACGTCCTGCTCGTCCTGACCCACCACATCGTGAGTGATGCGTGGTCGCGTGGTCCGCTGGCGCGGGACCTGACGGCGGCGTACGCGGCGCGTGTCGCGGGCGAGGCCCCGGCGTGGCAGGCGTTGCCCGTGCAGTACGCCGACTTCAGCCTGTGGCAGCGCGAGACGCTGGGTGCGGAGGACGACCCCGAGAGCGAGATATCCCGCCAACTCGCCTACTGGAAGCATGCGTTGGCCGGGCTTCCGGACCAGCTGGAGCTGCCCTTCGACCGGCCGCGGCCGGCCGTGGCGTCCTACCGGGGTGAGCGGATCCCGTTCGAGGTGCCGGGTGCCCTGTACGAGCGGGTGGTCGCGCTGGCGCGGCACACCCAGTCGAGCCCGTTCATGGTGCTCCAGGCCGCGCTGGCCGCGCTGCTGACCCGGCTCGGCGCGGGCGAGGACATCGCGATCGGCACGCCGATCGCCGGCCGGACCGACGACGCGCTCGACCAGCTCATCGGCGTGTTCATCAACACCCTCGTCCTCCGCACGGACACCTCGGGCAACCCCTCGTTCGGCGAGCTGGTCGACCGGGTCCGCGAGACCAGCCTCCGCGCCTACGCGCACCAGGACCTGCCGTTCGAGCGGCTGGTGGAGGCGGTGAATCCGGAGCGCTCACTCGCCCGGCACCCGCTGTTCCAGGTGCTGCTGACCTTCAACAACACCGACTACCAGGGCGCCCTGGACTCCCTCGACGGCCTGCCCGGGCTCACGGTCGCCCGGCAGTCGGTCGACACCTCGGCCGCCAAGTTCGACCTGGCCTTCGGCTTCAGCGAGCAGTACGACGGACAGGGCCGGGTGAACGGGCTCGCCGGCGTGCTGGAGTACAGCACCGACCTGTTCGAGCACGTGACGGCACGCACCCTCATCGACCGGCTCCTCCGCCTGGCGGCCGCCGCGGTGGCCGAGCCGTCGGCACCCATCGGCTCCATCGATCTCCTGGGCGAGGTCGAGGCGGGTCTGGTGGTGGAGGGGTGGAACGAGACGGCGTGTGTGGTGCCGGGTCGTTCGGTGGTGGAGTTGTTCGCGGAGCGGGTGGCGGCGTCGCCGGGTGCGGTGGCGGTGGTGGCCGGTGAAGTGTCGTTGTCGTATGCGGAGTTGGATGCGCGTGCGGAGCGGTTGGCCGGGTTGCTGGTGTCGCGTGGTGCGGGGCCGGAGCGGTTCGTGGCGGTGGCGTTGCCGAGGTCGGTGGATCTGGTGGTGGCGCTGTTGGCGGTGTGGAAGGCGGGGGCGGCGTATCTGCCGTTGGACACGGAGTACCCGGTGGAGCGGCTGGCGTTCATGCTGGCGGACGCGGATCCGGTGTTGGTGCTGACCACGAGCGAACTGCTGGGCGAGCTCCCCGAGTTGTCGGTGGAGTGCGTGCTCCTGGACGCTCCCATGGGCTCTGCTCCGAGGCCCGAACCGATGGTTCCGGCACCATCGTCCGGGTCGGCGTATGTGATCTATACGTCGGGTTCGACGGGGCGGCCGAAGGGTGTGGTGGTTCCGCAGGGGTCGTTGGTGAACTTCTTGTTGGCGATGCGGGATCGGTTGGGTCTGGGGGTGGGGGATCGGCTGTTGGCGGTGACGACGGTCGGTTTCGACATCGCGGGCCTGGAGTTGTTCGTGCCGTTGCTGAGTGGTGCTGCGGTGGTGGTGGCTGCTCGGGATGTGGTGCGGGATCCGGTGGCGTTGTGTGCGCTGGCGGGGTCCTCGGGTGTGTCGGTGATGCAGGCGACGCCGAGTCTGTGGCGGGCGGTGCTGGCGCAGGACGCTTCGGTGGTGGAGCGCCTGCGGGTGCTGGTCGGCGGTGAGGCCCTGCCGTCGGACCTGGCAACCGAGTTGGCGGGTCGTGCGGTGTCGGTGACGAACATGTACGGCCCGACCGAGACGACGGTGTGGTCGACTGCATGGGACGTACCCGAGTCGGTGGCGGTGTCGCCGAGGATCGGTCGTCCGATCGCGAACACCCGGGTGTACGTGCTGGATTCGGGTCTGCGTCCGGTGCCGGCGGGTGTGCCGGGCGAGTTGTACATCGCCGGGGACGGGGTGGTGCGCGGCTACTGGCGCCGTCCGGAGCTGACGGCCGGGCGCTTCGTCGCGGACCCGTTCGGTGTGCCCGGTGCGCGGATGTACCGCACGGGTGACCTGGCGCGGTGGACGCGGGATGGGGAGCTGGAGTACCTGTCGCGGGTCGACGACCAGGTGAAGCTGCGCGGTTTCCGTATCGAACTGGGTGAGATCGAGGCCGTGCTGGCCGCTCACCCGGGCGTGGCCCAGGCGGCGGTGCTGGTGCGCGAGGACCGCCCCGGTGACAGGCGCCTGGTCGCCTACGTCGTGGCGTCGAATCCGGTGGCCGCCGACCTGCGGGCGCTGGCCGCGGGCCGGCTGCCGGAGTACATGGTGCCGTCGGCGTTCGTCGTGCTGGACGCGTTCCCGTTGACGCCGAACGGCAAGCTGGACCGGCGTGCTCTGCCCGCTCCGCAGTACGCGGCGGAGTCGGTGGGCCGGGCGCCGCGATCGCCGCGCGAGGAGATCCTGTGCGGGCTGTTCGCCGAGACCCTGGGCGTGGAGTCGGTCTCCATCGACGACGACTTCTTCCAGCTCGGCGGGCACTCCCTGCTCGCCACCCGTCTGGTCAGCCGCATCCGCACGGTGCTGGACGTGGAACTCGCCGTCCGACAGGTCTTCGAGGCCCCCACTATCGCCCGCCTGGCCGTCGCGCTGGACGCGGGGGCCGCCGGACGCCTCCCGCTCCGTGCCGTCGAGCGGCGACCGGAGCGCCTGCCGCTCTCGCTCGCCCAGCAGCGGCTCTGGTTCCTGCACCAGTTCGAGGGCCCGAGCGCGACCTACAACGTCCCCGTGGCGCTGCGGCTTTCCGGCTCCCTGGACGTGGAGGCGCTTCGCCGGGCGCTGGCCGATGTCGTGGCCCGCCACGAGAGCCTGCGGACCGTCTTCGCCGAGGACGGCGAGGAGGGCGGCCCGTACCAGGTCGTTCTCGATGCCGAGCGTGCCGCCGAGATCGGGTTCCAGGTGGTCGGCGTCGGCGCCGACGACTTGGACGAGGAGCTGAAGCGCGCGACCAGGACGCCGTTCGACCTGACCAGTGATCTGCCGCTGAGGGCTTGGCTGTTCGAGCTCGGCGAGCAGGAACACGTCCTGCTGGCGGTCGTCCATCACATCGCGGGCGACGCCTGGTCGATGGGCCCGCTGGCCCGTGACCTGGCAGCCGCCTACACGGCGCGAGTCGCGGGGGAGGCGCCGGCCTGGCAGGCGCTGCCGGTGCAGTACGCGGACTACGGCCTCTGGCAGCGCGAGCTGCTGGGGTCGGAGGACGACCAGGACAGCGAGGTTTCGCGCCAACTCGCCTACTGGAAGCGGGCGTTGGCCGACCTTCCGGAGGAGCTGGCGCTGCCCTTCGACCGGCCGCGGCCGGCCACCGCCTCCTACCGGGGCGACCGGGTGACCTTCGCCTTCCCCGACGGCCTGCACGAGGACCTGGTCCGGGTGGCGCGCGAGCAGCGGGCGAGTCTGTTCATGGTGCTGCAGGCGGGGTTGGCGGCGCTGTTGAGCCGGCTGGGGGCGGGGGACGACATCCCGCTGGGCACGCCGATCGCCGGTCGGACGGATGACGCGCTGGACGACCTGGTCGGCTTCTTCGTGAACACGCTGGTGCTGCGGACGGATGTGTCGGGTGACCCGACCTTCGCGGAGTTGATCGAGCGTGTCCGGGCCCGGGACCTGGAGGCGTACGCGCACCAGGACCTGCCGTTCGAGCGGTTGGTGGAGGCGGTGAACCCGGAGCGCTCGCTCGCCCGGCACCCGCTCTTCCAGACCATGCTGGTCCTCAACAACACCGACCAGGGCGCCGCGTCCGCGGTCGCCTCCCTGCCCGGTCTGACCGTGACAGGCCACCCGCTGGACGGCGGGTCCGCCAAGTTCGACCTCTCCTTCCGCCTGTCGGAGGGCGGAGGTGCCCTGGACTTCAGCACGGATGTGTTCGACCGGGGGACGGCGGAGGCGCTGGTGGAGCGTTTCGTCGGGGTTCTGTCGGCGTTGGCTGCTGATCCGCAGGGTCGGGTCGGTGGGGTGGATGTGTTTGTTGTGGGTGAGCGTGAGCGGGTGTTGGTGGGGTGGAACGGTGCGTCGCGTGAGGTGCGTGGGGTGTCGTTGCCGGTGTTGTTTGCGGAGCAGGTGGAGCGGACGCCGGATGCGGTGGCGGTGGTGGCGGATGCCCGGTCGTTGACGTATCGGGAGTTGGATGCGTGGTCGAACCGGGTGGCTCGGTGGCTGATCGCGCGGGGGGTGGGCGCGGAGTCGTTCGTGGGGGTGGTGTTGCCGCGGTCAGTGGAGTTGGTGGTGGCGTTGCTGGGGGTGGTGAAGGCCGGTGGTGCGTATGTGCCGGTGGATGCGGGGGCGCCGGCGGAGCGGGTGGCGCAGGTTTTGGGTGATGCGCGTCCGGTGTTGGTGATCGATGACCCGGCGGTTCTGGCTGGTGTGTCCGGTTTTTCGGATGGGCCGGTGTCGGATGGGGATCGTCGGGTGGGGTTGTCGTTGTCGCATCCGGTGTATGTGATTTTCACGTCGGGTTCGACGGGGCGGCCGAAGGGTGTGGTGGTTGAGCATCGTTCGGTGGGTGCGTATTTGGTGCGTGCTCGTGAGGTGTATGGGGATGCGGCGGGGTTGTCGTTGTTGCATTCGTCGGTGGCGTTTGATCTGTCGGTGACGGGTTTGTATGCGCCGTTGGTGAGTGGTGGGTGTGTGGTGCTGGCGGAGTTGGATGAGCGGGCGGGGGTGTGGGGTCGTCCGTCGTTCATGAAGGTGACGCCGTCGCATTTGGGGTTGTTGGAGGTGTTGCCGGCGGGGGTGTCGGCGTCGGGGATGTTGGTCACGGGTGGTGAGGCGTTGGTGGGTGAGGCGCTGGATTCGTGGCGGGGGTTGCATCCGGGTGTGGTGGTGGTGAATGCGTATGGGCCGACGGAGGCGACGGTCAATTGCACGGATTTCCGGATCGAGCCGGGGCAGATCGTCGGTTCGGGTCCGGTGCCGATTGGGCGGCCGTTCTGGAATACGCGGGCGTATGTGCTGGATGGGGATTTGCGTCTGGTGCCGCCGGGGGTTGCGGGTGAGTTGTATGTCGCGGGTGTGGTGCTGGCGCGTGGTTATTGGGGTCGGCCGGATCTGACGGCGGAGCGTTTTGTCGCGGATCCGTTCGGTGGTCCGGGTGCGCGGATGTATCGCACGGGTGATGTGGCGCGGTGGAATGCGGATGGTCAGCTGGTGTATGTGGGCCGGGTTGACGATCAGGTGAAGGTTCGGGGTTTCCGGATCGAGTTGGGTGAGGTGCAGGCCGCGGTCGTCGCGCACGAGGGTGTGGCGCGGGCTGCGGTGGTGGTGCGGGAGGACGAGCCGGGTGACAAGCGTCTGGTGGCGTATGTCGTGGCGTCCGGTTCGGTGGAGGGTCTGCGGGAGTTCGTGGCGGGCCGGTTGCCGGAGTACATGGTGCCGTCGGCGTTCGTGGAGCTGGACGTGCTGCCGCTGACGGTGAACGGCAAGCTGGACCGCCGTGCGCTGCCGGCCCCGGACTACGGCCTGCAGCACGCTACCGGCCGTTCGGCGCGTTCCCCGCGTGAGGAGGTGCTGTGCGGTCTGTTCGCGCAGACTCTGGGGGTGGAGTCCGTCTCGATCGACGACGACTTCTTCCGTCTCGGCGGGCACTCCCTCCTCGCCACCCGCCTGGTCAGCCGCATCCGCAGCGTCCTGGACGTGGAACTGCCGATCCGTCAACTCTTCGAGACGCGAACTGTCGTAGGCCTCTCGGGAGCCATCGACCGGGCGGACAACAGCGTGCGTCCGGCCCTCACCGCCGTCATGCCGCGCCCGGAGCGGATTCCGCTCTCCTACGCCCAGCAGCGGCTCTGGTTCCTCCACCAGTTCGAGGGCCCCAACGCCACCTACAACATCCCGGTGGCGCTGCGGCTGCACGGTCCGCTGGACCGAGAAGCCCTGCGGCTGGCCCTGGCCGACGTCGTCGCCCGCCACGAGAGCCTGCGCACCGTCTTCGCCGAGGACGCCGAAGGCGCCAGCCAGGTCGTCCGAGCCGTGGACGAGGCCCGGCCGGAGCTGCCCGTCGTGACGGTGACCCCGGAGGAGGTCGGACTGCGACTGCACGAAGCCGCCCGCCAGGGCTTCGACCTGTCGGTCGCGTCGGGTCAACTTCCCCTGCGTGCCACACTGTTCGCCGTCTCGACGGACGAGCACGTGCTACTGCTCCTCCTGCACCACATCGTGAGTGATGCGTGGTCGCGTGGTCCGCTGGCGCGGGACCTGACGGCGGCGTACGCGGCGCGTGTCGCGGGCGAGGCCCCGGCGTGGCAGGCGTTGCCCGTGCAGTACGCCGACTTCAGCCTGTGGCAGCGCGAGACGCTGGGTGCGGAGGACGACCCCGAGAGCGAGATATCCCGCCAACTCGCCTACTGGAAGCATGCGTTGGCCGGGCTTCCGGACCAGCTGGAGCTGCCCTTCGACCGGCCGCGGCCGGCCGTGGCGTCCTACCGGGGTGAGCGGATCCCGTTCGAGGTGCCGGGTGCCCTGTACGAGCGGGTGGTCGCGCTGGCGCGGCACACCCAGTCGAGCCCGTTCATGGTGCTCCAGGCCGCGCTGGCCGCGCTGCTGACCCGGCTCGGCGCGGGCGAGGACATCGCGATCGGCACGCCGATCGCCGGCCGGACCGACGACGCGCTCGACCAGCTCATCGGCGTGTTCATCAACACCCTCGTCCTCCGCACGGACACCTCGGGCCGGCCGTCCGCCCGCACGCTCATCGAGCGCGTCCGTACCCGGGACCTGGAGGCCTACGCGCACCAGGACCTGCCGTTCGAGCGGCTGGTGGAGGCGGTGAATCCGGAGCGCTCGCTCGCCCGGCACCCGCTGTTCCAGGTGCTGCTGGCGTTCAACAACACCGACGAGGCCGCGATCGACCGGAGTGCCCAGCAGCTGCCGGGGCTCACCGTCTCCCGGGCCGTCGCCGAGACGGGCGTAGGCAAGTTCGACCTGTCCTTCGCCTTTGCGGAGCAGTCCGGGGCGGACGGTGCGCTGAACGGCGTGCTGGAGTACAGCACGGACCTCTTCGACCGGACCACCGTCGAGGCCCTTGGCGCGCGTTACCTGCGACTGCTGCAGGGCATGGTGGACGCCCCGGACCTTCCGCTCGACCGGATCGACCTGTTGGGCGAGGTCGAGGCGGGTCTGGTGGTGGAGGGGTGGAACGAGACGGCGTGTGTGGTGCCGGGTCGTTCGGTGGTGGAGTTGTTCGCGGAGCGGGTGGCGGCGTCGCCGGGTGCGGTGGCGGTGGTGGCCGGTGAAGTGTCGTTGTCGTATGCGGAGTTGGATGCGCGTGCGGAGCGGTTGGCCGGGTTGCTGGTGTCGCGTGGTGCGGGGCCGGAGCGGTTCGTGGCGGTGGCGTTGCCGAGGTCGGTGGATCTGGTGGTGGCGCTGTTGGCGGTGTGGAAGGCGGGGGCGGCGTATCTGCCGTTGGACACGGAGTACCCGGTGGAGCGGCTGGCGTTCATGCTGGCGGACGCGGATCCGGTGTTGGTGCTGACCACGAGCGAACTGCTGGGCGAGCTCCCCGAGTTGTCGGTGGAGTGCGTGCTCCTGGACGCTCCCATGGGCTCTGCTCCGAGGCCCGAACCGATGGTTCCGGCACCATCGTCCGGGTCGGCGTATGTGATCTATACGTCGGGTTCGACGGGGCGGCCGAAGGGTGTGGTGGTTCCGCAGGGGTCGTTGGTGAACTTCTTGTTGGCGATGCGGGATCGGTTGGGTCTGGGGGTGGGGGATCGGCTGTTGGCGGTGACGACGGTCGGTTTCGACATCGCGGGCCTGGAGTTGTTCGTGCCGTTGCTGAGTGGTGCTGCGGTGGTGGTGGCTGCTCGGGATGTGGTGCGGGATCCGGTGGCGTTGTGTGCGCTGGCGGGGTCCTCGGGTGTGTCGGTGATGCAGGCGACGCCGAGTCTGTGGCGGGCGGTGCTGGCGCAGGACGCTTCGGTGGTGGAGCGCCTGCGGGTGCTGGTCGGCGGTGAGGCCCTGCCGTCGGACCTGGCAACCGAGTTGGCGGGTCGTGCGGTGTCGGTGACGAACATGTACGGCCCGACCGAGACGACGGTGTGGTCGACTGCATGGGACGTACCCGAGTCGGTGGCGGTGTCGCCGAGGATCGGTCGTCCGATCGCGAACACCCGGGTGTACGTGCTGGATTCGGGTCTGCGTCCGGTGCCGGCGGGTGTGCCGGGCGAGTTGTACATCGCCGGGGACGGGGTGGTGCGCGGCTACTGGCGCCGTCCGGAGCTGACGGCCGGGCGCTTCGTCGCGGACCCGTTCGGTGTGCCCGGTGCGCGGATGTACCGCACGGGTGACCTGGCGCGGTGGACGCGGGATGGGGAGCTGGAGTACCTGTCGCGGGTCGACGACCAGGTGAAGCTGCGCGGTTTCCGTATCGAACTGGGTGAGATCGAGGCCGTGCTGGCCGCTCACCCGGGCGTGGCCCAGGCGGCGGTGCTGGTGCGCGAGGACCGCCCCGGTGACAGGCGCCTGGTCGCCTACGTCGTGGCGTCGAATCCGGTGGCCGCCGACCTGCGGGCGCTGGCCGCGGGCCGGCTGCCGGAGTACATGGTGCCGTCGGCGTTCGTCGTGCTGGACGCGTTCCCGTTGACGCCGAACGGCAAGCTGGACCGGCGTGCTCTGCCCGCTCCGCAGTACGCGGCGGAGTCGGTGGGCCGGGCGCCGCGATCGCCGCGCGAGGAGATCCTGTGCGGGCTGTTCGCCGAGACCCTGGGCGTGGAGTCGGTCTCCATCGACGACGACTTCTTCCAGCTCGGCGGGCACTCCCTGCTCGCCACCCGTCTGGTCAGCCGCATCCGCACGGTGCTGGACGTGGAACTCGCCGTCCGACAGGTCTTCGAGGCCTCGACGGTCGCCGAGCTCGCCACCGCACTGGACGCGGGGGCCGGTTCGCGCAGCCGGGTGGTCCGCGCGGTCAGGCCGGCCCGGGTGCCGCTGTCGCACGCCCAGCAGCGTCTCTGGTTCCTCCAGCACCTGGAGGGCCCCAGCGAGGCCTACAACATGCCGGTCTCGCTGAACCTGACCGGCCCGGTGGACGTGGAGGCGCTTCGCCGGGCGCTGGCCGATGTCGTGGCCCGCCACGAGAGCCTGCGGACGGTCTTCGCCGAGGACGCCGACGGTGTCGCCTACCAGGTGGTGCTGGCGCCGGAGCAGGCGCCGGTCCCGTTGGCCGTCGAGCAGCTGGACGACGATGACGACGCGGTCGTGGACCGGCTGATGCGGCGCGCGGCCGGGTACGTCTTCGACCTGGCCCGGGAGGTCCCGCTGCGGGCCGCGCTGTTCAGGCTCCCGCCGGAGCCGGGCGGCGAGGGCCGGGAGCGCAGCACGCTCCTGCTGCTGACCCACCACATCGCGGGCGACGCCTGGTCGCGCGGTGTCCTGGTCCGCGATCTGACGGCCGCCTACACGGCGCAGGCCGTGGCGGGTGCCTCCCCCGCGTGGGCGGCGCTGCCGGTGCAGTACGCGGACTACGGCCTCTGGCAGCGCGAGCTGTTGGGGTCGGAGGACGACCAGGACAGCGAGGTTTCGCGCCAACTCGCCTACTGGAAGCGGGCGTTGGCCGACCTTCCGGAGGAGCTGGCGCTGCCCTTCGATCGGCCGCGGCCGGCCACCGCCTCCTACCGGGGCGACCGGGTGACCTTCGCCTTCCCCGACGGCCTGCACGAGCGCCTGGTCCGGGTGGCGCGCGAGCAGCGGGCGAGTCTGTTCATGGTGCTGCAGGCGGCGCTGGCCGCGCTGCTGACCCGGCTCGGAGCGGGCGAGGACATCCCGCTCGGTACCCCGATTGCGGGCCGTACCGACGATGCCCTGGACGACCTGGTCGGCTTCTTCGTCAACACCCTCGTCCTGCGCACCGACACCTCCGGCGACCCGACCTTCGCCGAGCTGATCGAGCGTGTCCGGGCCCGGGACCTGGAGGCGTACGCGCACCAGGACCTGCCGTTCGAGCGCCTGGTGGAGGCGGTGAACCCGGAGCGCTCGCTCGCCCGGCACCCGCTCTTCCAGACGGCGCTCAGCTTCGACAGCGGCGCCCGGGAGACCGCTTCCCGCGGTGCCGCCCCCGGCGCTCCCGCCGGCCTCACCGTGACCGGCCGCCCGCTCGGCGCGCCCTCCGCGAAGTTCGACCTCTCCTTCGAACTCGCCGAGCACACCAGCGACACCGACCACCGCACCCCGCTCCTCACCGGCGCGCTGGACTTCAGCACCGAGCTGTTCGACCACGCCACCGCCCGGAGCATCGCCGACCGCTTCGTCCGCGTCCTGGCGGCCCTGGCCGACGACCCGGACGCCCGGATCGGCGCGGTGGAGGTCCTGGACGCCGACGAGCGGCGCCGGATCCTGGTGGAGTGGAACGACACGGCCGTCGAGCACCGCGACCGGACGCCGGTGCACGTGCTCTTCGAGGAGCACGCGGCGGCCCGCCCCGAGGCGGTGGCCCTCGCGGGCGCCGACGGGCCGGTCACCTACCGGGAGCTGAACGAGCGGGCCAACCGGCTCGCCCACCACCTGATCGGCCTCGGCGTGGGCGCCGAGAGCCGGGTCGCCGTCCTCCAGGAGCGTTCGGCGGAGCTGGTGGTCTCGACGCTCGCCGTGCTGAAGGCCGGCGGCGCGTACGTGCCGATCGACCCGCACCAGCCTGCGGTCCGTTCGGAGTTCATCCTGCGGGACACCGCGGCGGTGGTCCTGCTGACCGACCGGGCCCCGGAGGCCGTCGGCTTCGCCGTGGACGTCCCGGTGCTGCGGGTGGGGCCGCAGGGCGCGCTCGACCTGGCGGCCGAGCCGGCCACCGATCCGGGGGTGGCCACGGACGCCGGGCAACTGGTCTACGTCATGTACACGTCGGGCTCGACCGGCACCCCGAAGGGCGTCGGCAACACCCACCACAACGTGGTGCACCTGGCGGCGGACCGGTACTGGCGCGGCGGCCACCACGAGCGGGTGCTGATGCACTCCCCGTACGCCTTCGACGCCTCCACCTTCGAGATCTGGACCCCGCTGCTGACCGGCGGCACCGTCGTGGTGGCCCCCGCCGGGCGGCTCGACGCCGGTGACCTCGCGACCGCGATCGCCGAGGGCGGGGTGACCGGACTGTTCGTCAGCGCCGGCCTGTTCCGGGTGCTCGCGGAGGAGCGGCCCGAGTGCTTCCGGGGCGTGCGGGAGATCTGGGCCGGTGGTGACGTGGTCTCCCCGGGCGCCGTGCGGCGGGTGCTGGAGGCCTGCCCCGGCACCGTGGTGGCCAACGAGTACGGGCCGACCGAGACGACGGTGTTCTCCACGGTCAACCCGCTGCGGACGCCGCAGGAGGTGCCGGAGGCGGTCGTCCCGATCGGCCGGCCGCTGTGGAACACCCGGGTGTACGTCCTGGACGCGCGGCTGCGGCCGGTGCCACCGGGCGTCGCGGGCGAGCTGTACATCGGCGGTGCCGGTGTCGCCCGCGGCTACCTGGGCCGGGCCGGGCTCACTGCCCAGCGGTTCGTCGCCGACCCGTTCACCGGCGGCGGCGAGGCCGGCGGCGGGGCCGGCGGCGAGCGGATGTACCGCACCGGCGACGTGGTGCGCCGACTCGGCGACGGGCGGCTGGAGTTCCTCGGCCGCGTCGACGACCAGGTGAAGCTGCGCGGCTTCCGGATCGAGCCCGGCGAGGTCGAGGCGGTGCTCGCCGCCCCCGACGAGGTCGCCCAGGCGGCCGTGGTGCTGCGCGAGGACCGGCCCGGCGACAAGCGCCTGGTGGCGTACGTCGTCCCGGCCGCCGGGGCGCCGGTCGACGCCGCCGCCGTGCGCGCCCGCGCCGCCGCCGCTCTGCCGGACTACATGGTGCCCTCGGCCGTGGTCGTGCTGGACACCCTGCCGCTCACCCTGAACGGCAAGCTCGACCGGCGGGCCCTGCCCGCGCCCGCGTACGGGACCGACCGGGACGGCAGCGGCGGGCGCGGGCCGCGCACCGAGCGCGAGAAGGCGCTGTGCGCCCTGTTCGCCGAGGTGCTGGGCCTGGACGGGCCCGGGACCGGGGCAGGGGTCGGGGCCGGGACCGGAGCCGGGGTCGGTATCGACGACAGCTTCTTCGACCTCGGCGGCGACAGCATCATGTCGATCCAGCTGGTCAGCCGGGCCCGCCGGGCCGGACTCGAACTGTCGGTGCGCGACGTCTTCGAGCAGCGGACGGTGGCCGCCCTGGCCGAGGTCGTCCGGGAGACCGGCGGCACGCCCGCCGAGGAGCCGGGCGCCGGCGTCGGCGAGGTGCCGCTCACGCCGATCATGCACTGGTTCCTCGAACGCGGCGGCCCCGCCGACCAGTACAACCAGTCCCGACTGGTGCAGGTCCCGGCCTCGCTGAGCCCGGAGCACCTGGCGGCGGCCGTCGGGGCCCTGATCGACCACCACGACGCCCTGCGGGCCCGGCTCTCCCCGGCGCCCGGGCGGCGGCTGGAGATCCGCGCACCGGGTGCCGTGGACTCGGCCGCGCTGGTCCGCCACGTCGACGCGACCGGGCTGGACGAGCAGGCGCAGCGGGACCTGGTGGCCCGCGAGACGCGGGCCGCCCGCGAACGGCTCGACCTGGCCTCCGGGAGCGTCGTCCAGGCCGTCCGGTTCGACCGCGGCCGCGAACTGCCCGGGCTCCTGCTGCTGATCGTCCACCACCTGGTCGTCGACGGGGTGTCCTGGCGGATCCTGGTGCCCGACCTGGCGGAGGCGTACCGCGCCGTGAGCGCCGGGCACCGGCCGCAGCTGCAGGCCGTCGGCACCTCGCTGCGGCGCTGGTCGCAGCGGCTTTCCGAGGAGGCGGCGAAGCCCGCCCGGGCGGCGGAGGCCGGCTGGTGGCAGCAGGTGCTGCGGCCCGGTGACCCGCGGATCGGCCGGCGGGCCCTGGACCCGGAGCGGGACACCTACGCGACGGCGGAGCACCTGACGGTGACCCTGCCGACGGAGGTGACCGAGCGGGTGCTGACCCGGGTGCCCGCGGTGTTCAAGGCGGAGGTCAACGACGTGCTGCTGGCCGCGTTCGCGCTGGCCTGGGCGCGCTGGCGGGGCAGCCCGGCGGACGCCGCCCTGATCGACCTGGAGGGCCACGGCCGCGAGGAGGAGGTCGTCGGCGGGGCGGACCTGTCCCGCACGGTGGGCTGGTTCACCAGCCTGTACCCGGTCCGGCTGGACCCGGCCGCCGCCGACCTGGCCGAGGCCTTCGCGGGCGGCCCCGCCGCCGGCACCGCGCTCAAGCGGATCAAGGAGCAGCTGCGGGCGGTGCCGGACAAGGGCATGGGCTACGGCCTGGTGCGCCACCTCAACCCCGCGACGGCCCCCGGCTTCGCCGACCTACCCCGCCCGCAGGTGGCCTTCAACTACCTGGGCCGCTTCACCACCGCGGGCCCGCAGGACGCGGGCACCGCCGCCGTCCCCGACTGGACGGTGCTGTCCACCGCAGCCGGCGCCGGCGGCACCGACCCGAGGGTGCCGCTCGCGCACCCGCTGGAGCTCAACGCCCGCACCAACGACGGGCCGGCCGGCCCCGAGCTGGCGGCCACCTGGACCTGGGCGCGGGACATCCTCGGCCGCACCGACGTCCAGGAGCTGGCCGACCTGTGGTTCCAGGCCCTGCGGGCGCTGACCGAGCACGCTGAACGTCCCGACGCGGGCGGGCTGACCGTCTCGGACGTCTCGCTGAGCCTGCTGAGCCAGGACGAGATCGAATCGCTGGAAGACGAGTGGAGGACCTGGTAATGGCGACGCAGTCCGGACTGCAGGACATCCTGCCGCTGGCCCCGCTCCAGGAAGGGCTGCTGTTCCACAGCGTGTACGACGAGGCGGCACCGGACGTGTACCTCGTGCAGCAGGCCATCGACCTGGAGGGCGCACTCGACACCGAGGCCCTGCGGGCGGCCTGCCGGACCCTGCTGCGGCGGCACGCCAACCTGCGCGCGGCCTTCCGGTACACGGGCGTGCAGCGCCCGGTGCAGCTCATCCCGCACGAGGTGCGGCTGCCCTGGGAGGAGCTGGACCTGACCGGGCTCCCGGAGGTGGAGCGCACGGCCGCCGCGGACCGCGCGGTGGAGGAGGACCGGCTGCGCCGGTTCGACCTGGGCCGCCCGCCGCTGATGCGGTTCACCCTGATGCGGCTGGGCGAGCGGCGGCACCGCTTCGTGCTGACCAACCACCACATCCTGCTGGACGGCTGGTCGCGGCCGATGCTGGTGCGCGAACTCCTCGCCCTGTACGCGGCCGCCGGCGACGACCGCGCCCTGCCCGGGGTCCGGCCGTTCCGCGACTACCTGCAGTGGCTCGCGGGCCAGGACAAGGCGTCGGCGCTCGCCGCCTGGCGCACGGCCCTGGCCGGGCTCGACGGCCCCACACTGGTCGCCCCGCAGGCGGGGGAGCGCGCCCCGGTCGTCCCGGGCCGGCTGGAGACCGAGCTGGACCGCGACACGTACGAGGCGCTGACCGCCCTCGCCCGGGAGCGGGACCTGACCCTCAACTCGCTGGTCCAGGGCGCCTGGGCGGTGGTCCTGGGCGGGCTGACCGGCCGGGACGACGTGGTCTTCGGCAGCACCGTCTCCGGCCGGCCGCCGGAGGTCCCCGGGATCGAGACCATGGTGGGGCTGTTCATCAACACCCTGCCGGTGCGCGTCGTCCTGCGGCCCGAGGAGTCCCTGCCGGACACCGTCCGCCGGGTTCAGGAGGAGCAGGCCCGGCTCCAGCCCTACCAGCACACCGGCCTGGCCGAGGTGCAGCGGCTGGCCGGGGCCGGCGAACTCTTCGACACCACCATGGTGTTCGAGAACTACCCGGTGGACATCGGCGCCGAGAACGACCGGCCCGGCGGCATCCGCGGGGTGACCGTCACCGCCAGCCGCAACCGCGACGCCACCCACTACCCGCTCGCCCTGGTCGCGGTCGGCCGCGGCGGACTGCGGCTGCGCCTGGACCACCAGCCGGACCTGGTCCCCGCCGGGACGGCCCGCGCCGTCATGGACCGGCTGGTCCGGGTGCTGCGGTCGGTCGCCGCCGAGCCCGCCCGGCCGCTGGCCCGGCTGGACCTGCTCCCCGAAAGCGAGCGCCGGGCCGTCCTGGACCTCGGCCGCGGCGCGGACACCCCGGTGCCCGCGGGCGGCCTGCCCGAGGCGTTCCGTGCCCAGGCCCGGCGCACCCCGGACGCGATCGCCGTACGGTGCGGGAGCACCGCGTACGACTACGCCGCGCTGGACGCCCGCTCGGACGCGCTGGCGCTGCGCCTGGCCGGGCTCGGAGTGACGGCCGAGTCGCCGGTGGCGCTGCTCATGGACCGCTCGGCGGAGCTGGTGGTGGCGGTGCTCGCCGTCCTCAAGGCGGGCGGCGCCTACGTCCCGCTGCGCCAGGGCGACCCGGTGGACCGGCTGCGCCGGGTCGCCGCGCTGGCCGGGACCGCCCTGGTGCTCACCGACCGGGGCCACGCCGGCCGCGCCGCGCAGCTCGACGCCGGCCCGGTGGTCACCGTGGAGGAGGACGGCGGGCCGTCCGCCGCCCCGGCCACGCTGGCTGCCCCGGCCGCTGCGGCGGAGCTGCCGCGGCACATCGCCGGGGACCGCCTCGCCTACCTGATGCACACCTCCGGCTCGACCGGCACGCCCAAGGGCGTCGCCGTCACCCACCGCGACGTGCTCGAACTGGCCCACGACCGGTCCTTCGCGGGCGGCGCCCACCGGCGGGTCCTGGTCCACTCGCCGCACGCCTTCGACGCCTCCACCTACGAGCTGTGGGTGCCGCTGCTGTCCGGCGGCACCGCCGTCGTCGCCCCGCCCGGGGACCTCGACACCGAGGTGCTCGGCAAGCTCGTCGCCGAGCACGAGCTGACCGGGCTCTGGCTGACCTCCGGCCTCTTCCAACTCGTCGCCGACGAGGCCCCCGAGGCCCTGGCCGGCGTGCGGGAGGTCTGGACCGGCGGCGACGTGGTGCCCGCCGCGTCGGTGCGCCGGGTGATGGCGGCCTGCCCCGGCACGGCCGTGGTCGACGGCTACGGCCCCACCGAGACCACCACCTTCGCGGTCCGGCACCGGCTGCCCGCCGACGGCCCCGTCCCGGCCGCCGTCCCCATCGGCACCCCGCTGGACAACACCCGGCTGCTGGTCCTGGACGCCGGGCTGCGGCCGGTGCCCCGCGGCATGGCGGGCGAACTGCACATCGCCGGGGCCGGCCTGGCCCGCGGCTACTGGCGCCGCCCCGGGCTCACCGCGGAACGCTTCGTCGCCGACCCGTACGGCCCGGCCGGCTCCCGGATGTACCGCACCGGCGACCTCGTCCGGTGGACGCCCGAGGGCACCCTGGACTACCTCGGGCGCGCCGACGAACAGGTCAAACTGCGCGGCTTCCGCATCGAACTCGGCGAGATCGAGGCCGTCCTGGGCCGCCACCCGGACGTCGCCCAGGCCGTCGTCACCCTCCAGGAGCCCAACCCCGGCGAGCCCAGCCCCGGCGACAAGCGGCTGGTCGCCTGCGTCGTCGCCGAACGCGACGCCGAACCCACCCCGGCCGCGCTGCGCGCCCACGTCGCCGCCGAACTGCCCGACTACATGGTGCCCGGGGCGTTCCTGCTCCTCGACGCGCTGCCGCTGACCGGCAACGGCAAGGTCGACCGGCGGGCGCTGCCGACCGCGGAGGCGGCCCCCGCCGCCGCGGCGCAGCGGCGGGCGCCCCGCACCCCGCAGGAGTCCATCCTGTGCGGCCTGTTCGCCGAACTCCTCGGCGTGCCGCAGGTCGGCATCGACGATGACTTCTTCGAGCTGGGCGGCCACTCGCTGCTCGCCACCCGGCTGGTCGGCCGGGTCCGCTCCGTGCTCGGTGCCGAACTCGCCGTCCGCGGACTCTTCGAGCACCCCACCCCCGCCGCGCTCGCCCGGGCGCTGTCCGCGGCCGGCGCCGCCCGGCCGGCCCTGGAGCGGGCCCGGCCCCGGCCGGAGCGCGTCCCGGCCTCGTTCGCCCAGCGCCGGCTCTGGTTCCTGCACCGCTTCGAAGGGCCCGGCGCCACCTACAACATCCCCTTCGCGCTGCGGCTCACCGGGAGCCTGGACCGGGAGGCCCTGCGGGCCGCCCTCGCCGACGTCGCCGAGCGGCACGAGTCGCTGCGCACCGTCTTCGCGGAGGACGCCGAGGGGCCGTACCAGATCGTCCGGCACGGTGCGGACGCCCGCCCCGAGCTCACCTTCGTCCCCGCCGTGGCAGCCGACCGGCTGGCGGCGGAGCTCGCCGCGGCCGCCGGGCACGGCTTCGAGCTGGACCGTGAACTCCCGCTGCGGGCCTGGCTGTTCGACACCGGATCGGCCGACCGGGAGGAGCACGTGCTGCTGCTGGTGGTGCACCACATCGCGGGTGACGGCTGGTCCGTCCCGCTGCTCGCCCGCGACCTGGTCACCGCCTACACGGCCCGCCTCGGCGCCGCCGCCCCCGCCTGGCGGCCGCTGCCCGTCCAGTACGCCGACTACAGCCTCTGGCAGCGCGCCGTGCTCGGCTCCGAGGACGCCGAGGACAGCCCGGCCGCACGCCAACTCGCCTACTGGAAGCAGACCCTGGCCGGCCTGCCGGAGGAACTGGCGCTGCCCGCCGACCGGCCCAGGCCCGCCGTCGGCAGCCACCGCGGGGACCGCGTCCTCTACCAGGTCCCGGAGGCGCTGTACGCACGGATCCGCGGCCTCGCCAGGTCCGCCCAGGCCAGCCCGTTCATGGTGCTGCAGGCCGCCGTCGCCGCCCTGCTGACCCGGCTCGGCGCGGGCGAGGACATCCCGCTCGGCACCCCGATCGCCGGCCGTACCGACGACGCCCTGGACGACCTGGTCGGGTTCTTCGTCAACACCCTCGTGCTGCGCACCGACACCTCCGGCGACCCGACCTTCAAGGAGCTGGTCGCCCGGGTCCGCGAGAGCGACCTGGCGGCCTACGCCCACCAGGACCTGCCCTTCGAACGGCTGGTGGAGGCGGTCAACCCCAAGCGGGTGCAGTCCCGCCACCCGCTGTTCCAGACCATGCTCACCTTCAACAACACCGACCAGCGGAGTGCGGCGGCCGACGGCGGCCTGCGGCTGCCCGGTCTCACCGCCGAACCGCTGCCCGCCGCCACCGGCTCGGCCAAGTTCGACCTGCTGCTCTCCTTCGCCGAACGGCACGGCCCCGACGGCACCCCCGACGGCCTCGGCGCCGGCCTGGAGTTCAGCACCGACCTGTTCGACCCCGGTACGGCCCGCGCCCTGGTCGACCGGCTGCTGCGCCTCCTCGACCAGGTGACCGCCGACCCGCAGCGCCGCCTGGGCGAACTGAGCCTGCTCGACGGCCCCGAACGGGACCGGCTGCTGGCGGCGGGCCGCGGCCCCGACCGCCCCCGCGCCCGGGACCTCGGGCCCGCCGCCCGCTTCGAGGCCGCCGCCGCCCGCAGCCCGCTCGCCACGGCGGTGGAGGCCCCCGAGGGCGCCGTCGGCTACCGGGAGCTCAACGCGCGGGCCAACCGCCTCGCCCGGCTGCTCCGGGAGCGCGGCGCGGGCCCCGAGGGCCTGGTCGCGGTGGTGATGCACCGGTCCGTCGACCTGGTCACCGCCCTGCTCGCGGTCCTCAAGACCGGTGCCGGCTACCTGCCGGTGGACCCGGCCTACCCGGCCGACCGGATCGCCCACATGCTGGACGACGCCCGGCCGGTCTGCGTCCTGACCACGGCCGAGCCGGTCGGCATTCTCCCGGACCGGGCCGCGGCGGCGGCGCTGCGGGTCGACTCCCCGGACGTCCTCGCCGCCCTCGCCGCCCACCCCGACACCGACCTCACCGCGGCCGAGCGCCCCACCCCGTACCGCGGCGCCCACCCCGCCTACGTCATCCACACCTCGGGATCGACCGGCCGCCCCAAGGGGGTGGTGATGCCGGCCGACGCCCTGCTCAACCTGCTGGACTGGCACGACCGGGAGCTGCCGGGCGGCCCCGGCACCCGGGTCGCCCAGTTCACCGCCGTCAGCTTCGACGTGTCCGTGCAGGAGATGCTCTCCGCGCTGCTCGCCGGCAAGACCCTGGTGGTCTGCCCGGAGGACGTCCGGCGCGACCCGGCCCGGCTGGCCCGCTGGCTCCAGGACCGGCAGGTCCACGAGCTGTACGCGCCCAACCCGGTGCTGGACGCGGTGTGCGAGGCGGCCGTAGCCCAGCGGCTCGCGCTGCCGGAGCTCACCGACCTCGTCCAGGCCGGCGAGGCCCTGACCCCGCACGGCTCCATCCGGGCGTTCTGCGCGGCCCGCCCCGGCCGGCGCCTGCACAACCACTACGGCCCCGCCGAGACGCACGTCGTCACGGCCGTCCGGCTCCCCGCGGACCCGGCCGACTGGGCGCCTACCGCGCCCATCGGACGGCCCGTCGACAACACAGCGGTCCGGCTGCTCGACGGCCGGCTGCGCCCCGTGCCGCCCGGCGTCCCCGGGGAGCTCTACATCGCCGGAGCCGCCCTGGCCCGCGGCTACCTGCACCGCCCCGACCGCACCGCCGAGCGGTTCGTCGCCGACCCCTGGGGCCCGGCCGGCACCCGGCTGTACCGCACCGGCGACCTGGCCCGGTGGACGGCGGACGGGCAGCTCCTCTACCTGGGGCGCGCCGACACCCAGGTCAAGGTCCGCGGCTTCCGGATCGAACCGGGCGAGATCGAGGCCGCCCTGGTCGCCGCCCCCGGCGTGGCGCAGGCGGCCGTGGTGGTCCGGGAGGACCGGCCCGGGGACCGGCGCCTGGCCGGGTACGTGGTGGCCCAGGACGGCGCCCGGCCGCTCCCGGGCGAGCTGCGGGCGCACCTGGCCCGCCGGCTGCCCGAGCACATGGTCCCGGCCACCTTCACCGTCCTGGCGGCGCTGCCGCTGACCCCCAACGGCAAGCTCGACCGGGCCGCGCTCCCGGCCCCCGACCGCGGCAACGAGGAGCGCTCGCGCCCGCCGGCCACCCCCGGGGAGCTCGCGCTCTGCGCCCTGTTCGCCGAGGTCCTGGGGCTGGCGGAGGTGGGCGCCGAGGACGACTTCTTCGAGCTCGGCGGCCACTCCTTCCTCGCCGCCCGGCTGGTCGGCCGGATCCGCGCGGAGCTCGCGGCGGACCTGCCGGTCCGTACCGTCTTCGACACCCCGACCCCGGCGGGCCTGGCCCGGGCCCTCGACGGGGAGGCGGCCCCGGGGGAGGAGGCGGCCGGGGCCGGCCGGGCCACCCGGCGCCTGCTGCCGCTGCGCGCCCGTGGCACGGCCGCGCCGGTGTTCTTCCTGCACCCGGGCGGCGGCTTCAGCTGGTGCTACGCGGGCCTGGTCCGCCACCTCGGCCCCGACGTGCCGGTCCACGGCATCCAGGCCGCCGGGCTCGACGGCAGGGGCGTCCTGCCCGACTCGGTCGAGGAGATGACGGAGGACCACCTCGCGCTGGTCCGCTCCGTCCAGCCGACCGGGCCGTACCGGCTGGCGGGCTGGTCCTTCGGCGGCCTGACCGCCTTCGCGCTGGCCACCCGGCTGCAGCAGGAGGGCGAGCAGGTCTCGCTGCTGGCGCTGCTCGACGCCTACCCGCCGGCCGCGGACGCCGTCACCGCGGAGCCGGTGCCGCACGAGGTCGTCGCGCACAACCTGCGGGCCATGGGATTCACCTTCGACGAGGCGGAGCTCATAGCAGACGAGAAGGCGGTCCTGCTGCGTTTCCGTGAGTTCCTGCAGACCGGGAACCAGAACCTCCGGCACCTGGAGGCCCAGGACATCCTGGCGCTGAAGGACGTGTACGTGAACAACGTCCGGCTCATGCGGCGTTTCCGGCCCGGATTCTTCGACGGTGACCTGCTTTTCGTCTCCGCCGAGGAGAAGTCGGAAGCCGACCGCTCGGGCCGTCTGGATGTCAGCTTGTGGCAACCGCTGGTGGGTGGTTCGGTCGAGGTCTGCCCGATAGAGTCGACGCACGGAAATCTGCTGGCGGACGACCGCCATACGGCCCGCATCGGGCAATTCCTCGCGGAGCGGCTGTGACCTGCGAGTGGAAACCGTCGGAAGAAAAAGAATTCTCCGGAATCTTCGGAAAAGGAGCGATCGCATGAGCAGCAACCCCTTCGAGGACCCCGAGGGCAGCTACCTCGTGCTCGTCAACGACGAGGGCCAGCACTCCCTGTGGCCGGCGTACATCGACGTGCCCGAGGGGTGGCGCACCGCCCTGGAGGCGACCGCTCGCGACGCGGCCCTCGACTACATCAACACCCACTGGACGGACATGCGCCCCGCCAGTCTCGTACGGGAGATGGAAGGCGCCGACGCCTCCTGAAACTCCCCGTGTGGCCCGCCCGCGAGCGCTTCCCGGCGCCCGGGGGCGGGCCACCCGGCTTTTCTGCGGAAAGTACGCCGTCGCCCGGCCAGGGCGGCGCCAGACCACACCGAAGGGGGAATCCCGGATGCCGGTCGTCCCGGTCAACGGAATACGCCTGCACTACGAGGACACCGGCGCGGGTGAGCCGGTCGTGCTGATCCAGGGGACGGGGGGCGGGGCCACCGTGTGGCAGCTGCACCAGGTGCCCGCGCTCACCGCCGCCGGATTCCGCGTGATCACCTTCGACAACCGGGGCATTCCGCCGTCCTCGGAATGCCCCGAGGGCTTCAGCATCCGGGACCTGGTGGGCGATGTCGCCGGCCTCGTCGAACGGCTCGACCTGGGCCCGGTCCGGGTGGTCGGCACCTCGCTGGGCGCCTTCGTCGCCCAGGAGCTCGCCCTGGCCCGGCCCGACCTGGTGCGCCGGGTCGTGCTGATGGCCACCCGCGGCCGCACCGACACCCTGCGGGCGGCCCTCAACCGGGCCGAGATCGAGCTGCACGACGCCGGGGTGTTGCTGCCGCCGCGCTACGCCGCCGTCCTGCGCGCGCTGAGGTCGCTGTCGCCGCGCACCCTGGACGACGACGCCGCGCTGGCCGACTGGCTGGACCTGTTCGAGCTGGCCCCGGCGGGCGGCCCCGGCCTGCGTGCCCAGATGGAGCTGAGCATGCTGGACGACCGTCTGGAGGCCTACCGGGGCATCCGGGTGCCCTGCCAGGTGATCGCCTTCGCGGACGACGTGGTCACCCCGCCGCACCTGGGCCGGGAGGTCGCGAACGCCGTGCCGGGGGCGGTGTTCGACCTGGTCGAGTGCTGCGGCCACTACGGCTACCTGGAGGACCCGGACACCGTGAACAAGCTCCTGGTGGAGTTCCTGAGCGCGGCGACCGACTGAGCACGACCACCGGCCGAGCACGACCACCACCCGGCCGCAGCGACCGCCCGGGCGCACGCACGCCTCCGGCCGGCCCGGGGGAAACCGGAGCCGGCCGGAGGCGCGTGCGCCGTGCCTGCACACGGGAGGGGGGAGAGGTGCCCGACGGGGGCCCGGGCGCCTCTCCCCCCTCGTTCGGGGGACCTGCCCTACGGCTGGTAGGAGTCAGGTCGGCCGTCGTGGCCCTGGGGCCGCGGCGGGGGCCAGGCCTGCGTCAGGTGGGGCGCCCGGCCGTCGCCGGTCGTCCCGTACGCCTGCTCGGCGGGGTGGTAGGCCGGGGCGCCGTAGCCGTTCGAGGCGGTGGCGCTGCGGTCCGGCACGGCGTAGGGGACGTACTGCTCGGCGAACGGCGGCTCCTCCACCAGCACCGGCTCCCGGTGGCCCTGGCCGGCGCCCGCGCGCTGTCCGCGGAGGCCGCCGGGCAGGCCGCCCGGCCACCAGTTCCACTTCCCGAGGGCCGCCATCAGGGCCGGCAGGACGAAGATCCGGATGACCACGGCGTCCAGCAGGATCGCCGCCGCCAGGCCCACGCCCAGCTGCTTGAACTCGACCATGCTCAGCGTGCCGAAGATCGCGAACACCCCGACCATGACGACCGCCGCGCTGGTGACGACCCCGGCGGAGCGGGAGATGCCGTCGCGGACGGCCTCCTTGACGCTCGCGCCGGTGAGGGCGGCCTCGCGGATCCGGCTCACCACGAACACGTGGTAGTCCATCGAGAGGCCGAACAGCACCACGAAGAGGAACAGCGGCAGCCAGGAGACCACGGCGCCGGTGCTGTGGAAGTCCAGCAGCTTCTCGGCCCAGGTGTGCTGGAAGACCGCGACGAGCACCCCGAAGGCGGCGCCGGCCGACAGCAGGTTCAGCAGGATCGCGGAGAGCGCCACGGCCAGCGAGCGGAAGATGAAGGCCATGGTGGCGAAGGTCAGCAGCAGGATGAAGCCCACCACCCACGGCATCCGGTCCTTCAGATGGCCGGTGAAGTCGATGCCCTGCGCCACCTTGCCGCCGACGCCGCTCTCGACACCGGGGACGCCCTGGACGGCCTCGGGCACCCAGGCCCGCAGCAGTTCGAGGGACTGCCGGGCGCCGTCGCTCTTGGGCGAGTGCGGCGTGCCGACCTGCACGACGTGGACGGTGCGGTCCTGCGACTCGCGGATCTCGGGCGTCCGGTCGTGGGCGAAGACGGCGTCGGCGGAGGTGCGGGTGAGCAGGGTGGTGAGGGCGCCCTTGACCTTGTCGGCCTGGTCGGCGGGGGCGCGGACGGCCACCTGGTGCACGGTGCCCTTGCTCGGGAAGGCCGCGGTCAGCCGGTCCATCGCCTGGACGACGGGGATGTCGCGGGACAGGTCGTCGGAGCCGGGCTGCTTCAGGCTCATGTCGAGGGCGGGCACGGCGAGCGCGAGCAGCGCGCCGACGGAGACCACGAGGGTGAGCACGGGCTGGACCAGGGCCGGCTTCAGCAGCGCCCGCCACAGCTTGGACTCGCCGGAGCGCATGGTCAGCCGCCACAGGAAGGGGACCTTGGGCCGGTCCACCCAGCGGCCGAGCTTGGCGAGCAGCGCGGGCAGCACGGTCAGCGAGGCCAGCACGGCGACGGCCACGACGATGATGGAGCCGGTGGCCAGCGAGGCGAAGGTGGCCTCCTGGGCCAGGTAGAGGCCCGCCATCGACACGATCACGGTGGCGCCGGACACCAGGACGGTGTGCCCCGAGGTCTCCGCGGCGATCTCGATGGCGTCGATCCGGGAGGCGCCCTTCTGGCGTTCCTCGCGTTCCCGCTTGAGGTAGAAGAGCGAGTAGTCCACGCCGACGGCCATGCCCATGAGCAGGATGACGTTGCTCACCGCGCTGGTCTCCGGCAGCACGTGCGAGGCCAGCGCCGACAGGCCGGTCGCGGCGCCGACGCAGGAGATGGCGAGGACCACCGGCACCCCGGCGGCGATGATCGCGCCGAAGACGACCAGCAGGATCAGCATGGTCAGCGGAAGGCTGATGAACTCGGCCTTCTGGAAGTCCTTGCCCAGGGTCTCGGTGAGCCCCTTGGCGGTCGAGCCGGTGCCGACCTGGTCGATCCGCAGGCCCTGGTGGGCGTCCTGGGTCGCCGCGCTCGCGTCGAGCAGCGGCTGGATGCGCCGGTCGGCGTTCTCGGTGTCGCCCTTCATGGTCACCGGGAGCAGCAGGGCCTTGCCGTCGGGGGAGGGGACGGCCTGGCCGACGCTCTCCACCTCCGGCAGCGCCTTCATCCGGCCGGCGAGCTCCTGGGCCGCCTGCTGGGCGGCCTTGAGGTCCAGCGCCCCGCCGGCCTGGGCCGTGATCAGGACGTTCTCCTCGGGCTTCTCGGTGAAGTGGCCGGAGGCGACGATCCGGCCCGAGCGGCCGGACTCACCGACCCCGGACTCCGAGTCGCTGATCTTGTTGCTCCCGGCCGCCCCGCCCAGGAAGAGGCAGGCCACGACGAAGACCACCCACAGTCCGATGGCGGACCACGGATGCGTGGCACTCCATCGCGCGACCCTTACCGTTGCCGGCTTCTTTCGCACGTTCTGCTTCCTTCCATTGCTGCGGAAACCGCGCGGGCGGCTGCCGTCGTGGCGATGGGGAAAACGTTAGTGACGGGCGCCGGGCCGGGACACGAGGTAAACCGCCCTGGTATCCCCGGGTTTCCGCAGTCCGCGGCCTGGGGGTTCCCGTAACGCGGGCCGTGCGGTTTCCCGTAAGGCTCCCGGCCGGAATCTTGACCCGACGAATTCCGGCGGCTAGCTTCATTTTCCGGTTCGCCCTTTCGGATCGCACGGCTCGGCAAGCCCGTCGACAGGAAGATGTCATTCGTGGCATTAGGCAAGGGGAAATAATGGAAACTGTGGTCCTCACCCGGCAGCATATTGCCAAGATCGTCAAGGAAAAGGGTTTCGACCATTTCATGGACCGGATGATCGCCCGGCTGGGCGACGTGTTCCGGGACGGCGGGCGCGGCGGTGTGACCCCGGCACGGGAAGGATTCCTGCGCGGCCCGGGGGACACCGCCATCCTCGAATGGATGCCGCACCATCGGCCCGGCGACTCGATCACCATCAAGACCGTGGGCTACACGCCGTCCAATCCGCAGGAGCACCGGCTGCCCACGATCATCGGGTCCATGACCCGGTACGACGACGTGACGGGCCGTCTGCTGGCGGTCTGCGACGGGATCCTGCCCACCGCGATCCGGACCGGCGCCGCCTCGGCGATCGCCAGCCGGCTGCTGGCCCGCCCGGACAGCCGGGTGCTCGGCCTGGTCGGGGCCGGCGCGCAGGCCGTCGCCCAGGCCCACGCCCTCAGCCGGGCCTTCCCGCTGGAGCGGATCCTCGTCCACGACGTCGAGCCGGGCCACGCGCGGTCCTTCGCCGAACGGGTGGAGTTCCTCGGGCTGGACGTCCGGGTGGCGACGGTCGCCGAGATCGAGGCCGCGGCCGACATCATCTGCACCGTCACCTCGGTGGCGGTCGGCGCCGGCCCGGTGCTGCTCGGCGAGCACCTTCGCCCGCACGTGCACATCAACGCCATCGGGGCGGACCTGATCGGCAAGTTCGAGGTGCCCCGGCACGTGCTGGAGTCCGCCTTCGTCACGGCCGACCACCGCGGCCAGGCCCTGCGCGAGGGCGAGTCCCAGCAGCTGGCGGAGAGCGACCTCGGGCCCGACCTGATGGAGCTGTGCGCGGACCCGGCCCTCGCGGCGGCGCACCGGGACGGCCTGACCGTCTTCGACTCCACCGGCTTCGCGCTGGAGGACCACGTGGCCTTCGACGTCCTGCTGGAGCTCGCCGCCGAGGCCGGGATGGGCGACCACGTCCAGATCGAGCACCTGCCCGAGGACGCGCTCAACCCCTACGCCTTCGCGTAGGGCCGGTCCCAGGGCCCGTCCCGGCGGCGCGCCCCGCTCCCGTGCCTTGCGCCTCCGGCACGGGAGCGGGGGCTCAGCCCTCCGGGCTCAGGATTCGAGGTAGCGCAGCACCGCGAGGATGCGCCGGCTGTAGCCGGTGGTGTGGCTCAGCTCCAGCTTGTCGAAGACCGTGTTCAGGTTCTTCTCCACCGAGCTCAGCGAGATGTGCAGCTTCTGCGCGATGGCCGTGTTGGTGTGCCCCTGGGCCAGTGCCTCCAGCACCGTGCGCTCGCGCGGGGTGAGCCGGGCCAGCGGATCGCCGTGCGTGGTGCGGATGACCAGCTGGCGGATGACCTCCGGGTCGATCGCCGCCCCGCCCGCGTGGATGCGCTCCAGCGCGTCCAGGAACTCCTCGACCTGGGCCACCCGGTCCTTGAGCAGGTAGCCGACCCGCTCCGCGTTGGACGCCAGCAGCTTCGCCGCGTAGTTGCGCTCGATGTGCTGCGAGAGCACCAGCACGCTGACCTCCGGCCAGCGCTCGCGGATCTCCACAGCCGCCCGCAGCCCCTCGTCGGTGTGCGTCGGGGGCATCCGGATGTCGACCACGACGACGTCCGGCTTGCGCGCCTCCACCTCCTGGAGGAGCGTCACCGCGTCGCCGAGCGCCGCCAGGACCTCGTGGCCCTCCTCGACGAGCAGCCGGACCAGGCCCTCCCGCAGCAGGGTCGAGTCCTCGGCGAGGATTACGCGCATGGGATCTCCGCAGTGATGGTGGTCGGTCCCCCTGGGGGGCTGTCGACGTGCAGGACGCCGTCCAGCGCGGCCACCCGGCTGAGCAGCCCGGTCAGGCCGCTGCCGGCCGGGTCCGCGCAGCCGGTGCCGTTGTCCTCGACCCGGACGGTGAGCAGGGCGCCGTCGAGCGTCACCCGCACCGAGATGGCCGAAGCCGAGGAGTGCTTGGCGGCGTTGGTCACGGACTCGGACACCACGAAGTAGGCGGCCGTCTCCACGGGTTTGGGCAGCGCCGCGCCGACCTCGAACCGCGTCCGCAGCGGGATGCTGCACCGCTCGGCCACCCCGCCCAGCGCCTCTTCCAGGCCGAGGCTGTCCAGCGCCGAGGGGTAGACCCGCCAGGCCACCTCGCGCAGCTCGGTCAGCACGCCCTGGGACTCCTCGTGGGCCTGCAGCAGCAGTGCGCTCGCCTGTTCGGGGTTGCGCCCCCGGCGGGCCCGACCCAGCAGCATCCCCAGGGCCACCAGGCGCTGTTGGACGCCGTCGTGCAGGTCGCGCTCGATCCGCCGGCGCTCGGCGTCCACGGCCTGGACCACCGCGGCCCGGCTGGTGGCGAGTTCGTCGATCCGGCGCTGCAGCAGCTCCCGCTCGGAGGGGCCGAAGCACTCTCGGGCGATCCGGGTGTCCAGCGCCGCCAGCGAGTACAGGCCCTGCAGGTCGAGGAAGAGCAGGACGCCGCCCAGCAGTGCCTGGGTGAGGAGTTGGTCCCAGTCGAGGGTTCCCCGGGTCGCCCCGTTGACCATCAGCCCGGCCAGCATGGCGCCGAAGCCCAGCAGTCCGATCACGACGGCGCAGAGCAGACCGGTGTAGCAGCGCACCGCCAGGTAGCGCAGGAGTTTCTGGTCGGACGCCTTGTAGTGCTCGGGGAAGCGGTCGCCGAAGAAGACCGAACGCCGGTTGCGCTCCAGGGCCGTCAGCCGGCGCGCCCCGGCCACCAGGACCTCCAGCGCGCTCGGCCGGCTGCGCGGCCAGAGCAGGAAGGGACCGAAGGCGGCGCCGACGACGAGGAAGTACAGCGCGCCGACCAGGGCGGTCAGACAGCCGATCAGCACTCCCAGGCTGCGCCGCGGCCAGGAGGGGGGCGCCGTGGCGGCCTCGTCCTCAGCGGTGCCCTGGCCACCCGGGAACCCCGTCGGGTGGTGGGATGCGGCGCCCGCTGAATCTCCTCGCACGAGCCCCGAGCCTAGTGCGGCCGCGCAGCCCGGGCAAGATCGCCAGGACTGCGCGGCGGCCCGGGCCGTACGGTCGGGAAGAGCGGTTCCGGTCATGAACTGCGCCGCTGCTGCGCCTGGTTGCGGTTGCGCACCCGCACGGCCGGGCAGCCGGGGCCGCCCAGGGGGTCGACGAGGTCGGCGGCCCGGCCCGCGACGCCGTCCGCGGGTTCCTGGGGCAGCGCCGGGAGCATGAGGTGCACGGTGGTCTCCAAGCCTGCGGGGTCGGTCGGCCGGGGCGGGCGCCCCGATGCCCTTCCACGCTAGGAAGCGCTGCTCGGCGGCGGTATGAGGATTGCCGCCCGGTGCAGTGGTGTTCTCCGCAGTGCCGCTCCTGCGGAAACCCGCAGGGTCCGCGCAATGCCCGGCAAACGCCGGTGACCCTTTCCTGCCAACCCGCCGGGATTTCCTTTTCCGGGTTGTCGGACCGGGGCTACGTTGGGATCCGTTCGAGCGAATCGCCCGAACGAATCCCCACTCACAACCGGAGGTAGCCATGGAGAAGGAAATCGAGGCCGGCCTGGTCTACGAGGCCCCGGAGCTCTCGGAGCTCGGCGACTACGACGAGCTGACCCGTGGTGTCGGCTTCCCGCTGGCGGACTTCTTCATCCACTTCGACTAAGTCGAATCCGCGCCGACCGCGTCGAATCCGCTTCGACCGCGTCGGAACGGCCGGTCGCTGACCGGATGAACTGAACGACGTCAGGCGGCGGCGGAATGCGGGGGAATCACCCCCCGCATTCCGCCCTGCCGCTGCCCGCGGAATTGCGGAATCGCGGAATCGCGGAGGAACCGTGCTGGAGGAACCATGCTAGAGAACCCGGATCCCCCTGGTCCCTGGTTCGTCGCCCTGCCCGACTGCCCGTCCGCGGTCCGGGTGGCCCGGCGACTGGGCGACCACGTCGGATTCACCCTGACCCACGCCTCGGGGCGCCCCTGGGTGGTCGGACAGTCCCCGGACGGGAGCACCGGCATCGCCACCGCCGTCCACGCCCGGCACGGCACCACGGCGCTGCTGGTCACCGGCACCCACGCGCTGACCGGCAGTCAACTCGAAGACCGGGCGCGCCGGGTGCGGCACCACGCCGATCTGGACGGGTTCGCCGACTCCCTCGCCGGCAGCGCCCACCTGGTCGCGAGCATCGACGGCGCGGTCCGCGTCCAGGGCACCGCCTCGGGCGTGCGCCGGGTCTTCACCGCCACCGTCGACGGCTGCACCATCGCCTCCGACCGCGCCGACCTGCTCGCCACCCTGGCCGACGCCCCCCTGGACCCGGTCCGCCTCACCGCACGGCTGCTGGCCATGACCCCGTCCTCCCTCACCGAACCGCTCTGGTCCGGCGTCGACCTGGTGCCCGCGGACAGCTGCCTGCTGATCGGCGCGGACGGCCGCTCCCGGATCCGGCCGTGGTGGCAGCCGCCGCCGCAGGAGCTGGACCGCGCCCAGGGCGCGCCCGCCCTGCGACGGGCCCTCGCCGAGGCGGTCGCGGTGCGGGTCAGGGACCGCGCCGTGGTCGGCTCCGACCTCTCGGGCGGCCTGGACTCCACCCCACTCAGCTTCCTGGCCGCCGAGGCCACCGGCCGCGCCCGCGGCGGCCTGGTCACCGTGCGGATCGGCGTGGCCGACCCCACCCACGACGACCACGTCTGGGCGAGCAAGGCGCAGGACCTGCTGGACGGCGACCACATCACGCACACCGTCTTCCGGCCCGGCGAACTCCCTGACATGTTCGAGGACGTGGCCCGCCCCATCACCGGTCTGGATGAGCCCACCCGCTGGATCCGCCCGGTGGCCAGGCTCAAGGAGACCGCCCGCCGGCTGGCCGCCGCCGGCGCCTACGTGCACCTCACCGGACACGGCGGCGACGAAGTCCTCGCGGTCAAGCCCAGCTACCTGCACGACCTGACGCGCCGGCGCCCCGGGCTGGCCCGCGAACACCTCGCCGGCATGCGCGCCATGCGCCGCTGGTCCGCCTCCGCAACCCTGCGGGCCCTGGCCGACCGGCGTCCGTACGGCGTCTGGCTGGCCGCCGAGGCCGAGGACCTGACCAAGCCGTTCCCGCCGGCCAACCAGCCGCTGTTCGGCTGGGAGTACCCGCTGCGGCTGCCGCCGTGGGTCACCGCCGACGCCGCGTCCGGCCTCATCGACGAGCTGCGCCGGCGCGCCGGCGCAGCGCAGCCCTACGCCCCGACCCGCGCCGCGCACACCACCATCGACCTGGCCCGCCAGCTCGGTGCGGCGGTGCGGCTCGCGGAGACCGTCACCGGCGCCGAGGGCGCGGTCCTCCAGGCCCCCTACCTGGACGACCGGGTGCTGGAGGCCTGCCTGGCGGTCCGCCCCGAGGAGCGCAGCTCCCCGTGGACGTACAAGCCGCTCATGGTCGAGGCGATGCGGGGCACGATGCCCGAGGGGTCGCTGAACCGGGCCACCAAGGGCGAGTTCTCCGACGACTTCTTCCGCGGCCAGCAGCGCCACCGCGGCCAGCTCGCCGAGCTGTTCGAGCAGCCGCTGCTGGCCGGGCTGGGCCTGGTCGACGGCCCGACGCTGCGCCACATGGCGCTGTCCGCCTACCCGCCCGGCCTGCCCTGGGGCGCCCTCGACTCCACCATGGCCGTCGAGAACTGGCTGCGCGCCCGCGCCCGGTGGGGCCTGGCGCCCGCCGATGCGCCCGCCGACGCGCCCGCGACCGAACCGGCCGGTGCGAACCACGCGCCCGGCCACCAGCCCAGCCACCAGCCCGGCCACGAGCCGAACCACGGGAAGGACCGCCGTGCCCCTCAACCTCGCTGACGGTGTGTCGATCGCCGAGACCGACGACGGCGCGGTGCTGCTCGACGAGAGGTCGGGCCGCTACTGGCGGCTCAACGGCTCGGGCGCCCGCGTCCTCCAGGGCCTGCTCGCCGGCCGGGGCGCCCGGGAGGCAGCGGTCGAGGCGGCGGCCGGTGCCCGGGTGGCGCCCGAGCAGGCCGAGCAGGACGCCGCCGCCCTGCTCGCCAAGCTGCGCACGGCCGGGCTGGTGACGCCGTGAGTTCGCCCGTCGCCATCACCCACCGTCCCCGGCTGGCCGCGCACCGGCGGGTGCTGCCGTGGCTGGCCACGGCGGCGGCCCGGGTCCTGATGCACCAGCCGCCGGCCCGGATCCGTACGGTCCTGGAGTTCCTGCGCCGGGGCGCCCGGCCGTCCACCGCCGAGGAGGCGAGCCGCAGCCGCAGCGCGGTCGTCGCGGTGAGCGTCAGCTGCGCCGGCGAGGGCTGCGTCCAGCGCTCCCTGGCCACCGCGCTGCTCTGCCGGGTGCACGGCCACTGGCCCACCTGGTGCTCGGGCGTGCGGGTGGTCCCCTTCCTGGCGCACGCCTGGGTGGAGGTCGACGGCGAGCCGGTCGACGAGCCGTACCCGCGCGGCTACCACACCACCCTGATCCGGGTGCCCCCGCAGGAGCGGTCCGGGAAGCGGCCGGGAAGGCGGCCTGCCGCGCGGTCGGGAGCGCGGCGATGAGCGAGGCGACGAGCGCGCTCCCGAGGGCGGCGGAGACGACGGAACTGACCGGCTTCGGCCTCGGGCTGCGGATCGACGGCTTCGCGCCCGGCGACCACGGCCCGCAGGAGCTGCGCGCCCTGCTCTGGGAGTACGGCGTGCTGCACCTGACCGGCTTCCCGCGCGACCCGGCGGAGTTCACCGGGCTGGCGCGCTGGTTCGGCGAGCCCGAGACGGTCTTCCCCGCCGAGCACCGGGCGCCCGGGCACCCCGAGGTGCGCCTGCAGACGAACGTCCGCGGGCTCGGCGCCAACGCGGGCGGGCAGTACTGGCACGCCGACGGCTCCTTCGCGCCCGATCGCTCCCTGGTCACCCTGCTCACCTGCGACGAGGCCCCGCAGGAGGAGGGCGAGACGCTCTTCGCCGATCTGCGCGCCGGGCTCGCCGCCCTGCCCGAGGAGGTCCGGGCGGAGGTGTCCGGCCTGAACGGCAGCTTCCCGTGCCGGCAGATCGCCGAGCAGGACATGCGGCGGGCGACGGCGATGCGGACCGTCGTGCTGTCCGAGGAGGAGCGGCAGCGCAAGCTCGCCGAGCTGACCGACTTCGTCCGGCCCCTGGTGGCGCCGCACCACGCCACACGGCGCCCGGCCCTCGTCCTCAACGAGCACTGGCTGCGCGACATCCCGGGCCGCCCGGCGGCCGACAGCCGGCAGCTGCTCGCCCTGCTCTACGACACGGTGACGCGGCCGGCGAACGTCTATCGGCACCGCTGGACGGTCGGGGACGTCCTGGTCTGGGACAACGCCTCGGTGCTGCACAAGGCCGTCCCGGCCGCACCCGGCCACCGCAAGGTCACCCGGCGGATCACCAGCGTCGTGCCGGCCGCCCGCGCCTGAACTGCCCAGCCGGGCAGGGTGGATGTGAGATCTTCATGCGCACGCCGTGAGCGCGGACATGTCCGTGGTGATCCGGCCGCGCCATAATTTCTTCACACAGACATCTGTTCCGGCCGGGAAGGCCCCATTGAGCGACACGAGTGAGCATCAGGTGGTGCACCTCTGGTCGCTGGACGAGGACGTGGTCGTCGTCCCGGGCGACGGCGCGACGGAGACCGTGCTCAGCGGCCGGTGGGGCGTCCAGCGGCTCCCGGTGGACGGCCACGGCCTGGTGCGCGAGGCGCTGCGCCGGATGGAACTCGGGCCGGTGAACCTGACCAACGTGGACCGCGTGCCCGGTACGGGCGGCCGCGTCCCGACCGACCTGGTCCTGCTGCCGGCCCTGCGGCAGGTGGCCCACCTGGTGGTGCGCACCCTGGCGATGGACGACCTGGTGGGCCCGCTGCTGTCGGTCTACCCGTTGACCCGGAACGCGGCCTTCACGCTGGCCGGGCGTCCGGTGCGGCGGCTGCGGCTGGTGGTCGGCGCGACCCTGGTGGTCCGGACCGAGGGCGTGGTGCTGGAGACCCCGGCCAGCCCGTACCGGGTGGTGGTGCACCGTCCCGAGGCGTTCTGGGTCATCGGCATGCTGGTCCGCCCGTGCCTGCCGGAGGACGCGGTGGCCGCGCTCCCGCTGCCGCCCGGCGTCACCCGGGGGGTCATCGGCTACCTCCGGGCGGCCGGGATGGCCGTTCCGGCCGACCCGGTCCGCCCGGGCGCTGCCCGCTGACGGCGGATCAGGACAGCCGTCACAGCAGCCAGCCCGCCTCGCGGGCGGCGCGGATCGCGTCCACCCGGTTGCGCGCGTTGAGCTTGGAGACGATCGTCGTCAGGTAGTTGCGCACGGTGCCGGGGGAGAGCCGCAGCAACGTGGCGATCTCCGCCGGGTCGTGGCCCTCGGAGGCGAGCCGGAGGACCTCGGTCTCGCGTTCGGTGAGCGGGGTCTCCTCGCTGTTCCAGGTGTCCAGCGCGAGCTGGGGGTCGATCACCCGCTGTCCGGCCGCCACCCGGCGGATCGCGCTGGCCAGTTCGCCGGGCGGCGCGTCCTTGAGCAGGTATCCGGAGACCTGGGCCATCAGGGCCCGCCGCAGGGTGCCGGGCCGTCCCAGGTTGGTCAGGATCAGCGCACGGCACTCGGGCAGCCGCTCGCGCAGGCGGGCGGCCGCCGTCAGCCCGTCGACGCCCGGCAGGTCGATGTCGATCACGGCGACGTCCGGCCGGTGCTCCAGCGCCGCGTGCACGATCTCGTCGCCGCGGGCGACCTCGCAGACGACGCTGAGGTCGTCCTCCAGGTCCAGCAGTGCCACCAGGGCACCGCGCACCATGTGCATGTCCTCGGCCAGCAGAATGCGGATGTCCATGTCGAAGCTCCTCTGAGGCCGGGTGGGCCTGCGGTGGGGGACGGGAGGATGCGGACGGCGGGAGCGCCGGACGGACCCGGAGGTGGGGTCCGGGGCGGGTGGGGCCGGTGGTCAGGCCGCCGGGCCGCTGTGCGGCAGCACGGACGGTTGCCCGGGCTCCCAGGTGTCCGGGCCCTCGGTGGCCTCCCGCTGCTCGGGGGCGACGGAGACCGGGGCCTCCGCGGTCAGCTGAAACGTTCCGTCGGACAGATGGGCGACGGTCAGCCAGCCGGAGACGGAGTGCACGCGCATCCTGAGGTTCTCCAGGCCTGCGCCGCTGTGCTGCGAGGCGTCCCGGTAGCCCGGGTCCACCCCGTCGTTGGTCACCGTCAGCCGCACCCGGTCACCGCTCTGGACGGCCTCGATGGAACAGCGGCCGGCCCGTGAGTGCCGCAGCAGATTGGTGACCGCCTCGCGCAGGACGGCCGCGAGGACGGTGTTGACCTGCGGGCCCAGCTCGCCGAGCCGCACGGTGGTGGTCAGCTCCACGTCGGTGGCCTCCAGTACGCCCGCGACCGAGGAGAGTTCGCTCTCCAGGGACATCTCGCGCAGGCCGCGGGAGACCCGGCGGACGTCGGCCAGGGACTGGCGGGAGAGGGCCAGGACGTCCTCGACCTCCGTCTTGGCGCGCTGCGGCTGGATCAGGACGAGGCGGTGGATCAGCTCGCTCTTCAGGGTGATCGCGGACAGGCTGTAGCCGAGCAGGTCGTGCAGGTTGCGCGAGATGCGCAGCCGCTCCTGGATCACGGCGAGCCGCGCCAGCTCGTTCTGCGTCTCGTGCAACTGCCGTACCAGCGCGGTGAGTCTGGACAGTCCGTAGACGACGAGGCCGGTCAGCAGCGTCGACTGGGAGAGGTAGAGGCTGTCCAGCAGCGAGCGGTCGTCGAGCGCGGGGGGCACCAGCATGCTGAGTCCGACCGCGCCGTACAGCGGCCAGCCGAGCCGGGGCGGCAGGAGCAGCAGCAGCGAGCCCGCCAGGAACCCCGCCATGGCGCCCCACTGGGCGTCGAAGAGCGGCACCGGCAGGTAGGTGAGCAGCGCCTGGACGCCGAGGGTCGCCCACTTCCGCGCGGCGGGTGCCTGTTCGGCGCCCGGACGGGAGTGCTTCAGCTGGAGGAGGAAGATGGCGATCAGGAGGATCAGGCAGATCGCCATGTGCGCGGGTGACAGGTCGGTGCCCGCGATGTTGAGGGCCGTGATGCCGAGGTAACTCAGGAGCGCCGAGGTCAGGATGAGCAGCGCGAAGCGCGGGGCGAGTGGTGTGCGGTAGCCCCTCTCCGTTCCCTGTCCTCCGCCGCCGTCCGGTCGACTGGAGTCGTCGTGGCTGAGTTCATCGGGAACTTGCATCGTCTCCGCGGCCTTCTCTGCTCGCATCCCCCTGCGCGCACTTGTGTCGATCATATCTTGGCGTACGGAGGAAAGTTGAATGTCCGTCACACTCGACCGCCCTGCCTGGTACGCCGACCGCCGGTGGCCGGGGGAACCGGTGGCCGGGGCGGGGAGGCGCAGGCCGCGCCTCCCCGCCCCGTTCCTGACTGGGGCCTGCCCCTAGACGAACAGCGGTACGGGGTTGAGTTGTTCCCGTGGGAGCGGTGAGTTCCGCAGCCCCAGCGCCACCGGGACGTCGAAGAGCCGGCCCGGCGCGAACCGGGCCCAGAACTGCCGCATCCCGGGAACGATCACCTTCACGACCGGGATCCCGAGGTCCGCCCTCGTCTGGTCGAGCACCAGGAGCTCCATGCCGCGCTCCCGCACCAGCCCGGTGATCGCGGTGACGTCGTCCAGGAGGTCCCCGGTCGGCGTGTACGCCCAGTCGCCGGGGCACCGGGGAGCCGCCGCCGGGTCGGGCGTCAGGTAGGCGCAGCGGGCGAGCGTGGCGGTGCGCCACCACTCCAGCGCCTCCGGGTCGTCGACCCGGTACCCGGTGCCGCCGGCCGTCACCGCGCCGACCGCCGGCAGGAGTTGGCCCAGCTCGGTCAGCGCGCGGCGCAGCGCCAGCCGGGGGTCGAAGTGGGCGCCGAACCCGAAGACCACGTCCTCGGCGGGCTTGTCGGTGCGGCGCGACAGCGCCGCCATGACCGGGATCCCGAAGTCGGAGGTGAGGTCGAGCACCCAGAGCGAGCGGTTCAACCCGCGGTAGCCGTCGAGCAGTTCCGGCAGGTAGTCGGCGTCGAAGGCGGTGAGGTCCACTCCGGGCCGGCGGCTGCGGTTGTACCACCACAGCGCGACGGCGTCCCGCTCCACCAGCTCCAGGAAGCCCTGGACGAGCGCGTCCTCGGGCGAGCTGCCGGCCGCGTTGCCGTTGGAGTCCGCCCACAGGCCGTCGGGCGCGGCCTCCGCGGCGAAGTACAGCATCGACGTCGGCAGCAGCCGGTGCACACCCCCGGTCAGCGACCAGACCGGCGTCCAGTCGGTGGGCCGGTCCGGGTCTAAGGGCGGCGGCACGTACTGGAAGCGCGAACCCCGCGCGTTCCACCGCTCCCGCTCGCGGAACTGCTCCTCGCCGTACAGCTGGACGGCGTTGGGGTGCAGGGCGGCCGGCGCGAGGCCGCGCAGCGAGCCGCGGACCACCGGCTCGTCACCGTGCCGGGTGCCGCTGTACCGCTCCACGGCCTCGCACAGGGCGCTCACCCGAGCCTCGGTCTCGGTCAGGCCCTTGCCGCCGCTCAGGCTGCGCAGCCCGGCCCGCAGCCCGGCGAGCGAACGGCCGGGCATGGCGAGGTTGGGCCCGGACAGGAAGGCCTGGAGGAAGTCCGGGCTGCCGGGGGCCCGCCGGAGCTCCTTGACCACCCCGGTGACCGGATCCACCAGGTCGCGGTGGCGCTCCAGCATCTGCTCGGGCGTCAGGGCGCGGTGGCCGTTGCCGGTGCCGGCGGCCTTGGGCCGCGAGACCGGCCGGAAGGGCGCCCGGACCCGCCGGGCCACCAGGCCGCCGTCCCCGCAGGACGGGCACTGCGGGATCCGGGGGACCGGATGGGCGCCGGTGGCCATCGTGACGGTGTCCAGGGTGCGCACGGTGGACTGCTCCGGGCCGCGCAGCCCGCCCAGCCACTTCGCGGCCTCCAGCGCCGCCAGGTTCAGGGCGAGCCGGCGGACCACGGGCAGGGTCGCGGGCGGCAGGGGCACGGGGTCGGGCCGGCCGAGAGCGTGCCGGAGCACCTCCTCCGAGGTGCGGTGGCCGCGCAGCCGGGACGCCAGGCAGTGCCAGCAGGGGCCGTCGTCCGGGCGGAACACCGGGCCGAACCACGGGTTCGACCAGCCCAGCCGGACCGGGAGCCAGGGCGTCCCCTCCCGGCGGTGCGCGGCGTCGACGTCCGCGAGCCGGGGGGAGAGGTAGTCGTCGCAGAGCACCACGGACAGGTCCGCGGGGGCGCCCGGGTCCGTCACCGGGTGCAGGCCGGCGCCGGCCAGCGCCGTGCGGGCCTCGTCGGGGTCCGTGTCGTTCAGGGCGAGGACGCGTACCCGGGCCCGGGCGAGGGCGGCCGGCACCTGGCCGCCGTCGAGGCCCAGCAGGTCCCAGAACGCTTCGGCGGCCGGGCCCTCGGTGTCCTTCCCGGTGCGGTGCCGCGTCCGGTCCTCGGGCCGCTGCGGTGTCCGGCGGGCGGATCGGCAGGCGGGGCGCACCCGCAGCAGGCCCGCCGAGTCGAGCGCCCGCAGGGAGCAGAGGGCGTCCTCGGCGGCGAGCGCCGGTGCCGCCTCCCGCAGGACGGCGTCGGTGGTGCGGGTGCCGTCCAGGAGGGGCGCCAGCACCTCGGCGGGTACTCCGCGCAGTGTGGTCAGCCCGCGTTGGGAGACCAGGTACACCGCCTGCCCGGGCACGGTTTCGGGCCGGAGATGGCTCTTGAAGCCTACCCGGCCGGTGTCGTCGGTCGTCGTTGTCGGTTCGTTCCCCCGTGTGATGGTCATGCGCCGAGCTGACCCCCGGTGGTCGACGTGGGCGCGGGCTGGGCCGACATGACGCAGACGGTGAACAGGGCCACGCCCTGCGGCGCGACGGTGTCGAGGTCCTCGATCACCAGGTCGGTGGCGGCGGTGCCGAGGGCGGCGTTGCCGGTGACGGTGCGGATGGTCGGAAGGGTGTTCATTGCTGCCGGTTCTCCTTCTGTTTCTGACGAAACGTTTCGGCCCGCGGTGGGGTTCGCGCCAAGATTCTGCGAAAACGGTAAAGGAAAGGGAAAGTGTTGCCATCACTTCCGGAGTGTGAAGACGTCATGCCGCCGGGCTCGTGACGTCACGCCACCGAGCTGGTGAACGGCACGACCCGGCGCGACTGCCGCCCGAGCAGGGCCATGCCCAGCGGGGTCACCGTGTGCAGGGCGCTGCTGCCCACCCGCCGGGTGCTGATCAGCCCGGTCTCCCGCAGGACCGCGGCATGCCGGCTCGCGACCCCCGGCGTCACCCCCAGCCGGGCCGCGAGCTGGGAGTTGGTGGAGGTGTCGGTCAGCACCCGCAGGGCCGCGGCCCTGGTCTGCCCGACGAGGGCGCTCAGCGCCTGGGACTCGCCCTCCGCACCGCCGTGGCCGTCCGCGACCGGGGCGTCGTCCCAGCCGGCGACCAGCTCGGGCGCGGCCGAGAAGACCAGCACGGTCTGGCCGCTGTCCCGTTCCCGGGTCACCACCCGCCCGGTCTCGCCGGGCAGGAACACCGAGGGCTTGAGCACCAGGCCCCGCCCGTCGAGGGCGACGTCCAGGTCGGGTCCGTCGTCCACCTCCAGGACCGGCGCCTTCCAGGAGATCCGCGGGTGCAGCGTCGACAGCAGCTGCTCCACCCCGCCGGCGGCCGCGATCCTGCCGTGCGCGTCGCAGACCGCCTCCAGCCGTTGGAGCATCCGCCCCCAGTACGGGGCCACCCCGGCGCGCCACATGTCGAGCGCCAGCCGGGTGTCCTCCTCGCCGGCGCCCGGTGCCCGCTGCGCCGCCTCCTCGTGCGCCGGCCGTTCGAGCAGCCGCAGCGGCACGTTCTCGGCGCCCCGGGTGAGCGGCACCGGCAGCGCCGCCCGGGTGCTGCCCCGCAGGGCGTTGCGGACGGCGACGGACCACCGTACGTTCACGTCGGCGGGCCAGGGCCGGGTCAGCAGCCGCAGCGCGAAGACGCCCTCCAGCAGGGGCCCCAGGCTGCTCTGCAGCCGGACGCGCGCCAGATCGGTACCCGTGAAGTGAACCCGCTGCATCGATGCCGCCCCCGAACGTCGGTGTCATGACACTTCGACAGTGGGCTCGCGGCGCCCGCGGGAACAGTGCCTGGCTCCCGTGGGCCGTGTGCGTGCGTCATGCGGCGGACCGTGAGAATCTCAGGGATCGGCGGCGGGCGGTCGGCGGGGGCGGTCCGCGGGGGTGGTCGGAGGCCGCGCCCCGTGGTTACGGAAAACCGCAGCGGGACTGGGCGGTTGACCGCATGGTGGCGGCCGAGCGGGTACTCCTAGCCTGGACGGCATGATCGCAACGTTGGCTTCCGTGTCGCTCGCCTCCCCCTCCGCCGAGCCCGTGGGCGGCATCGCCGGATGGGCCGTCGACGTCATGTCCACCCTCGGTGCCGTGGGCTCGGGCCTGACCAACCTGGTGGACACCGTTCTGCCGTTCATCCCCAGCGAGATCATCCTCCCCGTCGCCGGGTTCGCGGCCGGACAGGGCAAGCTGAGCCTGCCGGCCGTCATCCTCTGGACCACCATCGGGTCCATCGTCGGCTCCTGGATCGTGTACGCGGTGGGCGCCCTGCTGGGGCGCGAGCGGACCCGGGCGCTGGCCGCCCGGATCCCGCTGCTCAGCGCGCACGAGATCGACAAGGCCGACGCGTGGTTCGAACGGCACGGCCGCAAGGCCGTGTTCATCGCCCGCATGGTGCCGGTGGTGCGCAGCCTCATCTCGGTTCCGGCCGGGATCCAGCGGATGCCGCTGCTGCCCTTCACCGTCATGACCGCCGCCGGCAGTCTGATCTGGAACACCCTGTTCGTGCTGCTGGGGTACTGGCTGGGCGACAACTGGCAGCTGGTGGAGGAGTACGGCGGCTGGGTGTCGAAGGGCGTCGTGGTGGTGGGCGTCCTGGTGGTCGGCCGCTGGTTCCTGGTGCGGATGCGCCGTCGGCCGAGCGCCCGGCACCGCGGGTGACACCGCAGGCGGCGTCGACCGGTGGTTCGGCGTCACATGATCGAGGGGCGGTCCTCCGGGGCCGCCCCTCGGGCGTGTCCGGCGTTGCCGGGGTGGGACCTATCATGGCGTAGGTGAAGTTCCTGATGGTGCCCGGTGGTTGGTGCGGCGGGTGGGCGTTCGACCCGGTGGCGGCCGAGCTGCGCCGGGGCGGTCACCAGGTCGAGGCGGTGACACTGGCGGGGCTGGAGCCGGACGGCCCGGACGATCGGGACCGGCCGCCGAACCTCGACACCCACATCGACCAGGTGGCCGAGCTCGTCGAGGGGAGCGGGGGCGGGCCGCTGGCGCTGTGCGGGCACAGCTACGGCGGGATGGTGATCGCCGGTGCCGCGGACCGGGTCGGTGACCGGCTCGACCAGCTCGTCTTCATCGATGCCTACGTCCCGGCGGACGGGGACTCCTGCTGGTCGCTGACCAGCGACCACTTCCGGGGGTTGTTCACCTGCGGCTCCCGTGCCGACGGCCGGTGGGTGGCCGTGCCCGAGCGGTTCGACCCCCGGGCGCGGCCGCATCCGTTGCCGAGCCTCCTCCAGTCGGTCAGGCTGGGGGGCGGCTCCGGGCACGGGTACGGCCGTACCTTCGTCAGCGGTGGCGCATGGCCGGCCAGCCCGTTCGGGCCGCTGACGGAGCGGTTGCGCGAGGACCCGGCCTGGCGGGTGCACGAGCTTCCGGTCGGTCACGACATCGCCCGCCGCGACCCGTCCGGTCTGGCGGCCGTGCTCGACGCGCTGGCCCCGGACACCGGCTGACGGGTCGCTGGTGTCCAGGGGGCGATCGGGGCGGTGCAGGGGAGTGCTACGCGCGGCAGGGGAGGACGATGTCGAGGATCTCCCGGACGCGGTCGGTGAGGTCCTGGCGGTTGTGCTCGACCCAGGAGATGTGCTGGCTGCCGAAGAACGCGGCGACGACGACGCGGGCGATGGTGGCGGCGTCGGCGGTGGGCTGCCAGGCGTTCTCGTGCTGGGCGCGGGCCAGGAGTTCGGTGATGAGCTGGGTGAACCCGCTGAACGGCGTCGGCATGTCGGCGTTGACCAGGTTCCGCTCGATCTGCAGCCGGGCACCGGCCTGCGCCACCGGGTTGTCCCGCAGGAAGACGGCGGTCTGAAGGAGGAACTCGGCGACCGCGTCCAGCGGCGGGAGCTGCTTGTCCATCACCGCCTCGGCGACGGCGGGCAGCTGGGTGTAGAACTCCTCGGTCACCGCGACGGCCACCGCCTCCTTGTTCTTGAAGTGGAAGTAGACGGCGCCCTTGGTCACCTCCGCCCGGTCGGCGATGTCCTGGAGCGTGACAGCGGGGAAGCCCTTGTCGGCGAAGGCCCTGGCAGCGGCGTCCAGCAGCTGCCTGCGGGTCTGGCCGGCGCGTTCCTGCTTGAGTTCCCGCAGGGCGGTCTTGGTCCCGACGGCTGTCCACAGATCGCTGTTGCGGCTGTTCATGGTCCCTCTCCCGTGCTGGTCTCTGCTGCGAGGCCGAGCCTTGCTTGATACCTCTGCGAAGGTATATTTTTGTTCGCACCCGATTTTAATACGCCGGGGGGCCGCGGGCCAGCCGCCCGGGCGGTTCGACGTGAGAACGCCGTCTCCGGCCGCCCTGAGCGCGGGGTGCCGACGCCACCGAACGAGGGCTGAGCCCGTCCGTGGCGGTCAAGTGGACCCCCGGTGCGTGCGTCGATCGGCCGGTACCCGGCCGACGGGCTCCGCCCGGCCAGGAATGTCCCGGCATTGCACCGCTCCCGGTTTCCCGGGCCTTCCGCCGGCCGCGACCGATTTTATTCCCGTCGGTATATTCGGCGCTCCCGCCGGCCTTTGTTCGCGCGCTTGTCCACGCCCTCGTGTGCACCCGCTGTGTGCGTGCCGTGCAACCGGGGATTTCCCCGGTTGCACACCGTGCAGTCGATGCCGGAACAGGCTTGAAAAAAAATACCTTGGCAAAGGTATCCTTACGTTCGGGTCGATCGGAGCCGCACTGCTGGGCTCCGTGGCCTCCGGCCGTGATCGGCGTGCGCGGTTGGCGGTGGGGCGGCGCCCCACCGCCAGGGCGCGCACATCCGTTCGCGGTACGGGAAGGAGCGCGCGGCAAACCCCGGGAAAGCAGTCGAATTTGCTGGTCCTTGACAGGCCGACAAATTCCTTGGTTTCCTCGGGAAAGCGACAACGGAAACACCGAAAGAATTGCCGCGGAAAGCGCGGGAAAGAATTCGACGAACAATCATCCCCACAACCCAAAGGTGCGAAAAATGAAGTCCGCTTGGATCGATCTCCGTGGTTTCGCCGGTGAGCTCGCGTCTGCCGTCATCGAGGAGAGTGCTCACCTCGGTGTCGAGGCGGTCGTCTTCGACGACCCGGATCTGGCGGGGAAGGTCCCGCCGAACCTGACGAAGGTGGCGGTGGTCAATGGTGAGACGCCGACCACGCTGATCGACCGGTTGGTCGAGGTGGTGGATCTGCTGGTGGCGGATCACTCGATCGCGGAGAAGTTCGAGGGTCTGCGTCCGGGGCTGCGCACGGGTGTGCTGGTGCGGGTGCTGGATGAGCAGACGCTGGATGTCGCGTGCAAGGTGGCGAACCGGGCGGAGGTGACGCTGGTGGAGTTCCGGCAGGACCCGAGCAAGATTCCGCTGGAGATCCTGCTGGCGGCGGCGGACCAGGCCAAGGGTTCGATCGTGACGGTGGTCGAGGACATCGAGGACGCGAAGATCACCATCGGGGTGCTGGAGCGTGGTTCGGACGGTGTGCTGTTCACGCCGAAGCGGGTGGGTGAGGTGACCGAGCTGGTCGAGGCGACTCATGGTCAGGTGGCGTCGCTGGACCTGGAGCCGCTGGAGATCGTCCAGTTGCAGCACCTGGGTCTGGGGGACCGGGTGTGTGTGGACACCTGCTCGCACCTGCGTCCGAACGAGGGGATCCTGCTGGGTTCGTACTCCAGTGGTCTGATGCTGGTCTCCAGTGAGACGCACCCGCTGCCGTACATGCCGACGCGTCCGTTCCGGGTGAACGCGGCTGCGCTGTCGACGTACACGCTGACGCCGGGCAACCGGACGCAGTACCTGTCGGAGCTGCACTGCGGTTCGGAGATCCTGGCGGTCAGCACGGACGGCAGTGTGCGCACGGTGATCGTGGGGCGGATCAAGATGGAGTCGCGTCCGATGCTGCGGATCGAGGCGCGGACCGCGAGCGGTCAGCTGGTGGACATGGTCGGTCAGGACGACTGGCACGTGCGGGCGCTGGGCCCGGGCGGCAGCGTCCACAACTTCACCGAGCTGCGCAAGGGCGACGTCATCCTGGGCCACACCATGACCGACCAGCGCCACGTCGGCTACGCGATCCGCGAGTTCCTCCACGAGCAGTAAGCGCGTCCGACCCGCGCCGCTCACGCGGTCAACCGGGGAAACGGCCGGTCAGCGCGGCGCCCGACCAACGTCCTCCACGTCCCTAGGATCCGAAGGAAGAGAGTGCGTGAGATGGCGCTCATAGTGCAGAAGTACGGCGGAACCTCGGTCGCCACACCGGAGAAGATCATCGAAGCGGCCCGGCAGGCCCGGGCCGCCCGCGAGGACGGGCACCAGGTCGTCGTGGTGGTGTCCGCCATGGGCGGCGCCACCGACGGCCTGCTGCGCCTGGCCTCCGCGGTGTCCGACCACCCCGAACCGCGCGAGCTCGACGGCCTGCTCTCCACGGGCGAGGCCGCCTCCTCCGCGCTGCTGGCGCTGGCGCTCAACCAGCAGGGCGTCAGCAGCCGGTCGTTCAGCGGCGCGGAGGCCGGCATCCGCACCGACCACCGCCACGGCCGGGCCGCGATCGTCAAGGTGGACCCGCGCCGGCTGCGGGAGGAACTCGGCAGAGGAACGGTCCCCGTCGTCGCCGGCTTCCAGGGCGAATCGGTCCTCACCGGGGCCTGCACCACCCTGGGCCGCGGCGGCTCGGACACCACCGGTGTCGCCCTGGCCGCCGCGCTCGACGCGGACCACTGCGAGATCGTCACCGACGTCGCCGGCGTCTACACCGCCGACCCCCGGTCGGTCGTCGGCGCCCGGCGCCACGCCGGCCTCTCCTACGAGGAGATGGCCGAACTCGCGGTCAGCGGCGCCAAGGTGCTCGCCGCCGACTCCGTGGACTACGCCCGCACCCACGGCGTCGAGTTGAAGGTCCGCGCCAACAACAGCGCGACCGGCCCGAAGACCTGGGTCGGCCACGGCCGCAGCGCCGGCGGCCCGACGCCCGGGGACTCCTGGACGGCCAACGGCCAGAGCTGTCCGATCGCCGGCGTCGCCGGGCGCTCCGGCCTGGTCCGCTGCGTCCTGCGGCGGATCGGCCCGGACCACGTCCTGCGGCTGCTCCGGGAGTTGGCCGAACGCGAGACCGAGGTCGAACTGCGCCGCTACGGCAACTACGGCACCGAGGACCTCGGCGACATCGCGCTCACCCTCCCCGAGGAGAGCGCGGAGGAGCTGCGGGAACTGCTGGCCGACTCCGACCGCGGGATCCGCCTCGACGAGGCGCACTGGACCTCGAACCTGTCCAGGCTCTCCGTCGTCGGCCTCGGCATCGGCCGCCGGCCGTACGCGCCGCTGCGCCTGCTCGAAGCCCTGCGCTCGGTCGACGCCGCGCGTACCGACGTCCACGTCACCTCCAACCGGATCAGCGTGCTGACCGGGCGGAGCGACCTCGCCGAGGCGACCCAGATCGTCCACGACACCTTCGTGACCGATCCGGAGGTGCACCGGATCGAGGCGACGGACTCGGACGACGCCGACCCGACCTGGTCGCTGACCGCCGAACGCGGCCGTCTCGACGTCGCGGTGCCCGCCCTGGCCGCCGCCGAGTAGACCCGGGTACCCAGGCCACCCGCCACCGGCCACCCCCATCCCACGAGGGAGAACACCGATGTCCGCCATCCGACTCGACCCCGGCCGCCGGGGCGGGCCGACCATGCCCCGGCCCGCCGAGCGGCCGCGTTCGGAGCGTCCCCGATGACCACGACACCCACCACGACACCCACCACGACAGAGACCGCGACAGGGGTCACGACCCCGACCTTCGACCCCACCTCCGACCGTCAACTGGCCGACCCCTACCCGACGTACGCGCAGATGCGGGCGCAGTGCCCGGTGCTCCACGACCGCGACCGGGACATCTTCGTCGTCTCCCGGCACGAGGACGTGGTGCGCGTCGTCCACGACGCCGAGACCTTCTCCTCCGAGAGCGCCGTACGGGTCACCTCGGCGCCCGAGGCCGACGAGGTCAAGCAGGTGATGGCCGAGGGCTGGTCCCTCACGCCGAACCTGACCGAGAGCGACGGCGAGGAACACACCCGGCTGCGGGTGGCTGTCAACCGGGTCTTCACTCCCCGGCGGGTCGCCGAACTGGAGCCCTTCACCCGGGACACAGCCGAGGAGCTGATCGCCCGCTTCGCCGCAGCCGGCACGACCGACATCATCGAGAGCTACGCGTGGCCCCTGCCGCTGATCGTCATGGCGCAGATCCTCGGCATCCCCGCCGAGGACGTGCCGCGACTGCGCCGGTGGAGCCACAACTGGCTGCGGCTGTCGGTCGGGACGGGCCCGGTCGACGAGCGGGTCGAATGGGCCCGCGACGTCGTCGAGATGCAGCACTACGTGATGGCGCTGCTCCAGGAGCCGGACCGGGTCACCGAGGGCGGGCTCATCTCCTCCCTGGCGGCCGACCCGGGCGAGCGCGCGCTCGACACCGTGGAACTGATGCGCATCGTGATGAACCTGATCATCGCGGGGCACGTCACCGTCACCCGTGCCATCGGCAACGGCCTGGTCACCCTGCTGGAGCACCCGCAGCAGCTCGCGGCCCTGCGCTCCGGCGAGGCGAGCGTGGAGGCGATGGTCGAGGAGACCCTGCGCTACGAGTCCCCCGTCCAGGGCCTGTTCCGGACCGTGACCAAGGAGACCGAACTGGCCGGCCGGCACCTCCTGCCGGGGGACCGGGTGATGGTCCACTGGGGCTCCGCCAACCGGGACGGGTCCGTCTTCGAGGACCCGGACGAGTTCGTGCTGCGCAGCAGGCCCGGCCGGCACCAGATGGCCTTCGGCCGCGGTGTGCACGCCTGCCTGGGCGCCGCGCTGGCCCGCCTCCAACTGCGCACCGCCATCCCGCTGCTGTTCGACCGGCTCCCCGGGCTGCGGCTGGGGCCCGCCGACTCGCGCACCCGCGAACGGCTGGTCATCGCGCGCGGATTCGAGGAGCTCCGACTCGACTGGGACGTCCCGCGATGAGCTACGACGTGATCGTGATCGGCGGCGGGTCGGCGGGGTGCGTCCTCGCCGCCCGGCTGAGCGCCGACCCGCGACTGTCGGTCCTCCTGCTGGAGGCCGGGCCCGACTTCGCCACCCTGGAGGAACTGCCCCCGGAGGTCGCCGACGCGACCTACGCGCCGTTCACCCACGACTGGGGCTACCACTCCGTCGCGGACGCCTTCGGCAACGAAGTGCCCGTCCCCCGGGGCCGCATCATCGGCGGCTCCTCCGCGGTCAACGTCTGCGTCGCGATGCGGGCCCGGCCCTCCGACCACGAGGCGTGGGCCGAGCAGGCCGGCCCCGCCTGGGGCTACGAGCAGATGCTGCCGCTCTACCGGGAGATGGAGCACTACCCGTACGGCGAGGAGAAGTACCACGGCCTGGACGGCCCCTACCGGATGACCATGCCGGTGGCGGAGGACCTGGGGCCGCACGCGGCCGCCGTGCGACGGGCGAGCGCCGACCTCGGGCACCCGCTGGTCGACGACTTCAACGCGCCGGGCGCACCGGGCTTCGCGTACACCCCGCTCAGCGCGGCCGACGGCGTCCGGCTGAGCACCGCGATCGGCTACCTCAACCCGGTCCGCCACCGGCCCAACCTGGAGGTGCGCGGCGAGACGCTGGTCGACCGGGTGCTGTTCGACGGCACCCGGGCGAGGGGAGTACGGCTCGCCGACGGGGAGGAGATCCCGGCCCGGCACGTCGTGCTCAGCGCCGGCGCCTACAACTCGCCCGCCATCGCGCTGCGTTCGGGCATCGGCGCCCGGGCCGACCTGGCCGAGCTCGGCATCGATGTGGTGGCCGACCTGCCGGGCGTGGGGCGCAACCTCACCGAACACCCCGCCTACTGGAACATCCACGTCGCCAAGCCGCCGCAGGAGCAGGCCACGTCGATGTTCGGCAGCGTGCTGAGCGTCGCGGTGGGGGAGGACGAGCCCGACTACGACGTCCAGGTCCTGCCGTCGGCGGCGGTGCCGACCGCCGGACTGCCCCCCGCGTTCGTCCGACCGGTCGAGAACCACCCGACCGGCTGGGACATGGTCTTCTTCGTCTCCTGCCTCCAGCCCCGCTCGCGGGGCAGCGTACGGCTCGCCTCGCGCGACCCCGAGGACGCGCCGGTCATCGACCTCGGCCTGTACCAGGACGCCGACGACGCCGAACTGGTCGCGGGCGGTGTCCGGCTGGCCCGCCGGCTCGCCCGGACCGCGCCGCTCGCCGACCTGCTGGTGGAGGAGCGCGTCCCCGGACCGGAGGTCGGCGACGAGGAGCTGGCGGAGGCGATCCGCCGGGCCCCGGCGCACTACAACCACGGCAGCTGCACCATGCGGATGGGCCGCGCCGACGACCCGGACGCCGTGGTCGACCCCGACGGCGCCGTCCACGGCGTCCAGGGGCTGACCGTCGCGGACGCCTCGGTGTTCCCGGTGATGCCCCGGGTGGCCACCAACGTCCCGGCCATCGTGGTCGCCGAACGGATCGCCGCCGTCCTGCGCGAACGACTCGCCGCGCACGACTGAGCTTCAGCAACCTTCAGCACCTTCAGCAACCTTCAGCAACCGGAGAAGCGCCGGCCTGCCCGGCGATGAGAATTCAGGAGGATCCCGTGTCCACGACCGAGGAAACCGTCGACGTCCTGCACACCAGGTGGTCGTCGAAGGACGACGCGTACCGGTTCACCGTCGAGAACCCGGCGACCGGCAAGCCCCTGGTGGTCATCCAGGGCGCCGGCCCGGACGAGGTGGACCAGGCGGTGGAGGCCGCCCACGCCGGGCACTTCGCCTGGAAGGCCCGCACCCCGCGCGAGCGCGGCAAGTACCTGTGGAAGGTCGCCCAGGTCATCCGGGAGCACGCCGACGAGATCGCGGCGCTGGAGTCCAGCGACAACGGCAAGCCGGTGACCCAGGCCCGCCAGTTCGACCTGGAGGGCGCCGCCACCGTCTTCGAACTGTTCGCCAGCCTCTGCGAGGTGATGCCCGGCCAGGTCCGCGACTCGGGCAGCATGCTGGACGTCACGGTGCGCGAGCCGTTCGGCGTCATCGGCGCCATCGTGCCGTTCAACTGGCCGCCGCTGCACACCGCAGGCAAGATCGCCCCCGCGCTCGCCGCCGGCAACGCCGTGGTCATCAAGCCGCCGGAGCAGGCCCCGCTGTCGGTGCTGCGGACGGTCGAGCTGATCCAGTCCGTGCTCCCGGACGACGTGGTGCACGCCGTCACCGGCCCCGGCACCGTCGGCGCCCGCCTGGCCGGGCACAAGCTGGTCGGCAAGGTCTCCTTCACCGGCGCGCCCACCACCGGCCAGGCGATCATCCGCACCGCCTCGGCGAACCTGACCCCGACCCTGCTGGAGCTCGGCGGCAAGAACGCCCTGGTGATCTTCGAGGACGCCGACCTGGACTCGGCGCTGCGCTGGGCCGTCGAAGGCGGCTACTTCAACCAGGGCGAGGCCTGCACCGCCTCCTCGCGCGTCCTGGTCCACGCCGACCTCCACGACGAGGTGGCCCGCCGCCTCGCCGCCGCCGTCTCCCGGCTGAAGGTCGGCAACGGCGCCGACGCCGGCACCCACGTCGGTCCGCTGGTGACCGAGGCGCAGCGCCGCCGGGTCCTGGACTACCTGGAGATCGGCGTCGCCGAGGGCGCCACCATCGCGGCGCAGGCGCCGCTGCCCACCGACCCGGAGCTGGCCGATGGCTACTACGTCCCGCCGACGCTGTTCACCGGCGTCACCCCGGACATGCGCATCGCCAAGGAGGAGATCTTCGGCCCCGTCGTGTGCCTGATCCCGTTCCGCGACGAGGACGAGGCCGTCCGGATCGCCAACGGCACCGACTTCGGCCTGGTGGCCGGCGTGTTCACCCGCGACTCCGAGCGCGCCCTGCGGTTCAGCCGGGAGCTGCGCGCGGGCGTCGTCTTCGTCAACCACTACAACCGCTCGTTCACCGGGTCCCCGTTCGGCGGTGTGGGCGCCAGCGGCTACGGCCGGGAACACGCCCTGGAGACCCTGCAGGAGTACAGCTTCAGCCGTACCCTGCGCCTGACCTCCGGTCGCGGCGAGGTCCCGCGGTGGGCCCCGTCGCTGGAGGTCGTCGACGCGGAGTGATCCGGCGTCGTCGTCGAAGTGATCACCCTCCCGGCCCGTGCCGGGAGGGTTCGTCGATACACGAGGTGGAGCGAGATGAGTACGACGATGCGCGCCGCGGTCTGCGTCGCGGCGGGCGGCCCCGAGGTCCTGGAGATCCAGGAGCTGCCCGTCCCGCAGGTCCGTGACGGCTGGAGCCTGGTACGCGTGGAGGGTGCGGGCCTGAACCGTTCGGAGCTGAGGACCCGCCAGGGGCACTCCCCGAACGTCGTCTTCCCCCGGGTGCTCGGCATCGAGTGCGTGGGGACCGTGGCCGTCTCCACCGACCCCGGGCTGCCGGCCGGGCGCACCGTCGCGGCGGTGATGGGGGAGATGGGCCGGGAGTTCGACGGCGGCTACGCGCAGTACGCGCTGCTGCCGAACGCACTGCTGATGCCGGTCACCACCACCCTGCCCTGGGAGGTCCTGGCCGCCCTGCCCGAGACCTACCTGACCGCGCGCGGCGCCCTGGACGCCCTGGGCCTGGACGACCAGGGCCTGGTGCCGGGCGGCGGGGGACGGCTGCTGATCCGCGGCGGCACCTCCTCGGTCGGGATGGCGGCGGCCCAGATCGCCGCCGCCCACGGCGTCGAGGTCGCGGCCACCACCCGCAACAAGGACAAGGCCGCGGCGCTGACCGCGGCCGGCGTCGACCACGTCCTGCTGGACGAGGGCGGGTCACTGGCGGCCGGCGTGCACGCGCTGTGGCCCGACGGCCCCGACCACGTCCTGGAGCTCGTGGGGACCAGCACCGTCCTGGACTCGCTGCGCCTGGTGCGCCGCGGCGGGACGGTCTGCGTGGCGGGCTCGCTCAGCGGCTGGCTGATCCCCGACTTCGAACCCATCGCCATGATCCCGACCGGGACCAGGCTCACCGCCTTCCACAGCGACACCCTCAAGGGCAGCAGCGGCCGGGGCCTGCTGCAGAAGATCATCGACGAGGTCGAGGCGGGCGCCTACCGGCCCAACCTCGACGCCGTCTTCGCCCTGGACGACATCGTGGCCGCCCACCGCCGCATGGAGGCGGACGGCGCCACCGGAAAGACGGTCGTCCTGCCCTGGGCCGAGCCCAGCGGCCCACGGACCGACCGATGACGCACCACCACCGCACGACCAGAGAATCCACTGACTATCCGGACCAGGAGCGCTGACATGGGGACCGAGTACATCGAGACCGCCGTCGTCGGAGGGGGCCAGCAGGGGTGTTCAGTCGCGGGCTCGCTCGCCCGGCTCGGCTACCACGCGGTGGTGTTCGAGCGGGGAGAGATCGGCCAGACCTGGGCCCGCGAACGCTGGGAGAGCCTGACCGTCAACACACCCAACCGGACCGTCACCTTCCCCGGCATGCCCTACGACGGGGACGACCCCGAGGGGTACATGCCGGCCCGCGAGGTGGCCCAGCGACTGCGGCGCTACGTGGCCGAGACGGGCGTCGAGGTGCGCGAGCACACCGCCGTCCGCTCGGTCGAGGCGCCCGTCGAGGACCCGGTCCACCCGGACGCGCGGTTCCGGCTCCACCTGGAGAACGGCGACACCGTCGAGGCCCGCAACGTGGTCGCCGCCCTGGGCGGCTACTCCTCGCCGCGCCTGCCGGAGCTGACCGCCCGGATCGACCCGTCGGTCACGCAGCTGCACACCCGCTACTACCGCAACCCGCAGTCGCTGCCGCCGGGCGCGGTGCTCGTCGTGGGCTCCGGGAACAGCGGCCAGCAGATCGCCGAGGACCTGCGCGACGCCGGCCGGGAGGTCTACCTCGCGGTCGGAAAGCACAAGACCTCGCCGCGCCGCTACCGGGGCGCCCAGGTCCTGGACTGGCTGCAACTGCTGCCCCTGGAGGGCAACCTGGAGTCCGCCTCCGGCGGCCGCGGCGACTCGCCCGTCCTGCCCGGCGTCTCCGTGCTCAGCGGCAAGGGCGGCGGCCAGGAGCTCAGCCTGGCCGTCCTGGTAGGGAAGGGCGTGCACCTCGTCGGCACCGTCCGCGGCGCGCAGGGCACCACCCTGCAGCTGGAGGACAACGTCCGTGCCATCGCGCAGGCCGCGGCCCGTGCGGAGGACGACCTCCTCCGGGCCATCGACACGGCGATCGAGAAGTACGGCCTGGTCGTCCCCGAGCGCACCCCCGTCCCCGCCTTCGACCCCTCGCTGTTCGCGGACTACGGGGACGAGCTGGACCTGACCGCCAACAACATCACCGCGATCATCTGGGCCACCGGGTTCGTGCCCGACTACGCGATCCTGCCGCCGACGGCACTGGAGGACAACGGCATGCCGGTGCACCGCGCCGGCACCGGCGCCCTGCCGGGCCTGTACTACGCGGGGCTGCCGGAGGGCGGATCCGTGATGCCGCTGCTGATCGCCTCCACCCGGGACCAGGCCGAGCGGGTCGCCCGGGGCGTCCACCTGGACAACACCCTGCGCCACCGCTCGCCGGCGGCGCTCGGTCCGCTCTGGACGTGACGCACCGACCCCCAACGGGTATGCAGGGCCCGGGTCTTGGACCCGGGCCCTGCGTGTTGTCCGGGCCGGGACCCTCGGCAGCTCCCCGCGGTGGCCGGTCCGGCCGGCTCGGACGGCTTGGACGGGCCGGCCGGTTCGCTCCCAGGGATCGGGGAGCAGGGTTCGGTCCCACGGACGGTTCGGTCCCACGGACGGTGAAGCGGGAGCACGCGCAGGGGCCCGCTGCCGTCGGCAGCGGGCCCCTGCGAGAACCGCGGTCGGCCGTCAGGCCGGGCGGGGGATGACCTCCAGGCTCTCGGGGCCGTTGATGATGAGGGACTTCAGACGGGCGGGCTGCTCCCCGGGGTGGGCGAGGGCGAGCTCGGGCAGCCGGCGGAACAGGGTGGTCAGGGCGACTTCCGCCTCCAGGCGGGCGAGGTGCGCGCCGAGGCAGAAGTGCGGCCCGTGGCCGAACGCGAGGTGTTCCTTGCTGCTGCGGGTGGGGTCGAAGCTCTCCGGGCACTGCGGGTGGAGCTCCGGGTCGCGGCCGGCGGCGGCGAAGCCGAGGCTGATCGCGTCGCCCTTGCGGATGAGGACGCCCTCGCCGAGGTCGATGTCCTCCAGGGCGACGCGCATGGGGATGTGCATCACCGGCCCTTCGATGCGCAGCGTCTCCTCGACGACGTCCTGCCAGCTGATGGCCCCCTCGCGGACCCGGGTGAGGTTCTCGGGGTGGTTGAGCAGGGCCTGGACGGCGCTGCTGATGAGGTTGACGGTGGTCTCGTAGCCCGCGCCGATCATCAGGAAGAGGGTGCCGAGCAGGACGGCGTCCGACATCGGCTCCTCGTCGGCCTCGGTCGGCAGGAGCAGGTCGCTGGTCAGGTCGGCGGCCGGGTTCTCCCGCTTGTACTGCAGCAACTCGCCCAGCCGTGCGTACAGTTCGTTGTGCGCGGCCAGTGCGGCATCCGGTTCGAGCGAGGAGTCCAGGACCGCGTCGATCCCGGTGCTGATCCTGCGGCGCAGGTGGTCGGGCACGCCGAACAGGTCGCAGATGACGGTGATGGTCAGCGGCAGCGCCAGGGCCTGGCGCACGTCGGCGACGGCGCCGGGCGGCAGCGCGGCGAGCGCGTCGACCAGCTGGTCCGCGGTGGCCTGGATCTGCGGACGCATCCGTTCGACCTGGCGCGGGGTGAACGAGGGGGCGACCCGGCGCCGGGAGGTGCGGTGCTCCTCGCCGTAGAAGTTGAAGAAGCTCTGCTGCAGGGCGATGGGTGCCAGCGGCCAGCCCTCGGGCATGTCGGCCAGGCCGGCCCAGTGCCGGCGGATGTCGCGCGAGACGCGCGGGTCGTTGGTCAGGGCCTGGATGACGCTGTGCCGGGTGACCGCCCAGGCGAGGACGGGCCCCGGCAGCTCCACCAGCACCGCCGGCGCCTCGCGCAGCGCGGCGGCCTCGGCGTGCATCGCACGGCCGGTGGGATCGAGGACGGGACACCTGAGAACGGACGGGGATGACATGCGGTACTCCCTCTCTGGACGTGGCGCGGAAGAATTTCCCGTGGCGGGGCCGGGTCAGATCCCGGCGGTGGCGATCTCGGGGGACGCGGCGGTGGCCGGCGTCTCGACGGCGGGCCGGGCGACCGTGCGCTCGGAGTACTCCCGCAGGAAGGCCGAGGCGACCAGGCCGATCACGCCCGCGGCCGCCATGTAGACGGCGATCGGCTTCCAGCTGTGGTAGCTGCTCAGCAGCGAGGTCGCGACGATGGGGCTGACGGCGCCACCGAGCAGTCCGCCCACGTTGTAGCTGATGGACATGCCGGAGTACCGCACCACCGTGGGGAACAGCTGCGGCAGGAACGCCGCCTGGGCGCCGTAGTTGGCGGCGAAGCCGGTGAACAGCAGCACGAAGCCGAGGGCCATCAGCGGGAAGGACCCGGTGTCGAGCAGCGGGAACCAGGCGAACGGGGCCACCGTCATCACGACGATGCCGCCGACGAAGACCGCCTTGCGGCTGTGGCGGTCGCCCAGCCAGCCGAAGAACGGCATGGCGACGATCAGGAACACGCAGGACACGACGAGCAGTTCCAGCATGACGTCGTGGCTCACGTGGACGGTCGCACCGTACTTGAGCGAGAACACCGACCCGAGGTAGAACACCAGGAACAGCGGGATCGTCGACAGCGACGCGCACAGCGTGATCAGGCCGTAGCGGGACAGGACTTCGAGCGCGGGCCTGGTCCTGACCGCACCCTCGGCCTTCGACTGCTGGAATTCGGGGTCTCCGCGATCCGCAGCCGGACCTGGAGCGCCACGGCCACGAGCACGGCGCTGAGGAGGAACGGCAGCCGCCAGCCCCAGGCCAGCACCTGCCGGTCCGGGAGCAGGGTGACGAGCAGGAGCACGCCGTTGGCCAGCAGCAGGCCCCAGGCGTTGCCGGTGCCGACGATGCCGGTGAGCAGGCCCCGTCGGTTCGGCTGCGCGCTCTCCAACGCCATCAGGAAGCCGCCGCTGGACTCCCCGCCGACCGAGAAGCCCTGGACGAACCGCAGGACCGTCAGCAGGACCGGGGCGGCGACGCCGATCGTCCCGTAGGTGGGGAGCAGGCCGATCAGGACGGTTGCGCCGCCCATCAGGACGAGCGTGGTGACCAGGGTGGCCTTGCGGCCGATCCGGTCCCCGAAGTGTCCGAAGACGACGGCGCCGAGCGGCCTGCCCACGAAGGCGACCGCGAAGGTCGACAGCGACAGCAGGGTGCCGGTCATGGGGTCGAACGAGGGGAAGAAGAGCTTGTTGAAGTAGAGCGAGGAGAACGAACCGTAGATGAGGAACTCGTAGAACTCGATGCTGTTCCCGATGAGGCTGCTCACTACGGCTCTTCTGCGCTGCCCCCTGCTCATGGTGACGGCGTTCATTTTCGCCTCCGATCCGATGGGTCGACTGTGGGGGTGGTGCCGGTTCTGCCGGTGGTGCCGGCGGGGGCCCGAGGACGGGCGAGCGGGCCGTGCGGCCGGCGTTTCCGCCGGCGGCAGAGCCCGCTCGCCGATCCGGTGCAGTGCGCGTGGTCCGCTAACTCTGGAAGTCCTCCTCCCACCACTCCTGGGCCGACCGCGAACTCCGCTCCTGCTCCCGTCGGCGCAGCTCGGCGCGCTGGGTCTTGTTGGAGACGGTGGTCTTGGGCAGCTCGGTGAACTCGATGCGGCGTATGCGCTTGTACGGCGCGAGGTGTTCGCGGGCGTGCGCGAGGAGGAGCTGGGCGGTCTCGGCCTCCGGCAGGTAGCCGGCGGCGAGCGCCACGTACGCCTTGGGCACGGCCAGTCGCAGCGGTTCGGGGGAGGGCACCACGGCGGCGTCCAGGACGGCCGGGTGCTGCATCAGTACGCTCTCCAGTTCGAACGGGGAGATCCGGTAGTCGGACGCCTTGAAGACGTCGTCGCCACGCCCCACGTAGGTGTAGCGGCCCTCGACGTCCCGGGAGGCGATGTCGCCGGTGTGGTAGTAGCCGTCGCGCATGCTGCGGGCGGTCGCCTCGGCGTTGCCCAGGTAGGCGGTCATCAGACCGAGCGGCTGGTCGGCCAGGCGCAGGCAGACCTCGCCCTCCGCGGGGGAGCCCTCGACGGGGGTGCCGGTGCGCGGGTCCAGCAGCGTCACCTCGTAGCCGGGCAGCGCCCAGCCCAGTGTCCCGTCGGCGTTGTCCGGCTGCCCCGGCGGGTTCCCGATCGAGGCGGTGGTCTCGGTCTGCCCGTAGCCGTCCCGGACCGTGACCCCCCACGCCTCGCGGATCCGGCGCACCACCTCCGAGTTCAGCGGTTCACCGGCGGCCACCGCCTCGCGCAGCGCCATCGGCAGCCGGGTGAGGTCCTCGCGGATCAGGCTGCGCCAGACGGTCGGCGGCGCACAGAAGGAGGTCACCGCACAGCGCGACATCATCTCCAGCAGCGGACGCGCGGTGAACCTCGGCTGATTGACGATCATGACCGTCGCCTCGGCGTTCCAGGGCGAGAACAGGTTGCTCCACGCCCACTTGCCCCAGCCGGGCGAGGAGATGTTCAGGTGCACGTCGCCGGGGCGCAGGCCGAGCCAGTACATGGTCGACAGGTGGCCGACCGGGTAGCTCACGCTGGTGTGCCCGACCATCTTGGGCAGCGAGGTCGTGCCCGAGGTGAAGTAGATGAGCGACAGGTCCTCGGGCCCGGTCCGCTCGACCTCCAGCAGCGGCTCGGCGGCGTAGGCCTGCCCGTAGTCCTGCCAGCCCGCAACCGGCGCGCCGACGGCGATGCGCGTCCAGTCGCCGGGCAGCTCCGCCAGCTTGGGGGTGAGGCCGGACTCGGCGACGACGTGCTTCACCTCGCCGCGTTCCAGCCGGTCGGCCAGGTCGGCGGGGGTGAGCTGGACGGCGGTCGGGATCACCGTGCAGCCCAGCCGGAACGCGGCCAGCACGGACTCCCAGAGCTCCACCCGGTTGGGGAGCATCAGCATGATGCGGTCCCCGCGCCGGACGCCGGCCGACCGCAGCCATCCGGCGACCCGCCGTGAGCGCTCGGCCAGTTCGGCGAAGCTCAGTGCGGTGTCGGCGAGGAGCGCACCCTCCTTGTCCAGGTCGACCACGCGCAGCGCGGTGGCGTCGTTGCCCTCGGCGATGGCGTCGAACCAGTCGGCGACCCAGTTGAAGGTCTCCCCGATCCGTGGCCTCGGAAATGCCCGGGCCCGCGGCAGGTCCCCGTAGGAGGCCAGCAGGTGGTTGCGGGCGCGCCGGAACTCCTCGGTCGCTGTACCCATGGTGATTACCTCCCGTTGAAGGTCGCGCGGCCGGGCCCGTCGGCGGCGAAGCGCCGCATGCCGGTCAACCGGTCCTCGGTGGCGAACAGTGCGGCGAACACGGACCGTTCGATGGCCAGCCCGGCGCCCAGGTCGGTCGCCAGGCCTCCGTCGACGGCGGTCTTGGCGGCGTGCAGGGCGAGCGCGGGGCCGGTCTCGAAGCGCCGCGCCCACTGCAGCGCGGCCTCCAGCACCCGGTCGGTCTCGGTGACCTGGTCCACCAGGCCGATCTCCAGGGCCTCCTGCGCTCCGACCTGCCGGCCGGTGAAGATCAGCTCCTTGGCCCTGGACGGGCCGATCAGCCGGGGCAGCCGCTGGGTGCCGCCGGCTCCCGGGATGACGCCGAGCAGGATCTCGGGGAGCCCGATGCGGGCCTCGGTGCCGCAGATGCGGGCGTCGGCGGTCAGGGCCAGCTCGCAACCACCGCCCAGGGCAGGGCCGTTGATGGCGGCGACCACCGGCTTGGGGATGTTCGCCACCGCGTCGAAGGCGGCCTGCAGCACGGCGGCGTGCCCGACCATCTCGGCGTGCGTCATGGTGGCCATTTCCTTGATGTCGGCCCCCGCCGAGAAGGCCTTGGGGCCGCCGTACACGACCACCGCGCGCACCCGCGGGTCGGCCGCGGCCTGCTCGGCGGCCAGGCGCAGCGCGGACTGTCCCGCACGGTCGAGCACGTTGAGCGGCGGGCGCTCCAGGCGCAGGACGCCGACCGCTCCGTCGATGTCCAGCCGGGCGGTGGGGTGTCCCACCGCGGGGGCGGTCGTCACGACCACAGCAGACCTCCGTTGACTTCCAGGATGTGGCCGTTGACATAGGTGGACTCGGGGCCGGCCAGGAAGACCGCCGCGTCGGCGGCCTCGTCGGCGCCGCCGGCCCGGCCGAGCGACAGCCTGGTCTTGTAGTGCTCCCAGACCCGCTCGTTGGCGGTGAGCTCCTGGCCCATCCCCTCGTCGAGGATGCCCGGGGCCAGGGAGTTGACCAGGATGCCGCGGCGGGCCAGCTCGATCGCGCTGACCTTGGTGAACATCTCCACCGCAGCCTTGGTGGCGCAGTACCCGGCGGCGCCGATGGCGACCCGGGTCGCCATGCTGGAGGAGACGTTGATGATCCGGGGGGTGGTGCTGCGCTCCAGGTAGGGGACGGCGGCCCGGGTGCAGAGGAAGACCCCGGTCAGGTTGGTGGACACCATGTCCTGCCAGTCGTCGACCGCCAGCCGGTCCACCTTTCCGTCCCGGCTCACCCCGGCGTTGGCCACCAGGATGTCGATGCCCCCGAAGCGTTCGGCGGCCTCGGTCATCAGCGCGGCGACCGAGGCCTCGCTGGTGACGTCGGTCTCGACGTAGGCGCCGCGGCCGGGGGCGAGGTCGAAGACCTCCTTGATGTCATAGGGGTTGCGGGCGGCGCAGACCACCTGCGCGCCCTCCAGCAGGTAGCGTTCCGCGATCGCCCGGCCGAGCCCCCGGGTGCCTCCGGTGATCACGGCGGTCTTTCCGCTGAGCCTCATCATGATCCTCCCTGCCTGGAGTGGGACGTAGCGTGCGCGGCTGAGCAGCCGGCCGTACCGATCACGTCGAAGAGCGAGCCGCAGCCGCGGCAGTCGTAGGGCACCTTGCAGACCGAGCCGCCGAAGCGGCCGGCCCGCTGGACGTCCTCGCCGCCGCAGTACGGGCACCGGGGAGCGGCGCCGGCCACGCGGTAGCCGGCCATCCGCAGCACGTTCCGCCCGGCCGGGGTCACCGCGGACGGCTCCCAGGCGCCGCGCTCCCACACGATCTCGACCTCGCTGCCCGGAGCCGCCTCGTCGAGCGCGGTGCGCACGCGTCGGGCGATCTCGCCGAGACCGGGGCAGCCCAGCCGGGTGGGGGCCAGGTTGACCTGGATCCGGTCCTCGGTCAGCGACACCGAGCGCAGCACGCCGAGTTGACGCAAAGTCACGTCGATCTCCGGGTCGAAGACCCCGCCGACCACGTCGGCGAGCCGGTCGGCGAGCTCGTCGGTGCGCTGGTCGGTGCGCTGGCCGGGGAGTTGGTCGGTGCTCAACTGAACACCCCCGCCGCGTAGGTGTCGCGGACCACGCGGCCGCGGGCGAGGGAGTCGGCCAGTTCGCTGCCGCCCAGCCCGGCGGTCCGCGGCTGCGGGCGGGCCGGCAGGCGCGACCCGGGGCCGCCGCCGACCAGCGCGACCAGACGCTCGTGCAGGGCCGCGGCCGGAGCCGGACCGCCGGGCAGCGCGCCCGTCCCGATCCCCTGCGGAAGGCCGCCGAACACGTCGCCGGCGAGCTCGGTCACCTCGGCGTAGGCCAGGGTGAACTCCGCCTCGGTCTCGGGCCAGGCGGTCAGCGCCTGCGCCCACCGCCGCCAGTGGTCCAGGTGGACCAGCTGCTCCTCGCGGACGGCGGCGATCGCCGACAGCAGCGCCGGGTCGGTGCCGACCTCCGCGGTCTGCTCGGCGAGCACGGTGACGGCCGCGGCGACGACCAGGCCGCAGGCCACGGTGGACGGCCAGTCGGTGAGCCGCTCGATGGCGCGCGACACCTGCCACTGCGCCTGCTCGCGGTCGAAGAACCAGGCGTCGATGGCGAGTTGGTCGAAGCCGTGCAGGGTCAGGATGGTCCCGGCGTGCGCCAGCGCCTCCTGTCCGATCGAGCCGACCGCCAGCGCCTCCTCCACGTCGATGTAGTCGCAGATGCGGGCGCCGAGCCGGTTGCCGAGGACGAACAGGTCGTCGGCGAGCGCCAGCCACAGGTCGCCGAGCCCGGCCTCGCCGGCCCCGCCCACCGCGTCGCGGTGGTCGTACGGCGCGCCGTCGCGGACCTGCGAGGCGGTGGCGGCGATCTCCGCGGCGGTCTCCGCGGCGGCGGCGCGGTCGCGCCGGCGGGCGGTGGGGAAGCCGGGCTGGCGGTGCGGCATCCGGGTCTTGGCGGCGAGGAGGTTCCGGTCCTCCGGGCTGGGGACGATCATGTCGGCGCGGCGGACGACCCAGAGCGTGACCAGGTCGTCGCGGCGCCCGTAGGTCTCCTTGGCCAGGTGCCAGGCGGTGTCCCGGCGCGGCGAGACGATCGAGCCCACGTGGTTGAGGGGCGTGCTGGAGCCGTGCTGCGCGAACACCTCGTAGATGTCGCCGTCGTTCCGGGTGTGCGGCATCACGCCACCCCCAGCATGGCGCGCCGGTACTTGGCGTTGCGGTCGAGGGCGTTGCGCACCCAGTCCAGTCGCCGCTGCGAGGACGGCCCGCCGTTCGCGATCAGCTTCTTCACATCGGCCCAGTCGGGCATCGCGTACTCCCACTCGCCTGAGGGCGCCTGACGGACCAACGCCGGGTCCACGTGCACGCCGAGCTTCCGGAAGACCGGAATGATTTTGTTGAGCCACTTCTGGCGCACCGCGTCGTTGCTGTCCGGCTTCATGCCGACCTGCCACATGCGGTTGGTGTGCAGGGTGTCGGTGTCCGGCGGCCCGAGGTAGATGAGGATCCTGGTCAGCCACACCTCGAACGCGTCCTGCACCCGTTGGCGCTGCTCGGCGGAACCGTGCGTCATGACCTCGTGGGTCAGGTCCAGGGCGTGCTGGTAGTGGAAGGACTCCTCGCGCTCGACCTTGCGCAGCGCCCGGGCGTACGGCAGGTAGACGCCCTTCGCCAGGGACTGGAACTGGCAGATCGCGGCCGAGTTGGTCAACAGCAGCCCGGTGCCGAGCTCCTCCCAGGTCTGGAAGGAGAAGTGGAAGATGTTGTGCAGTTTGGTACGGCCCTCCAGGTAGTCGAGGAAGATCTGCTCGCGCGGCACGCCCAGGTCCTCGGCGACCCGGGCGACCGCGTGGCCGTGGCCGACCTCGTCCTGGATCTTGGCCATGAGCATCTGCCGCCTGGTGTGGCCGGGCGCGCGGTCCAGCCACTCGACGTACTGCAGCACGCCCACCAGCTCGTTGAGCGCCTGGACGCTGGCGAACCGCCTGGCGCCCTCCCGCACGTCGTCGGGCATCGGATCCCACAGCTCGTAGCCGCGGTGCCCCGCCGCATTCGCTGTCTGCATGTCTGTCTCCTTCCGTAGCTCTTGCGCGGTTCTTCGGCTGTCGTCGGGCCGGCTCAGTACCAGCGGACGACGGCGGCCCCCGCGGTCATGCCGCCGCCCACGCCGGCCAGCAGCAGGCGCTCGCCCCGCCGGAAGGGCCGGCGCTCGTTCTCCGCGCGCAGGGTGAGCGGGATGGAGGCCGCGGCGGTGTTGCCGAAGTGCGGTGCGGTGAGGGGAACCCGGGCGGGGTCGAGGCCGAGTTCGTCGCAGCAGGCTTCCACCAGCCGGGTGTTGGCCTGGTGCAGGATGAAGCGGTCCACCTCGTCCTGCCGGACCCCGGCCTGGTCGAGGGCCTCGCCGATCACCTTGGGGAGGACGCCGAGCGCGTAGTCGCGCACCTCGCGGCCGCGCATCCGGAACAGGTGCCCGCCGGCCTCCCGGGCCTCGGCGTCCAGCGGGGCGCGGGTGCCGCCCGCGGGCACCTCGACCAGGTCGCGGTGCTCGCCGTGGGCGACCAGCCGCCAGCTCAGGATGCCGTAGCCCTCGGGCACCGGGCCGACCAGCACCGCCCCGGCGCCGTCGCCGAACAGGCTGACGGTGCGCCGGTCGTCGCGGTTCATCAACGAGGAGTAGATGTCCGAGCCGACCACCAGGGCGTGGTCGCCGCCCAGCCCGGCCGGGCGCGCCGACAGCATCGAGTCGGCGACCGCCAGACCGTAGAGGAAGCCGGAGCACACCGCGTTGACGTCGAAGGCCGGGACGTCGGACAGCCCGAGCTTGTTCTGCAGGACCGCGCCGGTGGAGGGCTGCGGCTGGTCGGGGGTCGAGGTGGCCACGATGATCAGCCCGAGCCGGTCCTGCGCGTCGGGCAGGGCGGCCAGTGCCTCGCGGGCGGCGGGCAGGGCGAGGTCGGAGGTGGTGGTGCCGGGCTCCCGGTAACGGCGTTCCAGGATGCCGGTCCGCTCCACGATCCAGCTCTCGTCCACGCCGGTCCACTCGGCGACCTGTGCGTTGTCGATGACCAGCGGCGGCACGTGGCCGCCCAGGCCGAGGATTCCCATGCCCATCAGACACTCGCCTCCGGCACCTGCACGACGGCGCAGGTCCAGGTCCAGGCCGCCCCGCCGTTGACGACCAGCGCGAAGTCGCCCGGCTGGAGCAGGGCGTGGTCGCGCAGGTCGACCAGGTTGGCGAGGAAGTCCCCGCACCCCAGGTGGCCGGTGGCCGTGCCGAAACGCAGCGCCTCGGCCTTCAGCACGTCGGCCACGATCGGCGCGTAGATGGAGTCCAGCAGGCTCACGCCGAGCCGCGGCAGGGCGATGTACTTGATCCGGGGGTCGTCGAGCTCCAGCCCCGCCTCGTGCACGCTGTCCACGATCACCTTGCGGATCAGCCGGGCGGCGATCTCGCTGAACCGCTCCTTGCCGTGCACCGCCACGTAGGACTTCTTGGGGCGCTTCAGGTCGATGTACTCGTTGTGCGTCAGGGGCGCGGGGCTGAAGTCGTCGCCGTGCCGCAGCAGCAGCTCCAGCTCGGAGGCGGTCTCGGTGGCCATGGACACGAGCGCGTAGTCGTCGGATCCCGAGTCGTCGCCGCGGTGCACCAGCATCGCGGTCCCCGCGTCACCGAACCCCAGGCCGTAGTCGCAGACCCAGCGGCGGAAGCCGGGCGGCTCGAAGCGGTCGCCGGTGGTGATGAGTGCGGCCTCCAGCCCGGGGTCGGTGGCCAGGTGACGCGCGACCAGCTGGAGGGAGAGCGCACCACCGTTGCAGCCCTGGTACACGCCGTACGACAGGGCCTCGGGCGTGCCCAGCTCGTGCGCCAGGTAGTGCGGCGGCGACCACATGTCGTGCCCCTGGTGGTAGATCCAGGAGTGCAGGATCAGGCCCACCTTGGTGGGGCTCCACCCCGCCCGGTCGATCGCGTCGCGGGCGGCCGTCAGCGCCATCTCGGGACCGGACCACCGGGTGGAGACCGGCAGGTGGGGGACGCCGATCTTGGCCGCGTCCGAGGTGCTCAGCTTGCCCGCGGCGATGGCGTCCTCGACGGTCTCGTGGTCCGGTGGGAACCACGACGTCACGGTCTTGATCCGCAGGTCGTTTCCGAATTTCATCGGGCTCCTTCGAAAGCTCGGGATTCGTGGGGAGTGCGGCTCTCCGTCAGGCGAGCGGGTGTCGGCCGAGGGCCGGCGGTCGGTCCGACCGGCACGGCGTCCGACGGTTCGTCCGCCTGACACCGCGTCTGACCGGTGGTTCGTCTGACCGGCACTGCGTCTGACCGTGGTTCGGTACGGCCGGTGGTTCGGTACGGCCGGTGGTTCGGTACGGCCGGCGGTGCGGTTTCGGCCGGGAGGAACGGGCACGCCGCATCTGGCGTGGCGGTACGCGGTCGTCCACCATCGGGGAGCTGACACCGGCGCTCTGCGCCGCGGGCGGCATCCCGGCTGCCGTCCAAGTGGGGGACATCCCCACTTGGACGGCGGGAGCCATTCCCGACCGACAACAAATACCTTACAGAAGGTATGTTCTTTGGGCCATGGTGATTCGCGTCGCAACTGCGGCGGGCCGGCCCGGCGGCGGGCCGGGTGCGAAGGCAGAAGCTCCGCCGCAGGTCGGTGCCGTGCGGGCGGAGCAGTGGGGACATGGGTCGGCGCCCCGGTCGCCGAGCTGGCGACCGGGGCGCCGAGGAGCGCCGGCGGCGGGGCCTCCGACCGTCGGGTCGTCGGCCGCGCCCGCCCGGGGGTGGCGCTCCTGATGGTGCGTCAGCCTGCGTGTGAGGCTGCCTCGGTGAGGTCTGTCGCCACCTCCTCGGTGGCGGTGGTGGCGGTGGTGGCGGGTGCCGGGGTCGGCTTGGGCTGCTTCTTCAGTGCCAGCCCGATGAAGGCGCCGCCGAGCGTCCCGACGGCGGCGACCCAGCCCGCCGTCTGCAGCCCGCCGACCAGCGCGGTGGTGTCCGGGGCGGACCCGGCACGGGAGTTGGCCACCGCGACCAGGGCGGCGAGGCCGAGGGCGCCGCCGATCTGACGGCAGGTGGAGGCGAGGGCCGAGGCGACACCCTGCTGGGCGGGCTCGGCGCCCGAGGAGGCGATGGCGACGAAGAGCGACGGGAAGGCGAAGCCGCCACCCGCACCCCAGATCACCACGCCCGGCAGCACCGCCCAGTAGGAGCCGTGCGCGGACATGCCGGCGATGATCGCGGCCAGCCCGACGGCGGTTCCGACCGAGCCCCAGAAGAGCGTGGTGCGGACGCCGAGCCAGCCCAGCACGCGGGCGTTGAGCTTCATCGCCACCAGCATGCAGGCGACGGTCGGCGGCAGGAAGGCCAGACCCGCGGTCAGCGGGCCGTAGTTGAGCACGTTCTGCAGGTAGGTGGTGAGCAGGTAGTAGGTGCCGCCCGAGGAGGCCTGGAAGACGATCAGCGCCAGCATGGCGACGATGAGGCCCCGCAGGCGGAACAGCTTCAGCGGCACCAGCGGGTCGCTGGAGCTGTTCTCGATCAGGACGAAGACCGCCAGCAGCACCGCGCCGACCGCAAGGGCGCCGGCGCCCTCGATCGAGCCCCAGCCCTTGTCCGGGCCGCTGACCAGGCCGAACACCAGCAGCGTCGAGCCGATGGTGGCGACCACGGCCCCGAGCGCGTCGAAGCTGCGGCCGTTGCCCAGCGGACGGTCGGCGGGCAGGACCCGGGTGGCGGCGAAGGCGGTGCCCAGCGCGAGCGGGACGTTCACGAAGAAGACCCAGCTCCAGCCGAAGGCGCTGGTCAGCACCCCGCCGAGGAGCGAGCCCGCGGCCAGGCCGGCGCTGCCCATGGCACCCCACACGGAGGTGGCGCGGTTGCGCTCCGGGCCCGCGGCGAAGGTGGTGAAGACGAGCATCAGGGTCGCCGGGGTGAGCAGCGCGCCGCCCACGCCCTGGGCCGCGCGGGCGGCCACCAGCAGCACGGCGTTCTGCGCGAGTCCGCCGGCGAGCGAGGAGAGGGCGTAGATCACCAGGCCGGTGACCAGCATGCGGCGCGGGCCGATCCGGTCGACGGCGCGGCCGCCGAACAGCAGCAGGCCACCGAGCGCGACCGCGTAGGCGCTCACGACCCACTGCAACGACTGGGCGGAGAAGCCGAGTTCGCGACCGATGTCGGGCAGCGCCACGTAGACGATGTTGTAGTCGATGGTGACGATGAACTGGGTGAACGCCAGCAGGGCGAGGATGTACCCGGCCCGCCGTGGCGATCGGGTTTCTGAAGTAGCCATGACGAGGTTTCTTCCTTCGGGACGGGCTGGGGTGGCGCCCGCACGGACGGGCACCGTAGGGACGAGAATAATCCCTTCGCAAAGGTATGTAAATCCGCGACGGGGGAGCCGGGCCATCCGCCGTGGCGTCAGTTGCCTGCGGTGGCCCGGCGTTTGGGCGAGGCGGGTGCGGCCGGTGCGGGCGTGACCGGCGCCGGCGTGACCGGTGCGGGCGTGACCGGTGCGGGCTACTCGCGGCCGTGCGAGGTGAAGCGCATGTCCGCGTACCGGGTGCCGGAGACCAGGGCGGCGATCGGTTCGAGCGCGGCGAGTTCGGCGGCGGTCAGGATGAGGCCCGCGGCGGCGATGTTCTCGGCCAGGCGGGTGCGGCGGCGGGTGCCGGGGATCGGGACCACGGTGAGGCCGTGCACCGCGGCGCGCTGGTGCACCCAGGCGAGGGCGACCTGGGCCGTGCTGACGCCGTGTTCGGCCGCGATCTTCCGGACCGGCTCGACCAGGGCCGCGTTGGCGGCGGCGCTGGCGCCGGTGAACCGGGGCATCGAACGCCGGTTGTCGTCCGCCGCCAGCTGGCCGGCGTCGGCGAAGGCCCCCGCGAGGAAGCCCCGGCCGAGTGGCGAGTACGGGACGAAGGCGACCCCCAACTCGGCGGCGGCCGGGACGACCTGGCGCTCGACGTCGCGGGAGAACAGCGACCACTCGGACTGCACCGCGGCGATCGGGTGCACCGCGTGCGCCTCGCGCAGCTCCGGCCCGGTCACCTCGGACAGCCCGAGGTGGCGCACCTTGCCGGCCGCGACCAGCTCGGCCATCGCACCGACCGACTCCGCCAGCGGCACGGCCGGGTCGCGGCGGTGCATGTAGTAGAGGTCGATCGTGTCCACACCGAGGCGGCGCAGCGAGGCGTCCACCGCGGCGCGGATGTAGCCGGGGCGGTTGTCGACGCCCCGGTGGGCCGGGTCGTCCGCCCGGCGTTCGATGCCGAACTTCGTGGCGAGGAAGACCCGTTCGCGGTGGGCGCGGACGAACGGGCCGAGCAGCTCCTCGTTGGCGCCGAAGCCGTAGACGTCGGCGGTGTCGAAGAGCGTGACGCCGGCGTCGAGCGCCGCGTCGAGTGTCGCCAGGGCCTCGGCCTGGTCGGTCGGCCCGTAGAACTCGGACATGCCCATGCAGCCGAGGCCCTGGACGCCCACCGCGGGGCCGTCGGTGCCGAGCGGGGCGGTGGGGAGAGTCATGCGGTTGTGTCCTTTCGTGACACTGACACGGGTGTGACGGCGGGCTCGGTGGAGGTGGTGGAGGGCCTGGTCAGATCAGCTGCAGGTGCTGCAGGTCGGTCAGGTACTTCTCGATCAGCGGCCGGGACAGTCCGGGGATGTCGCCCTGGGCTCCGATGCCGGCGCCGCGCACCGCCCGGCGGAACCGTTCGGCGGGGACGGCCGAGCCGGCCACCGGGGTCGCCGGTGCGCGGTACGCGTGCAGCAGGGGCAGCAGGGAGTGCTGGCGCTGCCGCTCCGGGAGCCCCCGCAGGGCGGTCGCGAAGCGCTCGTGCCACTCGCCGTGGTCCGCGATCCGGTGGATCGGCGTGCCGGCGGCGATCAGCCAGTCGACCACGGTGTCCAGCGAGACGCCGTCGTCGTGCGGGTTGACCGCGTTGTACGTGCGGTGGCCCGCCTCGCCGCCGCCCAGGGCGGTCACCGCGGCGGCGACGAAGTCGGCCGGCAGCCCGTCGTAGTGGGCGCGCACCGGCTGCTCCGGGTCGGTGGCCCGGTAGAAGGACTGCGGGGCGATCCCGGTGGCGATCAGGCTGAGCACCAGGCGGGTGAAGGTGTCCGTGACGTTGACCTGCCCGGTGTAGCGGCCGTGGGCGAGGATCATGTCCGAGCGGAAGACGGTCACCGGCAGCCCGCACAGGTCGTGGGCCTCCCGCAGCAGCACCTCGCCGGCCCACTTGCTGGTGGCGTAGCCGTTGGCGTGGCTCCCGTCGATCGGCCGCTCCGGGTCGGTGGCGCGGATGTCGCCGTCCTCGTCCAGGGCGCCGTGCGCGGCGACGGCCACCGAGGAGAGGTAGGAGACCGGCTTGAGCCGGGTGGTGAGGGCGAGGCGGACGAGCTCGGCGGTGCCGGCGACGTTGGGGCCGAACAGCTCCCGGTACGGCAGCACGTGGTTGACCAGCGCGGCGGGGTGCACGATCAGGTCGACGGTGGCGGTCAGGCGCTCCCAGTCCGCACCGGCCAGGCCCAGGTCGGCCGTGCCGATGTCGCCGGCCAGCACCTGCAGGGTGCCGTCGGCGGTCAACTCGGCGAAGCGGCGCTTGAGTTCGCTGTCCCCGCTGTCCATGGCCCGGTCCAGGCGCTGCCGGGCGTCGGTGTCGTCGGTGCCGCGGACCAGGCAGATCAGGGTGCCGCCGGCGGGGGCGAGGCGCTCCAGCCACTCCAGGCAGAGGAAGCGGCCGAGGTAGCCGTTGGCGCCGGTCAGCAGCACGGTGGCGGGCGCGCCGGTCGGCCGCGGGAGGGAGGGGGCCGCGGCCAGGGTGGCCGGGTCGATGAACCTGTCCAGGGTGAGGTCGGCGGCCCGGACGGTGGCCGGGTGGTCGCCGTGCACGTCGGCGAAGGCGGGGCGCCGGGCCGGCCGGGGGCTGTCGCCCGGTCCGGCGGCCGCTCCGGCGGCCTGGTCGCGGGCCTGCTCGATGTGGTCGGCGATCCGGCGCAGGCTGTTGGCCGGGCCGATCAGCGTTCCGACCGGGACCTCGACGTCGAGGACTTCCCGCAGCAGGCCGGAGAGCGACAGCGCGGAGAGCGAGTCGCCGCCGAGGTCGGTGAACCGGGTCGTCGGGTCCAGCTCGCGCTCGCCGGTGCCCAGCAGCGCCTGGACGGCGCGGGCGACGGTCTCCAGCACCGGGCGGCCGGTGTCCTGCCGCAGCTCGTGCAGCTCGTTGGCCCGGCTCTCGGCCAGTTCGGCGTAGCGCTGCTCCAGCCGCGGGCCGTAGTGCGCCTTCAGCCGGGGCCGAAGGTGCTTGGTCGAGTCGGACAGCAGGCCGTTGTCCTGGCTGAACGGCTCGGTCTCGATCAGCAGGTCGCGGGGGACCTCGTACGGCTGGAGTCCGGCGTCCCGGGCGATGCGCTGCAGGGACGCGCTGATCGCCGCCTTCAACGTGCCCTCGTCCGGGGTCTGTTCGAGCGCTTCGGGAGTCGGCACCACCACGGCGAGCAGGAACGCCTGGGAGCTGTTCCCGTACACGAAGACCTGGTGCACCAGCGAGCTGGCGACGTAGGCGGCCTCCAGCTTGGCCAGCGCCACGAACTCGCCCTGGGAGAGCTTGAGCACGTTGTTGCGCCGGTCGACGTAGACCAGCCGGTCCGGTTCGAGCTCGGCCATGATGTCGCCGGTGCGGTAGTACCCGTCCTCGTCGAAGACCTCCGCGGTGACCTCCGGGCGGCGGTAGTAACCCGAGGTGAGCAGCCGGGACTTGAGCAGCAGTTCGCCGCGGGGGTGCGGGGAGTCGGTGGTGAAGTAGCCGAGCTCGGGGACGTCCACGAGCTTGTAGTCGAGCACCAGCGCCCGCTGGACGCGCTGGTCGAGCATGACCAGGCCGGTCTCGGTGGTGCCGTAGCTGTTGAGGAAGGGGATCTCCAGGCAGGCCTCCAGGAAGTCGACCAGCTCGCGGGCGAGCGGGGCCGAACCGCACGGGGCCAGGACCAGCCGGCCGCCGAACACCTCCTCGCGGAAGTGCGCCAGCAGCCCGGCGTGCTCCGCCTCCGGCAACTCGCCGTGCGGGGCGAGCTGTTCGAGTCGGCTCTGGTAGCTCTGGAAGACCATCTCGCAGACCCGCGGCACCAGGGCGAGCTCGGTGGGCCGGATCAGCGCCAGGTCCTCCAGGAAGGTGGAGAGGTCGCTGGTGGCCATGAAGTAGGCGATGCCGCCCTGGGCGAGGGTCTTGGCGACCAGCCGGCGCGCCACGAGGTGGCTCTGCGGCAGGAAGTTGGCGGTGATCGTGGGGTACTGGTGCTCGGACTCCCAGCGCGGGCGCCACATCAGGGACACCGTCGACTCGCTGAACATCACGCCCTTGGGGCTGCCGGTGCTGCCCGAGGTGTAGATCAGCGATGACAGCGCCCCCGCCGCCCCGGTGCCGTCCGCCGTTCCCTCCGCCGTGCCGTCCTCGGCAGGCAGGGCCGGCGGGTCGGGCAGCTCGCGGCCGCGCCCGATCACCTCGGACAGCAGCTCCAGGGTCAGCGGCGAGCCGGCCGCGGCCAGCCGCCGGGACGCGGCCGCCACGGCCTCGCGGTGCTCGTCGAGCTCGGGGTGGTGGTCGAAGACGATCAGCCGGCGCACCGGGCTGTCCGCGTCCAGGGCGTCCAGGACCGGACCCAGCCGGGCCACGCTGGTGGCGAAGACGCGCGGCGCGGCCTCCGCCACCAGGTGGGCGATGTGCTCCACGGAGGCGTTGTTGTGCAGCGGCACCGCGACCGCACCGACCTGGCTGCAGGCCAGGTCCACCGCGGTGTAGTCGGCGCCGGCGAAGCCCAGGGTGGCGACGAAGTCCCCGGCGCGCAGCGGGTGCTCGGGGTGGTGGTACCAGTCGGCGGCGATCGCCCGCAGCCGCTGCCACAGCTCGCCGTACGTGACGGTGTCGAAGCGGGGGAGCAGCCGCAGCTCGGTGCGCCCGTCCACCGTGACGAACTCCCGGGCGCGCTCGCCGAGGGCCGGCCGGTCCGCGTACCCCGCGAGCGTCCGGCGGACGATCTCGGCCAGCCGCAGCCCGTCCTCGGCGGTGGCGTCGTGGACCTCCCGCAGCGGCAGGTGGCCGGCGAGTTCCGGCTCGGCCGCGACCAGACCGGCGATCCGCGCTTTCCGGTTGGCCTCCAGCTCGGCGCGCGTGGAAACGACTCGCGCATTGTTCTTCATGACTACACCTTTCCGGCCGTGCCTGCCCGACCGTTCACCCGCCCGCGGGGAGCCGGGGCGGAACGCCGTACGTAACCAAGTCGGTCCGACCGGCGCGCCGAGGCGGTGCGCCGATCGCCGTGTGCGAGTCGTCGAGAAAACCGGGGCTCGGCCGCCGGCCACAGAATTCGCTCTTTTCCGGTGCGGGAATCCGGAGGGGAAATCCCGATCGGGCCGCGGTGTCCCGGCGGAATGCGCGGGGACAGCAGGCGGCCGGAGCGCGGCCAGCGTAGCGCCCGGTTCGAGCGGCGGGCCAGCCTTCTGCAGGCGGGCCCTCCTCCTGCCCGGCTCGCCGCCCGAGCCCCTGCCGGCCCGCCGCCCGAGCCCCTGTCCGGCTGGCCGTCCGGAGCGGGTGTGCAACCGGGGAAGAGGTCCAGTTGCCCACCCCGCATGCCATCTGACCTGGGAAAACAAGAATATACCTTGTTAAAGGTATTTTTTGCTGGCACTGTCGATGACGTCGGCGGAGCGCCCCACGCCTCCGCCGGACGGACAACAGGACACCAGGACGTGGCAACCGAGGACGCGACCGAGGGGGCGGAATGACAGACGTCGAGGCGATCCACACCCGCACACGGAACCAGGACTCCGGCCCCCCGGGGCTCGACCTCGCCGGCACCCACCAGGCGGACATCGACGTCGGCGCGGAGGTCCGCTGGATCCCCATCGCCGACCTGGTCCTCTCCGACTCGCCCCGCACGGCGGGGGAGGACAGCGAACACGCCCGAACCCTGGCGGAGCTGGGGTCCGGAGCCGAACTGCCGCCCATCATCGTCCAACGCGGCACCAACCGGGTCGTGGACGGACGGCACCGGGTCCGCGCCGCCCAGCTCAGGGGCGAGCGGGAGATCCGGGCCTGCTTCTTCGACGGCGACGACCCCGGGGCGTTCGTCCTGGCCGTGCGCCTGAACGTCCGGCACGGCCTGCCGCTGTCGCTGGCCGACCGCAAGGCGGCCGTGCGGCGCATCCTGGCCGAGCACGACACCTGGTCGAACCGGGCCATCGCCGCGATCGCCGGGCTGTCGCCCAAGACGGTCGCCGCGGTGCGCGCGGAGGCCGGGCAGCCCGCCGGGCAGGCCAGGGTCGGCCGGGACGGCAGGGTGCGGCCGGTGGATGCCGCGGCCGGGCGCGAACGCGTCCGGGAGATCCTGGCCAGGGAGCCGAACTCGTCCCTGCGCGCGGTCAGCGCGGTCGCCGGAGTCTCCGTCGGCACGGTGCGCAGCGTGCGCGACCAACTGCGCCACCAGCTGCGCGAGCGGGGTGCGCCACCCGCCCCCGCCCTGCGGGCCACGGTTCCGGCGCGCTACCCCGAGGCGCCGCCGAGCGTCCCGGTCATGCGGGCCACCGTCCCGCTGCGCAGCGCCGAGATGATGCTCAACTCGCTGCGCACCGATCCCTCGCTGCGGTTCAACCAGTCCGGCCGGCTGCTGCTGAGCATCCTGGCGGTCGCCGCGATGGACCCGGACGCCTGCGAGCGGCTGATCGCGGACCTGCCCGACCACTGCCTGCACTTCGTATCCGAACTGGCAATGGTGAGCATGCAGGGCTGGCAGGAACTCGCCGTGCAGCTGGAAAGGCGGCGGTCCGCTCCCTTGACTTCTGCGTCGGTCTCGGACGTTTATTGATGTCCGGGGCGCCGGACAATCCGGCGCCGAAGCAACGGAAAACCAATTCGACGGAGTTCTCGAAACGGCGGCCTTGACATTACCGGCCGATTTTTGATCCCGTCGGGGACAACAGAAGTCGAGAGCCACGAACGATCTCCGGAAGACGGGAAAGGGGCAGGAAAATGACCGAGTCATACGGCTGGACGGGAAAGCGCCGTCGGATGCAGCGGATCATCAATCCGACGTCCGGCACGACGTTCCTCGTGCCGCTCGACCACTCGCTGGCGGACGGCCCGGTGGCCACCACGACCGGATTCACCCGGCTGGTCACGGCGATGTCCGCCAACAACGTGGACGGGATCGTCGTCCACAAGGGCCGGGTCCGCTTCCTGCCGGCCGAGCTGCTCAGGGACCTGGCGCTGATCGTCCACCTGAACGGCAGCACCCGGCACGCCGCCGACGTCGACGCGAAGATCATGGTCGGCGCGGTGGAGGAGGCCGTCGCCCTGGGCGCGGACGGCGTGAGCGTGCACATCAACCTCGGCTCGAACACCGAGGCGGCGCAGCTCACCGACCTCGGCACCGTCGCCGACCACTGTGCCCGCTGGGGCGTCCCGCTGCTCGCGATGATCTACCCCCGCGGGCCGCGCATCTCCGACCCCGCCGACCCGGTGCTGCTCGCCCACGCGGCGAACGTCGCGGCCGACCTGGGCGTCGACATCGTCAAACTGCCGTACACCGGCTCGCCGTTGACGATGGCCCAGGTCGTCCAGGCCAGCCCGATCCCGGTCGTGACCGCCGGCGGCGGCGTGATCGGGGACACCGACAAGTTCCTCGGCCTGATCGAGAGCACCATGGAGTCCGGCGTCACCGGCGTCGCCGTCGGACGCAACGTCTTCCAGGCGGCGGACCCGGGCCGACTGGCCCGCTCCATCGCCGAGCGCGTGCACGCCGGCCTCCGGCTGCCCGAGGCCCTGGTGCCCGACCTGACCAGCTCGGCCGTGACCGCCGCCTGACGGCCGGCCGCGCCCACCGATCCACCGCACGCCCGCACTGCACGCCGCACCACCGCACCTCGTGCACCGCACGCTGAACCACCGCACATCGCACGCTGAACCACCGCACATCGCACGCACGCTGACAGCCGATCACACAGCAACGGAAGAGGAATGACGATGAAGTCCGCTTGGATCGATCTCCGTGGTTTCGCCGGTGAGCTCGCGTCTGCCGTCATCGAGGAGAGTGCTCACCTCGGTGTCGAGGCGGTCGTCTTCGACGACCCGGATCTGGCGGGGAAGGTCCCGCCGAACCTGACGAAGGTGGCGGTGGTCAATGGTGAGACGCCGACCACGCTGATCGACCGGTTGGTCGAGGTGGTGGATCTGCTGGTGGCGGATCACTCGATCGCGGAGAAGTTCGAGGGTCTGCGTCCGGGGCTGCGCACGGGTGTGCTGGTGCGGGTGCTGGACGAGCAGACGCTGGATGTCGCGTGCAAGGTGGCGAACCGGGCGGAGGTGACGCTGGTGGAGTTCCGGCAGGACCCGAGCAAGATTCCGCTGGAGATCCTGCTGGCGGCGGCGGACCAGGCCAAGGGTTCGATCGTGACGGTGGTCGAGGACATCGAGGACGCGAAGATCACCATCGGGGTGCTGGAGCGTGGTTCGGACGGTGTGCTGTTCACGCCGAAGCGGGTGGGTGAGGTGACCGAGCTGGTCGAGGCGACTCATGGTCAGGTGGCGTCGCTGGACCTGGAGCCGCTGGAGATCGTCCAGTTGCAGCACCTGGGTCTGGGGGACCGGGTGTGCGTGGACACCTGCTCGCACCTGCGTCCGAACGAGGGCATCCTGCTGGGTTCGTACTCCAGTGGTCTGATGCTGGTCTCCAGTGAGACGCACCCGCTGCCGTACATGCCGACGCGTCCGTTCCGGGTGAACGCGGCTGCGCTGTCGACGTACACGCTGACGCCGGGCAACCGGACGCAGTACCTGTCGGAGCTGCACTGCGGTTCGGAGATCCTGGCGGTCAGCACGGACGGCAGTGTGCGCACGGTGATCGTGGGGCGGATCAAGATGGAGTCGCGTCCGATGCTGCGGATCGAGGCGCGGACCGCGAGCGGTCAGCTGGTGGACATGGTCGGTCAGGACGACTGGCACGTGCGGGCGCTGGGCCCGGGCGGCAGCGTCCACAACTTCACCGAGCTGCGCAAGGGCGACGTCATCCTGGGCCACACCATGACCGACCAGCGCCACGTCGGCTACGCGATCCGCGAGTTCCTCCACGAGCAGTGACGGGGCCGGGGCCTGTCCTCAAACCCGCGTCGCCCCACAGGCGGAGGTTTGAGGACAGGCCCCGGTACCGCCGGCGCCCCCAGAGCCACCCGGCCGCCCCACGCCCCGGTGGGGCGGCCGGGTCTCCCACCGCACCGAGGAGCGACGGCAGGAGCGGAACCCGCTGCACGGCACGGCAGCGGACCGCACACGCAAGAAGGAGCAGGCCCGGGATGCCCGGGTCTGCTCCGTGCTGTCCGGTGGGTCGAACGGCAGGTCGGACAGTGGACCAGACAGCGGATCAGTCGGCGGGGGAGTGGCCGGGCAGGACGGCGTCGACGATCTCGCCGACGCGCTCCTTGAGGTCCTGGCGGTCGCTCTGCACCCAGGAGATGTGCTGGGCACCGAAGAAGGCGGAGATCAGGATGCGGGCGTAGCCCTCGGGCGAGAGCCCGGGCCGCAGCTCGCCGGCCTCGTCGGCCTGGGTGAGCAGGCCGGTGAGCAGGGCCTCGAAGTCGGCGTACGGCGTCGGCAGGGTGGTGCCGATGTAGGCGCGCTCGATCTGCAGCCGCGCGCCGGCCTGGATCACCCGGTCGTCCCGGAAGGCGTCGGCCGTCCGTTGCAGGGCCTCCACGACCGTCCTGAGCGGCGGGAGGCCGAGCTTGAGCGCCGGTTCGAAGATCAGCGGCAGCCGGCGGTAGAACTCCTGCACCACGGCCTCCGCCAGGGCCTCCTTGTTGGCGAAGTGGAAGTAGACGGCCCCCTTGGTCAGGCCGGCGTGTTCCGCGACGTCGAGGATCGTCACGCCAGGGAAGCCCTTCGCGGCGAAGACCGCGGCGGCGGACTCCAGCACGGCCTGCTGGGTCTGGAGGGCCCGTTCCTGCTTGAGTCGTGCTCCCTTGGCGTTCGTCACCGCGTGGTGCCGGTTTCTGCTTTCCTGATGTGTGGCCACTTGTGGACATCTCCTTGCGCGTGCGGCCGAGCCTCGACCTGTGCCGGGCCACCGCGTGGCCCATAGGCGTTGAGAATACCTTCCCGAAGGTTTATTCTACTCGGCAAGCAAGACACCGCGCCGCAGCGGTTGCGGCGTGTGCTAGCTGACCCCCGGGGGAAGTTATGCGAGCAAGTCACGATCCGCTAGCCGGTGAGACCGACGCTTCCGCAGTCACCCTCTCCGATGATCCCGGCCAACGGCTCAGTTACCAGCAGACGGTCCCGCGCCATCTGGTCCACCGCGCGGCAGTCTCCGAGGTCTTCCTCACCGACGCCCGGCCCTCGGGCGACGACCGCTTCCTGGTCGCCGCCCAGTGGCCCCGGGACCACGCCCTCTACTACCCGGACGGCGAGGGCCACGCCGATCCACTGCTCTTCGCCGAGACCATCCGCCAGGCCATGGTCTACCTGACGCACGCCTACTACGGCGTGCCGTTCACGCACTGCTTCGTCGGCAGCGACTTCGACTTCGAGATCACCGATCCCGAACTGCTCCGGGTCGGTGCCACGCCGCTCCAGCCGGTGCTGCACGCGCGCTGGACCGATCTGGGCAGCCAGCCCCCGCACCGGACCTCGCTGCGGGTGGACGTGGAGCTGTCGATCGGCGGGCGGCCCTGCGGGCGCGGTTCGATCTCCGTCATCGCGCTGGACCCCAAGCGCTACCGGGTGCTGCGGCACCGCGGGGCGGGCGCCGCGGTCGAGGCCGGGGCCGAGGACGGGGCGCGGCCGGCGAGCCGGCTGCCCGCCGCGCGCGTGGGCCGGCTGCGGGGCCGGGACTGCGTGCTGGAGCGGACCGAGAGCGGGGCCTGGCAGATGCGCGCGGCACTGGACCACGCCGTGCTGTTCGACCACCCGACCGACCACATTCCGCTGATGGTGCTGCTGGAGGGCTTCCGCCAGCTCGGTCACGTGCTGATGCGCGAGCCCGCCTCGGTGGGCCGGCCGGAGGGGCCGCTGCCCGTCCTGACGGGCGTTCAGGTCTCCTGTGTGGCCTTCGCCGAGCTGTACGCCCCGGTCGAGTTCCAGGTCCAGGACGGCTTCGGCCGCCCCGGGGAGCTGCGGGTGGACGCCGTCCAGGCCGGCCGCCGGGTGGCGACCGCCACGATGACCTGGGCCCTCCCGGGGACCGCGGACCAGCGGGTGGAGCCGCGGGTGGACGATCTCGTGGCGGAGCAGCGGGTGCTGGTGCCCGAGGCGGTCGCGGTCTGAGGGAGTGTCTTGTGGATCTCGTCGGACCCGGCAAGGATCCGTACGACACCCCCTGAGCGTCCGGGGCGCCCCGGCCGACGCGGTCACCGCGCCGGGCCGGGGGTCCCGGTCACCACTCGGTGCCGGACAGGACGGGGATCAGCTGCCGGATGTCGTCCACCCGGCGGACCAGGTGCGCCGCATCGGGCCAGCAGGAGTTCACCCAGGCGCCCAGCAGCACCACCACCGCGAGATCCGCCGCGGGTTCGGGCTGGTCGGCGTGGACCGCGAGCTGTTTCGCGATCCCGCGGATGTTCTCCAGCACCTGGGGGGCCTCGCCGCTGTTCCAGCCCTCCTCCAGCACCAGCCGGAGGCCGGCCCGCACCCGGGCGTCGGCCTCGATCTGCTCGGCCACCGCGGTGACCAGCCGACTCAGCCGCACCGGGGTGCCGTCGGCGGCCTGCGTGGCCGTCGTCAGCACCTCGGCGAGCACCTCTTCGAGGTGTGCCACCAGGGCGTCGGCGAGCGCCTGTTTGGACTGGAAGTGCCCGTAGAGGGCGCCCTTCGTCAGGCCCGTCCGATCCGCCACCCGCTGCAGGTTGGCCAACGCGAACCCTCGCTGCAGGAATTCTGACGCGGCAGCGTCAACGATCAGGTCGTGCGTGCGCAGTGCGCGAGCCTGGCGGACCACTCTTTACCTCCGAACCGAGGAATCACGGTACAAAGATACCTGCATGAAGGAATTTTTACACCCGTTCCGACGCTTCCTCCAGTCGCCGGCCGGGTTGTCGACCGAGAGAGGCACACGACCATGAGCGCTACCGACGTTCTGGCGCCCGCACCGGCTCCGGCGCCGCCGGCCGGGCCACCGCCCGTCCCCCTGGCCCGGGTCACCGCCCTCGCCGCCGCCGAGGCCGGCACGGCGGACGAGACCGGCCGGCTCTCCTCCGCCCTGACCGATGCCCTGACCGGCGCCGGCTTCCCACGGCACTTCGTCCCCCGGCGCTGGGGCGGAACGGCAGGCGGCTACCGGGAAGCCGTCGACCGTACGGCCGCACTCGGTGCCGCCTGCGCCTCCACTGCCTGGTGCGCCGGCCTGTACGCGGCCCACGGCCGCTTCGCCGCCCAGCTGCCCGAGCCGGGGCAGCGCGACCTCTGGGGAGCCGGTCCCGACGTCCGGATAGCCGCCGGCCTCACCCCGCCCGCGGGCACCGCCGCCCCCGTCGACGGCGGCTGGCGGCTGGACGGCGAGTGGTCCTGCGTCAGCGGCGGCGAACACGCCGACTGGGTGCTGCTCGCCGCCGTCGAACAGGTCCCCGACCCCGCGGGCCGCCCCGGCGAGGCCGGCCGCGGCACCCCGCCCGTCGCCCGGGTCTGCGCGCTCCCCGTGCAGGACGTCACCGTCCTCGACACCTGGGACTCCACCGGGCTGCGCGGAACCGGCAGCAACTCCGTGGTGGTGAACGGGGCTTGGGTGCCCGCCCGGCGCACCGTCCCGCTCGCCGAGCTGCTCGCCGGCCGGCCCGGAGAGGGACGCGCCCACTGTCACACCCTCCCGGCCATGCTCGGCGGCCCGCCGCTGCTCGCCACGGCCGCCCTCGGCGCCGCCCGGCACGCCCTCGCGGCCTGGACCGACTGGGCCACCGGACCGGCCCCGCACACCGCACCGCTGGAGACCGACGCCGCCGCCCGGTACGCACTGGCCCGCTCCGCCGCCGAGACCAACGCGGCCGGCCTGCTGCTGGACGCCGCCGCCGACCGCGCCGACCGCACCGATCCCACCGACGCCCCGGCCCTCGCGCAGGCCGTCGCCGCCAACCGCCGCGACACCGCGGTGGCCGTCGAGCTGCTGGTCACCGCCGTCGAGCGACTGTTCCGCACCGGCGGAATCCACTCCCGCGAGCGCGGCGGCGAACTCCAGCGCTGTTGGCGGGACGTGCACACCGTCGCCGCGCACGGCGCGCTGCGCCTCGAACCGGCGGCGGACGCCTACGCCGCCGCGGTGGCCGGGCGATGACGCCGCCCCGCCGCGGGCCGGACGGCGCCGGCTACCTGGTCTTCGCCGACGTGGACGAGACGGTGATCCGCTGCCGGAGCCCGCTGGAATTCCTCGACCACTACTTCGCGGAACGCCACGGACCGGAGGGCCGGCGCCACGCGGCCGCCGTCCGCGCCGACCTGGACGCCACCGTCGCGGCCGGCCGCCCACGGGAGGAGGCCAACCGCCGCTACTACGCGGCCTGGCGCGGGGAACGCCTCGCGGACGTCCAGGACTCCGCGCACGACTGGTACCTGCGGCGCCGCGAGAAGCACGGCTTCTTCATCGGCGAGACGGTCGCCGCGCTGCACCGCCACCGCGCGGCCTCGGCCGAACTGGCCCTGGTCTCCGGCTCGTTCGCGGCGCTGCTGCACCCGCTCGCCGAGGAACTCGGCGCGACCCACGTGCTGGCCGCCGAGCCCGCGGTCGAGCGCGGGGTGCTGACCGGCGAGCTCGTCGGACCGCCGATGATCGGCGAGGGCAAGCGCCAGGCCGTCCGCGCCCTGCTCGCCGACCGTCCCGCCATCGACCCGGGCGACTGCCACGCCTACGGCGACCACGTCTCCGACCTGCCGATGCTCCAGGAGGTCGGCCACCCCACGATCGTGGGCGGCTCGCCCGAACTGCTGGCGCTGCTGCCGCGGGCGAACCGCCTCGGGGTGTGGGTCGGCGTGTGACCGGACCGGGCACCGAGCGCCGCGGGTCTGCAGGGGGGCGGCAGACCCGCGGCGCTCGTTCGGAGGTGGTTCAGCGGTTTCGCAGTCCAGTGGTACGGCGGCTCAGCGGGCGCCGGCCGGCACCTGCTGCGCCCCCGGGAGCGGCGCGGGCTCGTCGCCCGGGCCGGTCCGCAGCGCCCAGCGCGTGGTCGGCACCGCCGAGAGGCCCGCGGCGAGGATCAGCACGCCGAGCAGGATCCACCCGGCGAAACCGAGGCCGAGGCAGAGCAGCGTCGCCAGGGACTGCGAGACCACCCGCCCGATCCCCGATCCCATCGAGAAGACGCCCTGGTAGCGCCCCTGCGACTCGGCCGGGGCCAGCGCGAAGCTCAGCTCGAAGCTCGCCGCGGAGTACCAGATCTCACCGAAGGTGTAGACCACCATGGCGAGCACCAGGACCGCCGAGGCCAGCCACCCGGGCAGGGCCGCCATGGCGCCCATCAGCGCGAAACCGGCCAGCACCGCGAAGCCGGAGCGCGCCATGAACCGGGCCGCGGCCGCGGGGGAGTCGATCCCCCGGGACATCCGCACCTGGAGCAGCACCACCAGGACCGTGCTGAGCGGCACGATCACCCCCACGATCGCGTGCGGGGCGCGGGTGTGCAGGAAGATCCACAGCGGCAGCACCAGCGGCAGGACCGGGAACTGCTGCATCATCACCGCGTTGAGCCCGACCAGGCACAGGTACGGCCGGCTCACGCCCGCCCGCCGCTGCCCGTCCGCGCCACCGGGCGGGACGGGCGGCACGTGCGGCAGGCGGCTGACCATCGCCGCGCAGACGGCGAAGGTGACGGCGTTGCCGAGGATCAGCAGCTCGTAGCCGGTCCGGGTGCCGGAGCCGATGGCCAGCGCCGCCAGCGGCCCGCCCAGCGCGACGCCGAGGTTGCTGCCCGAACGCAGGCAGGAACGCAGGTGCGTCGGCCGTTCACCGCCGACCGCCCGGACCAGCGGGCCGCGCGCGGCCGCACTGGCCGTCGCCGCCAGCGAGATGCAGGAGCAGAGCAGGACGAAGGTGGTGAAGGAGCGGGCGAGGACCAGGGCCGCCATCGCCAGTGCCTCCGCGCCCAGCATCACCAGGTACACCCGGCGCGGGCCGCTGCGGTCCGCGAGCCGGCCGACCGGCACGCCGGCCAGCAGGCCGATCAGCCCGGAGACGGTCAGGCCCAGACCGACCTGGGTCTGCGACATCCCGACGACCCGGACGAAGAACAGCGCGCTGCTGGTCAGATACATGCCGGTGCCGACGGTGTTGACCACCGTCGCCCAGAACAGCGTCCGGCCCGGGCCGCGGTCCGGCAGCATCGAGAACCCGGACAGCGCCCGGCGCACGGCGGTGGTCACGACGGCCGACACGGCTCGGCCTCGGTCGTCACCGACCGGGCGAACCAGTCGCTCAGGGCCAGCATCCGGGCCTGCACCTGCTCCTCGGTGTCCCCGACCACGAGCGCCGAGCCCGCCTTGAGGTTCGAGGCCGCGCTGATGTCCGGCACGGTGGCGCCCTTGGTGAGGCTCACGATCGCCTCGACGCAGCCCGGCTGCGCGAGGACCGCCGCCACGTCGGGCACCTCGACCACGCGGCCGGCCGGAGCGGAGAACTGCATCCAGCCGCAGACCTCCGGACGGTCCGCGGGCACCGGAGCCATCGGCAGGCCGAGGGCCGCGCGGGCCCACTCGCCCGGCAGGTCCACCCCGAAGCGGTACCGGATCGACTCCCGGATCATGGCGCCGCCCACCCGGCCGGCGCACTCGCTGAACGTCAACGCGCCGTCCCGCTCGAACATCTCCAGGTGGAAGATCCCCTCGCGGTGCCCGAGGGCGTCCAGCGACTCCTGGAGCAGCGCCTCGGTGGCCGCGTACAGCCCGGGATGCCCGGCCGGCTCCAGCACGACGGAGCCCACCGGCACCCCGGCCTTGATGTCGATGACGTTGGTCAGGTACCGGGAGACCGCGAACCACTGCACCCGGCCGGCCCGGACCACCCCGTCGACGTGGAGCTCGGTGCCCGCCACGAAGTCCTCCACGAGCCAGGGGCCGCGCGGCGGTTCGGGGGCCTCCGCCAGCAGGCGGGCCAGCGACTGCGGGTCGGCCAGCACGTGGGTGTCCCGGGAGCCGCCGCCGGCCAGCGGCTTGACGACCACCGGGCGGTCCCAGCCGTCCACCGTCAGGTCGGTGAGCAGGTCGACCACCCGGCACGCCGTGACCGGCACCCCGGCGGCGCGCACCAGCTGCTTCTGGACGAACTTGTCCCGTACGGCGATCGCGGTCGGCACGTCCAGGCTCGCGCAGCCGCCGACCGCGGCCAGCACGGCGGCCGTCACCACGGAGAGTTCGCGCATCGAGCAGACGTGCGAGAACGCCGACAGGGTGAGCCCGTGCCGGGCGAGACCGGAGACCACCTCCTCGGAACTGCGGGTGTCCGGCACGGTGAGGAACCGGACGGCGTCACTGGGCTCCAGCGCCCGCGCCTTGTGCAGGTCCCGGGGGTCGAGGACGTTCACCACGTGGGCCCCGAGCTCGGTGAGCGCCGTCAGGGCCGGCTCGTACCAGCCCAGGAGCAGGACCTCGGCAGATGACTGTTCCAACTGTGCGCTCCTTGAAGCTCTTCCGCGGTGCGGTGTGCCCGGGGTCGTCGGGGCGGACGGGGCGTCGGGTGGGGGTGGGTGGGCCGGGCCCGGGGACTCCGGCCGGTCAGTCGTCGAGTAGGACGGTGTCGGCGATGTCGGGGGCGAGGGAGGCCCGGCCGGGGGAGACGGTCACACCGGCCTGCGGCGGGTAGTCCGCCGCGCAGCGGGAGGCCAGGCCGGTCGCGGCGGACTCGGCGGCCTCGACCCGGTCTCTGGCGATGAACAGGACGACGACGGCGGTGCGCCCACGCGCTTGCACGTAGACGTGTTCGAGGGAGTCCTCGACCGTCGAACGCTCTCGGATGCGGAGGTCCAGTTCCCGCGGGTCGAAGGTCGATCCCCGCGCGGTGAACCGGACGTGCACCAAGTACACGACGAGCTCGCGGTGGTCCGGCCGTCGCTCAGTCGCCCCAGGTGTTGTTCGGGGCCATCACGACGGCCTCGGTGGCGATGCCGATGCCGGAAACCTGGGCGCCGGAGGCCTGGGCGGTGGAGGCGGCGGGCGCCGGGGACTGCTCGGGAACGGCCGAGCCGGCGGAGACGACGATCACGGCGCCGACGGTCAGCGCGAGGGCCCAGCCGCCGAGGGAACGGGCGGAAGCGGAAATACGGGACATGCTATTCCTCCGTGGTGTTCTCAGAACGGGAAATTCGGGAAATGGTGATGAATGCCGTCGGCGCTGTTCCCCCGTTCGGATCCCAGCTTTGCCCGGTCACCGGCCCGCTGTCTGCCCCCGGAGCTGACAGCGTGTTGCGTTTGCAGCATCAGGACAGGGCTTGTTGCGGTTTCACTGCGTTCTGTTACGGTGGCCGCGATTGTGGAGGCGGAACGTACGCCTGAACGGGGGCACGAGATGGAATTCAGCCTGTTCGGTCTGAAGGAGGACGAGGAGCTCGTCTACCGGGAGATGCTGGCGGAACCGGGGGTCCGGAAGCAGCAGATCTCCGAACGCCTGGGCTGGCCGGTCGACCGGGTCGTCGCGGCCCTGGACGACCTGGCGCGGCGGTCGCTGGTACGCCCCTCCGTGGAACAGTCCGGTGAGCTGCGCATGGTCAAGCCGGAGGTCGGCCTGCGCCAGCTGCTGCTCCAGCAGGAGAACGAACTGCTGGAACTGCAGAAGCAGTTGGTCGCCTCGCGGCTCGCGGTGACCCGGCTGATCGACGACGCGACCCGCAGCGCGCCCGACGTGGACGGCGGCGCGGTCAGGGTGATGGGCGCCGACCAGATCCTCGCGCACATCGAGGAGCAGGCGATGAGCTGCGAGAGCGAGATCGCCGTCTTCGCACCGGGCGGCGCACAGAAGCCCGAGCAGCTCGACGCCGCCCGCCCGCTGGACCGGCTGGCGCTGGAGCGCGGCGTCCGGGTCCGGTACGTCTACCTCGACAGCGTCCGCAACGACCCCGCCACCGTCTCGTACGCGCGCTGGCTCGACGAGCACGGCGGCGAGGTGCGCACCGTCGCCTGCCTGCCGCCGCGGATGATCGTCTACGACCGCACGGTGGCGCTCGTCCCGGTGGACCCGACCCGGGGCACCAGCGGGGTCCTGGTGCTCACCGGCGCCGGCGTGGTGGAGGCCCTGGCCAACCTGTTCGAACGGGTCTGGTCCGAGGCCACGCCGTTCGTCTCCGGGCGCGCGTCGGCCCGGAACGACTCGGGGCAGCCCGAGTTGGGGCCGCAGCACCAGGCGGTGGTCCAGCTGATGATGGAGGGCTTCACCGACGAGGTGGTGGCCCGCAAGATCGGCGTCTCGGTGCGCACCTGCCGTCGGATCACCGCGGAAATCATGCAGCAGTTGGGCGCGCGCAGCCGTTTCGAAGCGGGCGCCCGGGCCATGGCCTGCGGTTGGCTGGTGGCGAACTGAGAGCAGCTGATCGTCGTCAATGTGCTTGAATAGAAGCATTCTTGATGGATCGTCAGGTGAACGGTGAATCGGCGATCGGGGGAATTCCCGGTCGCCGATTCGCCATTGTGCTGGAATGCGACTGGAATGCTGTCGCTACGCGCACGGAGCTTCGTCGGCCTACTTCCGGCCGCTCGGATCCGTGAGGATCCATCGGGCCCGGGCGAGGCTCGCGGCCCGCATGCGGGGGGCGGCGTCGGAGACCGCCAGGCCCCACGCGCCCACGGCGAGGGTGCGGGCCGTGACGAGCAGGTCCAGCAGCGGATCCCGGGGGTCGGCTCCGTAGGCGCGGACGGCGGCGTCGGCCCAGTCGACGCCGTAGCCGCGTTCGCCGGTGCCGAGCGCGCGGGCCCGGGCGGCGAGGCAGGCGAGGTCCCAGAGCGGAGGCCCGGAGGCCGCGTCCTCGAAGTCCGTCCAGACCAGCCCGCGCGGGGTCGCCATGACATTGGCCGCGTGGGCGTCGCCGTGCAGCGGCTGGGCCTCGGGGGCGGCGTCGGCGATGGCCGCGCGGACCTCGTCGTAGCGGTCGGACAGCCGCCGGAGCTCGTCGGCCGTCAGCCCGCACTCGGCCGTCAGCCCGCGGAGCCAGTCGCGCCCCTCCTCGACCAGGCCGAGCGCCGGCAGCGGGATCGGCAGGTCGCGGAGGTTGGCGTGCAGCCTGCGCAGGGAGCGGCCCAGCTCCTCGGGGTCGAGGGCGGCCGCCGGGTCCGGATGCTCCAGGGCCGCGAAGGTGAGGACCAGCCCGTCCCGGTGGTGCGGCCCGGGCGGCAGCGGGGGCGGGCAGGGGCGCGTCGCATCGCGGCCGTCCAGGTGCGCCAGCACGGCGACGTCGCGGGCCAGCCACTCCCCGGTGCCGTCGCGCAGGCCGGCCATCAGTCCGGCGATCCGGGCGACGACGGGCAGCGGGTCGAGCCGGACGAGGACGTTGCTGGCGTCGCGCAGCACGACGGGCCGCGTGACGGCGAGGCCGTACTCGGCCGCGACGGCCACCGCGGCGCGGGCGGCCCGGTCCGTCTGGTTCTCGGTCACCGGTTGATCCTCTCGTTCGGGCGCGCGGCCCCTCGGGCTCGGGGGCGTTGCGGTCCGGGGCCGTCGTGGTCCGGAGCCGTTGCGGTGCCGGGGCCGGGGCGGTGTGCGCCCCGGCCCCCGCCCCTCGTCACGGCAGCCGGTAGCCCAGGTCGGGTTCGAGCACGCCGGTGTCCATCTGGGCGCGCTGCAGCCGGCCCGAGTGGTCCCAGTTCATCGACTGCCAGCGGGTGAACTGGTCCAGCACCCAGACGCCGGACTGACGCGAACCGTTGCCGGAGCGGCCGTTGCCGCCGAAGGGCAGGTGCGCCTCGGCCCCGGAGGTGGAGTTGTTGATGCTGATCATGCCCGCTCGCACGCCGCGCCGGAAGGCGAAGGCCGCCTGCGGGTCACGGGTGTAGATGGCGGCGGACAGGCCGTAGCCCGGCGCGTTGGCCAGCTCGATCGCCTGGTCGAGGCTCCGGTAGGAGGCGACACCGACCAGCGGGCCGAAGGTCTCCTCCTGGAAGAGCCGGTCCTCAGGGCGCACGCCGTCCACCACGGTCGGGTGGTAGTACAGACCCGCCTCCGGGTCGCCGACGAAGCCCGCGCGCGGCCGGTCACCGGTGATCCGCCCGTGCGCGGTGGAGCCGTGCACCCCGTGGTGCGGGGCGATCCAGCCCAGGCACTCCTCGAAGCGCTCGGCGAAGTGCTCGGCCAGCAGCGGACCGTAGAGCACCGGCCCGGTCGGGTCGCCGATCACGGCCTCCTCGACCGCCCGGACGAACTTCGCCAGGAAGGCGTCGTGCACGGACTCGTGCACCAGGACGGTGCCGAGCGAGGTGCACCGCTGGCCCGCCGTGCCGAAGCCGGAGAACAGCGCGCCGTGCACGGCCAGGTCGAGGTCGGCGTCCGCGGTCACCACCATCGGGTTCTTGCCGCCGAGTTCGAGGCACGGGGTCTGCAGGTGGCGGCCGGCGAGCTCGCCGATGCGCCGGCCCACCTCGGTCGAACCGGTGAAGCCGATCTTGTCGACGCAGCCCTCGGCGAGCGCGGACTCCAGGCCGGCGAAGGTCTGCGCGCCGTCCGCGTGCACGATGTCGAGCACCCCGGTGGGCAGGCCGGCGTGCGCGAACAGCTCGTACAGCGCCTGGGCGGAGGCGGCCGCGTACTCGGCCGGCTTCCACACCACGCTGTTGCCGCACAGCAGCGCCGGCACCAGGTACCAGGAGGGGACGGCCACCGGGAAGTTCCCCGCCGTGATCACCGCCACGACGCCGACCGGCTCGCGGAAGGTGAACAGCTGCTTGTCGGGCATCTCGCTGGGGACGGTCTGGCCGTAGAGCCGGCGGCCCTCGCCCGTGAAGAAGTCGCAGGTGTCGATGATCTCCTGGACCTCGCCCAGCGCCTCCGGGTACGGCTTGCCGATCTCCCGGGTGACCAGCGCGGCCAGCCGCTCCTTGTTCGCCTCGACCAGCCGGCCCGCGGCGGCGATCACCCGCCCGCGCACCGGCGCGGGGGTGTCCGCCCAGGCGCCCTGCGCCCGCCGGGCGGCCCGGCAGGCCGCGAGGAACCCCGCGCTGTCGGCGAGCCGGACCTCGGCCACCACCTCGTCGCGGCGCGCCGGGTTGGTGGAGGTGTACGTCCGCAGCCGGTGGTCCTCGGGCAGTGGCCCGCCGTCGACCACGGAGGCGATCAGCCGGGTGCTCATACGGCCGCCACCTCCTTCGCCATGCCGGAGAGGGTGCGCTCGATCGCGGACAGTGCGACGTCGATCTCGTCCACCGAAACGGTCAGCGCGGGGCGGACCCGGACGGTCGCCTCGCCGCCGGCCAGCAGCAGCACCTTCTCCTCCACCCGCAGCCGGTGCAGCAGCTCGTCGCGGGTGGCCGAGTCGGGCAGGTCGAAGGCGCACATGAGGCCGCGGCCACGGGCGTTGGACACCAGCAGGGGGTGGCGGCGGGCGAGCTTGCGCAGGCCGTCGAGGAAGTAGCCGCCCATCACGGCCGCGCGCGGGATCAGCCGGTCGCGCTCGATGACCTCCAGCATCCGCCGCGAGCGCACCATGTCCACCAGGCCTCCGCCCCAGGTGGAGTTGATCCGGCTGCTGACGGTGAAGACGTTGTCCGGCACCTCGTCCACCCGGCGCCCGGCCATGATCCCGCCGACCTGCACCTTCTTGGAGAAGGCGACGATGTCGGGCTCCAGGCCGAGCTGCTGGTAGGCCCAGGCTCCGCCGGTCAGGCCCACGCCGGTCTGCACCTCGTCCAGCACGAACAGCGCGTCGTGCTCGCGGCACAACTGCTGCATGGCGCGCAGGAACTGCGGGCGCAGGTGGTTGTCGCCTCCCTCGCCCTGGATCGGCTCGGCGATGAAGCAGGCGATGTCGTGCGGGTGCGCCTCGAACGCGGCGGCGGCCTGCGCCAGCGCGTGCGCCTCGGCCCGCTCCACCTCGGCCAGGTGGTCCTCCAGCGGGAAGCGGATCGCGGGCACGTCGATGCGCGGCCAGTCGAAGGCCGGGTAGCGGTCCGTCTTCGCCGGGTCGGTGTTGGTCAGCGACATGGTGTAACCGCTGCGGCCGTGGAAGGCGCGGGTCAGGTGCAGCACCTTGCGGCCCAGGTCGCGGGAGCGGCCCCGGGCCTCGTTGTGCCGGCTCTTCCAGTCGAACGCGCACTTGAGCGCGTTCTCCACGGCCAGGGCGCCGCCCTCCACGAAGAAGAGGTGCGGCAGTTCCGGGTCGCCCAGCACCCGGGCGAAGGTCTCCACGAACTGCGCCAGGTGCATGGTGTAGAGGTCGGAGTTGGCCGGCTTGTTGGCGCCGACCGCGGCCAGCACCCGCATGAACTCCTCGTCCTCCACCACGTCCGGCGGGTTGATGCCCAGCGGGCTGGAGGCGAAGAAGGTGTACATGTCCAGGTACGCCTCGTTCGTCACCGCGTCGACCAGCCAACAGCCGCGGCTGCGTTCGAGGTCGAGCACGAACGGGTAGCCGTCGACGAGCAGGTGGCGGGCGAGTCGCGGGTGGACCTCGGCCGGGGCGATGTCCTGGGCGGGCGGCAGGCCCGCGGTCAGCGGTGAGTGCAGCATGGGCGCTCCTTGGGTTCGGGCCCGGAAACGATGCCTGACCGGTGCTCAGATGGGGCGGACGAAGTCCACGCGCCCGCTGGGAATACGGGCCGACCGGCGTCGGACAAGGGAAATGGCAACGCTGTCTCTTAGGCATCGAGGACGCTATTCATCGAATGCGTCGGCTGTCAAGGGAAATCGACTCGGGGTGCGGGAGAGGACTCGGCGCGGGCCGCCCGCGGCGGGTTCCGAGGCCGGCGAAAGACCGGCGAAAGCCCGCTGCAAGGCCGGCGCGAACCTGGTCGGTTCGATGAAAGCCCAGGTCAGAGCTGGTCTCGGGGATGGCCGCATGCTGCAAAGGCCGGGTGGTGCCAACGGAAGATGTGGCGTCCGCGCCGCCCGGGGTGCCACAGTGGCGATACGCGGAAGCCGCTGCGGAATTCGCCGGCGGAAATACCCCGACGGATACCGCACCCGTTTTCCCGTGAGGTATCCCGAGGTATCCAGACGTATCTCGACGTATCTCCACGGCGGCCGCCGCACCATTCCCGGCCCGCCGGAATTCCCCCGATGCCGCCGCCCGGTCGGCGCGTCGCTCTGCATGATGTGGAGGTGCCTGAATGGCCCTGCTTGTTGCCGACCCGGAGCGGACCGCGCGGCAGTTGACCGACGACCTGCGGGACGACCCCGTCGCCCTGCCGGGCGCGGCGGTCGGCCTGCGGCCGGCGCTCCTGGACGCCGCGGTGCACGACCGGCTCGCCGAGGACGCCGTGCGCTTCGTCCGCCTGGTCCAGCACGCGGCTCGGAGCCGGGCCGCCGACGCCACCCGGCTCGCCGCGGCGCTCGGCCTCGGCCCGCAGGAGTACCGCCCCTTCGGCGACCCGGCCCTCGAAGCCGCCTCGGCCGGACTCTTCGCCCGGCCCGACGCGCTGCTCAGCGGCGGCCGCGCGCAGTTCCTGGAGTGCAACTTCGGCGGCGCGCTCGGCGGCGTGATGAAGAGCCACCTGCTGCTGCGCAGCTACGCGAAGCTCTACCCCGGGCTGCTCGGGCCCGCCGGCGCCGCCTCGGCCGTGGACCCGCTCGCCGCCAAGGCGGAGGTCTACCGCGAGGTCTGCGCCCGGCTCGGCGTGCCGCCGAAGGTCGGCATCCTGGGCACCGCCCGGGAGGAGAACATCGCCGGCGCACGCTACTTCGGCATCGAGGTCGACCACCTGCGCTCGATCGGGTTCGACGCGGCGTTCGTCGAACCCGAGGACCTGGACGGCGGCCGGGAGGCCGAACACCCCGTCCTGTCCTGCCACTTCATCCCGTCCGAATGGCGCCGCATGGGCGTGCCGCTGGAGCCGGTCGAGCGGGCCGCCCAGGCCGGGGTCGCGCTGCTGCCGTCCCCCGCCTCCGCGCTGCTGTCCGACAAGACCCTGCTGGCCTGGCTCTCCGACGGCTCGGTGCCGCTCGAAGCCGCGGACCGCGCGTTCCTCGACGAGGTGCTGCCGTGGACCCGCCAGGTCCTCGCCGGGACCACCGACTTCGAGGGCAGCCGGGTCGACCTCCTCGACCTGGCGGTACGGCGCCGCGAAACGCTCGTCCTCAAGCCGGCCCGCGGCTTCGCCGGCCAGGGCGTCCACCTCGGCGCCCGCAGCGCGCCGGAGCAGTGGCGCCGGGCGCTCGACCGGGCGGTCGCCGAGGGCGGCTGGATCCTGCAGCGCGCCACCGACGCCGACCCGATCCCCATGGACTTCCACGATCCGGCCACCGGATCGATGGTCAGCACCGACAGCAACGCGGTCGTCAGCCCGTTCGTGATGGGCGACCGCCCCGCGGGCTGCATGGTCCGCCACGCCCCCGGCCGCACGGCCGGCGTGGTCAACCGCTCCGCCGGAGCCGCGACCAACGTCGCGGTCCGCCTCCCCGACTCCTCGCAGGACTGACCGCCCGCGCCCCACCGCGAGCACTCCGTCCCCGTCCCACCCCCGTCACAGCCACCCCCCATCACCACCGCAGGAGAGTCCCGCCATGCCCATCGCCAAGTTCGCCGGCCTGGAGTCGCGCACCCCGCGCGGCGCCGCCGACCCGGAGCTGGTGCGCCGTACCACCTACAACGAGGAGCAGCTGCCGCTCGTCCTCGAATCCGAGTCCGACGTGGACCTGCCCGCCTGGATCGCGGCGCACCGCGAGGAACTGCGCGCCGACCTGCACCGCCACGGCGCCCTGCTCTTCCGCTCGGCGCAGCGGCCGGACTTCGACGCCGTGGTGCAGGCCTTCAGCGGCGAACTCGTCGAGTACCAGGGCGGCGCCGCGATCCGCAGCCGGGTCGGCCAGAACACCTACACCGCCAGCGAGTACCCGGAAGAGCTCGACATCCGGCTGCACAGCGAGTTCTGCTACTCCAACGACTGGCCGATGCTGCTGTTCTTCCAGTGCGACATCGAGCCGCAGGACCGCGGCCAGACGCCGATCGCCGACAACCGGAAGATCCTCGCCGCCATCCCCGAGCACATCCGCGAGCAGTTCGCCGAGCGCGGCCTGACCTACACCCGCGGCTACGGCTACAACCGCACCTGGCAGCGCTCCTACGAGACCGAGAGCCGCGAGGAGGTCGAGGCCGTCTGCGCCCGCGAGGGACGCACCGTCGAGTGGATCGGCGACGACCGGCTGCGCACCTCGGAGCGCCGCGCCGCGGTCGCCGAGCACCCGGTCACCGGCGAGCAGGTGTGGTTCAACTACGCCCACGGCTTCCACATCTCCCGGATGGACAGCGGGATCCGCGACGCCCTGTCCACCTCGCCGGAGGACACCGACGAGCAGCTGTGGCCCAACAACGTGTACTGGGGCGACGGTTCGGAGATCGACGCGGAGACGATCACCGTCGTCAACGACATCGTCGAGCAGCACGCGGTGCAGTTCGACTGGCGCGAGGGCGACGTGCTCGTCGTCGACAACATGCTCGCCGCGCACGGCCGCCGCCCGTTCAGCGGCCCGCGCCGCATCCTGCTGAAGATCGCCGAGTCCTACCTCGCCACCCAGGGGGTCCAGGCATGACCACCACCGTCCAGGACACCGCCCTCGCCCCCGCCGAGGCCCGGGTGACCGAACTCGGCCCGATCCAGCGCACGCTGCTCGGCACCGGCGACCGCCGGCTCTCGCTCACCGTCCGGATCCCCTCGGCCCAGGCCGGCCAGGTCCGCACCGCCCTCTCGGCCGCGCTCGCCACGGCCCCGGTGCTCGGCGCCGAGCTGGTCGAGGTACCCGGCCTGCGCATCCCCAGCCAGCGCCCGGCGACCGGCGCGGACTGGACCGGGGGCGAGCTGGCCCTCGGCACCTTCCGCGCCCGCGTCACCGACAGCTGGGACGGCCCCGAACTCACCCTCTCCTGCGACGCCATGTTCGCGGACACCACCTCCGTCAGCCTGCTGCTGGCCGAGGTGGCGCAGCGCCTGGGCACCGCCGGCGCCCCGTCCGCCGACGCCCCCGACTACCTGGCGATCGCGCCCGGCCACCTGGCCATGCTGCGCGAGGGCGAACTCGCCGAGGAGGAGCGGTTCTGGGCGGGCCGCCGCCCCCGCACCGAGGGAGCGGCGAAGCAGCTGGCCGACGCCGTACCCGGCCGCACCGACGCCCCCGAGGCCGAGCCCGTCGCCCTCGGACGCCCGCTGACCGGCCCCACGCTCGCCCGGCTGAACGCCCTCGCCGCCGAGACGGCCACCACCCCGGCCGACGTCGCCCGCACCGCGCTGGCCGCCGTGCTGCACCGCATCGGCCTGCCCGCCGGCAGCCTCGGCTGGACCGGCGACGCACGCCAGGCCATCGGACTGCCCACCGTCCCCGGCCCGTTCACCCAGGTCGTGCCCTGCGCGACGGCCCCGGACCCGACCCAGGGCGGCCCGGCCGCGGTGCGCGCCCAGCGCGCCGAGGACGAGCAGGCCCTGGCGATGCTCGGCGGCCCGACCCACGGCACGGCCGACCCGACCCCCGAGCTGGTCTTCGACTCCCACGGCCTGCCGCAGCTGCCGGCCGGCTGGTGCCTGGAATCCTGGTCCTTCCCGCTCGCCGGCCGCGCCGTCTTCTCGCTGCGCGTCCAGGGGGACGCGGCCTCGCTGCACGTCGAGAGCGCCGGCCCGGAGCAGCAGGACCGCCTCGCCGCGGTCCTCGCGATGTGGAGCGCCCTGCTCACCGACCTGGTCCACCGGACCGACGCCCCGCTCGCCGCACTGCGGCTGCTCCCGGAGCAGGACGCGGCCGAGCTCGCCGAGCGCCTGCAGGCCGGCCTGGCCGCCCCGGCCGCCGACGGCCTGGTCGCCCGCTTCCGCGCGCACGCCGCCGCCAAGCCCGGGGCACCCGCCTGCCGACAGGGCGACCGGGTGTGGACGTACGCCGAACTCGACGCCCGGGCCGCCGCGATCGCGGGCCGACTGGACGGCCTGCCGGTGGGCGGCGTCGTCGCCGTCCTCGCCGATCTGGACGCCGACCTGCTCGCCGCACTGCTGGCCGTCAACGCGCTCGGCGGGGCCTTCCTGCCGCTCTCGCCGCAGGAGCCCGCCGCGCGGATCGCGGACGCCCTCACGCGCTCCGGGGCGCACACCGTCGTGGTCGGCGCCGGCGCCGAGCCCGCGCTGCTCCCGGCGGACTGCCGGGCGCTGGTGCTGAGCGAACTGCCGGGCGAGCCGGCGGACTCCGTGACGGCCGGCGCGACGGGCGACGTGACCACCGGGGCGACGGCCGGCCTGGCCGAGCCCGTCGCCACCGGGCCCGACGCCCTCGCCTACCTCCTGCGCACCTCCGGCTCCACCGGTGTGCCGAAGCTGGTCGGCGTGCGCCGGAGCAGCCTGGAGAACTACCTGCGCTGGGCGGACGAGGACCTGCGCGTCGCCGCCACCCCGCTGCCGGTCGTCTCCAGCCCGCTGTTCGACGCCTCGTTCAAGCAGACCCTCGGCGTGCTGTACGCCGGCGGCTGCGTCCGGCTGCCGGCCGCGGACCGCCTGGACCTCGCCGCGGTGCGCGCCGAACTGGCCGCCTCGGCCGAGCCGGTCACCCTCAACTGCGTGCCCAGCTACCTCTCCGCGCTGCTCGCCGAAGAGGAGAGCGCCGGCCCGGACACCCGGATGAACCTCGCCCGGGTGCTGCTCGGCGGCGAGCCGCTGGACACCGACCTGCTCCGGCGGATCTGGACCCGGCACCCGCAGGCCGAGGTGTGGAACCTCTACGGCCCCACCGAGGCCACCGCCACCGCCACCGCGGGCCGGATGACCCCGGGCGGCGGCGTGCACGTCGGCACCGGCGTCGCCGGTGCCGGGCTCGCCGTGGTCGACGAGCAGGGCATGCCGGTGCCCGACGGCGTCCTGGGCGAGGTCGTGGTGACCGGTCCCGGCCTGGCCGTCGGCTACCTCTCCGGCCACCAGGGCGACTCGCCGTTCCGGACGCTGGAGATCGCCGGCCGCCGCGTCGACTGCTACCACACCGGCGACCTCGGCGTGCTCGGAGCGGACGGCACGCTGCGGCTCTTCGGCCGCGGCGACAGCCAGATCAAGCTCAACGGCTGGCGGATCGACCTGCACGAGATCGAGCACGCCGCCCGGCGCGGCGACGGGGTGCGCGACGCCGTGGTGGTCCTGGACCGGCGGGCCGAACGGCCCTGCCTGCGGGCCTTCGTCACCGGCACCGCCGACGCGGACCAGGTGCGCGCGGAGATCGCCGCGATCCTGCCGCAGCCGATGGTGCCCGACTCCGTCACCGTCCTGGAGCGCTTCGACCTCACCGCCACCGGCAAGGTCGACCGTACGGCGCTGCTCGCCCGGGCCGTGACCGCGGCCGAGGCCGACCCGAAGGACTACGACGCCGAGCAGCTGGTCGTGGCCACGGCCTGGCGCGAGGTGATCGGCGGCGGCTGGCCGCGCCCGGACGACGAGTTCTTCGCCTGCGGCGGCCACTCGCTGCTGCTGGCCCGGCTGGTCAACCTGCTGCGCGCCCAGGGGTACGAGCAGCTGTCGCTGCGTCAGGTGGTGCGCCGGCCCACCGTGCAGTCGATCGCGGGCTACCTGCGCCCGCAGTCGCACGGCGCCTGATCAAGGCCGTCCGATCCGGGCCGCCTGATCCGGGCCGCCTGATCAAGGCCGCCTGATCAAGGCCGTCCGACCAAGGCCGCCGGGCAGTTGGCCCGGCGGCCTTCCGGCACCCCGGGGGCGCGCCCCGCGCCCCCGGGCCCCCGACCACGAGAGGAACACCGTGATACGCGGCAATCTGCTCAGCCTGCGTGCCGCGGGCCCCAGCGGCGACTCGATCGCCTTCGTCCACCCGGCCGGCGGCAGCGCCGGAGGCTTCCGCAGGCTGTTGCCGCACCTGCCCCCCGGCCCGGGCGTCCTCGCCTTCGAGGCCGATGCGGACGCCCCCGCCGACCGCTGCTCGATCGGCGCCATCGCCGCCGACTACCTCGAAGAACTGGCACCGCAGGCCGACCTGCGCCGGACGGTGCTGGTCGGCTGGTCGCTCGGCGGCGCGGTCGCGGTGGAGATGGCCCGGCTCTCCGAGCAGGCCGGCGCCGCGCCGCGCGCCGTGCTGCTGCTCGACAGCGCGACCCCGGCCGTCCTCGGCGTCCGCCCGCGCCGGCCGGCCGCGGAGATCGCCGCACTGTTCGGCGTCGCGGAACCCGACCTGCCCGCCGACGCCGACGACGCGCAGATCCTCGCGGCCGTCGCCCGGGCCCTGGAGGAGCGCTCCCCGGGAGCCGGGTTCACCCCCGCCGACCTGGAGCCGTACGCGGCCACCTACCGCTGGCACCTGCGCGCCGCCCGCGCCGAGTTCACCGTACGGCCCTGCGCCGCGCCCGTCGTCCTGGTCCGCGCGCTGGACGAGAGCGGCTGGGGCGACGCACCGCAGGACCTCGGCTGGTCCGCGGTGTTCGGGCGTGCCGTCCCGCAGCGCTGGACCCCGGGCACCCACCACACCCTGCTCGACCCCGCGCACGTGGCCGCCGCCGCGGCGCTGATCGAGGACTGCATACCGACCGAGCGGGTCGGCGGCTGAGCCCGACCGCCCGACCATTCCCGCCCCGACTCGGCAGAACCCCAGGAGCCACCCCATCATGTCGCTGACCCCGCCGGACCACCGACCGGACCACGAACCCTACGACGGGCCCGACCACGGGCCCTACCAGGACTCGGACATCGCCGTGGTCGGCATGGCCGGCCGATTCCCCGGCTCGGCCGACCTCGCCGAGTTCTGGCGGCACTGCCTCGACGGCGAGGACCGGGTGACCCGCTGGGAGCCGGGCGCCGGGTCCGGCGGTGCGTCCGGCGGTGCGTCCGGCGCGCGGGTGCCGGCCGGTGGGCTGCTGGCGGACCCGGACCGGTTCGACGCCCCCTTCTTCGGACTCACCCCGCACGAGGCGGAGTTGCTCGACCCGCAGCACCGCGTCTTCCTGGAGGTGGCCTGGCACGCCTTCGAGGACGCCGCCGTCGTCCCGGGCGAGGCCGAGCGGACCGTCTCGGTGTACGCGGCGGCCGCGCCGAGCCGCTACCGGATCTCCGGCCCGGTGGACGGGCTGGACGAGAACGAGCGCTACCGGCGCATGATCGCCAACAGCCCCGACTTCCTGGCCACCCGCGTCGCCTACCTGCTCGACCTGCGCGGCGAGGCGGTCAACGTGCAGACGGCCTGCTCCTCCTCGCTGGTCGCCGTGCACCTGGCGGTGCAGAGCCTGCGCGGCGGCCTGACCGACGTGGCCCTGGCCGGCGGCGTCTCGCTCGACCCGGACCAGGACCTCGGCTACGTGTACCAGGAGGGCATGATCGCCTCCCCGGACGGGCGCTGCCGCCCCTTCGGCGCCGCCGCCAACGGCACCGTGCCCGCCAACGGCGCCGGCGCCGTGGTGCTGCAGCGGCTCGGCGACGCGCTGGCGCAGGGCCGCACCGTGCACGCCGTGATCCGCGCCACCGCGACCAACAACGACGGCCGCGCCAAGAGCAGCTTCATGGCCCCCAACGTCCAGGGACAGGCCGAGCTGATCGCCACCGCGCTCGCCCTGGCCGACGTCCCCGCCGAGACCATCGGGTACTTCGAGGCGCACGGCACCGGCACCCGCCTGGGCGACCCGATCGAGATCGAGGCGGTGCGCCAGGCGTACGAGCTGTTCACCGAGCGGACCGGCTTCTGCGCCCTGGGCTCGCTCAAGGCCAACTTCGGGCACCTCGACCGCGCCGCCGGCGTCGCCGGGCTGATCAAGGCGGTGTGCGCGGTCCGCGAAGGGCTGCTGCCGCCGCTGGCCGGCCACGAAGCCCTCAACCCCGACCTGGACCTGGCCGCCACGCCGTTCCGGATTCCGCAGGCCGCCGAGCGGTGGACCGAGCCGGTGCGCCGCGCCGCGGTCAGCTCCTTCGGCGTCGGTGGCACCAACGCCCATGCCATCGTCGAGAGTTACGCGGCCGAACCGGCCCGCCCGGCGGCCGACCGACCGCTCGCCCTGCCGCTCTGCGCCCCCGACCGGGCCGGGCTCGAACGCCACGCCCGGGCGCTCGCCGACAGCCCCGACCTCGCCGCGGCCGCCCTCGCCGACACCGTGCACACCCTGGCCCGGGGCCGCTTCGCCCACACCGGCGCGCGGACGGTGCTCGTCGCGGCCGACGCCGAGCAGGCCCGCAAGTCGCTGCGCGCGCTGCCGGCGGTCGCGGACCGGCTGTCCGCCGACCGGTACGGCGGTGACGCCCCGGTGGTGTTCAGCTTCCCCGGGCAGGCGGGCCGGGCCGGCGGGCACGCCGCCGACCTCTACCGGGCCCACCCCGTCTTCCGCGCCGAGATCGACCGGTGCGCCGAGGCCCTGGACCTGACCGGGCCGGACCTGCTGGAGCAGCTGCTCGGCCGCGGCAACGGCTACGGCAACGGTGATGGCGAGGGGCCGGCGACCGCGGGCAACCCGTACCAGCCGGCGCTGGTGGCCGTGGAGATCGCCTACGCCCGGCTGCTCGAACACCTCGGCGTGCACGCCGACACGTACCTCGGCAGCAGCCTCGGCGAGTACGCCGCCGCCCACCTGTCCGGAGTCTTCGAGCGCGCCGCGGTGATGCGGCTGCTGCACACCAGGGACACCCTGATGCGCGGCTGCGAGCCGGGCGCGATGCTCACCGCCAACTGCGCACCGCGGGACGTGGCCGAACTGCTGGGCGAGCGCCTGGCCTTGGCCGGACACAACGCGACCGACCGGCTGGTGCTCTCCGGCGGCGTCGCGGAAGTGGAGGCCGCACAGCGGGAGTTGACCGCCCGCGGGATCAACTGCCGGATCCTGCCCGGTGCGATCGCCTTCCACTCGCCGCTGATGGACCCGATCCTGGACGCCTACCGGCAGGCCGTCGCCGCCGCCGACCCGCGACCGGCCCGCGCCGCAATGCCCTCCACCCTGACCGGAACCTGGGCCGAACCGGAGGAGTGGGCGGCCCCCGACTACTGGGTGCGCCACCTGCGCGAGCCGATCCGGTTCGCCTCCGCCGCCGGGTGCCTGCTGGAGGCCGACCGGCTGCGCTTCTGCGAACTCGGCCCCGGCACCGCACTCACGGCACTCGTCTCCCGTGCCGCCGCGGAGGGCACCGGCCGCACGGCCGAGCTCGCGGTCGCTGTCTCGGCCGGCGCCGCCGACGGCTTCGAAGCGCTGGCCACCGCGCTCGGCCGGCTCTGGGCGCTCGGCACCCCGGTCGACTGGGACGCGCTGAACCAGACCGCCGACCGTGCCTTCGTCCGCCTCCCCGGCTACCCCTTCGCCGCACACCGCTACTGGCGGCACGAGCGCACCACCGCCACCGCCCCCGCCGCCGAAGGGCTGCGCGGCGCCGAGGAGTTGAGCCTGCCGGTCGCGCGGATCTCCCCGCGCGGCGCCCTCACCCCGCCGGCCGAGGCACTGCGCGTCGCGCTCCTCGTACCGGCGGCTGCCGCCGGCTCGCCGTCCTCCTCACTGGTTGCCGAACTGGCGGCCCGGATCGAGCGGGCCGGCCACCAGGTCGAGCTGCTGGCGCCCGGAGACTCCCCGCGCTCCCCGGCCCAGCACGTCGTCGACCTCACCCTCGCGGTGGCCGCCACCGGCGTACCCGCCGACCCCGCCGAGCCTGCCGAGCCCGCCGGGCCTGCCGAGCCTGCCGGGCCCGAGGCGCTGGCCGCCTGGCTCGAACGAGGCCTGCTCGCCCCGGCCCGCGCCCTCGCCGCCCACGGCGCCACCGTGCGCTCGGTGCACCTCGTCACCCGGGGCCTGCTCCCGGTCACCGCCGGCGAGCAGCCGGACGCCTCGGCCGCGGCCGTCCTCGGCCTGATCCGCTGCGCCCCGCACGAGCTGCCCGGCGTCTCCGCGCACCTGGTGGACCTGGACCCGGCCCCGGACGCCCGCACCGAAGCGGCCGACGACCTCGACGCGCTCGTGACCGAGATCCTCGCCCCGAGCCCGGAGGACGTCGCCCTGCGCGCCGGCCACCGCTACACCGTGCGCTACGAGCCCGCCCCGGCCGACCGGCCCACGCCGGTCCGGCGCGGCGGCGTCTACCTGCTGCTCGGCGGCAACGGCCGGATCGGCGCCGCCGCCGCCCGGGCGCTGAGCGAGGAGGCCCCCTGCACGCTGGTGCTCGCCGGCCGTACGGTGGGCCGCCCGGCCGCCCCCGAACACGCGGCGATCCTTGCCCAGGTGACCGAACTCGGCTCCACCGTCGAGGAGTTGGTCCTGGACGTCACCGACGCCACCGCCGTCCGGGCCGCCGTCGCCGAGCTCGTCGCGCGGCACGGACGCCTGGACGGGGTGCTGCACCTCGCCGGGCACACCGACACCAGCGAGTTCCGCGAACTGACCGACACCAGCGCGGAGAACGCGCTCGCCATCACCGCCGCCAAGGTCCGCGGCGCGGCGATCCTCGCCGAGGCGCTGCACGGCACGGACTGCGACTTCGTCCTGCTGTACTCCTCGATCTCCACCGTGCTCGGCGGATTCCGGTTCGGCGCGTACGCGGCGGGCAACGCCTACCTGGACGCCCTGGCGGCCCGCCCGCGGCCCGCGGACGGCCCGGTGTGGCGCAGCGTGCGCTGGGACGGCTGGAGCGCCGACGGCACGCCGGGGCCCGACGCGCTGGGCACCGACGCGGGTGTCCGGCTGCTGCGCCGGGCGCTGCGCTCCGACGCCCCGGTGCTGGTGGCCGCCGCCGGAGACCTCGCGGCGCGCCGCCGCCGGGTCGCCGCCGGGCTGGCCGAGGTGGCCGGTGCGGCCGGGACGGGCGCCGCCCTCGACGGCGGATCCGTGCTCGCCGCGGTGGCCGCCACCGTCGCCGAGGTCACCGGTCAGGCCTGCGCCGACCCGGAGCAGAGCCTCGCCGGCCTCGGCGTCGACTCGCTGCAGATGATGCAGATCGCCGCCCGGCTGCGCACCGCCCTGGGCACCGCGGCGTCGCTGGCCGAGATGCTGCGCGCGAGCACGCTCGGCGCGCTCGCCGAGCTCTGCGCCGACGGCACCGCCACCGGCCCGTCCGGCCCGTCCGCCACCGGCCCCGCGACCCCCGCCTTCGAGCCCTCGGACGCGCTCTCCACCATGCAGCAACGCCTCTGGTACCTCTGGCAGTTCGACCCGGACTCGAACCACTACAACGTCCCGTTCGGCTGGCGGCTGCCGCAGCTGGACGAGGCCGGTGCCCGCGCCGCCGTGGCGGCCCTCCTGCAGCGGCACACCGAACTGCGCACCCGGTACCTGCCCGGGCCGGACGGCGCACCGCTGCGCGTCACGGCCCCGGTGGACGCGGTCCCCGTCGACACGGTCGACCTGGGGGCCGACGGGGGCGCGTCCGCGGGCGCGGACGAGGCGGAGCTGGAAGCCGCCTTCCAGCGCGCGGCGCTGCCGTTCGTCCGCCGGCCCTTCGACCTCGAACAGCACGCCGTCCGGGTCCTGATCGCCACCGAGCCCGCAGCCGTACGCGTCCTGCTGGTCTGCCACCACGTCACCATGGACGCCTGGTCGGTGGACATCCTCCGGCGCGACCTCCTCGCCCTGGCCGACGGCACGGCGCCGGAACGACTCGCCCTCCCGCCGGCGGACTACAGCGACTTCGTCGGCTGGGAGCGTTCCCTCGCCGCCGAGGTGCGCGAACGCGACCTCGCCTACTGGCAGGAGGTCATCCGCGGACTCGACCCGTCCGCCCCCGTCGCCGACAGCGCGGCCGAGGGCGTGCCCGGCGAGGCCGCCGCGCTGCGCCGACTGCTGCCCACCGAGCTGACCCGGCAGCTGCGCCGGGTCGCGAGCGAACAGGGCACCACGCTGTACGCGCTGGCGCTCACCGCCGCCTCGGTGGCCCTGGCGGAGTGGTCGGGCCGCGCGGAGGTGGTCGTCGGATCGAACCTCGCCAACCGCGCGCTGCCCGCCTTCGAGTCGGTCGTCGGCATGTTCGTCGACCCGGTGGTGCTGCGGCTGCGCCCGCACGCCGCGGGCGGACGGCTGCGCGACGCCGTCGGCCATGTGCGCGAGGTCTTCCTCGGCGCCCTGGAGCACGCCTCGACCCCGTACCAGGACGTGGTGAACCGCTCCGGGCTCGGCGGCCAGGAGCAGCGCAACCCGCTCTTCTCCGTCGTCGTCACGATGTTCGACGGCGAGCAGCACCCGGCCGGCCCGGACGAGGTGACGTCGCTGCGGCTGCCGCCGCCCGGCGCGGTCAAGTTCGACCTGTGCATCGAGTTCCTGCCCCACCCGGACGGGCTGACCATCCACCTCCTCTACGCGCCCGACCGCTACCTGCGCGCCACCGTCGAACGCTTCACCACGCGGCTGGCCGAGCTGCTGACCGCGCTCGCCGAGGGCCGGGACGACGAACTGCTGCCCGCGCCGCAGACCGCGCCGGTCGCGGACGGCAACCGCTTCGCCCGCCGCTTCGCCCTGGCCGCCGCTCCTGCTGCTGCCCCCGCGGCCCCCGCGACTGCCCCGGCCCCCGCGACCGTCCCCGACCTCGCGACCGCCCCCGCGACCGTCCCCGCCCAGACCTCTTCCGTCTCGTGAGGCACGCCATGACCACCACACCCGACACACTGGCCGCCGTCCTCGCCGCGCGAGCCGCCGAGGCCCCCGACCACCCGGCGCTCACCGACCGGTCGCGCCGGTGGACCTGGGCCGAACTCGACCACCGGGCCCGGCAACTGGCCCGGGCCCTGCGGGAGGCCGGAGTCCGGCCGCGCGACCGCGTCGCCGTGGTCGGCGGCCGGAGCGCCGAGACCGTGCTCGGGCTCCTCGGCATCCTGTACGCGGGCGCCGCCTACTGCGTCGTCGACACCGCGTTCCCGGCCGGGCGCCGCGCCGCAGTGCTCGCCCGACTGCAGCCCGCCGCCGTCGTGGAGGCCGCCCCGGGCGAAACCCCCGGCGGCCTCGACTGCCCGCTCGTCCCGCTCGACGCGCACACCGTGCTGTCCGACGCCCCGGCCGTGGACGGGCCCGCCGAGGTGGATCCGCAGGACCTCGCCTACGTGCTCTTCACCTCCGGCTCCACCGGCACCCCCAAGGGCGTGCAGATCGAGCAGCACTCGGTGCTCAACATGGTGCGTGCCGTCAACGAGTTGGCGCCGTGCCTGAACCGGCCGGTCGGGACCATGGTCGGCAGCCCCGGATTCGACGTCACGGTCTGGGAGGTGTTCAACACCCTCGTCAACGGCGGCACCGTCCACGTCCCCGACGACGAGGTGGTGCGCGACCCGGAACGGCTCTGGGACGAGCTCTGCGAGCGCCGGGTCAACCACGCCTACCTCCCCGCCGGGATGCTGGCGGAGCTGGTCGACATCGCCGAGCAGCGGGCCGCGGGTGGCGAGCGGGTCTCCGGCGGTGACCAGGCCTCCGGCGGTGACCAGGGCGCCCGGGCCTGCGTGCTGGACCGCGTGCTGGTCGGCGTCGAACCGCTGCCCCAGCAGCTGCTCGGCCGACTGGTGGCGGCCGTACCGGGCCTGCGCCTGATCAACGGCTACGGCCCCACCGAGTCCACCGTCGTCGGCGCGATGCACCTGTTCGACCGGGTCGAGGACCCCTGGCGCCGCACGCCCATCGGCCGCGCGGTCGCCGGCATGGCCGTCCACCTGCTCGACGACGAGCTGCGCCCGGTGCCCGCCGGCGAGGTCGGCCAGATCGTCCTCACCGGCGCGGGCCTGGCCCGCGGCTACCTCGACGCGCCGGAGCTCACCGCGGCGGCCTTCGTCCACCTGCGGGACTCCGGCGAACGCGCCTACCTGACCGGCGACTACGGCAGGCTGCTGCCCGACGGGGCCCTGGAGTTCGCCGGCCGCCGCGACAGCCAGCTCAAGATCGACGGGGTCCGGGTCGAACTCGGCGAGACCGAGGCCGTGCTCGGCGCGCACCCCGCGGTGCGCCGCGCCCTGGCGATCGTCACCCCCACCCCCGTCGGCCCACGGCTCGCCGCCGCGATGGAGGTCGAGGATCCCGAAGCCCCCGGCCTCGCCGAGGAGTTGGGCTCCTGGGCCGCCGACCGGCTGCCCGCCGCCGCCCGCCCCACCCGGATCATCCTGACCGCGGCCTTCCCGCTCACCGCGAACGGCAAGGTCGACACCGCAGCCCTGCTCGCCGACCGCTCCCGGCCCACCGCGCTCGGCCCGGCCACCGCCGCCGAGGGCGAGCGCGAGCAGCTGGTCCTCGACGTCTGGCGGGAGGTCCTGGACGCCCCCTGGCTGGGCGTGACGGACCCGTTCCCGGCCGTCGGCGGCGGCTCGCTGGCGGCCATGCACATCGCCTCCCGGCTGCGCCGGCACGGCCTGACCGTCGGCGCGACCGACACCCTGACCGCCGGGACGGTGCGCGAGCTCGCCCGGAGGACCGCCACCGAGCAGCCCACCGACGAGCCCGAGGCACCCAGCAGGGCGACGCAGCCCGGTGCCCGCCTGGGCCGCAAGCCGGCCGCCCGCAGCCAGGAAGGGCTCTGGGCCTGGCGCGAACTGCACCCGGAGAGCTCCGACACCACCGTCGTGCACGCCGTCCGGCTCGACGGTGCGTACGACCGGGACCGCCTGCGGCGCGCCGTGGCCCGGGTCGCCGCCCGGCACGAGGCACTGCGCACCGTCTTCGCCGCCGGCGGGGACGGCCGGCCCGTCCAGCTCGTCCAGCCCGCCCCCGGCGCGGACTCTGCCCCGTCCGGCGCGGACCAGGTCCCGTTCGGCGTCCACGCGGCGGCCGACCGGGACGCGGTGCAGGCCCGGATCGACCACTGGCTGCGCCACCGCTTCGACGTCTCCCGAGCCTGCTGGCACGCCGAGCTGGTCACCGCGCCCGGCACCGCGGCACTCGTCCTGGCCGCCGACCACCTGGTGTTCGACGGCTGGTCGGCGGAGCTCTTCGAGGCCCACCTCGCCGAGGCCTACCAGGACCCCGACGCGGAACCCGCCCTCGCCCCCGGCGCCCACCCCGCCGATGCCGCCGAGGCGCAGCGGCGCCTGCTCGCCGGGCCGCAGGGCACGACGCTGCGTCAGTACTGGTCCCAGGCACTGGACGGCTTCACCGACACGATGCTGCTGCCGGAGCCCTTCACCGCGGGGCCCGCGCCGGCCCGCCGCACCAGCGTGCTGGAGCAGCGCCTGGACGCCACCGCCACCGCCGCGCTGGGCCGGCTCGCGGCCGGGGCGGGCACCACCCGCTTCACCGCCGTCACCGCCGCCTTCAAGGCCTACCTCCACCTGCGCGGCCTGGGCCCGGACAACACCGTGAGCATCGCGGCCTCCACCCGGGACACCTTCGACGCGCACAGCGCCATCGGCTACTTCGTCAACCTCGTGCCGCTGCGCGACCGCGTCCGCGAGGACCAGTCGTTCCCCGCGTACCTGCGCGAGCTGGCCGCCCTGGCCGGCCGGGCGCTCGACCACGCGGCGCTGCCGTTCGAGGAGATCATCCAGTCCCTCGACTTCACCGGCGGCACCCCCGGACCGGCACGCCTCGTCGTCGCGCAGCACGTCGCGCCCGCCGGCCCGCGCACCGCCGCCGGGCTCACCTTCGGCCGCTGGCCGTCGATCCCGAGCAACGCCGTGTACGACCTCGCGCTGTTCGTCGAGGACGGTCACGTGGCCGAGGGTTTCGGGGACGAGGACGAGCGGATCCGGCTGCGCTGGCTGTGCGACCCGGCGCAGTTCCTCGACGGCACCCGCGAACGGCTCGCCGACGGCTTCGCGGCCTTCCTCGCGGCGCTCGCCGAGCACCCCGAACTGCCGCTCGGCGAACTGCCCGCGATGGGCGCCGCCGAGCAGCTGACCGTCCTCGGCGGGCCGGGCCGGCCCCTGCCGCCGCCGGCCCCGCGGGAGACCCTGACCGCCCTGGTCGACGGCCACGCGGCCCGCGACCCGCAGGCCACCGCCGTCATCGACGGGGACCGCCGGCTCGGCTACGCGGAGCTGGTGCGCCGGGCCGAGGCCATCGCGGCCGGACTCGGCGCCGACGCGGACCAGCAGCACCCGGTCGTGGTGGTGCTGGAGAAGTCGGCGGACCTCGTCGCGGGCCTGCTGGCCGTGCTCAAGGCGGGCTCCTGCTATCTCCCGCTGGCCCCCGAGCACGCCGCCACCCGGCTGGCCGACCTCGCCGGCCGCTCCGGCGCCCGGGTCGTGCTGACCCGCGAGGGCTTGCTCGACCCCGCCGAACTGCCGGAGGGGATGTCGCTCGTCCTGGTCGACCGCGTCGCCGACAGCGCCGCCGATGCCGACAGCGCCGCCGGTGCCGCCCGGGTCGCCGACAGCCCCGCGCACGACGCGCTGGCCTACGTGATGCCGACCTCCGGCTCCACCGGCGTCCCCAAGCTCGTCGGCATCCCGCACCACGCCGTCGTGCGGCTCGTCCGCGAGAGCAGCACGCTGCCGCTGGGCCCGCAGGACCGCACCCTGCTGGTGGCCAACTCGTCCTTCGACGCGGCCACCCTCGAAGTCTGGGGCGCACTGGCCAACGGCGGCACGGTCGTGGTGCCGACGGCGCGCGAGCTCAAGGACCCGCTGCTGCTGTGCCGGGCCATCGAGCGCCACCGGATCACCGCGGGCTTCTTCACCGTCACCCTGTTCGCGCGGATGGTGGAGGCCGCACCGCAGGCCCTGGCCGGGATGCGCCACCTGCTGGTCGGCGGCGAGGCGGTTCCGCCCGAGCTGTTCGCCGAGGCCGCCCGCTCGGTGCCGCGCTCCGTCCTGATGAACGGTTACGGCCCCACCGAGAACACCACGTTCTCCTGCTGCCACCGGCTGGACCGGGACCCCGCCGCCGGTCGCTCGGTGCCGATCGGCCGCGCGATCCACGGGTCCACGGCGCACGTCATGGACGAACGGCTCCGGCCGCTGCCGGTCGGGGCCGTCGGCGAGATCGTGGTCGGCGGCCCGGGCCTGGCCGTCGGCTACCTCAACGACCCGGAGCTGACCGCGCAGCGGTTCCCCGCCCACCCCTGGGCGCCCGGTGAGCGGGTCTACCGCACCGGCGACTACGGCCGGGTGCTGCCGGACGGCGCCCTGGAGTACCTGGGCCGCCGGGACAAGCAGCTGAAGATCCGCGGTTTCCGGATCGAGGCCGGCGAGGTCGAGACCGCCCTCGCCGCCCACCCCGCCGTGCGCCACGCCGTCGCCTTCGCCGTGGACTCGCCCACCGGCCGCCAACTCGCGGCCGCCGTCGAGACCGTGGCCGACTCCGCCGTGACGCCCGAGGACCTGCGCGACTGGCTCGGCGGCCGGCTGCCCGGGTACCTGGTGCCCGCCCGGGTGGGCGTCCACCGGGACCTGCCGCTCACCGTCAACGGCAAGGTCGACACCGGCGCACTGGCCCGGCAGCTGCAGGGCGCGGGCCCGACGGGAGCGGGCGGCCGGCGCCCCGCCGAGCGGGCCGGGACGCCCGTCGAGGCGGTGGTCCTCGACGTCCTCGGCGACGTCCTGGCGGCGCAACTCGGCCCCGACGACAACGTGTTCCACCACGGCGCCGACTCCATGGCCGTCCTGGCCCTGTGTGCCCGCCTCGCCAAGCGCCTGGACCGGCCGGTGCCGTCGCACGTCGTCTTCGAGTACCCCACCGCCCGTTCCCTGGCCGCCCGCCTCACCCCGCCGGCCGAGACCCCGAAGGCCTCGCCCGGCTCGCGGACTCCTCAGCCCGAGGACCCACAACGCCGCGCCCTGCTCCGACGGGTGGCCGCCGCCCGGGCGGTGCGAACGCCACGCTGAGCCCCGCGCCCCGGCGCCGCCCCCCGGTGGTGGGGGCCGGCGCCGGGGGTGGGTGGGTCAGGCGAGGGTGGAGACGGCGGTCTTGACCTTGTCGGCGATGGTGGCGGGGAGGGGGACGTAGCCCTTCTCGCCGATGGCCTGCTGGGCGGGGTCGCCGATGGTGTAGGTGAGGAAGGACTTGAGGGTGTCGAGGGTCTCGGCCTTGTTGCCCTTGTCGCAGACGACCTCGTAGGTGACGAGGACGATCGGGTAGGCGTTGTCGGCCTTGGTGCCGTAGTCGAGGGAGAGGGCGAGGTCGCCCTCGGTGCCGACGACGGTGGAGGTGGCGAAGGTGTTGGCGGCGTTGGCGGCGGTGGCCTCGACCGGCTTGGCGGCGCCGGTGCTGATGGCGGCGCTCCTGAGGTTGTTGATCTGGGCGTAGGACAGCTCGGCGTAGCCGATGGAGTTCTTGACCTGCTTGATCTGGGCGGAGAGGCCGGCGCTGCCGTTGGCGGACTGGCCGCCCTTGCCCTTCCACGCCTTGTCCGGGGCCGCGCTCCAGGCGCCGCCGGAGGTCTTGGCGAAGTAGGAGGTCAGGTTGAAGGTGGTGCCGGAGTCGTCCGAGCGGTGGAAGGACTGGATCTCGGCGTCCGGCAGCTTGGCGCCCGGGTTGAGGGCGGCGATGGCCGGGTCGTTCCACTTGGTGATCTGCGAGTCGAAGATCTTGGCGGCGGTCGGGCCGTCCAGGACCAGGTTGTCGACGTTGTCCACGTTGTAGACCAGCGAGACGAGGCCGCCGACCATCGGCAGGTCGATGGCCTTGCCGCCGGAGCAGACCGCCTTGGAGGCTTCGACGTCGGCGGCCTTGAGCACGTAGTCGGTGCCCGCGAAGGCGACCTTGCCCTGGGTGAACTGCTGGACGCCCGCGCCGGAGCCGCCGCCGCTGTAGTTGATCGTGGTGCCGGAGCAGGCGGCGGAGTAGGCCGTCTTCCACTGGTCCATCGCGTTGCCCTGCGCCGTGGAGCCCGCGCCGAGGAGGGTGCCGCCCTTGCCGCAGGCGACCGCGCCGCCGCCGCTCGCGGAACCGCTCGCCGCGGTGTTCCCCGTCTTGTTGTCGTCGCTTCCGCACGCGGTGAGCGACAGGGCGCCGGCCAGCGCCACCGCGCTCAGGGCGAGGGTGGTGGACCGGCGGTTGCGCTGGAGCATCTGTGGGTTCCCTCTCGTCGACACGGTCCCGGTGACCTTCGGCGGAAAGAACGTAGACGTCCCGAATGAACACGGTTCCGGACGACAGGTGAACCCGTGGTGAACCACAGGCGTGCGGTGCGGAAATCATCGGCTTCGCCCTTATGACAACAGCATTGACGTGTGACGGCGGCGCCGGTTTCATGGCTCGCACTTCCGCACGCGCCTCCCCCCTCCGGCGCGCGCGTTCCCCCCACACGTGCACCCCACGAACCACGTGCACCCCCACGACCAAGGCGGTGATCCGTTGGCATCGACGGTGAAGGACCCGGGCAGCGCTCCGAGAACGGACGCGAGCGCCCCCCACGTCGTGATGCGGCAATCCCTCGGCCTGCTGGACGGCGCGGTGATCGCCGCCTCCAGCACGGCCGCCACCAGCAGCATCGGCATCGGCCTGGGCCTGATGGCCGGAGTGGTCGGCCTCCACCTCCCGGCGATCATGCTGCTGGCCTTCCTGCCCGTGCTCGCCATCGCGGGCGGGTACGGACGGCTGAACACCGTGGAACCGGACGCCGGCAGCAGCTATCGGTGGGTCGGACGCACCCTCAGCCCCTGGCTCGGCTTCCTCACCGGCTGGGTCAACACCGTGGGGACCGTCGTCTTCATGGCCTACACCACGACCGTCACCGGCTCCTCGGTCATCCAACTGCTCGACCAGGCCCACCTGCGCAGCATCGCCGGCCTGCGACTGGACGCCGACTCGACCGTCCAGTGCACCCTGCTCGGCCTGGTGGTCCTGATCGGCGCCGCACTGATCGCGGTACGCGGCCTGGACCTGGCGGCCCGACTGCAGAAGGCCCTGCTGGTGTTCGAGTACGCCGTGCTGCTCGGCTTCTGCGGATACGGGCTGTCCGCGGGCGACCAGCCGTTCTCGCTCCAGTGGTACAACCCCTTCGACATCCCCTCCTTCGACGCCGTCGCCCAGGGCATGGTGCTGGCGGTGTTCTGCTACTGGGGCTTCGAGTCGGTGTTCAGCGTCGGCGAGGAGGTCCGCGACCCACGCGACGCCTCCCGCGGCGGCATGCTCGCCCTCGTGGTGATGCTGCTGCTCTTCCTGCTCGCCGGCACCGCCTTCCAACGCGTACTGCCGATGGGCGAGTTGGCCGACAACGGCGCCCACGGGCTGACCTACTTCGGTACCACGCTCGCCCACCAGCCGCTCGCCGCACTGCCGTTGATCGCCCTGATGTTCTCCGCAGTCGCCTCGCTGCAGTCCTCGGTGATCCCCACCGCCCGCGGACTGTACGCGATGGGACGCGACCAGGCACTCGGCCCGGTCTGGACCCGACTGCACCCCCGGCACGCCACCCCCGCCGTCGGCACGCTGCTGATCACCGGCGTCGCCGTCCTGCTCGCCCTCGCCTCGCTGGCCATCCCGACCGTCAACGACCTGATCTCGGCCGCCGTCAACGCGATCGGCATCATCGTCGCCCTCTACTACGCGCTGACCGCCGTCGCGGCCGCCGTCCGCTTCCGCGGCCTGCTGCGCACCCACCCGGCGCAGGGCCTGCGCGCGGTGGTCGGCCCGCTGCTGGGCGCGGCGGCGCTGCTCGTCGTCGGCGGCTACCTGGCCTGGAGCTTCTACGACTCCACCGACCACTTCGAACTCGCCGCCGACAACGGGTGGTTCGAGCTCACCGTGGTGGTGCTGATGGTCGTCACCGGACTCCCGGCGGCGGCCTGGGCCCGCTGGCGGCGCCGCTCGCCGTACTTCCTGGAACGGGCCAGGCCCGTCCCGGAACGGCCCAGGCCCGCCACGGAGCAGGCGGGCTGAGGACGCCCCCCATGCCCAACCCCATTGTGGGACAAGAGATTCACCGGACCCAGGAACGGAGCACCACCCCATGACCGAGGCCGATCTGGTATTCACCGGCGGACCCGTGCACACCGGCGACGCCGCCCGCACGCGGGCGACCTCGCTGGCGGTGATCGGCGAACGGATCGCCGCCGTCGGGCACGACGAGGTCCGGGAGTTGATCGGGCCGCGGACCGAGGTCGTGGACCTCACCGGCAAACTGCTGCTGCCCGGCTTCCAGGACGCGCACATCCACGCGGTGTTCGGCGGCACCGAGTTGGCCGTCTGCGACCTCACCGGCACGGTCGGCGTCGCCGACTACCTGGAACGGATCCGGGCGTACGCCGAGGCCGACCCCGGGCGGGAGTGGATCACCGGCAGCGGATGGTCGATGGAGAGCTTCGGCGGCGGCCTGCCGACCCGCCAGCTGCTCGACTCCGTCGTCCCCGACCGGCCGGTGTACCTCACCAACCGGGACCACCACGGCGCCTGGGCCAACACCCGGGCGCTGGAACTCGCCGGCCTCACCCGGGACACCCCCGACCCGGCCGACGGGCGGATCGAGCGCGAGCCCGACGGCACCCCCAGCGGCATGCTCCAGGAGGGCGCCACCGCGCTCGTCGCCCGGCTGCTGCCGCCGTCCACTGCCGCCGACCGGCTGGAGGGGCTGCTGCGCGCCCAGCGGCTGCTGCACTCGCTCGGCATCACCGGCTGGCAGGACGCCCTGCTCGGCGAGTTCAACGGCCAGCCCGACCCGTCCGACGCCTACCTGGCCGCGGCGCGCTCCGGCGCACTGACCGCCCGGGTGACCGGCGCGCTCTGGTGGCAGCGCGACCGCGGCGCCGAACAGATCCCCGAACTCGTCCGGCGGCGCGCGGAGTCGAGCCACGGACGGTTCCGGGCCGGCTCGGTGAAGATCATGCAGGACGGCATCGCGGAGAACTTCACCGCCGCGATGACCAGCCCCTACCTGGACGGGTGCGGCTGCGCCACCGCCAACTCCGGCCTCAGCTTCGTCGATCCGGCCGCGCTGCGCGGCTACGTCACCGAACTGGACGCGCTCGACTTCCAGGTGCACTTCCACGCGCTCGGCGACCGCGCCGTCCGCGAGGCGCTGGACGCCGTCGAGGCCGCCCGCACCGCCAACGGCCGGCGCGGCGCCCGGCACCACCTCGCCCACCTCCAGGTCGTCCACCCGGACGACCTCGCCCGCTTCGCGCAGCTGGGGGCGATCGCCAACATCCAGCCGCTGTGGGCCGCCCACGAACCGCAGATGGACGAACTGACGATCCCCTTCCTCGGGCCCGAACGCGCCGCCTGGCAGTACCCGTTCGGCGCCCTGCAGCGCGCGGGCGCCACCCTGGCGGCGGGCAGCGACTGGCCGGTGAGCAGCCCGGACCCGCTCGCGGGCCTGCACGTGGCGGTCAACCGGATGGAGCCGGGGGCCACCGACGGCCGGGTCTTCCTGCCCGAGCAGCGGCTCGACCTGGGCTCGGCGATCGCCGCGTACACGGCCGGGTCCGCATACGTCAACGGGCACGACGACGCGGGGGTGCTGGCGGCCGGGCGGCTCGCGGACCTGGTCGTGCTCGACCGGGACATCCTCACCGGGCCGGCGGAGGAGATCGCCGAGGCGCGGGTGCTGCGGACCTACGTGGGCGGGGAGTCGGTGCACGCGGCGGACTGAGCGGGGCGGGTCTCCCGAGCCGGGGTCTCCGGGTTCCCGGGACGGGCCTCCGGTTTCCCGGGACGGGCCTCCGGGCGGGGCCCTCGGGCCGGGACGGCCGCCGGTGGTGCGCGCACGGGGGCGCACCACCGGCGGCCGCGTGCGTCCGCGAGTCGGCCGCCCGGCCCGCGTGCCGCCAGTCGTCCCGGCCGACGTGCCGTCAGCCGTCCGGTCCGGTGTCCGCCGACCGGAGCCGGGCCGCGGCGGCGTCGAGGAGCAGGTCCAGCGCGTACGGGTAGCCGCTGCGGCGCATGTCCGAGGTGAGCAGGTGGGCGGTGGCGGCGATGTGCGGGTGGGCCGCGGCGTCGAGGCGGGCGTAGGAGGCCTGCCAGACCTGGAGGTCCGCAGCCGCGGCGGGCGCGGGCAGGGCGAGGGCGGCGGCGTCCAGGGCGGCGAAGGCGAGGCTCTGGTCGACGAAGGCGTGGTAGACGCGGACGGCCTCCGCGTCCGGGAAGCCGGCGGTGCGCAGGGTGCCGAGGATGGCCTCGACGGCGGCGATCTCGTGGGTACGGCCGGTGGTGCGGTGGGCGGCGAGCAGCGCGGCCTGCGGGTGGGCCTGGTAACTGGCGTGGATGCGCAGGCCGATGGCGCGCAGGTCGGCCCTCCAGTCCCCGGTGGGCTGCCAGCCGTGCTGGGCGCGGCCGATGAGCTCGTCGGCGATCGCGAGCAGCAGGTCGTCGGTGCTGTGGAAGTAGCGGTAGACCGCGCTCGGGTCGGCGCCCAGTGCCGCGCCCAGCCGCCGTACGGTGAGCGCCTCGGCGCCGTGCTGTCCGATCAGCCGGATCGCGGTGTCGACGATCAGCCCGGCCGAGAGGACGACGCCCTGCTTGGTGGGGCGCCGCCGCCTGCGCTGCGGTTCCGGGACTACGCGATCGCTCATCCCGGCAGGCTATGTCAACCACGTTGACGTGGAGAAGACCCCGGACGGGCACCGGACTCGCCGGCCGTGCGCACCGCCCGGGGCGCTCAACCGTCGACGGGGGACGGGGCCCAGGCCTTGCCGTTGTAGAAGTAGCCGGGCGCGCCCCGCAGGCCCACGGTGCGGAAGGGGCGGCCGTTGTCGTCCACGCGCAGCGTGCCGTGGCTGAGGCCGCTGTTCCACTTCAGTTCGAGGTACCAGGTGACGTCCTGGGAGAGCGTGGTGGCGTCCACGTCGATCACCTGCGGGTCGGTGTCCGAGACCCGGTAGGGGAAGTCGGTGACCGGGGTCTTCTTCGTACCCTCCCGGCCCGCGACGGGGACGGCGTGCGGTGAGGGCGAGTCGAGGTCCACCGCGAAGGACGCCGGGACGAGGGCCCCGCCGCAGCCCGCGCCGGGCGTGTAGGCGTTCCACTTCGGCGCGGGCTGGGTGCTGACGATGTGCACGTACACGTCGTTCAGCACGACCGGGGTCGGGTTCTTGCCCAGGGCGGTCAGCTCAAGGCGCAGGTGCCCGGCCGGTACGGCGTGCTGCCCGGCCGCCCAGCTCCCGGTGCGGGCGGCGGAGTCCGGGGGCGGGGCCACCTGGGAGGGGGTGCGGGAGGAGAGGAACCACTGGCCGCAGGGGCTGCCCCAGTTGTCGGCGAGGACGTTGACGTGGAACGGGGCGGTGTTCTCCTCGGGCGATGGGGAGGAGGTGGGAGAGGCGGCGGCGGGGGATCCGGCGGTCGGACTGCCGGTGGCGTCCGGGGGAGCGGCCGCGGGCGCCGTGGCGGGCGTCGTGGCGGCGGGCCCGCTGACCGGGGTGGGGGCCGCTGCGGCCGTCGGGGAGGTGGTCGTGTCCGTCGCGCCGCCGCCCTCGCGCAGCACGAAGACCGAGACCAGCGCGGCCAGGGCGGCGACGGCCACGGCGCTCAGCAGCACGCGGGTGCGGGTACGGCGGCGCGGCTCGACGGACGGGTCCACGGGGCGCACGGGTTCCACCTCCTCTGCGGGTGCGTTTGCGGGTGCGTTGGTGTTTGCGGGCACGGGCACGGGTGCGCTTGCGGGCTGTGGCGCGGGCGCGGGCTCCGGCTTGGCGGTGGCAGCCTGGGCCGTTGCCGTACCGGCCGCACCCGCCTCCCGCCGCCGGGCCGCATCGGCCAGGATCCAGCGCCGGTGCAGCTCGACCAGTTCCTCGTCGCGTGCCCCGCAGGCCCGGGCCAGGCGCTCCACGGGCGCGTACTCCGCCGGAACGGCAGCGCCGTTGCAGTAGCGGTGCAGCGTGGAGGTGCTGACGTGCAGCCGGGTCGCCAGCGCGCCGTAGCTGCGGCCGGAGCGCTCCTTCAACTCCCGCAGCATCGCCGCGAACTCGTCGGTCTCCACACCCATGCGCCGTCCACCCCTCGCCCCGGACCGGCCCCGGATCTGCTCGAAGCCGCAGCTCACGGTACCGGCTCTACGCCGGAGCGCTCGGGGGAGGGGCAGCACGGCGGCCCCGCGACCGACCGCCCCGCTCAGGACTGCCGGTCCGCGGTGGCCGCCGAGGCGGCCGCATCCGCCACGCTGTCGCGGTACAGGCCCAGCTTCGGCCTGAGCACCTTCGCGCCCTGCCCGAGCGGGAAGTTCAGCGTCTCGGCGACGGGCATGTGGTCCCCGTCGGCCAGGACGTTCACCTCGTCGACACCGGACACGGTGCCGGAGCCCGCCCCACCCGGGTTGAGGTCGAGCACCGCGTACGCCGTCCGGCCGGGCGCCACCGGGTACGCCGGGGCACCGCCCAGCCCGCTGGGCACCAGCGGCCTGACGTCCTTGCCGCGGTCGGCCGAGTGCGAGTCACCGAGGCTCAGCAGCGGGTAGTAGCCCAGACCGCAGGCCGTCGTCCCCTGGTTGCGGACCTCGATCACCCGCTGGCTCGGCGCCCCGGCCCGGCTGGTCACCCGGACCGACAGCTTCTTCGACTCGCAGGGGTGGGAGTACGCGTAGCTGTCACCGCCGCCCCCGCCCGGGGCAGCGGGCGCAGCAGGCGACTCGGCGCGCCCCGGAGCGCCGTTGGCGGCAGGCGTGGCCGAAGCCCCTGACACCGGTGCAGCCGAAGTACCGGCCAGCGGCGCGGCCACCGTCCCGGCCGTCGGAGCCGAGCCGGCCGGGGCCGCCTGGGTGGGCTTCGCCGACTGCTGCGCACCGCCCGAACCGCCACCGGACTGGCAGGCGGTCAGGCTGAGCGCGGCCCCGAGGGCGAGGGCAGCCGGGACGAACAGAACACGACGAACGGACATGGAGGTTCCCCCGTGACAGTGGTGGATGAACGAGCAGACCGGGCGGCCGGGCCAACGCCACCGGCCGCCGACCACCACAGTGGCCCCCCGCCCGTCCCACCCGCCAGACCTCCCCACCCAACCGGGACACTGGAACGGTCTCACCCCCTCTGACCTGCCCTTTCTCCCTCACCTGGAACGCCCCACCGGAACGCCTCGGCGCCACCGGAACGCCCGGCAGCATCGCCTTCCCCCGACCGGGGGGGTGGGCCCAGACCCACCCCGCACCGGAGGACAGGGCCTGTTGCCGCTGCGCGGGCTGCTCGGACCGCCCCTCGGTCTCCTCCCGGCGTCCGCCGGCCTCGCCCTCGCCCGCGACGTCCTCGCGATGATGGCCGGGGGCCGCTCCAACGCCGCGATCGCCCAACGCCTCCACTTCAGCGAGGGCGCGGTCAGCAATCACACCTCCACCATCTTCGCCAAGCTCGGCCTCGGCGCCTCCGACGACGACAACCGCCGCGTCCTGGCCGTACTCGCCTACCCGGACGGAACCCGCCCGGCGTAGGAACCGGGGGAACCGGAAGTGGGTGGGACCGACGTCCGGTGCGGGCACGCAGGTCGTCGGTCGGCGCCCTTCCCGCGGTGCGATCTGCTGCCCTACGACCCGTCCTCACTGCCGTCCTCGCTGCCGCCGCCGCGGATGACCTGGGCGCGGCGGAACAGCTCGTCCGTCTCGGCGGCGAGCACCCCGCCCAGCAGCAGGCCCGGGTGGTAGAAGGATCCGGTGGCCTTGGCCACGGCGGTGGCGGACAGGTCGATCTGGTCCAGGCCGGTGCGGCGCAGCCCCTCGATCGAGGTCGCCCAGACGACCTGGCCGATGCCGGCCCAGGCGCAGGCGCTCATGCACATGGGGCAGGGTTCGGGGTGGTGTACAGGGCGGTGTCGGCCCATGCGGGACCGCCGTAGGGCTGTCCGTAGTCGTCGATGGCGACCATTTCGCCGTGCTGGGTCGGGCTGTCCGCGGAGGCGGTGCCCCGGGCGACCACCCGGCCGGAGCGGACGATCACCGCGCCGAAGGGGTAGCGCTCGTTGCGGCGCCCCTCCTCGATCGCCGCCGCCATGTGGTGCTCGTGGCTCCGCGGCGCGGCGGCAGTCACGGCGACGGCCGCCGCCGGTGCCGCGTACGGCGCGAGCCCCACCGCGCCGACCGAGCCCATGAAGTGACGCCTGCTCAACACCGCGGTGTGCTCCGTCCGGTCGGTGTACGGGGGTTCCGCAGCATTGTCCGCGGCCACGTCCCTCCAGGCCGGCGTTCCTGCCCGTTCGCGTGGTGGTGGCCGAACAGGCCCGCTTGGCGGTCCCGGTCGTTGGGGCGACGGCCGCCCGGGTGACGCGGGGTTTGTCCCTCCGGCTGCCACGGAACGACTTCCCGCCGTACCTGACGCGGCACCAGGTTGTGCCCGAACCCGAGGGGTGGCATGGCGACCGCAGGCTCCCAGGAGGCTCCCCGGCAGGCCCGGGCGCTCTCGCTCGCCCGGCGTCCGAAGCTGTGGCTCTTCCCCACCGTCCTGTGCGGCCTGCTGGCCGTCGTCCTCTCACTGCTCTACATGGGCGGCATCGTCAATCCGACCGGCCATCTGCACCGGCTGCCGATCGCCCTGGTGAACGCGGACCGGGGCGCACCGCCGCCCGGCCAGCCGGAGAACTTCGGCACCCGGCTGACCAAGGCGATCGTGGCCGGCACCCCCGGCCGCACCGTCGACTGGCGGCAGGTGGACCAGGCCGGGCTCCGCGAACAGCTCGCCGCCGGTAAGGTCTACGGCGCGCTGGTCGTCCCCGAGGACTTCACCGCCGCCGTCACCGCGCTGGTCACCGGCGGGGCCACCGAACGGCCGACCCTGACCGTACTGACCAACCCCGGCCTGGGCAGCCTCGGCTCCTCGTTGGCCTCCCAGATCGCCCAGAACGCCGCCCACCAGGGCTCCCAGGCGGCAGGCCGTGAGCTGCTGGCCGCCCTGCCGGCCACCCCCGCCCCGGGCTCGGCCACTCCCGCGGGCCCGGACACCGGAGCCACCGCCCGACTGCTGCTCGCCGACCCGTTCGCCGTCGCCACCCAGGTCGGCCACCCGATCGGCAGTCACAGCGGGCTCGGCCTGAGCGCCTTCTACTTCACCCTGCTCGCCGTCCTGACCGGCTTCATCGGCGGCAACATGATCCACAGCGGTGTCGACACCGCCCTCGGCTACAGCGACAGCGAGATCGGCCCCTGGCACACCCGCCGCCCGACCGTCCCGATCGACCGCACCCAGACCCTGCTGCTCAAGATGGTCATGACGGCCGGGATCATGCTGCTCACCACCTCCCTGGTGATGCTCTGCACGGTCGGCATCCTCGGCATGGACGCCCCGCACCTGGCGATGCTCTGGCTCTTCGCCTACTGCGCCAGCCTCGCCGTCGGCCTCGGGGTGCAGGCGATCAACGCCGCGTTCGGCGGGATCGGGCAGCTGGTGTCGATGTTCGTCTTCATCGCGCTGGCCCTGCCCTCCTCCGGCGCGACCGTCCCGCTGCAGGCGGTGCCCGGCTTCTACCGCTTCCTGAGCGTCTTCGAGCCGATGCGCCAGCTCAGCGACGGCATCCGGGCCATCCTGTTCTTCGACGCCCGGGGGAACGCCGGGCTGGCCCGCGGCTGGATCATGATCGCCATCGGCGTGGTGCTGGCCCTGGCGTTCGGCTTCGGGATGACCCGCTACTACGACCGCAAGGGCCTGCACCGCTGGACGCCCCAGCCGAGCGACTGAGCGGTCGGAGGGCCGCATGAGGTCCGCTCATGCCTTCGCGCATGAGCGGACCTCATGCCGTGGTGGCCATGAACAACTCTCATGCCGCCTTGCGTATGAACAACTCTCATGCGGAGGTCATGAACAACTCTCATGCCGTGGCCATGAACGACGCTCATGCCGTGCTGCGTGAGCCGAGCTCATGCCCCTCATGACTTCGTCACGGTCACCTTGAGGTGCTTCATGATCGGCTGGTCGCTCTGGGTGCTGTAGTCGCCGATCGCGCACAGCACGTTCATCTCCGGCATGTACCCGGCCGCGCGGGATGTCGTACGGGACGGCCAGGTAGCCGGTCACCGAGCGGGTGCTGCCGTCCCGGGCGGTGCTGGTGACGTCCACCCGGTCGAACTCGTCGATGCCGCGCTCACGCATGTCGTCCTTGTTCAGGAAGACCAGCGTGCGCAGGTTCTTCACGCCCCGGTAGCGGTCGTTGTCCGAGTAGATGGTGGTGTTCCACTGGTCGTGCGAGCGCATGGTGCCCAGCGCCAGGGTGCCGGGCTCGGGGACGACGTCGGGCAGCGGGGCGGTGGAGAACTCGGCCTTCCCGGAGGGGGTCAGGAAGACCAGCTCGCGGGCCGGCTGCTTGATCCGGAACCCCAGCGGCAGCCGCACCCGGCGGTTGAAGTCCTCGAAGCCGTCCAGCACCCGTGCCATGGTGTCGCGGATCCGGTCGTAGTCCTCGATGTACCACTCCCACGGGGTGGGGCTGTCCGGCAGCGCCGCGCGGGCCATCCCGGCGATGATCGCGGGCTCGGAGAGCAGGTGCGATGAGGCCGGTTTCTTCATGCCGACCGAGAGATGAACCATGCTCATGGAGTCCTCGACCGAGGTGGACTGCACCCCTCCGCGCTGGTGGTCCTTCTCGGTGCGGCCCAGGCACGGCAGGATCAGCGCGCTGCGGCCGTGCACCAGGTGGCTGCGGTTCAGCTTGGTGCTCACCTGGACGGTCAGCTCGCACCGGCCGAGTGCCTCGTAGGTGTAGGGCGTGTCCGGTGCGGCGAGCGCGAAGTTGCCGCCCATGCCGACGAAGACCCTGACCGCGCCGCGCCGCATCGCCTCGATGGTGGCGACGGTGTCCAGGCCGTGCTCGCGCGGCGGCTCGATCCCGCACACCTCGGCGAGCCGGTCCAGGAACTCCCCGTCCGGCCGGTGGTCGATGCCGCAGGTGCGGTTGCCCTGGACGTTGCTGTGCCCGCGCACGGGGGACGGCCCGGCGCCCTCGCGGCCCAGGTTGCCGCGCAGCAGCAGGAGGTTGACGATCTCCCGGACGGTGTCCACACCGTGCTCGTGCTGGGTGATGCCCAGGCACCAGCTGAAGATCGAACGGTCGGCGTCGCGGTAGATCCGCGCGGCCTTGAGGACGTCCGCCCGGCCCAGCCCGCTCTGGCGCTCGATCTCCTCCCAGGGCGTGGCCGCGCAGACCTCCCGGTAGGCCTCGAAACCGGTGGTGTGGCGGTCGATGAACAGCTGGTCCAGCGCCTTGTCGTCGGTCGCGGACTGCTCCAGGACGGCCTTCGCCATGCCGCGCAGCAGCGCCATGTCGCCGCCGATGCGCGGCTGCAGGTTCAGCGTGCCGGTGCGGGTGGACTTGTTCAGCGCCATGTCCGTGAAGTCGTGCGGGATGATCGTCCGCCTTGCCGCCGCCTCGACCAGCGGATTGACGTGCACGATCTGCGCGCCGCGCTTGAACGCCTCGGCGAGCGCGGTCAGCATCCGGGGCGCGTTGGAGGCCACGTTGACGCCCAGGATGAACAGCGCGTCGGTGACCTCCCAGTCCTTGAGGTCGACCGTCCCCTTCCCCGTGCCGAGCGCGGCCTGCAGGGCCCGCCCGCTGGCCTCGTGGCACATGTTGGAGCAGTCCGGCAGGTTGTTGGTGCCCAGCTCGCGGGCCATCAGCTGGTACAGGAAGGTCGCCTCGTTGCCGAGCCGGCCGGAGGTGTAGAACGCCGCCTGGTTCGGGTCGTCCAGTCCGCGCAGGGCCCGGCCGACCAGGTCGAAGGCCTCCTTCCAGCCGATCGGCACGTAGTGGTCGGTGGCGGAGTCGTACACCATCGGCTCGGTGAGCCGGCCCTGGTCCTCCAGGGCGAAGTCGCTCCACCCGGACAGCTCGGTCACCGAGTGCGCGGCGAAGAACTCGCGGCCGACCCGCCTGCGGGTCATCTCCCAGGTGACGTGCTTGATGCCGTTCTCGCAGATGTCCAGGTGCAGGCCCTTGGTGTCGTCGGGCCAGGCGCAGCCGGGGCAGTCGAAGCCCCCGTTCTCGTGGTTCATCCGCATCACCGCGCGCGGCCCGTCCACGTACGCGCCCTCGCGCACCATGAAGCGGGTCACGCTCTTGGCCGCGCCCCAGCCCGCGGCCGGGTGGTGGTACGGCTCGAACTGCGGAGCCCCGTCGGGGGAGGGGCCCACCTCGGGCTCGGGCCGCTCCTGGGCTGGGGTGGTCCCGGCGTGGGCGGGTGTGGTCCCAGCGCTGGTCCCGGCGTCATCTGAGGTGGTCACGGCACATCGCCTTCCGTCGCGGGGGTCGGGATTCGGCGGACACCCGGCGCTCGGGTCGAGGCTATGGCGGGCGCCCACCGCCCGCGACCCGGGCCGAGCGGGCCAGGGCAGGCCGCCCGGCCCGGCGGCACTCCGGTCAGGGCAGGCTGCCCAGGACGGCGGCGATCTCGGTGCGCCGGGCGACCTCCAGCAGCGCCCGCGCCATCACCGAGCCCGGCTCCCGGGCGGCGATCACCAGCCCGATCGGTGCACTGTGCACCGGCTCCACCAGCGGGACGGCCTGCATCCCGGGCGGCACGCCGAACACGTGCAGCCAGGCGTACGGCACCACGCTCGCCCAGTGCCCGGTGCGCACGTGGGCGAAGAGCGAGGCCACCGAGTCCGTCTCGACCCGCGGCGTCGGCGCCAGCCCGAGGCCCGCGAACACCTCGTCCAGCACCCGTCGGCCCTGCATGCCCGGGTGCAGCAGGCACAGCGGCAGCCGGGAGGCCTCCTCCCAGGTCGCCCGGGAGTGGCGGGCCGGTCCGTCGGCCGGGCTGGTCAGCAGGACGTACCGCTCCTCGTAGAGGGGGAGCGTGCGCAGGTCGTCGGCGCCGGGCCCGGGCAGGTAGGTGATGCCCGCGTCGATCTCGAAGTTCCGTACCTGGCGCAGCAGTTCCTCGGAGCGCAGATCGGTGGACAGCTCCACGGTGGCCAGCGGATGGGCGGCGCAGAGCGGCCCGGTGAGCAGCGAGACGGCGCCCGAGGCGGTCGGCACCGAGCCGATCCGCAGCCGTCCGCTCAGACCGGTGCGCAGGGCGTCCACCTCGTCCCGCAGGGCGTCCCGGTCCGCCAGGATCCGCTGCGCCCACCGAACGATCCGCTCGCCCTCGGGAGTCAGCCCCTCGAATGCTCGCCCGCGACGCACCAGCAGCACCTTCAGCTCGTCCTCCAGCTTGCGGACGGCCTCGGACAGGGCGGGCTGGGAGACGTGGCAGGCCTGGGCGGCCCGGGCGAAGTGCCGCTCCCGGGCGAGGGCGACGAGGTATTCGAGCTGGCGGAAGAGCATCTACTCGGCCTTGAGGGCGGCGGCCCCGTGGCCGGTGGCCGGCTCCGTGTCGATGCGGCCCTCGGTGCGGTCGGTGTCGATGCGGCCCTCGGTGCGGTCGGTGTCGATGCGGCCGGTGTCGATGCGGTCCGTGCGGGTGTAGACGTTCATCGATTCGCCGCGCAGGAAGCCGACCAGGGTCAGGCCGCTCTCCTCGGCGAGGTCCACGGCCAGCGAGGAGGGCGCGGAGACCGCGGCGAGCATCGGGATGCCCGCCATCACGGCCTTCTGCACCAGCTCGAAGGAGGCCCGGCCGCTGACCATCAGCACCGTGCCGCGGGCCGGCAGCAGGCCCTCCCGCAGGGCGTGGCCGACCACCTTGTCCACGGCGTTGTGCCGACCGACGTCCTCGCGCAGGCAGAGCAGCCGCCCCTCCGCGTCGAACAGGCCCGCCGCGTGCAGACCGCCGGTGCTCTCGAAGACCTTCTGGGCGGCGCGCAGCCGGTCGGGCAGGGCGGACAGCAGCGCGGGGGTGACGCGCAGCCCGTCCTCGGAGACGCTCCAGGGCGCGGTGGTGCGCACCGCGTCCAGGCTGGCCTTGCCGCACAGGCCGCAGGAGGAGGTGGTGTAGAAGTTGCGCTCCAGCGAGGCGTCGGGGGCGGGCACACCGGGGGCGAGCACGACGTCGACGATGTTGTAGGTGTTGCCGCCGTCGGCGGTGGCGCCCGCGCAGTAGCGGATCCCGGCGACCTGGTCGGCGGCCTGCAGGGCGCCCTCGCTGACCAGGAAACCGGCCGCCAGGTCGAAGTCGTTGCCCGGGGTGCGCATGGTCACCGTCAGTGGGCGCCCGCCGACCCGGATCTCCATCGGCTCCTCGGCCGCCAGGGTGTCGGGGCGGTGCGAGGGCGTGCCCTGGCGCAGGCGCAGCACCCTGCGCGGAACGGTCACTCGGCCCATCGTCGTCGGCTCCTCGGTGGTGGTGTCGGTCTCGGTCTCGGTCCGGACTGTACGGACTGTACGGACGAACCCTCGCTTGGATCGTCGTTCGGATCCTCACCCGAATCCTCGCTCGTCCCCGACCCCGTCCCCGACCCCGACCCCGTCCCCGACCGCGCCGGGTCCGCCAGCGCGGGCAGGTGGCTGCGGCTGTGCGCACCGGTGACGGCCAGGCAGAGCACGCCCACGACGGCCATGCCCACCAGCAGGGCCGGGTAGGAGGCGTGGCCGGCCGTCCCGGCGAGCAGCAGCGGGGTGAGGAAGCCGCTGGAGATGGTGCTCTGGTAGAGCGAGGCGGAGGTCGGGCCGCGGCTCCGCGTCGCCAGTCGTTCCACCTCGTGCAGTCCCGCGCCGAGCGTCAGCCCGTACCCGGTGCCGAGGACGACGGCAGCCACGAGCACCAGCCCCACCGAGTCGCGCTCGGCGGCGAGGGCGCCGATCAGCAGCCCGGCGATCACGGTGGCCATGGCGGTGAGGGTGGCCCGGGCGCTGCCGTGGTCGTCCAGACGGGCCGCGAAGGGCTGGGCGAGCACGCCCATGGTGAGCGTCAGCGCCGCCACCAGGCCGCCGAACAGCGGCGCGTAGCCGGGCACGCGGTCGGCGACGAGCGGGGGCAGCACGACGTACGCCACGGTGGCGGCGCCGAGGACGGCGGGGCTGGCAGGGAGCACGACGTAGCGGAACCGGGGGTTGCTGGACGGCCGCACGGTGCTCCGCCACGGTGGCCGCACCGGCGTGGGCCCCGGCAACGCCATCGACCCAGCCGCCGTTACGGGCTGTCGCCGGCAGCGTTGCCGTTTCGGGGAGCCGGCGGGTGGCGCGCAGCACCAGCAGGCAGCCCAGGGTGTGGGCGAGCGCGGGCAGCACCGTCGGGCCGGGCAGCCACTCGGCGAGCACCCCGGTGGCCAGCGCGCCCGCCGCGAAACCGGCTCCGGTGGCGTACATCGCACGGCGCGCCGAGGTCTCGGGCGGGACGGACGGCCCGGACAGCTCCCGCAGCCAGGTCGTCCCGGCCAGGAAGACCAGCCCGGCCGCGAAGCCGGTGACGGGCCGGGCGGCGTACACGGCGGGCTCGTCCGCGACGGCCAGTACGGCGCTGGCGACGGCGGACAGCACCAGTGCGCCGCGCACCACCCGTCGGCGGCCGTACCGGTCGGCGGCGGGGCGACCCAGCAGCAGACCGGGCACCAGCCCGACCAGGTAGACCGAGAACATCGCGGCCAGCGACAGCGCCGACCAGTCGGTGCGCGCCCGGTAGACGGTGGCCAGGGCGGTGAACTGGTTCGCTCCCCAGGCGGCCACGGCCACGGCTGCCGCCGCCGGGAGCCAGCGGCGGGAGGCGCGGGAGGCGACCGGCGTCGGAGCCGGGGCCGGGGGCAGGTGCGTGCTCATGCTCTGCGCTGCCCCATTTCCGGATCTCGGATTTCCTGGATTCCTTTTGTCCAGTGTGTTGTCGGCGGTCGAGAACCGTCAAAGCGGAAATTCCGCTGAGCTGATAGGCGGCGCTTATCGAGGGATTTTCCTTCGCGCCTGCCAAGGGCGTGCCGCATTTCCCCGACCGGGCGGGCGACCGGGAATTCCCCACATGGCCGCCCGCCCCGTCGGAGGCCGTCACACCGCCGGAGGCCGCTACTCCCCGCCCCCGCGGCCCACCGCCACCACGACCGCGCTGGCCGCTCCGCCCGGCGTCTCGTAGTTCACCGTGTCCCCGGCGTGGCGGCCCAGCAGTGCCTTCCCGAGCGGGCTGTCGGCCGTCACCAGGGTCAGCTCCCGCTCCTCGGCGAGCTCGGAGACCTCGACGGTCTCCTCCTCCCCGTCCGCGAACCGCACGGTGACGGTGGACCCCACCCCCACCACCTCGGTGGACGGCGCACCGGCGACCGACGCCTCCCGCAGCCGTCCCTCCAACTCGGCGATCCGCCGGTCCAGCCGCGTCACCTCCGACGCCCGCTGCAACTCGTCCGCCGCATCCGCCCGGTCCCCCACGGGCTCCACCCCACGCAGCGTCGCGGCCACCTGCTCCCGCTCGGCCCGTAGCTGTGCCAACTCCTCCTGCACCGCGTGCAGGCCCTCAACACTGATGGGTTCGGGACCACCGGTCATTGCTGCTCCCGGGTCTCTCGCGGAACGGATCTCTCACGGAACGGATCTCTCACGGAAACGGGTCTCTCCCGGAACGGACCTGTCGTGGAACGGATCTGTCGCGGAACGCTCGAATTACCGGCCGCCTCCCATTACCCCACCCCACCCGGCCCCGGGCAACTCCGTGCCGCGGTACCGCGGTCCAACTCCGGCTCCGCCTCCGCCGGTTCGATCCCCTCGACCTCGTTCGGCCGTCGTAGGAGGTCCCGCCGTGTATCCGTGACGAGGGCCGCCCGCGCGGGGTCCCGGAGCAGGCCCCGAGGGTGGCGGTGATCACCTTCCGGGGTGGGGCGGCGGAGGAAACCGCAGGTGGGCGGGGTGGCGCAGGCGCGGGAAGGCGGGACCGGCCGCTGGGCCACGAGCGGGCGAAGCTACCATGTGCGCAACACCCTCAGCTCGAAAGATGGACTTGTGACTGTCAACGACGACGTGTTCACGGACTGGAAGAACCGCGAGGAGATCGCGGAGTCGATGATCCCGATCATCGGGCGGCTGCACCGGGAGCGGGACGTCACCGTTCTGTGCCACAGCCGTTCCCTGGTGAACAAGTCGGTGGTCAGCATCCTCAAGACGCACCGTTTCGCCCGGCAGATAGCGGGCGAGGAGCTCTCGGTCACCGAGACGATGCCGTTCCTGAGCGCGCTGACCGCCCTGGACCTCGGCCCCTCGCAGATCGACCTCGGCATGCTCGCCGCGACGTACAAGGCGGACGACCGCGGTCTGTCGGTGGAGGAGTTCACCGCCCAGGCCGTCGCGGGCGCCACCGGCGAGAACAAGCTGGAGCGCCGGTCCGCCCAGGACGTCGTGCTGTACGGGTTCGGTCGCATCGGCCGACTGGTCGCGCGGCTGCTGATCGAGAAGGCCTCGGGCAACGGCCTGCGGCTGAAGGCCATCGTCGTGCGCAACAGCGGCGGCGACGACCTGGTCAAGCGGGCCTCGCTGCTGCGCCGTGACTCCATCCACGGCCAGTTCCAGGGCACGATCACCGTCGACGAGGCGAACAACAAGATCATCGCCAACGGCAACGAGATCACGGTGATCTACTCCGACGACCCGACCAAGGTCGACTACACGGAGTACGGGATCCGGGATGCGATCCTGATCGACAACACCGGCCGGTGGCGTGACCGTGAGGGCCTGTCGAAGCACCTGCAGCCCGGCATCGCCAAGGTCGTGCTGACCGCCCCGGGCAAGGGCGACGTCCCGAACATCGTGCACGGCGTCAACCACGACACCATCAAGCCGGACGAGCAGATCCTGTCCTGCGCTTCCTGCACCACCAACGCCATCGTCCCGCCGCTGAAGGCGATGGAGGACGAGTACGGCGTGCTGCGCGGGCACGTGGAGACCGTCCACTCGTTCACCAACGACCAGAACCTGCTGGACAACTACCACAAGGCCGACCGTCGCGGCCGCTCGGCACCGCTGAACATGGTGATCACCGAGACCGGTGCCGCCTCGGCCGTCGCCAAGGCCCTGCCGGACCTCGACGCGAAGATCACCGGCAGCTCGATCCGCGTGCCGGTGCCGGACGTCTCCATTGCGATCCTCAACCTCCAGCTGAAGCGGGAGACCAACCGCGAGGACGTCCTGGAGTACCTGCGCAACGTCTCGCTGACCTCGCCGCTGAAGCGCCAGATCGACTTCATCGACTCGCCCGACGCCGTCTCCAGCGACTTCATCGGCTCGCGCCACGCCTCGATCGTGGACGCCGGCGCGACCAAGGTCGAGGGCGACAACGCGATCCTCTACCTGTGGTACGACAACGAGTTCGGCTACTCGTGCCAGGTCGTCCGGGTCGTGCAGTACATCTCGGGCGTCGAGTACCCGACGTACCCGGTTCCGGCGGTCTGACCGGACTGCGGTAGTTCGTCGGTGGGGCGGTGACCGGTCGGTCACCGCCCCGTCGGCGTTCCCGGGGCCGGTACCGGGCGGCCGGGACGCTGCCGGACGGGCGTCCGGGGCCCGGCGGTGGGCGGGGGCGGAGCTGCGGCTATGTTGAGGGATCACTGACAGCCGGAGGGAGCGGGGCGATGGGGATGGGTGGTCGGCGGATGGCCGCCGCAGTGGCGACCGGGGTACTGGTGGCGGTGCTGGCCGGGTGCTCGTCCGGGGGGTCGAAGGACGTCAAGGGGGCGGCGCCGGGGGTGCCGAGCGCGGCCGGGGCGAGTACGGCCGGGGCTGCCGGCACGGCTGCGGCGACCGCGCCCGCCGCCGTTGGGACCGCGTCGGCGCCGGCCGGTGCCGCCTCCGGGGCTGCCCCGGCGCCCGCGGGTGGGACCGCGCCGGCCGCCGCGGAGACGCCCGGGGCGGACCTGGAGGGCGTGCTGCTGGACGACAAGGTGGTCGGGCAGGTGCTGCCGGACGCCAAGGTGATGGCCGGGTGGGAGGAGGAGAAGCGCAAGGTCGACACCGCCGACCACACCGTCACCTGCACCGCCGCCGTGCCCTGCACGGGCAAACCGCTCAGCGGGTCGGTCCGGTTCTCCTCGGGCGACGTGGTCACCCGCTTCATCGTCGAGACCCTGCCCAGCCGGGACGCGGCCAAGAACCGGCTGAAGGAGTCGTACGCCTCGTACGCCGCCGGGCCGTTCAGGAAGCTCGACGCCCCGGCACTGGGCAGCGAGAGCCAGGCGTTCCAGGGGCCGCTGGCCGAGGGCGAAGGCGTCGGCATCGTCGTGCGCTCGGGCACCGTGGTGGCGAGCGTGACCACCGAGGGCGGCCCGGTGGACGTGGCCGCGACGCGGCGGTTCGCGGTGATGCTGGTCAAGCGGATCGAACAGGCGCAGGCGGGCAAGACGCCGGACGCCGGGCTCGGCCTGGCCTGACGGGCGGAGGCGGTCGGGGTCTTCTCCTCCGGTGCGCTCCCCGCGGTGGGAGGGCGCTGGGCTGGGGAAACGGTTGCCGAATGGCGCGGCAGCTCCGACGGCAGCCACACCATCCGCACCCTGCCCGCCGCGGCCAAGCCGGAGCCGGGCACCACCGTGACCCTGGCCCCGCGCCCAAGCCGGCGGGGCCCCGGGGGTGCGCCCCCGGGGCCCGCGTACCCGTGGGTTCCGTCGTGCGGTTCCGGTGTACGGGTTTTCGCTGCGCGATCTCGTCGCGCGGCTCGGTCAGCAGGGCCCGTCGTCGGCCCAGACGCCCCACTGGCCACTGGCGGTCGGCACCTCGTTGAGCGTCCACCACTTGGCGTGGTAGTTGTGCCCGTTGTACGAGACCTTGGCGCCCGCGGTGTACGTGGTGCTCGCGCTCCAGGGCGGTGCGGTGCAGGTGCCGGGGGTGGTCGGCGGGGTGGTCGGGGGAGTCGTGGGCGGGGTGGTGGGCGGCGTGGTGGGCGGGGTCGCGCCGGCGAACTTCACCGTGTACTTGGTGAAGTCCCAGTCGTTCTGCGCCACGCTGGAGCAGGAGCCGGACAGCCCCGGGTCCACCGGGCCCGGGCACTGCCGGTCCCGGTTGACCGACCAGTAGGTGTACCGGGCCAGGCCGTGGGCGGTGGCGAAGTCCAGTACGGTCTGGAAGTCGGCCTGGCGGAAGTACTCGGCGGCGTCGGTGCGGCCGTTCATCATCGACACGCCCTCGTGGGCGTACGCGGTGGCCTCGTTCCAGCCGAAGGTGCTCTGCAGGATCTGGTTGAACTTCACCAGTGCGTCGGTCTGCGCCGCCGCGCCGTTGAAGCCGCCGTCGAACGGCATGATCGAGTAGTTGTTCGGCGTGAAGCCCTGCGACTTGGCCTCGTTGAGCATCTGGGTCCCGAACCAGCCGGTGCCCGCGTTGGTGCCGGCGGTGGTGATCGAGACGTACAGGCCGGGGTTGTTCTGCTGGAGGATCCGCGCGGCGCCGATCTCGTTGTGGATGGCCGCCGTGTTCTCGTACTCCGGTTCCTCCAGGTCGAAGTCGATCGCCTTGAGCTGGTACTTGGTGATCACCTTCTGGTACCCGGCGGCGGTTGCCTCGGGCGTGCCGCAGACCTGGCCCAGCTTGGTGCCGCCGTACCCGCCGACCGACACCGAGACGTCGCCGCCCTTGCCGCGGACGGTCTGGATGACGTTCGGCATGGTGGTGTCGGTGTCGATCGAGGAGGTGCCGCCCCAGGCGGGGGAACAACTGTTGCCCTGGGCAAGGATGAACGCCAGCTGGAAGGCCTTCTGGCCGGTGGCGTCCATGACGGCGGCGGCGTCCGGCGGGCTGTTGTCCTCGGGCATCAGGTACGGCGCCGAGGCGTACCAGTTGCTGCCGAGGCCGGCGGCGGCGGTGACGGCGGTGGTGTCCGCGGAGGCGGAGCCGGTGCCGGCCAGTGCGGCGAAGCCTCCGGCGACCAGGCCGAGCACGCCGGCCACGGCGAGGGCGGCCCGGCGGGGGCGACGTCGGTGTTCCGGCAGGGTCTGCGGGCTGACGGGGTGTGGGGGATGAGCGCGTTCCATCGGAAGCCTTCCAGGAAACGGCGGTGGGGGAGGTGCCCGTACGCGCGCCGGAGGTGGGGGTGGCGCGGCGGCGGGCCGAACGACCCAGGGACGTCCGGTGGTTGCCGTGGGCTCCCACTGGTATAGACCTGTCCCGGAGGGCGGGTCAAGACCCGGCGGGAGGGAGGAGTGGTGAACGCTGCGTGGTGACTCCCGTGTGGTGGCTCCGTGTTGGTGAACCCGGCGAATCCCGCCGGCACGACCCGGGCTTCGGCGCTGCGTCGGTGTCGTCGGTGCCCTCCGCCTCCTCGTGGTCCGGTCAGGGGAGTCCACGGACCGGGGGAGCCGGGACGGGCCCGGCGGCCTTGAGGGTGCGCAGGACAGGGGCGGTCTCCAGGGCGGCGATCTCCGGGACCGCGCCGAGCCGCTGTGTCAGGTACCGGTGGAGGTCGGCCGGGTCGGTGCACAGGGCGAAGGCGGCGAGGTTGCTGGGGCCGGTGGTGGCGGCGACGAAAGCGAGTTCGCGGTGGGTGGCGAGGACGCGGCCGACCCGGTCGAGATGGGCGGGGGCGACGCTCAGCCAGAGCAGCGCCTGCATGCCCGCGCCCAGCAGCCTGGCGTCGAGTTCGATGTCGAGGAACACCGTTCCGTCCGAGCGGAGTTCGGCGAGCCGGCGGGCCACGGTGGCCGGGGTGCGGCCGGTCGCGGCGGCCAGATCGCCGAGGGGTGTACGGCCGTCCCGGTGGAGTGCGCCGAGCAGGGCGTGGTCGGCTTCGTCCAGGCCGCCGGACGGTGAGGTCACGGCAGCCGGGTGGAGCAGGGCCTGCTGTTCGTCGGTGAGCGCCTCGGTGCTGACCGGCCAGGCGGACGGGCCGCCCCGGTAGGTGTGCAACAGGCAGTGTGCGGAGACGGCGGTGACGGCCGCGCTGCGGGGGATGTCGCGCAGCAGCAGGGTGTGACCGGCGGCGCCGGGGCCGGTGTCCACGATGGCGGTGATCTCGGTGCCGCCGGAGGCGAGCTTCACCCAGGCGGTGTCGGGGCGTCGGACCAGCGCCTGGGCGAGGTTCAGGGCGGTGTGCGGGCCTGCGGTGAGGCGCAGCAGCCACTGGGTGCGCCCGGCCCGGTGCGGATCGGCCAGCCCGACCACCCGCAGCCCGGCCTCGGCCCGTAGCCGCCGGTAGCGGCGCGCGACGGTCTGCGGGGAGACGTCGAGGACGGCGGCGATACGGCTGAACGGGGCGCGCCCGTCCACCCGTAGGGCGTGGACGAGCGCGCGGTCGAGTTCATCGAGCACGGGTGGGCTCCCGTCGGTCGGACACACCGTCCGATTCTGCCGTGCGCGCGGCGGGGGGAGCCTGGTCGCTGGGGTGGGAGTCGGGATCGGAACCGGCGTGGGCGTCGCTGCAGCCATCGGCGCGGGCATCGGCGCGGGCGTCATGAGTGGTGCTCATGACGCGTGCGGCCACGGCGACGGCGGCCAGCACACCGAGCGCCATCCAGCAGGCGTGCTGGGCCCCGGCGGCCTGCGGGGCGGACAGGTAGATCCGGCCGAGCACCGCGACGCCCAGCGTGGAGCCCAGCTGCTGCACGGCGTTGAGCAGGCCGGCCGCCGAACCGGTCTCCTGCGGTCGCAGCGGCCGCAGGGCGGTGGTGAAGAAAGCGGGGGTGAACAGCCCCTGCCCGAGTCCGACCACCGCGAGCGCGTACGGCAGCAACTCCGGCCGTTCGCCGGTGCGGTAGGCAGCGACGGCGGCGACCATCCCCGCCGCCATGACGGCGATCCCGGCGGGCATCACCCGCGCTCCGTACCGCCGGACCAGCGACGTGCCCGCCCACACTGAGCCCACCGCGAGCCCGGCCGGCATCGGCAGCAGCGTCAGCCCGGAGGCCAGGGCGTCGGCACCGCTGCCGAGTTGGAGCTGAAGCACGACGACCAGGCTGAGCCCGGTCGTCGCCGCGAAGGCGAGCGCCAGGGCGGTCAGCGCGGCCGGGAACCGTGCGGTGGTGAACAGGCTCGGCTCGACCAGCGTGTCGGCGCCGCGCCGGGCCCCGCGGCGCTGGTGGACGGCGAAGCCCACCGCGACGGCCGCCCCCAGGACCGCTCCGGCGGCCGTCCAGCCGGGCGGTGTGCTTCCGGCGGCCAGGAGCGGCAGCACAACCAGCCCGGTGGTCAGCGCCGCGAGCGCGCTGCCGACCGGGTCGAGACCGGGGCGGCGCGGGGCGCGGTCCTCGGTCAGCTGCGGGGCGAGGGCGAGAACTGCCAGCGCGAGCGGAAGGTTGACCAGGAAGACTGAGCGCCAGGAAGAGCCGAACAGGTCGGCGTGGGTGAGCACCCCGCCGAGTACCGGCCCGGAGACCGCCGCAAGGCCCATCACCGGCCCGATCGTGCCGAGTGCGCGAGCCGTCTCCGGGCCGCGGAACATGGTCTTGATCAGGCCGATGGTCTGCGGCACGATCACGGCCGCCGCCGCGCCCTGGACGGCCCGGAACACGAGCAGCGTGCCGAGGGTGGGCGCGCAGGCACAGGCCAGCGAGGCGAGCAGGAAGCCCACGACGCCGACCCGGAACACCCGGCGCCGTCCGGCCCGGTCGCCGAGCCGACCGCCCGTGAGCAGCAGGACGGCGAACGGCAGCGTGTACGCGGTGGTGAGCCAGGGCACGGCGGCGGCCGGGCCGCCCAGGTCGGCGCGCATGCGCGGCGCGGCGACCTGGACGATCGTCGCGTCCAGCAGGTTCATCGCCTCGGCGGTGAGCAGCGCGCAGAGCGCCCACCAGCGGCGGGGGTGCGGGCGTGCGGGCGCCTGGTGCGTAGACGCCTGCTGTTCGGATACCTGCTGTTCGGATACCTGCTGTTCGGATACCTGCTGTTCGGATACCTGCTGTGCGGACTCCTGCTGTTCGGGCGTCGGGTGTGCGGACATCGGGGACTCCCTCGGGTGTACGGCTGGAATGCCGTCACCCTGCGCCCGTACGCCCGCGCCGACCAGTCACGGCCGCCCGGGGCGGTGGGAAATTCCACCGACCCGGCCTTTGGCGCCGAAAAACTCCACTCAGCCAGGTGCCACCACCACTGCCGTTGCCGTCGCCGCCATCGTCAGCGCCCCCGCCCTGGCCTTGGCCCCGGCTTTGGCCTTGGCCTTCGTCATCGCCCCCACGCCGGCCAGCAGACCGCTGGCCGCCGGCGACCACGGCCGGCTGGCCGGCCCGGTCAGCGTCAGCGTCCGGTGGACGGCGGGGCGGATCGGGACGAGGACGCAGTCGGCCGGAAGCATGGTCACCGCCAGCGCGGGAATCACCGAGATCCCGACACCCGCGTTCACCATGCCGATCAGGGTGTTGAGGTCGCGGATGCGGTGCCGGGGCGCGAAGCGGGCGCCGGCCCGCCGGTAGGCCTCGCGGATGTGGCGCTCGCATCCGCCCTCGGAGAGCAGGAAGTCGTCGTCCTCCAACTCGGCGACGTGGATGCTCTCCTGGCCGGCGAGCGGGTGGTCGCGGCGCAGCAGCGCGTGCATCGAGTCGGCGCCGAGCGCGACAGCCCCGGGCTGCAGGGGCCCGGTGTCCACCAGGACGGCGGCGTCCACCGTGCCGGCTTCCAGCCAGGCGGCCAACTCGGCATCCTCGCCCTCGAAGACCCGGACGGTGACCTCCGGGTACGAGGCCTTCCAGTCCCGCAGCAGCCCGGGCAACAGCGACTGGCAGACGGTGGTCGGCGCGGCCAGCCGTACGGTGCCGGTCAGGCCGCCGGTGTGCTGGGTGGCGATGGTGCGCACCGCGGCGGCGGAGGCGACGGCCGTCCGGGCGTGCGGCAGGACCTGCTCGCCCAGCGGAGTGGGCCGGCACGGGGTGCCGCGCATCAGGACGGGTGCGCCGAGGGCCCGCTCCAGCGCGCCGACGGCGTGTGAGACCGCGGACTGGCTGATACCCAGCTCGTCGGCGGCCGCGCCGAAGCTGCCGGTGTCGGAGACCGCGACCAGTGCCCTGAGCTGGGCCAGGTTGACGTCCGCGCTCACCGGACGCGCTCGGTCATGGGACCTCGGGTCATGAGACTTCCTCATCCAGGCCGGAGTGCCACTTGTTGGACTCATGGTCGGGCGGCACAGCATCCTCTGTCCAGGTGCAGGGAACAGCGGAGGAATGCGGGGGTGTTTGCGGTGCGGCGCTGGTTGCCGGGTTTTGTGGCACTGTCGGCGATTTGGGGTGCGAGCTTCGCGCTGATCAAGGTGGCGGTCGACGCGGGGGTGCCCCCGGTCTTCGTGGCGCTGTGGCGCTGCCTGCTGGGCGCGCTCACGCTGGGCGCCGTCCTGCTGCTGCGCGGCGAGCGGATTCCCCGCGATCGTGCGCTGTGGGGGCACTCGGCGGTGGTCGCGGTGCTGCTCAACACCGTGCCGTTCATTCTGTTCCCGTTCGGTGAAACCAGGGTCAGCTCGGTGCTCGCCGGGGTGATGAACGCGACCACGCCGCTGTTCACCATGCTGTTCGCGGTGCTCACCGTCCCGGAGGAGCGCCGCCCGGGCGCCCGCCGACTCACCGGCCTCGCCCTCGGCTTCGTCGGCGTGCTCACCGTGCTCGGGGTCTGGCACGGCATCGGCTCCGGCGAGGCCGTCGGGGGCCTCGCCTGCCTGGCCGCCGCCTGCTGCTACGGGGCGGGCTTCGCCTACCTGCGGCGCTTCCTGTCCGGGCGGCCGGAGTCGGTCACTACCCTGTCCGCGCTCCAGGTCGGCTGCGCCGCCGCCGAGTTGGCCGTCATCGCACCGCTCGCCGCGGGGGCCCCGCACTGGCCCGGGGCCGGCCCGGCCGTCGCCCTGCTGGGGTTCGGCATGGTCGGCACCGGCCTGGCGTACCTGCTGAACCTCGGCCTGGTCCGGACCGCGGGCACGACTGTGGCCTCGGCCGTCACCTACGTGATGCCGCTCTGGTCCACCGCGATCGGCGCGCTGTTCCTCGCGGAACCGGTCGGCTGGAACGCCCTGGCCGGCGGCGCGCTGGTGGTCGCGGCCGTCGTCCTGGCCCGCCCCCGCCCCGGCCCGCGGCCGACCCGGCGGACCAGGCCCCGAAGGCGCGCCAGGCCGTCGGTTAGGGCGCGCGCCGCCCCGACGACGGCACGTACGAAGATGCCACGCATGGGGATCTCCCTCCCCGAACGGACCCTCCCGGACAAGCCGGTGGGAACCAGGCTGATCGGACAGCCGAATTCGTACCCGATCTTACGTTCGGTGTCCACTGAATTACGGAATGTCTCAGGGTCCCGCTATGGTGGCCGCGTGGTGAGGACGTGGGACGGGGCGGTGGAGCGGGCGCAGGACCGGTTGGCGGCCGGCCCGCGGCTGAGGTCGGCCGCCGAGGGAGAAGAACAGCGGTTCGCACTCTGGGACTTGGTGTCCCTGGTGGAGGGCGAGCTGGGCGAGCTGGTGGCCCCGGACGCGCTGGCGCCGCGGGCCGAGCGCGACTGGCGCGCACGACTGGGGGAGAGCGGCCGGGAGTGGCCCGGCGGGGAGCTGTACCGCCGCCGCTACTGGATCCTGGACGAGGGCGGGACCGTCGCGGGCACGGTCGCGGTGGACAACTGGACCAAGGGCCCGGGCCAACTCGCCGTCTCCTCCCTCTACCTGAGCCCGGCCGCGCGCGGGCGCGGGCTGGCCGCGGCCGCACTGGACGCGGTGTACCGGGCGGCCACCGCCGAGGGCCTGCCCGGGTTCCGGTTGGAGGCGCACTGGACCTGGCGACCGGCCGTCCGCTACTACCTGCGCCGCGGCCTGTGGGTGATCGGCTGGAAGCGCTCCCTCTCGCTTGCGCGGATGCCCCAACTCCCCGCCTACCGGGTGCGCGAGGAGGACGGCCGGCTGCTCCTGTTGGTCGCCGACCGGTCGCGCGGCTGGGTGCCGATACTGGCTGCCGGCCGCGAGGGCCGCTGGCTGCGGCTGGACGAGACCGCCGACTACCGGGGCGCCGACGGCTGGGTGCACGAGTACGCGCGCTCCACGCTGGCCCTGCACCTGGCCCTGGCGGGCTTCCCCCTGGTGCGCGGCCCGCAGTGGTGGGCCGAGGCGTGGCGCTGGGCGGACGCGGGCGAACCGGAGGGACTGGCGCACCGGATCGAGGAGTTCGAGCGGGCCGCCCGGGCGACGGGCCGCGGCACGGCCACCGCGCACCCCCAGGTGCCCGCCCCCCACGCGCCCGCGGCACAGGCCCCGGCGCCGACCGCGCTGCCCTCTCCGCAGCTGGCAGACTCGGGGGATGGCTGAGATCGAGATCGACGGTGCCCCGGCCGACCCGGCGCGGCTGGCCGCGCTGGGGCTGCTCAACTACGGGCACTTCACCACCCTGCGCGCCGAGGCGGGCCGGGTCCGCGGCCTGACCCTGCACCTGGACCGGCTGGTCCGGGACTGCCGGACGCTGTTCGCCGCCGAGCTCGACCAGGCCGCCGTGCGGGAGCGGATCCGTGCGGTGCTGCCCGCCGACGGCGCGCCGGTGACCGTCCGGGTCACCGTGTACGACCCGGCACTCGGCCTGGAACGCCCAGCCGCCCCGGCCGCGCCCGCCCTGCTGGTCACCACCCGCCCGGCCGCGGCCGCCGAGCCCGCCCCGCTGCGAGTCCGCAGCGTCGCGTACCGGCGGGAGCTGCCGCAGGTGAAGCACGTCGGCCTGTTCGGCCTGGTCCACCACCGCCGACAGGCCCAACTCGCGGGCTGGGACGACGTGCTGCTGGTGGACGAGGACGGCCGGGTGACCGAGGGCGCGACCTGGAACGTCGGCTTCCTGGACGAGGACGGGCTGGTCTGGCCGCAGGGCCCGAGCCTGCCCGGCGTCACCGAGGCCCTGCTGTCCGGGGCTTACCAGGGACCGCAGTCCCGCGAGCCGCTGCCCGTCGCCGAGCTCGGCCGCTTCACCGCCGCGTTCGCGGTGAACGCGGGCATCGGCCTGCGGCCGCTCGCGGCCGTCGACGGCACCGCCCTCGACCCCGCCCACCCGCGGCTCGCCGAACTGTGCGCGGCCTACCTCGGGATCGCCGCCGAGCCGCTGTAGGGACAACCTCCGTAGGCACGACGCCGTAGGCACGACCGCTGCGGGGACGACCACCGCCGTGGGGATAACCCCACCACCGGTCCGCCGGTGACCTCCATGGTTCGCCGCGCCCGGACTTCCTAGCGTGGAGCACGTTGACGACGAGCGACACGGAACCGAAGGAAGGCCCCTCCATGGCACGCCGCCACCTCCGCCGCAGGACCGACGAGCACGGCACCGATCCGACCGGCCCCGGCGGCGGGTACGCCACAGACGCGTACGGCGCCGACCCGTACGCCGCACCGCAGGCGGCCCCCGCGATCGAACTGCGCGGCGTGCGCCGCAGCTACGGGCACGGCGAGGGCGCGGTACAGGCGCTGAGCGGGATCGGCCTGGCGCTCGCCCGCGGCAGCTTCACCGCCGTGATGGGCCCGTCCGGCTCCGGCAAGTCCACCTTCCTGCAGTGCGCGGCGGGCCTGGACCGTCCGGACGCGGGCGAGATCCGGCTCGGCGGCGAGGAGATCACCGCGCTGAACGAGAACCGCCTCACCAAGCTGCGCCGCAGCCGCATCGGCTTCGTCTTCCAGTCCTTCAACCTGCTGCCCTCGCTGAGCGTCGAACAGAACGTGCTGCTCCCGCAGCGGCTCGCCGGCGAGCGCCAGGACCGCGCCCGGGCCCGGGACCTGCTGGAGCGGGTCGGCCTCGACCGGCACGCCCGGCGGCGGCCCGGCCAGCTCTCCGGCGGACAGCAGCAGCGCGTCGCGATCGCCCGCGCGCTGATCACCCGCCCGGACGTGGTGTTCGCCGACGAGCCGACCGGCGCCCTGGACACCAGTACCGCGCACGAGGTGCTGGGCCTGCTGCGGCAGGCCGTGGACTCCCTGGGCGCGACCGTCGTGATGGTGACCCACGACCCGGTGGCCGCCTCCTTCGCCGACCGGGTGCTGTTCCTGGCCGGCGGCGCGATCGTGGACGACCTGCCGCACCCCGGCCCGCAGGCCGTCGCGGACCGGATGGTCGCGCTCACCGCCCGCCCGGTGGGGGCCGCGGCATGACGAACGGACTCGCGCGCGCCTCGGTGCGCTTCCGGCCCGCCTCCTTCGCGGGCACCCTGGTCGCCCTGCTGCTCGGCGCGGCCGTCGTGGTGGCCTGCGGAGTGCTGCTGCAGACCGGTCTCACCGCGGGCCTCAAGCCCGACCGCTACGCCTCCGCCCCCGTCGTGGTCGCGGCCGAGCAGGCGGTGAAGATCGAGACGAAGGTCGGCGAGGACACCGAGACCCGGGAGCAGGCCACCCCGGAGCGGGCCCGGACGGACGCCGCCCTGGTCGGCCGGCTGAGCGCCCTGCCGGGGGTCGCCGCCGCCCGGCCGGACACCGCCTTCCCATTGCCCGCCTCCGCCTCGGCCCCGGCGCTGACCGGCCGGGGCTACGCCGCACTCGGCATCGCCGGACCGGGCGATCACCTGGTCGAGGGCCGCGCACCCGGCGCGAACGAGGTGGTGCTTGACGCCGACACCGCGCGCACCGCCCGCCTCGCGCCCGGCGCGAACCTCACGCTCACCGCGCCCGGCGGCACTGCGAGCTACCGGATCTCCGGCCTCGCCGCCGCCCAGCCGGCCGGCCCGACCGCCTGGTTCGCCGACGCCACCGCCGACCGCCTCTCCGGCCACCCCGGCCGGATCGACGCCATCGCCGTCCAACCCCGCGCGGGCGTGACCACCACCGCGCTCGCCGCGCAGGTCCGCCAAGCTGTCGGCGGCGACGCCAGGACCTTCACCGGCGACGGCCGCGGCACCGTCGAACACCCCGCCCTCGGCGAGGCGCGGACCACGCTGATGGGCATCGGCGGCAGCTTCGGCGGCTACGCCGTGATGACCGCGATCTTCGTGGTGATGAGCACCGTCGCCCTCGCCACCGGCCAGCGCGCCCGCGAGTTCGCCCTGCTGCGTGCCGTCGGCGCCACCCCGCGCCAGATCCGGCGCACCATCGCCGCCGAGGCGATGCTGGTCGCACCCGTCGCCGCGGCACTCGGCATCCTGCCCGGACTCGCCCTCGCCCGCTGGTGGTTCGACCAGCTGGTCGCGCGCGGCGCCGTCCCCGCGGGCATCCACCTCGACATCGGCCCGCTGCCGCCGCTCGCCGCCGTCCTCACCTGCACCCTCGCCGCGCTGACCGCCGGCTTCCTCGCCTCCCGCCGGCCGTCCAAGCTGCGCGCCGGCCAGGCGCTCGGCGAAGCCGCCGTCGAGGCGCCCCGGCCGGGCAAGGTACGCACCGTCCTCGGGCTCGTCTTCGCCGGTGGCGGCATCGCGATCGCCGGTGTCGCCGCCGCCCTCGACGGCGACAAGGCCGCGCAGACCGCCCTCGGCGTGGTCATGTGCCTCATGCTGGCCGTTGCTCTGCTCGGCCCCTGGGTGGCACGGATCGCCACCGCCGTGCTCGGCGCACCCCTCCGGGCCGCCGGCGCGCCCGGCTCGCTCGCCGCCGACAACACCCGCGCCAACGCCCGCCGTCTGGCCTCCGCGATCACCCCGATCGTCCTGGTCACCGCCTTCTGCGGCACCCTGCTGATCCTCCAGAGCACCCTGCGCCACACCGCCGGCGAGAACGTCCGGGCCGCTGTCACCGCCGACCACGTGATCGGCGCCACCGGCCCCGGCCTGCCCGCCGGCACTGCCGAACGAGCCGCGAAGGTGCCCGGCGTGGACACCGCCATCGGCGTGCTGCGCACCGGCCTCGTCTACCGCAGCGGCGGCGAACTGGGCTCCGCCCCCGCCCTCGGCATCGACGGGGACCCGGCCCGGCTGCCCGCGGTACTCGACCTGGACGTACGCGACGGAGCCCTCGCGGACCTCGGCCGCGCCCCCGACACCATCGCGCTCAGCACCGGACTGGCCGACACCCTGGACGCGAAGGTCGGCGAGCGGGTCGCGCTGCGGCTCGGCGACGGCACCGCCGTCCGGCCCATCGTGGTCGCCGTGTACGGCCGCGGGCTCGGCGTCGGCCAGGCGCTGCTGCCCCGGGCCGCCGTGACCGGGCACGTCACCACCGGGTACGACAGCCAGGTGCTGGTCGCCGACACGCCGGGCGCCGACCGGGCGGCGGTGGCCGCCGGGCTGGGCGCGCTGGGCGGGGCGAACGTGACCGACCGGGCCGGGTTCGCCGCCCAGTCCGACAAGGCCATGGAGCTCAGCGGCTGGGCCAATTCGGTGATGGCCGGTGTGCTCGGCGGGTTCGCCGCCGTCAGCGCCGCCAACACTCTGGTGATGACGGTGCTGGACCGCCGCCGCGAGGTCGCACTGCTGAGACTGGCCGGCACCACCCGGCGCCAGGTGCGCGGCATGATGCGCTGGGAGGCGCTGCTGGTGGCCGCGACCGGGCTGGCGCTGGGCGCGGTGATCGCCTGGATCACCCTGGTGCCGGTCGCCCGGGGCGTCGCCAACGCCTCGCCGTACGTTCCGCCGACGCTCGCCCTGCCGCTGGCCGCCGGAGCCGTGCTGCTCTGCGTCGGCTCCACCGGACTGCCCGTCCGCGCGCTGCTGCGGACCCGACCGGTGGCACTGGGAGCGGCCCGGCAGTAGCGGGGGGCGATGAGAGAAGGCTGATGAGAGAAGACCGATGAGAGAAGGCTGATGAGAGGAGGTCATGGGGCGGCCCGGTGAGAGGAACTCATGGGGTCGCCTCAATGGGTTAACCGCATGGTCCAAATGCCTTGATCTGAGCTGATCGTGATGTCCGATCAGCTACGCTCTCGCCCGCTCCGCCCCCGTTCCGCCCCCGACCCGCCCGCCCGAAGCAGAGAGTAGGCCCGACATGAGCAGCCCCCCTGCCGCCCCCGCGCCCCGCTGGCCGCTGATCCTGCTGCGGACCACCGCCACCGCGCTGGCCGTGCTGGCCCTGCTCCAGGTCATGCTCGCCGGCAGCTTCCTCAACGGCACCTACGACTCCCTGAAGGACCACGAGGACACCGCGATGCTGCTGGCCACCGTCGTGGTGGTCCAGCTGGCGGCGGCCGTCGTGGTCCGGTGGCCCGGCCGGGGGCCGCTCTGGCCGCTGTGGACCACCGGGCTGCTCACCGCCGCGGTCATCGGCCAGATCGCCGCCGGCTACGCCCGGTCGCTCGGCGTGCACGTCACCCTCGGCGTGCTCCTGGTCAGCGGCCTCCTGTTCGGCCTGGTCGGCGCCTGGCGCCTGCCGCTGCCCGCCCGCTCGGAGCAGTACGAGGCGGGTCCGGACGGCAGCGGGCGCCTCCCGCGCCCCGGCGCGCCGCTGGAGGTGTCCAAGTGAACCGACGCCGGTTCCTGGGCATCGGCGTCTCCGCGCTCGGCGCGGGCGCGCTGGCCGCCGTCGCCGCCCCCTCGGCGGCCCGGCTGTTCGCCGCGGGCCAACCCGGTCGGCTGCTGACCAGCGAACTCGACCTGCCCGAGGCCTTCCGGATCCCGCTGCCGGTGCCACCCGTGCTGCAGCCCGTGCGGACCGACGGGACCACCGACTACTACGAGATCACCCAGCAGGTCGCCGAGCTGGAGATCCTGCCCGGGGTGAAGACCCAGGCGTGGACGTACGGCGGCAGCTTCCCCGGGCCGACCGTGGTCACCCGTGCCGGGCGGACGGCCGTGGTCAAGCACCGCAACGAGCTGCCGGTGCCGTCCGTGACCCATCTGCACGGCGGGCACACCCCGGCGGACAGCGACGGCTACCCGGTCGACCTGCTGCTGCCGGTGGGATCGGCGACGGACGCCGACCAGCGGACGGCCGGCACGGCAGGCATGAGCGGCATGCCAGGCACGCCCGGCGCGACTGGTACGCACGGAACACCCGGTACGCACGAGATGCATGGGATGCCGGGGATGCGCGCCGCGGCGGGCCGCAACGTCGTCGGCGAGCGCAGCTACACCTATCCGGGCAAGCAGCGCGCCGCCACCCTCTGGTACCACGACCACCGGATGGGCTTCACCGGCCCCGGCGTCTGGCGCGGCCTGGCCGGCTTCCACCTCGTCCACGACGACGCGGAGGACGCCTTGCCCCTGCCGCGCGGCGAGCGCGACCTGCCGCTGATGATCGCCGACCGCTCCTTCGCCGCCGACGGCTCCTTCCGGTACCCCGCCGTCGACCCGTCGCTCGCCGACCCCGGCGTCACCGGCCCCTACGCCAACGGCGTGCTCGGCGACGTCCTCCTGGTCAACGGAGCGCCCTGGCCCCGGCTGGACGTCGACCGCGCCCGCTACCGGCTGCGCCTGCTCAACGCCTCCAACGCCCGCCCTTACCGGCTCGAACTCGACCCGCAGCCCGCCGGCGGCGGCGCCCTGGTCCAGATCGGCTCCGACGGCGGCCTGCTCGCCGCCCCGGTCGCCCACGACGGCATCCAGATCGCCCCCGCCGAACGCTTCGACGTCGTGGTCGACTTCTCCCGCTACGAGCCCGGCACCCAGGTGCGCCTGGTCAACCGCCTCGGCAGCGACCGGACGGCGGAGGTGATGCGCTTCGACGTCTCCTCGAAGCCGGTGAAGGACGACGCGATGGTGCCCGACAAGCTCGTCGCCGTCGAGGCCTTGGACCCCGCCGCCGCCGTCACCACCCGCGACTTCGCCTTCCGCCGCAGCCGCGGCGACGGCTGGACGGTCAACGGCGACCCGTACCAGCCCGGCCGCAGCATCGCGGCACCCGCCCTCGGGACGGTCGAACGCTGGCGCTTCTCGTCCGACCTGCACCACCCCGTGCACGTCCACCTGGACCATTTCCAGGTCATCGGCCGCAACGGGGGCGACCCGGGACCGTTCGACGCGGGCTGGAAGGACACCGTGGACCTGCGCCCGGCCGAGGCGGTGGAGGTGCTGGTGCGTTTCACCGACTACGCGGGGACGTACATGCTGCACTGCCACAACCTGGAGCACGAGGACATGGCGATGATGGCGGACTTCACCGTGCGGTGACCCCGGGCGGTTCGTCCGAACGGCCGAGTGCCGGAGGGCGTGCGCTGCGCCCTCCGGCACTCGTGTCCTAGCGTCGCGGGGAGGGTACCCGTCGCCTCCTGGCGGCGCGGGGAGGGGTGCCCGAGGGACGGAGCTGCCGCATGACCACCCCCGCCGAACGCCGCCGGCGCGGCCGAGCCGCCCGGGACCGCGTGTCCCGCTCCGCCCACGGCCGGTGGATCCCCGCCGCCGACCGGCCCGACCCGATCGGCGTGCTGCAACGGCAGGCCGAGGACCGGGTGGCCCGGCTGCTGCCGATCCGCTACGGACGGATGGCCGACAGCCCGTTCGCCTACCTGCGCGGCGCCGCCGCGGTGATGGCCGCCGACCTCGGCGCCGTCCCCGGCACCGGCCTCACCGTCCAACTCTGCGGCGACGCGCACCTGGTGAACTTCGGCGTGTACGCCTCCCCGGAACGCGCCCTGCTCTTCGACGTCAACGACTTCGACGAGACCTTCCCCGGCCCCTTCGAGTGGGACGTCAAGCGCCTCGCCGCCAGCGTCGCCGTCGCCGCCCGCGACAACGGCCAGGACGAGCAGCGCGTGCGCCGCGCCGCCCGGGCGGCCGCCGAGGGGTACGCCGTCGCGATGCGCCGACTGGCGGGCATGGGCGAACTCGACGTCTGGTACACCCGGGTGGACACCGCGGACCTGCTGCCGATGCTGCGCAAACCCCGCCGGCGCAAGCGCGCCGAGACCAACCTCGCGCACGCCCGGCGCCGCACCAGCCTGCAGGCCTTCGACAAACTCACCGAGGAACGGGACGGGCAGCGGCGAATCATCAGTGCGCCGCCGCTCGTCGAGCCGTTGAAGCGGTCCGAACTGGGCGGCATCGGCAAGGTGTTCAGCGACTACCGGGCCACCCTGGCCGAGGACCGCCGGGTGCTGCTCGACCGCTACCGGTTCGTGGACGCCGCGACCAAGGTGGTCGGCGTCGGCAGCGTCGGCACCCGCTGCTACATCGTCCTGCTGGAGGGCCGTGATCCCGGCGACCCGCTGTTCCTGCAGCTCAAGGAGGCCGGACGGTCGGTACTGGAGGATCACCTGCCGGCCGCCCGGGTGGACGCCGAGGTCGCCCCCCACCACGGCGGCCGCCGGGTCGTCACCGGCCAGCACCTGATGCAGGCCGCCAGCGACATCTTCCTCGGCTGGACCACCGGCCCGACCGGGCGCCACTTCTACGGACGCCAACTGCGGGACATGAAGGGCTCGGTGGAGATCGGCGACCTGAAACCTGCCGGCCTGCGCGCCTACGCCGACCTGTGCGGCCGCACCCTCGCCCGGGCCCACGCCCGCACCGGTGACCGCCTCGCCATCGCGGGCTACCTCGGCGGCGCGGACACCTTCGCCGAGGCGATCGCGGACTTCGCGGTGCGGTACGCGGACCGGACGGTGGCGGACCACGCGGAGCTGGTGGCGGCGATCGCGGCCGGCCGGGTGCCGGCGACCCGCGGTGTGTGAGGCGGTGGTGTGTGAGGTGGGGCCGGGAGCCGGACCGGGCGCCGGGAAACGGGCGGGCCGGGGCCGGGGCGGTCAGGTCGAGCCGAGGTTCGTGACGGCGGCGAGGCGGTCCAACTGCTCCAGCTGGTCCGGCGGTTCGAGCGCGCCGAGGCGGGCGACGAGGTGGTGGGCACCGGCGGCCGTGTAGCGGGCGAGCGTGGCGGCGACCTCCTGCGGTGTGCCGAGCGCGAAGGCCTGGATCCGCTCCGTCTCGGCAAGCGGCAGACCGTAGTTGGCGCGGGTGTAGGCGTCCATGACGCGGCGGGCGGACCGGGCGCTGCGGTCGATCCGGACGTTGACGAACAGGGCCGGGGTGACGGACTCAGGCGCACGGCTGGCCTGCCGTGCCGCTGCGCGCACGGCGGCGAGCCCGGTGGTGTAGTCGGCGGGGTCGGGCGGGTAGGGCATCCAGCCGTCGTAGTGGCGGCCGGTGCGGGCGAGGGCCGCCGGGGTCGCGCCGCCGAGCCAGACCGGTGGGCCTTCGGTGCGGAACGGCCTGGTCGCGGGCGGGAGTTCGGTGAAGGAGTGGAACGCTCCGCGGAACTCCGTCGCCCCGGCCCAGAGAGCCCGCCACAGGGCGACCGTTTCGTCAAGCCGGGCGAAGCGGCGCTCCCACGGGACCTGGGAGAGTTCGTGCAGCGGCCGGCCGAAGCGTCCCGGGAAGCCGGCGCCGACTGCGACCGTCAGCCGCCCGCCCGAGAGCTGGTCCACCGAGGCCAGCGTCTGCGCGGTCTGCACCGGGCGGCGCAGGACCGGCAACAGGGCGCCGGTGCCCAGCCGGATGCGCTCGGTCACCGGGGCGACGGCAGCCAGCATGGTGAGCGGTTCGATCCTCGGGGTGAGCAGGGAGTCGTTGACGAAGAGGGAACAGAAGCCCGACTGCTCGGCCCGGCGGGCGAATTCGATCAGGCTGCGGGGGCCTGCTGCCGCCCACTGGGCCTGGCCGGTGGGAAGGTAAACACCGATGTCCATGGCGTCGATGCTGGTCGCCGGGATGCATGGGCTCAATTCCCCCGGGGGAATGGCGCACTGCGGCCCGCCCGGTGTTGGCTGGTGGCGTGGACTTCCCCCGAGCGCTGCGTGAGCGCCGTTCCAGCCGCCGGCTCAGCCAACTCGACCTCGCCCTCCGTGCGGGCACGACGCAGCGGCACGTGAGCTTCATCGAGTCCGGCCGCTCCGCACCGGGCCGAGGAATGGTCGTCCGGCTCGCCGAGTCGCTGGGCCTGCCGCTGCGGGAACGCAACGAGCTTCTGCTGGCCGCCGGTTACGCACCCGCCTACCCGGAGACGCCGCTGGACGGGCCGGAGCTGGCACCGGTGCGGGAGGCGATCGACCACCTGCTGGCCGGCCACCACCCCTACCCGGCACTGGTGGTGGACCGCCGGGGCGACGTGGTGGCCGCCAACACGGCCCTTGCGGTGATCACCGAAGGTGTCGACCCGCGCCTCGTCGGCCCCGGGACCAACGCCTACCGGCTGGCGCTGCACCCGGACGGCCTGGCCCCGCGCATCCTCAACTTCGCCGCCTGGGCCCGGCACATCGTCGAACGCACCCGCCATCTCGGCGAACTGCACGAGGAGTTGTCCTCGTACGTGCCAGAAGTCGAGGTGACGGAGCAGCACTTGGGATTCGCCGTCCCGCTGGAGCTGCGCAGCTCGCTCGGTGAGCTGCGCTTGATGACGACTGTCACTTCCTTCGCCACCGCGGTGGACGTCACGCTCGCCGAGCTGAAGCTGGAGGCCTTCCTTCCGGCGGATGCGGCGACCGCGCGGGCGCTGCGGCGAGCTGCCGGTCAGAGCCCGGGGAACTGGTAGTCGGCGGTGGCCCGACCGGAGCAGGTGCACGCCGTCCTCGGCCCACAGCCCTTCGATCGCCTGCCGGCGGGAGCCGGGGAATGGCTCGGTGGGAACGGTGAGCAGGAACGGGCGGGGTGGGACGGCCTGGCGGCGAGCGGAGGAGCGCCGGGTCAGGGGCGGGGCCGGAAGCCGTCCAGCACCAGCCGGAAGAGATGGTCGCGCCGCTCGGTGAGGGTGGGCGCCTGGTCGGTGATCCAGCTCAGCGCGTTGGCGAGGGCGAAGACGTCGAGAGGGGTGACGTCCGGGCGGATCAGGCCGTCCCGCTGGGCGGCGGCGAGCAGGCGTCCGCCGGCCTGGCGCATCCGCAGGCAGCCCGCGTACAGGGCGGACTCCGGGTCTTCGAGGGTGGCCATCAAGGTGGCGGGCAGGCCCTGGTAGGCGCCGGCATCGAGGGTGAACTCGTAGAGCCAGTCGGTCAGGGCGCGTTCGGCCGGCTCGGTGGCGGCGAGGGTGTCGGCGCGGGCGGCGAGGTGGTCGAAGCGGCGGCCGAGCAGGGCCTCCAGCAGGTCCTCCCGGGTGGGGAAGTGCCGGTAGAGCGTGCCGAGGCCGACCCCGGCGCGGCGGGCGACGTCCCGCAGTGAGGCCTGGGTGCCCTGCTCGGCGACCAGGGCGGCCGCCTCGGCCAGGATGCGGTCGCGGTTGCGCTGGGCATCGGCGCGGGGGGTGCGGGGATCGGCGGGAGTGCTCGGCTCAAGGGGCATGGGGTTCCTCGCGGTTGACAATCGGAGCAGTGCTCCGGTTAATCTCTTCCGGAGCACTGCTCCGGATTCTAGCCGGGCAGTCCGACCTGCGTTGGGGAGAAGCATGGGTACGGAAGCGACGATGAACGCCGTCCGGCTGCACGCCTTCGGCGGGCCCGAGGTGCTGGTGTACGAGGAGGCGCCGCGGCCGGAGCCGGGGCCCGGCGAGGTGCTGGTCCGGGTCCACGCCGTCGGCCTCAACCCGCTCGACTGGTACGCGCGGCGCGGCTTCGTCGACTTCCCGCCCGAGGTGCGGCCCGACTGGCGACCGCCGCTGATCCTCGGCACCGACGTCTCCGGGGTGGTCGCGAAGGTCGGCGGCCCGGACACCGGGTGGAGCGTCGGTGACGAGGTCTTCGCGCTCGCCAACTTCCCGGGCCGCCCGGTCGGTTACGCCGAGTACGCCGTCGTGCCGGTCGCCGACCTGGCCCGCAAGCCGGCCGCGCTCGGGCACGTCGAGGCCGCCGCCGTCCCGATGGCCGGGCTCACCGCGTTCCAGTTCCTGCACAAGCGCCTCGGTTACGACGGGGGCGGGCCGGCCGTGGTCGTCGGCGCGGCCGGCGGGGTCGGGCACTTCGCGCTCCAGCTCCTGCGCCTGGCCGGGGCGGAGGAACTGATCGCGGTCGCCTCGGGACGCCACGAGGAGTTCCTGCGCGGCCTCGGCGCCGACCGCTTCGTGGACTACACCCGCACCCCGGTCGCCGAGGTCGTCGAGGGCGCCGACCTGCTGGTCGACACCGTCGGCGGCCCCGAAGCCCACCGCCTGCTGCCCGCCCTGCGGCGCGGCGGCCGGCTGGTCTCCTGCTTCCTCGGCGACTACCGGCCCGAGCGGGCGGCCGAGCTCGGGGTGGAACTCCAGCAGGGCCGCTGGCAGGTCCGCTCCAGCGGCGCCGACCTCGCCGAACTGGCCGCCCTGCTGGCGGACGGCCGGATCCGGGTGGCGCTGGACAGTGTGTACCCGCTGCGCGAGGCCGCGGCCGCCCACCGCAGGGCAGCGCAGGGGCACATCCAGGGCAAGATCGTGCTCAGCGTGGTCGAGTAGCGGGAGCTGATCGGTCCGCGGCCCTCCGTCCGCTGGTTGCCGTCCGTGGTCCGGTGGTCGGCGGCAGACGGCGCGGACGGTGCTGGTAACGGCATGAGCGAGGCTCAAGAGGGTGGCCCATGAGCGTCGCTCATGACCGCGAACGATGAGCGTCGCTCATGACCGCGAACGATGAGCGTCGCTCATGACCGCGAACGATGAGCGTTGCTCATGGGCGCCGACATGAGCGTCGCTCATGGGCCGGCGGCCTCCCCCAGGAACCGGGTTATTCCACTTGCCCCGGCCGGCCGGTGTGACGTTGGCTTGGCTGCGTGAACGAACTGCGCACCGAACGCCTTCTGATCCGCCGCTGGCGGGAGTCCGATCTCGCCCCGTGGGCCGCGATGAACGCCGACCCGGAGGTCCGCGAGCACCTCGGCGACCTGCTCACCCGCGAACGGAGCGACGCCTCGGTGGCGCGCTTCGAGGCGGCGACAGAGCAGCGCGGGTACGGCTGGCTGGCCGTCGAGGTGCGGGAGAGCGGCGAGTTCATCGGCTTCGTGGGCCTGGACGACATCGAGGAGACGGACCCGGTGGACGGGGTCGAGATCGGCTGGCGGCTGGCCCGCTCCGCCTGGGGCCACGGCTACGCCACGGAGGCGGCCCGCGCCGTCCTCGCGCACGGCTTCGACACCCTCGGCCTCCCCGAGATCCTGGCCATCACCACGGCCGCCAACCTGCGCTCCCAGTCGGTGATGCGCCGCCTCGGCATGACCCACGACCCCGCCGAGGACTTCGACGACCCCGCCGCCCCCGAGGGGCCGCTGCGCCACAACGTGGTCTTCCGGGTGCGGCGGGAGGATCACCTGTCGTAGGGCAGCCCGTCGGTGCCGGACGCGCGGCCCGAGCCGCACCGGAACCGAACTGCCGGATCGGCCGGGGTGATTGTCAGTGGTGGGTGCAAGGGTGGCCCCATGCTGGCGATCACGGTGCAGACGAACGACGGACAGCGGTGCTTCCGGCCGAGTGCGGACGAGTTGGCGGGGCTGGTCCGGCGCATCGGTGCGGAGGACGACCGCTTCCTCGTCGTGGAGCGGATACCGGACTTGCCGGACGTGTACATCCAGGTGTGGCACGCCGCCGGCGGGGACTACACGCTGGAGCACCGCGACGGCTCCGCCGAGCGGCACTTCGAGGTGCGGCTGGACGGACCGGGGCAGGTGGCTCAGGTGATGACGGCGTGGGCGCGAGGTGCCGCGGGCTGGGGTGACGGTCTGGGCTGGGCGTCGCTCGACATGGGCCCGGCCCCGGAGCCCGTACCGCCGCTGGAGCTGGCGGCGGGCGCGCGGCGGGAGCTGGAGGACCGGCTGCGGCTGAGCCTGGCCTGTGGCTACACCGACCGGGCCCGGCTCGCGGAGGAGGCCGAGGAGTTCCTGGTTTCGGACGGCCGCCGGCCGGTCTCGCGCGCCCAGGCGGAGCAACTCGCCGACCGGCTCTGGCTGGAGCGCGTCGGCGAGCAGACCGGCTGGATCGGCGAGACCGACCCGGAGCGCCTGGCCCGCGCCTTCGCCGCCCTGGAGGCGGGCGGCATCACGGCCCGGGAGGACTTCACCTGCTGCCGCTCCTGCGGTGAGGCCGAGATCGGCGCCGCCGGCGCCGCGGACGCCCGCGGCTTCGTCTACTTCCATTCCCAGTGCACCGAATCCGCGGCCGCGGGCCGGGGCCTCTCCCTCCTCTACGGTGGCTTCGACGGCTCCCCGTCGACCACCACCGCCATCGGCCACGAGGTGGTCGCCGCCCTCGCTGCCGTCGGCCTGCCCGCGGTCTGGGACGGCGACGCCTCGCACGCGATCGAGATACGTCCGCTGCTCTGGCGCCGCCGGCTGGGCGGGTGAGCGGCGTTCTGCAGCGGGGGCAGGTGCCGCGCAGTAGCGTGCGGGAGCTCCGCCGAGCCCGGCAGGTCGAGGCCGCCTACCTGGTCCGGGCAGCAGCCGACCCACCACGGACTGCCGGCCAGGCGGGCACCGGCCAGGAGGGCATGGGACGAGCGACGGCGTGCTGCCGGTGATCCCGACCGACTCCTGTCGGCGGGGATGCGTGGCGCTCATCGGGTGGTGGTGGCGATGAGTGCCGTGAGCACGGTGGCCGCGTGGATCGTGGACGCGGTGACCGGTGCCGCGGGCGGGAGCGGCCGGGCCGCGGCACCGGTGTGTCAGGGCACCAGGAGGTGCAGGGCTGCTCTCTCCACTGCCACCTCCACCGGCAGCCGGGTGATGAACTCGCCGTCGGCGTAGGCGGTGATGCCCGGGGACTCGATGCGCAGGGACTGGGTGCGCAGCGTGGTGACCTCGGGGCGGGTGGTGTGGGTGCCCTTGAGGAGGGTGGGGAAGAAGCGGGCGATGCGCAGCCGGGGCATGGCGTCGACGAGGGTGACGTCGAGCAGGCCGTCGTCCGGGAGGGCGTCGGGGCACATGAGCATGCCGCCGCCGTAGCTGCTGGTGTTGCCGACGGCGGCGAGGGTGAGGTCGCGTTCGATGACGGTGCCGTCGGCGAGGGTGATCCGGAACGGCAGGGGGCGCAGGTTGGCGAACTCGATGAGGATGGCGAGGTTGTAGCGCATCCGGCCGCGCGGCCAGCGCAGGCGGTTGGTGCGGTCGCTGACCAGGGAGTCGAAGCCGGTGGCGAGGATGGATCCGTACCGGCGGACGGTGCCGTCGGGGCCGGTGACCCGGCCGAGGTCGACGGCCCGTACCCGTCCGGCGGCGATGACGTCGGCGGCGGCCTCGGGGTCGCCGAGCGGGAGGCCGTACGCGCGGGCGTGGTCGTTGCCGGTGCCGGCCGGTATCACGCCGAGCGGGACGGGGGTGCCGGCGAGGGCCTGCAGGGCGAGGTTGATCATGCCGTCGCCGCCGACCACGGCCACCGCGTCGACGCCGTCCGCGGCCGCTTCGCGGGCGAGACGGACGGCGTCCTCGGCGGAGCGTCCGGCGTGCGGTTCGGCCTCGATTCCGAGGGAGCGCAGGCGGGCGACGGCCCGCCCGGCGGCGGGGCCGGCGTGACCGGCGCCCGCCGCCGGGTTGCTGAGGACGGCGACCCGGCGGACGCTTCTCCGGCCGGTCGGGCCAGAAGGGCCAGCCGGCCCAGAAGGGCCGGTCGGACCGGTCGGGCCGTTCGCCCCATGAGCTTCGCTCATGGGATCAGCTTGCCGGGGTTGAGGATGCCCGCAGGGTCGAGCTCGGCCTTGACGGCACGCAGGATGCGGACGCCGAGGTCGCCGACCTCGTCGGTCATCCAGGGGCGGTGGTCGGCGCCGACGGCGTGGTGGTGGGTGATGGTGCCGCCCGCGCCGAGGATGGCGTCCCCTGCGGCGCGCTTGGCCGCGTCCCAGCGGGTGAGCGGGTCCTCGCCGAGCGCGGCGACGACGGTGAAGTAGAGCGAGGCGCCGGTCGGGTAGACGTGCGAGATGTGGCAGAGCACGAGCGCACCGGGCAGGGCGGCGGTGAGCGCCTCGGTGACGGCGGCCCGCAAAGCGGGCAGCCGGCTCCAGCTCGCCGCCGTCTCCAGGGTCTCGCACAGCGCACCGGCGTTGAGCAGCGAGTCGCGCAGGTAGGGGGCGTTGAACCGGCCGTGTTCCCAGGCCCGGGCGGGGCCCTCGCCGAGCGAGGTGGCGCCGGCGGCGAGCAGGGCTTCACGGGTGGCGCGGTGCCGGGCGGCGGCCTGGTCGGCGCTGCCCTCGAAGACGGTGACGGCCAGGCAGCCGCTGACCGCCGGGGCGCCGCCGATCTGCTCGGTCATGGCGAGGTTGACCATGGTCTCGGCCTCGTCGGAGAGCCGGATCACGGTCGGGCCGGTGCCCTGCTGCTCGACGGCGCGCAGCGCCGCCGTCCCGGTGGCGAAGTCGGGGAAGCTCCACGCCTCGTACACCTTGACGGCGGGCAGCGGGTGAACGCGCAGCCGGACGGCGGTGATCACGCCGAGGGTGCCCTCGGAGCCGAGGAAGAGCTGGCGCAGGTCGGGGCCGGCGGCGGAGGCGGGGGCACGGCCGAGGTCGAGTACCCCGACGGGGGTGACGACTCGCAGGCCGCGCACCATCTCGTCGAAGCGCCCGTACCCGGCGGAGTCCTGGCCGGAGGAGCGGGTGGCCGCGAAGCCGCCGATGGTGGCGTAGCGGAAGCTCTGCGGGTAGTGGCCGAGTTCCCAGCCGCGTTCGGCGAGCAGTTCCTCGGCGGCCGGGCCGGTGAGGCCGGCTCCGAGGACGGCCTCGCCGGAGGTCTCGTCCAGGTCGAGCAGCCCGTCGAGGCGGCGCAGGTCGAGCGAGACGACGGCTTCGAGCCCGCCGCGCTCGGGGTCGAGGCCGCCGACGACGCTGGTGCCGCCGCCGAACGGGACGACGGCGATGCGGTGTTCGGCGCACACGGCGAGGACGGCGGCGACCTCCTGCTCGTTGCCGGGCAGCACGACCGCGTCGGGCGCGTCCTGCGGCTCGCGGCTGCGGCGGCGCAACAGGTCGGGGGTGGACTTGCCGCCGGCGCGCGGGAGGCGGTCGGCGTCGGCGGTGCTGACGTGGGCCTCGCCGACGGCGGCGGCGAGCGCCTTGAGGCCCGCGGCGGGGAGCCGGGAGGGGCGCAGGACGACCTCGTCGGCGCTCGGCCCGGGGGAGGCGTCGCCGGTGACGCCGAGGGCGGCGGCGAGCAGTCCCTTGATGTCGGCGGACAGCTCCTTGGCGAGGGCCGGGTCGCCCCAGGCGTCCCACTTCATCGGGGGGAGCGGAAGGGCCGCGCCGGCCGGTCCCGCTTGCGTCTCAGGTGCCATGCGTTACAGTTTCACACATCATGTCAAGTAGTAACGCCGCCGAGTCGGCGACCCCAGCCGAGCAGCCCGGCAGCGTCGGAGCCGCGCGGCCCGCGAAGCCCGGGGCCCGCAGCACCGACGACGCGATCCTGGACGCCGCCGCCGACCTGATCGTCCATCTCGGTGTGCGCCGCACCCAGTTGGCCGAGATCGCGCGCCGCGCCGGGGTCAGCCGGCCGACCGTCTACCGGCGCTGGCCGGACGTCCGGGCGGTGATCGGCGCGCTGCTCACCCGGGAGATCCTGGCCACGCTGGAGGGCACCGCGCTGGACGTCGAGGACCGAACGACCCTCGTGGAGCGGGTCGTCGAGGTCGCCGTCCGGCTGCGCGACCACCCGGTACTCGGCGCGCTGCTCCGCTCCGACGACTCCGACCTCCTGCTGGAGTACGTGGTCGAACGGCTCGGCGCCAGCCAGCGCGGCCTGCTGGAGGCGCTGCGCAGCGGAATCGAACAGGGCCAGGCGCACGGCTCGATCCGCGCCGGGGAACCGCTCGAACTGGCCGCCATGGTCCTGCTGATCGCCCAGTCCACCGTCCAGTCGCACCGCATGGTCGCCTCCCTGCTGCCCGAGGCGGCCTGGCGGCGCGAACTGGCCAGAGCGCTGAACGGATACCTCGCACCATGACGACGCCCGCCGTCGGTCCCTTCGCGGGAACGAGCCGACTCAACGCCGCACGCCGCACACTGGAACTCCAGGCGCTCGGCGACGACCCGCACGTCGACCTGCTGGTCATCGGCGGCGGCGTCACCGGCGCCGGGGCGGCCCTGGACGCCGCCTCGCGCGGCCTGCGCACGGTGCTCGTCGAGTCCCGCGACCTGGCCTTCGGCACCAGCCGCTGGAGTTCCAAGCTGGTGCACGGCGGCCTGCGCTACCTGGCCTCCGGCCGGATCAAGGTGGCCCGGGAGAGTGCGGTCGAACGCGGCGTGCTGATGACCCGCACCGCCCCGCACCTGATCCGCGCGCTGCCCCAACTGGTGCCGCTGCTCCCGGACCTGCTGCGCCCCGGGCAGGGCACGCTGATCCGCGCGGGCTTCCATGCCGGGGACGCGCTGCGGGTCAGCGCCGGCACGCCCGGCACGCTGCTGCCCCGGGTGCGCCGGATCGACGCCGCCCGCACCCGGCGACTGGTGCCGGGCGTGAGGACCGCCGGCCTGCGCGGCGCACTCGTCGCGCACGACGGTCAACTCGTGGACGACGCACGGCTGGTGGTCGCCCTCGCCCGCACCGCCGCGCAGTACGGCGCAAGCGTGCTGACCAGGGTGCGCGCCGAGTCCGTCACCGGCACCTCCGCCCGGCTGGTCGACACGCTGACCGGGCAGGAACTGACCGTACGGGCGGGCGCGGTGGTCAATGCCACGGGCGTCTGGGCGGGCGAGGTGGACACCTCGATCACGCTGCGCCCCAGCCGTGGCACCCATGTCCTGGTGGACGCCGGGGCGTTGGGGAATCCGACCGCCGCCCTCACCGTGCCGGTGCCCGGCTCGACCAGCCGCTTCGTCTTCGCCCTGCCGCAGCAGCTCGGCCGGGTCGCGATCGGCCTGACCGACGAGGACGCCCCGGGCCCGATCCCGGACGAGCCGCAGCCCACCGAAGCCGAACTGGCCTTCCTCCTCGACACCGTCAACACCGCCCTCGCCACCGCGCTGACCAGGGTGGACGTACGCGGCGCCTACGCCGGGCTGCGCCCGCTGATCGACACCGGCGGCGGCAGCACGGCCGACATCTCGCGCGAGCACGCGGTGCTGGAATCCCCGTCCGGGGTGGTCACCGTGGTCGGCGGCAAGCTCACCACCTACCGCCGGATGGCAGAGGACGCGGTGGATGCCGCCGTCCGGCTGCGCGGCCTGCCCGCCCGGACGTGCTGGACGGCCCGACTGCCGCTGGTCGGCGCCCCGGGGCACCGGGACAGCCGCCCCCTGCCCGGCGAGAGGGTGCCCTCCTCGCTGCTCGCCCGGCACGGCGGCGCCGCCCACGAGGTGCTGGCCGCAGGGGAGTTGACGCCGGTGGCCGAGGGCCTGGACGTGACGCGCGCCGAGATCGCGTACGCCCTCACCCACGAGGGTGCGCTGGACGCCGCCGACGTGCTGGACCGCCGCACCCGGATCGGGCTGGTCGCCGAGGATGCGGAGCGGGCCCGGAAGGCGGTCGAGGAGATCCTGACGGAGTGTCAGGAGAGCTGATCCGCCCAGGGGAAGGGCGTCAGATCCGGCTCGACCCAGGCCGTCCGGGCCTGCTCGCTTGCGAGCGTGGCGGGCCGGTAGTGGCGGGCGAGCAGTTCCTTGTCGAGCAGGTCGGGGTGGCGGTCGGCGAATCCGTCGAACTCGTTGAACCCGTCGATCTCTTCGATCTCTTCGATCTCCGCGAAGTCCGGTGCGGCGTCGGCGTGGTGGGCGGCCAGGTGGTGGGCGACCAGTTCGACCCAGGCGCGGGTCATGGTGACGTGGAACTTCTGCGGCGCTCCGGCCTTGGCGGCGGTGCGCCGGATCCCGTCGGTGATCAGGCCGAGGGCGGCGTCCACGCCGTGCCGGCGGACCGCGAGCCAGGTGAGGCGGACGTGCTGGCGGTGGCCGAAACGCTCGGCGCCGGTCATCGCCTCGCCCAGCAGCAGCCCGAAGGCATCCGGGGCCTCCTGGGTCTCCTGGGCGTCCGGGGCGTCCGGGGTGTCCGGGGTGTCGGCGGGAGCCGGAGCGTCGGCGGGATCGGGGGAGGTGGAAGGGGGTGTCGGGGAGGTCATGCGGAGGCCTTCGTCAGGGCCCGGAGTGCGGCGTGGAAGCCGTCCACCTGGGCGGGCGAGAGGTCGCCGAGCGCGCGGCGTTCGAGGTCGGTCACGGTTCGCCGGATGGTGTCGGCCGCGAGCCGGCCGGTGGGGGTGAGTTCGATCAGTACCGAGCGGCGGTCCCCGGCGCGGGTGCCGCGGGTGATGTGGCCGCGCCGCTCCAGCCGGTCCAGGATGCCGGTCAGGGTGGTCGGCCGGGTGCCCACGGCGGCGCCGAGCTCGGAGACCGTCCGGCCCCGCCCGTCCGCGAGGTTGGCGAGCGCGTTGATCTCGGAGGCGGTCAGGTTGAGGTCGACCAGTTCGGCGGCGAGCAGCTGCAGCGTGGCGTGCGTCGCGCGCTGCAGGGCCAGCAGGGCGGACTGCTCGGGGGAGGTCGCGGTGGTTGCGTTCTCGGACGTCACGTTTTCGGATAGTACGGTTTCGTAGTATTCGTTCGCAAACGGCCGAGGCGGGGTGGGATGGGGTGGGGTGGGGCCCGGGCCTCAGCGCGCCGTTCGCTCCGGCATGGCGTGCTCGGCGCCCGCCAGCTCCAGGACGCAGGAGAGCGGGTGCTCGGCCGTGCCGGTGCGCTCCAGGGTGACCGCGAGCGGCCGGGGCGGTTCCTCGGCGAGCTGAGCGGCGAGCGTCAGAGGGTAGCCGCCGTGCCCGTGGACGCGGTGGAAGGCGAGTTCCTTGCCGTCCACCAGCAGTTCGGTCTCGGTGATCCAGCCGGAGCGGACATTGACAGTCACCGAGTGCCCGCCCTGGTCGACGTGGAAGCTGTACCGCTGGCGCATGGGAACCTCCCGCGAGGCGCCGCACCCGGGGGACCGGGATTCGGGGGATCGACGCCAGTCTAGGTCGGGCGCACCGCCGGGGCGCCCCGGCCGGGGCGACGGGCGCGAGGTCGGTTGCAGCGCCGGCCCGGGTACGGCCGTACGGATCGGTGCGAGCGGTTCCGGCCGGGAACCCCGAAAAGCCCCGGAGAAGCCCCGGAGAATCCCCGGAGGCGACACCGGGGAGAATTCCTGGGTGGAGCCCGCCTGCAGGCGGATTCTCGTGATCTCTACAGTGTTGTAGATTCGTCCGCAGGGAGAGATCGAGGAGGGCATTGTGGGAGTTTCGCTGGCCAAGGGCGGCAACGTCTCGCTGAGCAAGGAGGCGCCCGGTCTGAGCGCCGTGATCGTGGGTCTCGGCTGGGACGTGCGCACCACCACCGGGGCCGACTACGACCTGGACGCCAGTGCGCTGCTCTGCAACGCGCTCGGCAAGGTGGTCTCGGACCAGCACTTCGTCTTCTTCAACAACCTTCGCAGCCCCGAGGGTTCGGTCGAGCACAGCGGCGACAACCTGACCGGTGGCGGCGACGGCGACGACGAGCAGATCAAGGTCGACCTGGAGCGGGTGCCGGCCGACGTGGCCAAGGTCGTCTTCCCGGTGTCGATCTACGACGCCGACGCCCGGCTGCAGAACTTCGGCCAGGTCCGCAACGCGTTCATCCGGATCGTCAACCAGGCCAACGGCCAGGAGATAGCGCGCTACGACCTGTCCGAGGACGCCTCGACCGAGACCGCGATGGTCTTCGGTGAGCTGTACCGCAACGGCGCCGAGTGGAAGTTCCGTGCCATCGGCCAGGGTTACGCCTCGGGCCTGCGCGGCATCGCCACCGACTACGGCGTCAACGTCTGATCCTCGCAACGGATTCGACCGGATCCGGCCGGGCCCCGCACGGGGCTCGGCCGCATCCCGGTGGTGCCCCGCCGGGCTCCGGCGGGGTTCCGGCGGTCATGGCCATGGTCATGGTCGCGGAGACGGGGACGGGGACGGGGACGGCTCGGTCCGGCCGAGCGCGTGGCCGCCGAACCCCCCGCTGCCGGTGACCTGGTGCTGCCACCAGGCGACCATGGCCGACTCGCCCATTGCGGACCAGTCCGGCGCATCGGTGACCTGGGCCCGGCCGAGCTTCCGCCCGAGGTCCACCAACTCCCGCCCGGCCGCGCTGCGTTCGCGGTCGTAGGCGGCCAGCAGCGCCGACCAGGAGCCGGCTGCCCGGCCCGCATTCCCCGCGTTCACCGCATTCCCCGCGTTCACCGCCTGCCCCGCCTGCTCGAAGGCGTGCGCGTCCTGGAGAGCCTTCACCGCACCGCTGGTGTTGTGCGGACGTACGACGGTGGCCGCGTCCCCGCCGATGAGCAGTCGCCCGGCGGTGCGGTGCGGCGTCGCCAGGTCGTAGACCGGCTGCAGGAAGGTCCGTTCGCGCGGGGTCAGTGTGACCACTCCGGCCCAGTACGGTGGCAGGTGCCGTTCGGCGAGCTGCCGCAGCCCGTCCAGCCGTGCGTCGGTGAGGGTGCCGGCCGGGATGCTGGTCGGGCCGTCCAGGCGCAGCCAGGCCGGGGTGGGCGCGTAGAAGACCCAGTTCACCTGAGTGCTGCCGGGAGCGAGTCCGGGGATGCGGTAGATCACGACCTGCCCGCCGCGGTAACAGACGGTGATGCACTCCTCCTCCGGCCAGGCTCCGGCGCCGCCGGGCAGTTGGGCCAGTAGCGCGGTGTCGTAACTTCCGCGCCAGCACACGTATCCGGCGAACTCGGGTGCGGCCTGCGGGCAGACGGCGTCGCGCACCACCGAGCGGTAGCCGTCCGCGCCGATCACCAGGTCGTACGGGTGCCGGCCGCCGTCGGCCTCCTCGACCCAGGCGCCCTCCTCGTCGCCGCCGACCGCGGTGACGGTGGTGCCCAGCCGGTACTCGACCTGTTCGGGGGTGTGCTCGCGCAGCGCCTGCCAGAGCACGGCCCAGTGGTGGGAGTGGAACGGGAAGGGCTGGTCCCAGAGCAGCCGCCCACGCCCGTCGGGGCCGTCGCCCTCGCCGGCCGGCCCCCGGGTGACCCAGCGGCGGACGGTCAGGCGGTGGCGGCGGGTGTCCGTGGCGAGGTGCCCGGCACGGACCAGTTCGTCGAAGCGGTCGTTGTGGGTGCAGATCCCCACGCCGCGGTCCTCCAGCCGGCCGGGGCTGCGCTCCAGCACCACGACCCGTTCCGCGCCCAGCCGGGCGGCGGCCCCGGCGAACGCGCTCCCGGCGATGCTGCCCCCGACCACGGCCACCGAACCACCGCGCACGGCCGCCCCCTCTCTCGGGCCTGTGACTTCCCGAGCCTGTGTTCCCAAGCCAGTGATGTCCGAGCCTGTGATGTCCGAGCGTGCGACGTTCGAGCGTGCGACGTTCGAGCGTGCGACGTCCGGGACACGACGATACGCGGCCGCCGTGGCGCGCGGGCCGGGTTCGGCCGAGTCGCGCTCCGCGGGCTTTATGCAACTAGTTGCATGCCGCTCCGCCCGTCCCCTACCCTGCGGTAACCACGACACCCAGCCCGCGCCCCAGGAGACGTCGATGAGCGCCCACCCCGGCAGCAGCCGCTACCCGCACCTGCTCAGCCCGCTCGACCTCGGCTTCACCACCCTGCCCAACCGCGTGATCATGGGCTCGATGCACGTCGGCCTGGAGGAGGCCCCCGGCGGGTACGAGCGGATGGCCGCCTTCTACGCCGAGCGCGCCCGCGGCGGCGTCGGCCTGATCGTCACCGGCGGCATCGCCCCCAACGAGGCCGGGCGCCCCTGGGAGGGTGGCGCGATGCTGACCACCGAGGAGGAGGCCGACCGGCACCGCGTGGTCACCGACGCCGTACACGCCGCCGGCGGGAAGATCGCCCTGCAGATCCTGCACTTCGGCCGCTACGCCTACCACCGGGACCTGGTCGCCCCCAGCGCCGTCCAGGCCCCGATCAGCCCCTTCGTGCCCAACGAGCTCACCGCCGAGCAGGTCGAGCAGACCATCGAGGACTTCGCCCGCTGCGCCGAACTCGCCCGCCGCGCCGGGTACGACGGCGTCGAGATCATGGGCTCCGAGGGCTACCTGCTCAACGAGTTCATCGTCGCCGCGACCAACCACCGCGAGGACGAGTGGGGCGGCCCCTACGAGCGGCGGATGCGCTTCCCGGTGGAGATCGTCCGGCGGGTCCGCGAGCGGGTCGGCGAGGACTTCATCATCGTCTACCGCCTCTCCATGCTCGACCTGGTGCCCGGCGGCTCCACCCTGGACGAGGTGGTCCTGCTCGCCCAGGCCGTCGAGGCCGCCGGCGCGACCATCATCAACAGCGGCATCGGCTGGCACGAGGCCCGCATCCCCACCATCGCCACCTCGGTCCCGCGCGGCGCCTTCGCCTGGGTGACCAAGAACGTCATGGGCAAGGTCGGCATCCCGCTGGTCACCACCAACCGCATCAACACCCCCGAAATCGCCGAGCAGTTGCTCGCCGACGGGAACGCCGACCTGGTCTCCATGGCCCGCCCGCTGCTCGCCGACGCCGACTTCGTCGCCAAGGCGCGCGACGACCGCGCCGACGCCATCAACACCTGCATCGGCTGCAACCAGGCCTGCCTGGACCACACCTTCAACCTCCAGATCACCTCCTGCCTGGTCAACCCGCGCGCCTGCCACGAGACCGAACTCGTCCTCGCCCCCACCAAGGTGCGCAAGCGCCTCGGCGTCGTCGGGGCCGGACCGGCCGGCCTCGCCTTCGCCGTCTCCGCCGCCGAGTGCGGACACGAGGTCACGCTGTACGACGCCGCCGAGGCCGTCGGCGGGCAGCTGAACATCGCCCGGCGCATCCCCGGCAAGGAGGAGTTCGACGAGACGCTGCGCTACTACCGCACCCGGCTCGCCGAGTTGGGCGTCACGCTGCGCCTCGGGACCACCGCCACCGCCGAGCAACTGGCCGCGGAAGGCTACGACGACATCGTCCTCGCCACCGGCGTCACCCCGCGAACCCCCGCCGACATCCCCGGAATCGACCACCCCAGCGTGCTCGGCTACCTCGACGTGCTGCGCGACGGCGCGCCCGTCGGCGAGCGGGTCGCCATCCTCGGCGCGGGCGGCATCGGCTTCGACGTGGCCGAGTTCCTCACCGACGAGGGCGACCAGGCGAGCCTCAACCCGCCGGTGTTCCAGGCCAGGTGGGGCATCGACCCGGAGTACCGCGAGCGCGGCGGCCTGCGCGCCCCCGAGCGCCCGAAGCCCCCGCGCAGCGTCCACCTGCTGCAGCGCAAGACCACCAAGGTCGGCGCCGGGCTCGGCAAGACCACCGGGTGGATCCACCGCACCGAACTCAAGCACCGCGGCGTGGTGATGGTCCCCGGCGTGACGTACGACCGCATCGACGACGCCGGCCTGCACATCACCGTGGACGGCGAGCGCCAACTGCTGCCCGTCGACACCGTGGTGCTCTGCACCGGGCAGGAGCCGCGCCGCGACCTGTACGAGGCGCTGCGCGAGCGCGGGCTGGCCGTGCACCTCATCGGCGGCGCCGACGTGGCCGCCGAACTGGACGCCAAGCGGGCCATCAAGCAGGGCACCGAACTGGCCGCCGCCCTCTGACGGCGGTCCCGGTGGCCGTACACCCCTAGGATCGTCGCCATGTCGCTGCCGCACGCCATCCTCACCGCCCTGCTGGAGAAGCCGTCCTCGGGGCTGGAGCTGACCAGGCGGTTCGACAAGTCGATCGGTTTCTTCTGGCCCGCCACCCACCAGCAGATCTACCGCGAGCTGGGCCGGCTGGAGGCCTCCGGACACATCCGGGCCCTCCAGCCGGACGGGCCGGTGCGCGGGCAGAAGAAGGAGTACGAGGTCCTGCCGGAGGGCCGCGCCGAACTGGCCCGGTGGACGGCCGACGGTGACGCGCCGCGGGCCGTCCGGGAACCGCTGCTGCTGCGGCTGCGGGCGGCCGCGGTGGTCGGCACGGACGGCCTGGCGGCCGAGCTGGAGCGCCACCTGGAGCTTCACCGTGAGCAGCTGGCCGACTACCTGGAGATCGAGCGGCGGGACTTCCCGGCGGAGAAGGCGGACGGGGAGAACCGGCTCCAGCACGCCGTGTTGCGGGCCGGGATCGGGTTGGAGGCCTTCTGGGTGGAATGGCTCACGGAGACGCTCGATGCGCTGCCGTCCGATGAGCGGCGCTCATCGCGACCGGGATGAGGCTCGCTCATCGAGTGCTTCGGCATGAGACCTGCTCATGTGTGCTCGGGGCTGCGGCATGAGGTTCGCTCATGGGGTTTCGCCATGAGGTTCGCTCATGTGCGCCGTCATGAGTTCCGCTCATGCGCACCCTGATGAGTTCTGCTCATCGGCCACCGTCATGAGCTCCGCTCACGTGCGCCACACGGGCCGTGACCTGCGTCGATGCCTGCCCGCCGCGCCCCGGTCGGTACCCGGTGGGACACTGGTTGCCTGTCCCTGCCCGAACTCTCGACCGGGGGCTCGTATGTCTCTCCCGAGGCCTCTCCACGCTGTCACCGCCGCGGCCGTCGTCGTGGCGGTCGCCCTGGGCCCGGCGCACCTGGCGTCGGCCGCGCCGGCCCAGCAGCTTCCCTCGGCCGACCAGCTGAAGTCGGCGCTGCTCACCGCGGCCGACCTCGGCCCGGGTTTCACCGAGGCGCCCGCCACCGAGAGCCCCAGTCCGGGTGAGAACCCGAGCCCGGTCAGCGGCTGCGACACGCTCAGCGCCCTGATCAACATGCACGTCGGCCAGACCGGCCCGGCGAACCCGCGTGCCGAGACCGAGCTCGACGGCCCGGACGGCAACCCGATGGTGACCGAGGCGCTTGCCGCCGAGGCGCCCGACCAGCTCGCCACCGACTTCAACACGGTGGCGGATGCGTTCCGGACCTGCCACACCATCACCTTCAACGCGGGCATCGAGGACACGGTGACCTTCACCGTCACCCCCGTCACCCTCGGCGACCGCCAGGACGCCCCCGCCGTCCGTCTCGACGGCACCCTGGCCGGCGTCCAACTCAACGCGTTCATCGGCATCGAGCGCTTCGGTACGGTCGCCATGGCCTTCGGCTACTTCCAGCGCGAGGGCGCCTCCTCCCAGACTGCGTCGATGCAGTACCGCACCGCCGTCGCCAAGGTCGAACGCACCCTCGGCACGACCGCGGGCAGTACCACCCCGCCCACTGCCGTCGCCACCCAGGGCATGAAGGTCTGAGGGCCGATCACCCCGCTGCACTCCCCGGACGCGTCCTCGAAGTTCGGTGGGATGATCGGCTCGTCCACGGCCCGACCGACGTGACGGTGGATGTGACCGGTATGCCAGGGCCGTTCCGGCGAGGCCGGGTGGAGAGCGCGTCGCCGGGCTCAGTCCCGGGCCGTGCCGAAGGGGTTGTCGATCACGTAGTGCCAGTGGCCGTCCGGGTCGCGGCGGGCGACGTCGGTGGGCGGGCGGGACGTAGGTCACCAAACGGGAAGCGACGTGCGCGCCGGGGACCGTTGCCGGGACGCCGAGTTGGTGCCGGACGAGCGCGGCCGTACGGCGCGACCGGAGGCGGACTGCCCGGTGGAGGTGGCACTGGCGGCGGTGGCGGGCCGCTGGACGACGCTGGTGCTGCGGGAGCTGATGCACGGCCCCGCCGCGTACGGGGACTTGCGCGAGCGGCTGCCGGAGATCAGCTCGAAGGTGCTCGCGGAGCGTCTGCAAGCCTTGGCCGAAAGGGAGTTGGTGTCCCGGGAACGGCTGGCGGGCTTCCCGGCGCGAACGCGGTACCGGCTGACGCCGGCCGGGGAGGCGCTTCGCCCGCTGCTGGTGGAGCTGTACCGCACGGGGGAGCGGCTGACGGGCCGGCGGTGAGCCGAGGGCGCTGAGCGAAGGTGCGGCCGCACCCCCGTCGCGGCCGCCCCAGTACTCACCACATCACCGGCTCGCCACATCTCTATATCGCCGGCGAACCGGCGCACCGGCTCAGCCGTGGAAGGCGACCTCCGGGAAGGCCTGCGACGGCCCGTCGAGCAGATGGCGGCCGCGGTGGCGTAGGTGGAGGTCGAAGAAGGCGAGCGGGTAGGCCTGTTGGATGCGGATGCCGCGGTCGGGGTCGAGCGTCCCGACCATCTGCCGGACCTGCTGGACGGGAAGGCCGAGCAGTTTCGCCGCCTGCGGGACCAGCGTCATGTTGTCGCCGTACGAGGAGTGGACGGCCCCGGTGGCCTGGATGTCGAGCCGCCAGCCGCGCAGGTGGGTCCAGAAGGTCTGGGCGGCGGGGTTGACGGCCCGGGCGAAGTCGGCGGTCATCATCATGAACGGCCGGTCGAGGTCGGCGCTGGGGGCCGGGTTCGACATCATCGGCCCGTCGACGGCGAGCCCGGCGCGGATGCGCGGGTCGGCGCCCATGGCGAGGGTGGTGGCGGTGCCGCCCTTGGACCAGCCGAACATGCCGACGGTGTCCGGGTCGAGGGCGCCGAGCAGGCCGGCCGGGAGGACGCGCCCGTCCACGTCGGGGTTGCGGCCCGCGGCGAGGCCTTCGACGCAGTCGAGGACGAAGCGGGCGTCGGCGGCGTGGTCCCTCGGGTAGATCGGGATGCTGTCGGACGGGGTGGAGACGGTGCCGTCCGGGAACTCGGTGAACGCGTCGTAGGTGTGATCGACGGTGAGGACGGCGTAACCGTGGCTGGCGAGTTCCTGGACGATGACCGTGTGGTCGGCTCGGTGGGAGCCCGCGCCGTGGGAGAAGACGACGACGGGCAGTCGGTGGCCGCTCCGGTGGACGGGCGCGCCCTGGTGGCCGGAGGTGAGCGGGGCGAGGGAGGGGTCGAGGGCGAAGCCGACGTCGGTGAGGAAGGCACGCAGGGCGCCGTCGGTCATCCAGGGGGCGAGCGGGTACGCCGCGGCGTCGGCGCTGCGGGCCGGGTACCAGACGGTGGCCATCAGCTCGCGGAAGCGGCCGGGCCCGGCGGCCGGGTCGGGGCGGGAGGTGTCGCGCAGGTGGAGGGGCACCATGCCGACGGGGCACGGGCCGGTGGGTGCGGGGAGGGTGAGCCGGGCGGAGGGGGCCGTACCGGTGGCGGAACCGGGGGAGGGGGCCGAGGCGGCCCGGGCGGTGTCGGTGAGGCCGAGCGGCACGGCGGCGCCGACCGCCAGTGCGGCGGCCCCGCTGCGCAGCATGCGTCGGCGCGTCAGTCCGGTACGGCTTGCGAACGGCGTGGTGTCCATGCGCGGAACGCTGTCACGCGCGGCGGCCGACCGACATCAGCCCGCCGACGGAACCTCCGTCACCTCGTAGTGGCCCGGAGGTTTACGTCCCCGGGCTGATGCGCCCGACACCCGGGCCGTCCCGGTCAGACGACGTTCTTGTCGATCAGCATCTGGAGCACGTTGACGTGGAAGTCCGGGAAGTCCATCGGCACGATGCCGAACCGGGCACGCTGCTGGGTGCGGGCGTTCAGGTACGGGTAGACGGTGTGGTCCATGAGGTCCTGCGAGCTGAGCTTGGGCCAGTAACCTCCGGCGTAGCTGAGGAAGTTGACGAACATCCTCGGGGAGTTCGGGGTGAGGAAGGCCTTGTCGAACTGGGCGACGATGTACTGGCCCTTCGCGCCCAAGGGGTCGAGGCCGCCGATCTCCCACACGTCCTGGGTGTCGACGTAGTCGTTCCGGCCGCTGGACCAGTCGATCAGGCCCCACGGGTTGGTGAAATCGGCGAGCAGGACGACCTTGCCGCGGGCGGTGGCGAGGGTGGGCCAGCCGTAGAAGTGGAAGAGACCGCGGTAGCCGAGGCCGTCGAGGTAGTGGTCGACCCGCCGCAGGAACTCGTCGTCGCCGAGGGCCTGGCCGCCGGCCCGTTCGTTCCTGAGCCGCATCACGACGGTCTCGCCGGGGTGCGCCTGCAGGAATGACCTGCACTGGTCCAGCACGTCCTGGAGGCGGATGTGCTGGTAGTTGTCGGAGTGGTAGATCCCGAGTTCGTCGGGTGCGCCCTGCAGGCCGTTGCAGCGGATGTCGAGGAAGCGCACGCCCTCCTGCAACTGTTGCGGGAGGCCCCAGTTCTGGGTGTGCGACCACTCGGTGCCGTACGCGGGGTTCTCGCAGCACGAGTCGTGGGTGCCGGGGATGGTGAGGTCGAGCAGGGAGAGGCTGCCGTTCAGGTGGCTCATCCAGGTGTCGGTCGGCAGGCCGCGCGGGGTGGTCCGTACGGCACCCCAGGCGGTGGACGGCAGGACGAGGCCACCGACGACGGCCGAACCGCCAGCTCCGGCGGCCCACTTGAGAAGATCACGACGTGTGATGCCCATGGTGTGGCTCCTTAGGCCTACCGAAGGCCTGCCGAAGGGCGGTCGACGGCGGTCGATCGGCGGTCGATCGGCGGGGACGTGTGCGCTGTCTCTGGTCCTACCCCGTCGCGCGGTCGGCGAACAGCTGTTCCATGGGGCGGCAGGTCGTCCGCGACCCTCATGAGCAACTCTCATGAGCGGAACGGGAAGTCGGCCGGGCCGACTTCCCGTTCCGGGCTCGGCTGCCGGGGCCGGGCCGTCCTTCGCCGGTCAGCGGGTCTCGATGACGACCTTCTCGATGACCACGTCCTTCACCGGACGGTCGGTGCGGGGGTCGGTCTCCGTGGCGGCGATCGCGTCGACGACGTTCTCGCCGGCCTCGTCGGCGACCTCGCCGAAGATGGTGTGCTTGCCCGTGAGCCAGGTGGTCGGTCCGACGGTGATGAAGAACTGGGAGCCGTTGGTGCCCGGACCGGAGTTCGCCATCGCCAACAGGTACGGCCTGGTGAACGCCAGGTCCGGGTGGAGCTCGTCGGCGAACTCGTAGCCGGGCCCGCCGGTGCCGTTGCCCAGGGGGTCACCGCCCTGGATCATGAAGCCGTCGATGACCCGGTGGAAGACCGTGCCGTCGTACAGCGGGTCCGAGCTCGGCTGCCCGGTGTTCGGGTCGATCCACTGCCGTTCGCCCCTGGCGAGTTCGACGAAGTTCCGGACGGTCTTGGGGGCGTGGTTCGGCAGCAGCCGGATCACGATGTCGCCCTGGTCGGTCTTCAGCGTCGCGTACAGCTCTTGTGCCATCGCTAGTCCTTCGGTGTGTCCTACTGGCGCGGCCAGTCTTCCGACCGGAGCGGACCGACTAGGGACGACAGCGTGGCATCTCACCCGCACGAGTGAAGCGACAGCGGAGCGGGAATCAGGGGTACCGGTCGACGCCGCCTGGGACGCCTCGCCGGGCCTGCTCGACAAGGTCCGCCCGGCCTTTCCCGAGCTGCCGCCGGCCGGCGGGGCCCTGGCCCTGCGGATCTGGGGCCACCTGCACGGCCTGGTGGCCCTGGAGGTCTACGGTCACCTGCGAGCCCAGGTCCTCGCCCCCGACAAGCTCTTCCGGGCCGAACTCGCCCACCTGCTCCGCTCCCTGGGCCTGGCCGTCGACTGACGCCCTTCCGTCAGCCCGGGCGGCCGACCCGGCGGCCGGTCCAACGGTCGGCAAGGTGTGCCGCCGTGCCGGTCGTCACTCATTCGGGTGGGGTGTGAGGGGGCGTCAGTTTAATCGTGCGTGCCCGGAACATGATGCGCCTGGGCGGCGCCTTCAAGGGCGCTTCCGGCTGTCATGGAAAGGGCGGTTCGTATGACTACTTCTGGTGGAGAGCCCATCCCGTCGATCACCGACGCGACACTCGACGACATCGCCACCAACGGCATCTGGGCGGGGGCCGGTCTCAATCCGAGCCCGGCGGTCATCGCCGTCGCCCGGGCTCTGCTCGCGGCTCTGGAGGGTGCCGAGGGCATCGCGCTCCCGCCGGAGTTGGCGGAGACGGTGGCCGACGTCCGCCGGCGGGCCGTCGCCGGCGTCTCGCGCATCGAGGCCTCGGGCGGTGTCCAGCTGTCGGCGTTCTCGATCAGGCTGAGTGGCAGCGAGCCGCGTCCGGTCGTGATCGTCCCGGCCGGGTGGAACCCGTACGGCTGGCTGCCGTTCATGTACTCCTACCTCTCGCTCGCGCTGCGGGGCTACCACGTGCTGGCGTACACGCCCCGGGGGCTCGGCCTTCCGGGGTGGGTGTCCACCTCCGAGGGCTTCGTCGACGTCGCCGGGCCGAAGGACCGGGCGGACGGGTCCGTGGTGATCGACCACGCACAGGAGCACTTCTCCCCGAGCCGGATCGGTTTCCTCGGCGAGTCCTACGGATCCGGCATCAGCCAGCTGGTCGCGGCGCACGACCGGTACGACGAACCGCGGGGGCGGGTCGACGCCGTGGTCGCGCTGAGCACCTGGGGCAACCTGGCCACCGCCCTGTACGACAACGGCACCCGGCACCTCGCGGCCGTACAGGCGCTGATCGAGTTCACTGGCGGCCCGCTGGAGGAGAAGTTCGACCCGGAGACCCAGCGGATCCTCCGCAACTTCCTCAGCGGCGAGGGCCTGGACGAGGTCGTGGCCTGGGGTGCCGAGCGCTCCCCGGAGTCGTACCTGGACCGCACCAACGCCCGGGGCATCCCGACCTTCGTCTCGAACACCTGGCACGAGAGCCTGTTCCCGGCCGGGCAGACGATCGACACGTTCGTCCGTCTCACCGTGCCGAAGCACCTGAACATGTGGATCGGCGACCACGGCGCGCCCGAGGGTCCGGGCCTGGCCGGTCTGGTGGGCGGGGTGCCGTTCCCGGGGCTACGGGAGCCCATGCGGGAGGCCTACGAGTGGCTGGACCACCACCTGCTCCGCGCCGGCAGCGAGGTGCCCGACTGGCCGCAGGTGAACAACCAGATCATGTTCACCTACCGGACCGAGCCGGTCATCGGCGGTGGCCGGCGGATCACCGTCCCGGCGCGCCGCGAGCCGTACCCGACGTGGTCTGGGGAGCCCGCCGACATCGAGACCTGGTACCCCACCGGGACGGGTGGCACCGGTGACGGCGCGCTGGCCGAGAAGCCGGCCAGCGGCTGGACCCGGGACTTCACGGCCGGGGACCTGACCTCCGCCACCGCCATGGACGCCGTGATGGCGACCGGGCAGAAGGAGTGGTTCGGCAGTCCCAAGGCCTATGCGGTGGGCGGGTTCGAGCGGGAGCGGCTGCTGGTCTGGTCCACGGATCCGCTGTCCGGCCCTGAGGGTGTGGCCCGCCGGATCCGCGGCGCCGCGACGGTGCGGCTTACGGTGCGCAACACGGCCGGGGCCGCCACCCTGGTGGCGTACCTGTTCGACGTCGCCCCGGACGGCACCGCGCGGATCATCACGCACGAGCCGTTCACCGACCCGGACCTGCCCGCCGCGACGGACCGCACCGTCAGCTGGAAGCTCCAGCCCGCCGCGTACGACCTGCCGGAGGGCCACCGCCTCGCGCTGGTGGTCAACAGTCGCGACAAGCTGTACGCGTTCACCGGCAGCGAAGGCAGCACGACGGCCGTCAGCTCCCCGACCGGGAGCGAGGCGCGCCTGGAGCTGCCGCTCGGCTGACGCCCGGCCCGGCCGGGCCGACTACTCCTGGCCCGGCCGGGCCGACTCCTGGCCCCAGGCCGGTTCTGTCCGATCGCCGGTTCTGCCCGACGGCCCGTCGCGAGCTTGCGGCGGGCCGTCGGCGTATCCGGGGTCGTGGTCGCTGACCTGGGCGATTCCCCACAACGCGGCCCACACACGTTTTTAATACACCTGTTCGCTTCCACGTGGCCTACACCACAGTAGCTTCGCCGTGAACGGAGGTACGATCACGCTCGCACCTCCGATCGGAGGGGTACCTACATGCAGGAGCACAGAGGGGGAAGCTCAGCCATGTCCACGATCCTCGACGGTACTCTCACGTACTCGAACACCGTCCCGCGTGCCACCGTCCACCGGGCCGCCATCTGCGAGGTCTTCCTCACCGATTCCGTCCGGGTCGCCGAGGGCGAGTACCTCATCGCCGCGCAGCTCCCGCGCGTCCACAGCTACTACAGCGACAACGTCACCGCGCCCGCCGCCTATGACCCGCTGCTGCTGGTCGAGGTGTTCCGCCAGGCCTCCATCTACGCCGCGCACACCTTCCTGGGCGCGCCGCTGGACAACAAGTTCATCTTCGTCAGCGGGGAACTGAACATCACCGACCCGGAGGCGCTGCGGATCGGGGCGCGCCCCGGCCAGGCCGTGATCCGGGCCCACCAGGCCGACCTCAAGCACCGCGACGGCGTCGTCACCGGCAGCACCCTCGACCTGGTCCTTTCGGTGGACGGCAGCGAGGCCGCCACCATGCGCACCGTGTGCCAGTGGATGCCGGGCGCGGCCTGGGACCGGATGCGCGACAAGGGCCGTGCCGTCCTCGCGCTGACGCCGGCCCGGCCGCACCACACCGGCCGCCGGGTGCCGGCGATCTCGGTCGGCCGCGCCTCCGGGCAGAACGTCGTGCTGGCCGGGGTCGAGGTGGGCGACCACGAGCTGCGCACCCAGGTCGTCGTCGACCAGGGCAACCCGGCGCTCTTCGACCACCCGCTGGACCACGTTCCGGGCGCGCTGATCTTCGAAGGGTTCCGGCAGTCCGCGATGTACGCGGCGCAGGAGCTGTTCGGGCTCTCGCCGCGCAGCCTGCTCCTCGCCCGGGTGGAGACGGACTTCACCCGCTTCGGCGAGTTCGAGCTGCCGACCGACTGCGTCGTGCGGGTGGTGGAGCCGCCGGCGGCGGAGACCGTCGCGTTCGAGATCGCCATGGTGCAGGAGGACGAGCAGATCGCCCGGGCCCGGGTGCACCTCACCCGCACCAGCCCGATCACCGGCGCGCTGGAGAATCGTTTCTCCTATGCCGCGGCCAGCGTCTGAGCGCCGCCGCCGAGCGCCGACACCGCGCGCCAGCACTGCGCGCCAGCACCGAGCACCGAGCACCGCAAGGAGACGCTGCAATGTCCAAGCCCATGATCTGGTTCGACTTCGGCGGAGTGCTCTCGCCGCCGCTGGACGACCTCTTCGACTCGTACCACGCCCGCACCGGCATCACCCCGCGCCAGCTGAAGACCGCCCTCGGCACCGTCGCCGGCGAGCTGGGCGTCGAACCGCTCGCGCCCATCGAACTCGCCATGCTCACCGAGGCCGAGTGGGGCGAGGCCATGGTCCGTGTCCTGCAGGACGGGAACCCCGGCATCGACCTGACCCGCGCCCGCTTCGAACGCTTCGGCGAGCAGTGGTTCGAGGGGGTCAACGCCAACCCGGTGATGGCCGCGACCGTCCGGCACGCCAAGGAGAACGGCTTCCGGGTCGGCATCCTCAGCAACAACGTCGCGGAGTGGGAGCCGTACTGGCAGGCCATCGTGGCGCCGGCCGGCGAGGTCGACTGCGTGGTCGACTCCTGCAAGGTCGGGTTCCGCAAGCCCGACCCGGAGATCTTCCGGCTCGCCGAGCAGGAGGCGGGGGTCACGGCGGAGGAGTGCGTGCTGATCGACGACCTCCCCGAGAACTGCGTTGCCGCCCGGCGCTGCGGCTGGCGCGCGGTGCACTTCCGCAACAGCGCCCAGGCCGTACGGGAACTGACCGGCCTGATCGGGCTGCCCGCGCTCACCTGACGCCCTGACCTCACGGGCCGGCGCTCCCCTGTTCCCGCGCCCCCTTGCTCCCGCACCCCCTCGCCTCACACGTCCAACCGGAGAACGCATGACCACCGTTGTCCCGTCCGCAACCGTCACCGTCACGGACGTCCCGCACCTGGACCCCGTCCCGGCCTTCATCCCGCTGGCCGAGCCCGGCCCGAACGGCGTGCCGCTGATCGAGCTGCCCAGCGGCCACCCCGCCGTTCACCTCACCCGGTACGCCGACGTCCACAAGCTGCTCACCGACCCGGCCTCCGGGCGCACCGAGACCAACGTCGAGGGCGGGCCCAGCTTCCTGCCCACGGTGATGCCGAAGGAGCTGCTGCTCAACCTGGACGCCCCGCACCACGCCAGAGTGCGCGGGTTCGTCGCCGCCGACTACAGCGCGAACGGTGTGGAGCGGCTGCGACCGGTGCTCGACCGGGTCATCGAGGAGGGGATCGCGCGGCTGCGCGCCGCCGATTCGCCGGACCTGTTCCGCGACCTGGTCGACCGGGTGCCGATCACCGTCAACTGCCACTTCCTCGGTGTGCCGCTCGACGACGTCGAGTACTTCCGGCCGTCCGCGCGGGTGGTCCAGATCGCCTCGCACGAGAACGTGCCCGACCTGGTCCAGCACTTCTACCGGGTCTACGGCTACGTGCAGGACCTGGTCACCGGTGTGCGGCCGGTGCTGCCCGGCGGGCTGATCGAGCAGTTCCGGGACAACCGGGACAAGGTCGAACCCGCGCTGGACGATGCCGAGTTGACCGGCCTGTTCTTCGGCTCGCTGCTCGGTGCCGACCAGAACATCGTGTCCGTGCTCACCAAGTCGCTCTACGCCCTGCTGGCTGCCCCGGCGCTGTGGCGCCGGCTCGCCGAGGAGCCGGAGATCGCGCCGCAGCTGGCCGAGGAGCTGATCCGGCTGATCCCGCTCGGCACCATCTCCGCCTTCCCGCGGATCGCCGGCCGGGACTTGGAGACCAGCGTCGGCCTGGTGCCCGAGGGCACCGTCGTGTACCCGGACGCCTTCGCCGCCAACCGCGACCCGGAGGTCTTCCCGGACCCGCTGGTCATCGACCCCGACCGTCAGCCGGCCAAGCGGCACCTGCAGTTCGGGTACGGCATGCACCACTGCATGGGTGCGGCGCTGGCGCGGATGGAGATCGTTTCCGTCCTGACCCGTCTGGCACAGGAGTTCCCGACGCTGGAGCTGGCCGTCGAGCCCGCCGACGTGCCGTGGGACATCGGCACGGTCCTGCGGCGGCCGACTGCGCTGCCGGTGCGGTGGTAGCGGCCGCGTAGGCCGGACGCGTTGGTCGAACGCGCAGGTCGGATGCGTAGGTCGGACGCGTGAGTCGGACGTGTAGGACCGGGGCGTAGGCGGAAGGGCGGGTACGGGATGCCGTACCCGCCCTTTCGGGTTCTGCCGGTCCGGGCCTACCGGGCCTGTCCGGCCTGCCGGTCGGGGTCGCCGCTGGGCTACGGTTCGCCGAACCATTCGCGCAGCGTGCCGGCCAGTGGGCCGCCGTCGGAGGCCCAGGCGACGTAGCCGTCCGGGCGTACCAGGACGGCGTCCCACGGGAGTTGGCGGTCGCTCTCGGCCCGGACCACGCGCAGCAGGTGCGACCAGCTCTCGGCCTGCTTGCGGTGCGCCTGCTCGTCGGCACCGAGCAGGAGCAGCACCGGGCGGCCGTCCAGCAGCAGGCGTATGACGTCGGTCGGGCCGTCCGCCGTGGTGAGGGGGAGGTTGGGCAGGAAGTGCCCCTCCCAGGGGGAGCCGTCCGAGGTGCGGGCGGGGTAGACGGTGTCCTGGGCGCTGATCATGTTGCCCAGGTGGGCGTTGGCGCCCTCGACGCCGAGCAACTCGGAGACCAGGTCGCGCAGCGGGTCCAGGCCCGGATCGGGCCGCATCAGGGCGAGTTGGGCGCGGGTGTTGTCGACCACCCGGCGGGCGACCGGGCGGCGCTCGGCGGCGTAGGTGTCCAGCAGGTCCTTGCCCGCGGTGCCGGCCAGGGTGTGGGCGAGCTTCCAGCTGAGGTTGAGCGCGTCCTGCAGGCCGAGGTTGAGGCCCTGGCCGCCGACCGGGAAGTGCACGTGGGCGGCGTCGCCGGCCAGGAAGACCCGGCCCTTGCGGTAGTCGCACACCACGCGCGAGAAGTCGTTGAACTTGGAGAAGAACACCGGGTCGGTCATCGGCACCGGGTGGCCGAGGATGCGTTCGGCCTCGGAGCGGAGTTCGGCGAGGGTGAGCGGCGCGTGCCGGTCGGGGTGCGGGCCGCGGAAGTCGATGGTGAAGAAGCGGCTGTGCCCGTACGGGTTGACGCCCGCGATCGTCCAGCCGTGCGGGGTGCGGTTCCAGCCGGAGGGCACTCGGTAGGGGTCGGTCAGCCGGACCAGGCCGAGCAGGGCGGAGACGGTCGCGGGGTGGGTCTCGGAAGCGAAGCCGAGCAGGTCGCGCACCGAGCTGCGGGCGCCGTCCGCACCGACGACGTATTCGGCCGTGAACTGCCGTACGCCGTCCGGGCCCTGGGCAGTGACCTGGACGTCGTCGGGGCCGTGGACGAGGTCGGTGACGGTGTGGCCGCGCAGGACCGTGACGCCGCGGGTGCGGGCCCGGGCCTCGAAGTCCCGTTCCAGGTCGGCCTGGGAGCGGCCGTAGATGGGGGCGGGCTCGGTGCCGGGGGCGGTGATGACCAAGCCCGGCAGGCCGGCGAAGTGGAAGGCGTCGACGTTCCGGCGGGAGAGGCCGTCGCCGGCGGCCGGCTGGGCGCGCAGGTGGCCGCGGCGGGCCAGGCCCTGGACGGTACGGGCGTGCAGGGTGCCGGCCTTGGGCTGGTCGACGGTCTCCGGATTGGTCTCCAGGACGACGGTGGAGACGCCGTGGTGGCCCAGCTCGGCGGCGACGAGCATGCCCACCGGGCCGCCCCCGACGACGACGACTTGGGCACGGGTGGTGACGGCGGGGTCCATTGGTGCGGAGTCCTTTCGGAGTGGATTGCGCGGGGCGATGAGGAACGCTCATGGGCGATCGGCATGAGTGGAGCTCATGGGCGGGGCGGGAGCGTATGAGTGGCGTTCATGAGCCGGCCCCATGAGAGGAGTTCATGAGCTCTGTCCATGAGCCGCACTCATGGGCCCGGCCTCATGAGTGGAGCTCATGGGCGCAGTGCATGAGCACCGCTCATGGAATGGGTGCGGGCCCGGCGCCGCTCGGGGGTGTCGGCGCCGGGCCCGGTCTCGGGGTGGTGCGGGTGAGGTCGTGGTGCGGGAGGGCGGCCCGGGGGTAGCCGCCCTCCCGCGTTTCGGAACGGCCCTGCGGCCGTTGGCTCTTACGGGAGGGCGGGGCGGCGGATCAGGCCTGGGCCTTCTGGCCGCCGCCGCGCAGCAGGGTCGCGATCACGACGATCAGCACGACGCCGACGGCCGCGAGGCCCCACAAGACGGAGTGGAAGGCGGAGTCGTAGGCGTTGGCGAGGAAGTCCACGAAGCCCTTGTGGTCGGTGGCGCCGGACAGGTCGGCCGCCCCGGAGAGGTCGCCGCCGGCCGCCTGGTCGGCGACCTTGTCGGCCTGCGAGGCGCCCTCGTGGGCGCCGATGCCGTCGGTGATCCGGGTGCCGAGCACGGTGGCCAGCGCGGAGCCGTACACCGCGACGGCGACGGCCTCGCTGCCCAGCCGCAGCGTGTTGAGGAAGCCGGCCGCCATGCCCGCCTTGGCCGGGTCGACCAGTTCCAGGGCCTGGCCGTCGACCAGGCCGGCCGACAGGCCCATGCCGGCGCCGGTGATCAGCATCGGGGCGGCGAGCGCCAGGACGGTGACGGAGGGGGAGAGCAGGGTGAGGGCGATGTCGCCGACGACCAGGCAGACCAGGCTGACGTAGATCAGGGTGAGCGCGGAGACGCCGCGGGTGACCAGCTTGGCGGCGAGCATCGGGAAGACCAGCACCGGCGCGGTGAGCAGCAGCATCAGCACGCCGGCGGCGCCGGTGTCGCGGCCGGTGACGGCGGTGAGGTAACTCGGCAGGTAGGTGAGCATGGTGACGAAGCCGAAGGAGGCGGCGACCGGCACCAGGCAGAGCCCGACGAAGCGGCGGTTGCGCAGCACGCTGAGGTCGAGCATGGGGTGGGCGCTGCGGTTCTCGACGGCGGCGAAGACGGCCAGCACGACGACCGCGCCGACGAACAGGCCGATCACCCCGATGCTGCCCCAACCCCACTGGGAGCCCTGCACGATGGCGGTGGTGAGCAGCACCATGGCGACGACGAACAGTGCGCTGCCGGGAACGTCGATGCGTCCGCCGCTGCCCGCGTCGGAGGGCATCGCGCGGGAGATCGCGGGGATCGCGAGCAGCACGACGGCGAGGGCGACGGCGTGCACCGCGAACACCCAGCGCCAGCCGAGGCCCTGGACCAGCACGCCGGCCAGGGACGGGCCGATGGCGACGCCGATGCCGGCGATGGTGCCGAACATCGCGAAGGCCTTGGCGCGGGCCGGGCCGTCGAAGACGGTGGAGACGATGGCGGCTCCGCAGGAGAAGATCGCGGCGCCGCCGATGCCGGTGAGGGCGCGGGCGGCGTCCAGCCAGATGACGTCGGTGGCGACGGAGCTGGCGAGCGAGGCGACGGCGTAGACGGCGACGCCGGCCGCGAAGGCCTTGACCCGGCCGATGACATCGGCGATCGAGCCCCAGACCAGGGTGAAGCAGGCGAAGGCCACGTTGAAGGCGTTCACCACCCACTGGAGCGGGGCGAGGTCGGCGTGGGTGCTGGTGCCGATGTCGGGGAGGGCGACCGCCGTGCCGGAGATGGACATGGGCACGACGAACACCGCGAGGAGGACCGCGGCCAGGGTCAGCGTACGGCCGGGCGGCTGCTGCCCTTCCGTCGCCACCGGTGGCGTGGCAGACGACGTGGTCTGCGTACTCATGGGGCACAACTCCAGGCTCGGCCCGGCCGCGGAGCGACCAGGTAAGGAATTTTTCGAACCTTACGGTGCCATGCGGCGAGGTACGATGCAACCCATACCTGAAGATGCCTGATGAAGCCTGAGGAAGGAGGATCCGATGCCCGACCCGGAAGGCCACCCCTCGATCGAGGAGATGGACCTGCGGACGGTCCTGAACGCACTCGCCGATCCGCTGCGCTACGGGGTGATCTCGGCCCTGCTGCGCGAGGCCGAGGGGGCGGCACGCACCTGCGCCTCCTTCAACCTGCCGGTCTCAAAGTCCACGATCACCCACCACTTCCGGGTCCTGCGCGAAGCGGGCCTGGTCCGCCAGGTGGACCGCGGCAACAGCCGCGCGGCCACCCTCCGTCGCGAGGACCTCGACAAGCGCTTCCCGGGCCTGCTGGACCTGGTCCGCGCCAACCCCTGAACTCCCCTGCCCGGAGAGGTGGTTCGGCGAGGGGTGGGTTGCGACTCCTGGCCGCCCCTCGCCGCCCCTCGCGCCCCTCGCCGCCCCGGACCCGCCGCCCCCGCCGCCCCGCGCCGCCCGCCACCCCCGCGGCTCACGCCGGTTCGTAGGTGGTGCTGCGTACCAGGGCGAGGGCGCGGGTGGAGTCCATGGGGTGGGCGAAGAGGTAGCCCTGGCCGAGCGGGCAGCCCATGGCGGCCAGCAGGTCGCGCTGTTCCGGGTGTTCGATGCCCTCGGCGATGACCTGGACGCCGAGCGTGTCGGCGATCCGCGAGATGCCCTCGACCAGGGCGTACTGCTGGGCGGAATGGCCGAGGCCGTCGATGAAGGACTTGTCGATCTTCAGCAGGGAGATCGGGAACTCCCGCAGGTAGGAGAGCGAGGAGTAGCCGGTGCCGAAGTCGTCGATGGCGATGGCGACTCCGAGGTCGGAGAGGGTGGCCATGTCGGCGTGGATGCGGTCGTCGCGGCGCATCAGCACGGACTCGGTGAGCTCCAGGACGAGGGTGTGCGGGTCGATGCCCGAGGTGGCGAGTGACTGGCGGACGACGTCCACGAAGCCGGCGTCGCGGAACTGCCGGGCGGAGACGTTGACGTTGACCCGCAGCGGGGGCCGCCCGGTCGCGGCGCGGACGGTGGAACTGGCCGCCTGCCAGGCGGCGGCCTCCTGGGCGGCGCGCTCCAGGACCCACGCGCCGAGCGGGACGATCTGGCCGCTCTCCTCGGCGAGGGCGATGAACTCGTCGGGCAGCACCATGCCGCGCCGGTCGTGCGGCCAGCGGACCAGGGCCTCGAAGGCGACCAGGTCGCCGGTGCGCAGGTCGACGATCGGCTGGTAGTACAGCTGGAACGCCGATTCCGCGATCGCCGAGTCGAGGTGCTCGTTCAGCTCGTGCCGTTCCACCAGCCCGGCCTGCAGGGCCGGCCGGTAGTGGCACCACTGGCGGCGGCCGGCCGCCTTCGCCGAGTAGAGCGCGAGGTCGGCGTGGGTGAGCAGTTCGGTCGCGTCCACGCTGTCCTCGGTGGTCGCCACCCCGATACTGGCACTCACCCGCACCGCACCCGCCTTGAGCTTGAACGGCTCGGTGAAGACCTCCAGCACGCCGGCCGCGATGGTGTCCACGTCCGCCGGCCGGGTCGCGTCCTCGACCAGCACCGCGAACTCGTCGCCGCCGAGCCGGGCCGCGGTGTCCGAGGAACGCAGCGCGGTGGAGATCCGCAGCGAGACCGCGACCAGAAGTTCGTCGCCGACCGCGTGGCCCTGGGTGTCGTTGACCACCTTGAAGTCGTCCAGGTCGATGAAGAGCACCCCGGTGACGGACCCGCTGCGCTCACCGCGGGAGAGCGCGTGCCCGACGCGGTCCTGGAACAGCACCCGGTTGGCCAGGCCGGTCAGCGAGTCGTGGAAGGCCCGGTGGGTCAGCTCGCGCTCCATCTGGCGCTGCTCGGTGACGTCGCGCAGGGTGAGCACCAGAGCACCGACGGTCGGGTCGGCCCGCAGGTCGTTGAAGCGGACCTCCGCCTCGATCGGGGTGCGGTCGTGGCGCAGCAACCGCCAGTGCTCGCGGGGGTGCTCGCGCGCGTGCTCGCCGCGCGGCGGGTCGCTCGCGCCGCGCATCCGGGCCAGCGCCTTGCCCACCTCCCGGCTGTCCTCCGGCGGGACCAGGTCGGTGACCAGGGTGCCCGCCAGGCGGGGGCGGCCCAGCACCGACTCGGCGGACGGCGAGGCGTAGCGCACACCGTCGTCCGCGTCGAGGATCAGGATGACGTCGCTGGCGTTCTGCACCAGGGTGCGGAAGTACAGCTCGCTGTTGCGGCGGGTCACCTCCTGGCTCAGCACCACCCGCTCGACGGCGAGGGCCGCCTGCGCGGCCAGGATCTCCAGCGAGCTCCACAGACTGGCCAGTTCCTGCTCGGTGCCGGTGACGATGAGCGCGCCGATCAGCGGGTCGCCGGACGGCCGTTCGGCGAGGGTGAGCGGGCAGATCAGGGCGTACGGCATGCCGTCCAGGTGCCCGGTCAGCTCGCGGGTGGGCAGGTCGACGGCCTCGACGGGCAGCAGCCGGGTCTCGCGGTAGGCGGCGAGGGCGAGCACCTGGTCGGAGTCGGAGGCGGTCCCCACCCGGTGCTGCGCCGCGCCGCGCTCAGCGTGCCGCACGTGCAGCACGCCCGCCTCGGCGACGGCGAGCAGGGCGACGTGCCCGGGCTCGGCGGGCATCAGGGTGGAGGCGGCCGACTGCACGGCGTCCGCGACCTCCTCCACGGTGACGGCCGCGGTCAGCCGGGCGCCGGCCTCGCGCAGCGCCCGTTCGCGGGCGATGGCCTGCCTGCGGGCGGAGACCACCACCGCCAGGCGGGCGAGCACGAGTAGGTACAGGAGCGCGGAGAACGCGCCGATCACGCCCGCGTTGCTGGTGTTGCCGGCCAGGGACTCGATGATCAGGATCGCCGGGGCGATCAGCGAGGCGAGGGTGAGCAGGACGAGCCGGGCGGCGCCGAGATCCGGCTGCTGGGTGGGGACGGGCCTGGTCAGCTCGACCATCGACGGGTGCAGCGCGGCCGCGCCCCAGGCCGTGTAGAAGGCCGCCCAGCCGAGCTCGACGGGCGTGCCGATGCGCCAGGTGCCGTGCAGCTGGATCAGCGCGTACAGCACGTCGGAGACCAGCAGGCCGACGGTGCCGACGGCGAGCAGCTGCAGCGAGCGGGAGTTGCCGCCGCGCGGGGTCAGCAGGCGCAACAGCAGGGCGAGCACGACGACGTCGCCGAGCGGGTAGGCGATCGAGACGGCCTTCTGGAACCAGGTGAGGTCCGGGTTCTGGGCGTACGGGAGGATCAGGTAGATCCAGGCGAGCAGGGCCAGGCCGATGGTGGGGATCAGCGCGTCGAGCAGCCCGGCGCGGTCCTGACGGGCCGTGCGCCAGCGGATGAAGCCGAGCACGCCGGCTGCGTACAGCACGTACTCGGCGAGGTAGAAGGCGTCCGCGACGGAGGGGAACGGGTTGGCCTCGTGCAGGATGTCCAGTTGGACGGCCTGCACCACCTCGCCCGCGGTGAAGCTCAGGTTGGCGAGCGCCAGGACGTACCAGAAGCGTGCGTGCGCGGGGCGGTTGAGGCGGACGCCGAGCACGATGGCGGCCACGCCGCCGAGCCCGATGCCCGTCCACCAGACGATCCGCTGGCCCGGATTGGCGTAGTAGATGCCGGTGAACACCACCATCCAGAGCAGGTAACAGGCCATCAGGCGTTGTCGCCGGCGTGTCAACGAGCTACCTCCTCCACGACATCACCCCGCCGGTCGGGCGGGGGATTCGGGTGAGGGCGGGGGCCGGGCCGGCTGCGGGGGGTTCGGTGGGCCAGGCTATCCGATTCTCCTGGCTCCTGGCGCCTCCGGGCCTTCCCGGCGGGGGCTGCGCGTGTCCGCGCGAGGACCCGGCGGGTGTCGGCGCCCGGTGCCGGGTGTGTGTCCTTGCCCGGTGTCGGGTGCATGCGTCTTCGCGCGGGTGTGCGGCGTCCGGTCGTTGTGCGACCGGACGTTCTCGATGTGTCGTGAGTGCGTATAGTCGGAAATGTCGCACTCCCAAGCATTCTGCCGCCACAGCACGAGGTCAAGCCGGTGGATGACGCAGCAGACAGCGCACGGGGCGTACGAACGGATGCGAGGTCCGGGCGTCACGCCGTGGTGCGCAACGACAACGGTCAGTACGCGCTCTGGCCCGGGGACTTGACCGTCCCCGCCGGGTGGCACCCGGTCCACGGGCCGGCCGGGCGGGACGAGTGCCGGGCCTGGGTGGAACGGGAATGGCGGCCCGCGGGGCTGGGATTCACCGGTCCCGGGGACGGCCCGGGAGAACCCGGGGGCGGTCCGGGGGCAGGCGCGGGTGAAGGTGCGGGCGCGGGTGAAGGCGCGGGGGGCGCGGGTCGCGAAGCGCCGGCGGCCGGATTCGCGGACACCGTGCACGGGTTGTTCCGCACGCGGGCGGCGCACGACCCGGATGCGCTCGCCGTCATCGCCGAGGACGCCACCCTGAGTTACCGCGAACTCGACCTGCTCAGTGACCGGTTGGCCGCCGAGCTGCGGGCGCGCGGCACCGGGCCGGAGCGGGTGGTGCCGGTCTGTCTGGAACGCGGGGCGGACCTGGTCGTCGCCTGGCTGGGCGTGCTCAAGGCGGGCGGCGCCTTCCTGCCGCTGGACCCGGCGCACCCGCAGCGGCGGTTGGCCCGGCTGGTCGAGGACTGCGGGGCGCGGGTGGTGGTCACCGACGGTCACGAGTTTCCCGAGGTGGCGGGGGTGGCGGCGGTACGGGCGGACGGCACCGGTACGGGTACGGGTGCCGGTGTCGGTAGGGGTGCGGGTGCGGGTGCGGAGGCCGGGGTCGAGGAGGTCCGGTCCGACGACGGCGCCGTCCCGGACGACCTCGCGTACCTGATCTACACCTCCGGCACGACCGGCCGACCCAAGGGCGTCCCGGTCACCCACCGTGCGCTGGTGTTCACCCTCGACCGGATCGTCCGCGCGTACCGGCTGGCGCCCGGCGAACGCGTCCTGCAACTGGCCGCGCTGGGCTCGGACACCGCGCTGGAACAGGTCTTCGGAGCCCTGCTCGCCGGCGCCACGGTCGTCCTGGGCGGCGGCGGGACCGGCGGCGGGACGTGGGCACCCACCGAACTGGTGGGCCGGCTGCCCGGGCTCGGCCTCGCCGTCGCCGACTTCACCCCTGCCTACGGGCACCATGTGCTCGACCTGCTCCCGCCCGGCGGGCCCGGCCCGGACGGGCTGCGGCTCGTGGTGGTCGGCGGGGACGTCGTGCACGCCGACGACTGCCGCACCTGCCTGGACCGGCTGCCCGGCGCGCGGCTGCTCAACGCGTACGGGGTCACGGAGGCGGCCGTCACGTCCACGCTCTGCGAGGTCACGGCGGAGCTGCTGGGGGACGGGAGCTCGGGCGGAGGCTCAGGCGCGGCCGGGAGCGCAGGCGGGAGTGGGGGCGCGGGCGGGGGGCCGGCCGCCCCCGTGCCGATCGGACGACCGCTGCCGGGGGTGCGGGTGCACGTGCTGGACGCGCGGCTGCGGCCGGTCCGCCCCGGGGAGAAGGGGCAGATCCACCTCGGCGGGCCCGGCCTCGCCCGGGGCTACTGGCGCAGCCCCGGCCTGACTGCAGAATCCTTTCTGCCCGACCCGTACGCGCCGCTGCCCGGTGAGCGAATGTACTGCACCGGCGACGCCGGACGCTGGCGGCAGGACGGACAACTGGAGATCCTCGGCCGCTTCGACGACCAGGTGAAAGTCCGGGGCCACCGGGTCGACCCGGCCGAGATCGAGGCGGTGCTGGCCGCCCACCCGGACGTCCGGCAGGCACGGGTCGCGGCCGACGGGACGGCCGCGGACGGCAGCCGGGCGCTCACCGCCTACTACACGCTGGCCGACGGGGCGGGCGGCAGCGCCGAGGGGATCCGGGCGTTCCTGGCCGAGCGGTTGCCGGAGTACCTGGTGCCCGCCGAGTTCGTTCCGCTGGAGGCGATGCCGCTCACGGCGGCGGGGAAGATCGACCGGCGCCGACTGCCGCACGCCCCGGTACGGACGGCGCCCCGGGCGGCGGGACCGGGCGGGACAGGCGCAGGGAGCGGCGCCGGGGGAGCACGGGACGCGGTCGAGGAGGCGGTCGGGCAGCTGTGGGCGGAACTGTTCGGCGTCGAGACCGTCGGACCGGACGACGACTTCTTCGCGCTCGGCGGCACCTCGCTGCTGGCGATGGAGATGCTGGCCCGCGCCCGGATCATGTTCGGCATCGACGTCGGCCGGGTCCGCACGCTCACCCGCTCACTGCTGCGGGAGTCCGTGCTGCGGGCCTTCGCGGGGGCGCTGCAGGAGGCCCGTACCGACGGCGGGGCCGGTGCGGGGCCGGGCGGCGGGGCTGCCGCCGGTACGGGGCCGGGTGTTGCCGCAGGCGTCGGGGCCGGCATCGAGGCAGGCGTCGGCGTGGGCGTCGGCACCGGCGGTGCGGAAGCGGCCGTCGACTGGTTCGCGGAGGCCCGGCTCACCGAACCCGTCGGGCAGTCCTGGAGCCCCGCACCCTCCCGGGCCGAACCCGCCGAGATCCTGCTCACCGGCGCCACCGGCTTCTGCGGCGCGCACCTGCTGCACGCGCTGCTCGCCACCACCCGGGCCCGGATCCACTGCCTGGTCCGGGCGCCCGATGAGGAGCACGCGCTGGAACGGCTGCGGGCCACCCAGCAGCGCTTCCTGCGGCACGACCTCGCCGACCGCCGGGTCGTCCCGCTGGTGGGCGACCTCACCCGGGCCCGGATCGGGCTGGCGGAGCGGCAGTTCGACTGGCTGGCCGGCCACCTGGACGCGGTCTACCACCTCGGCGGGCAGGTCAACTTCCTCTACCCGTACCACCAGTTGCGCGACGCCAACGTGGGCGGCACCCGGGAGATCGTCCGGCTCGCCGGACACAGCCGGGGCATACCCGTGCACTACCTCTCCACCCTCGCCGTGCTGGCCGGCTTCGGGGCGGCGGGCGTCGACAAGGTCACCGAGCGGACCCCGCTCGCCCATCCCGACCGGATCGGCGTCGGCTACGTCGAGAGCAAGTGGGTGGCCGAGCAACTGCTGCACAACGCGGCCGCCGCCGGACTGCCGGTCACGGTGCTGCGCACCAACGACGTCACCGGGGACCTGGCGAGCGGTGTGATGAACACCGGCACCGAGCTGTGCGCGCTGATCAAGTACCTGGCGGACAGCGGCACCTGCCCCGACGTTCGGCTGCTGCTCGACTTCGTCCCGGCCGACCGCTTCACCGGCGCCATCGCCCACATCGCCGCGCACGCACCCGCCGACGGCGAGGTCTACCACCTCACCTCCCCGCGGCCGGGCGTCCTCGCAGACCTGGCGGACCGGCTGCGGGCGCGCGGCCACCGGATCGTCCAGCTCCCGTACGGGGAGTGGGTGCAGCGGCTGGTCCGCTTCGCCGCAGGGAACCCGACGCACCCGATCGCGCCGTTCGTCCCGCTGTTCGTGGACCGCGCGCCGGGGTCGGAACTGTCGATCAGCGAGATGTACTTCCGGCCGACGTTCCCGCTGTTCGACCGGGCCAACGCGGACGCGGCGCTGGCCGGGAGCGGGATCGAACTGCCGCCGGTGGACGCGGGGCTGATCGACCACTATCTGGCGGGGCTGGAAGGGGAAGGGTTCTTGGGGGTGGCGCGATGAACATCACTCATGGGGGGCGACATGAGCGGGCGTCATGAGTGGACCTCATGGGGCGGCGCCATGAGCAAGTCTCATGAGGGGGAGCGATGAGCAAGTCTCATGGGCCGGTGCGATGAACAGGTCTCATGCGGGCAGTGCGATGAGCAGCGCTCATGGGGTGGCGGCATGAGCGGGGCTCATGACGCGGTCGGGGTCTTCGACGCGCTGGACGTCCGGCACGGCCTCGCGGACGGGCCGGTGGCCTTCGGCGGCAGGCTCGGGTCGCAGGAACTGCTGGCGGCGTACCGGTGCGGGCTGTTCCCGCTGCCGGCGGGGGACGTGTACGCGAGCGCGTACAGCGAGGCGCTGTACGGGGACGCCGTCGAGGCGGGCGAGGTGGCCCTGCTGCCGGGCGGGGACGATCCGTACGCGCTGGCGTGGTGGTCGCCCGATCCCCGACCGGTGATCGCGCCCGACGGTGTACGGCTCGGGAGCCGGCTCGCCCGGCGGCTGCGCAACCGCTCGGAGTGGTGGACGACCGCGGACCGGGCCTTCGGGCGGGTGTTGGCCGAGTGCGCCGAGCGGCGCCGGCCCGTCTGGCTCACCGAGGAGTTGTCGACGGCGCTGGAGCACCTGCACGTACTCGGGGCGGCGCACAGCGTGGAGGTGTGGGAGGGGGAGGAGCTGGTCGGCGGGGTGTTCGGGGTCGCGGTCGGGTCGGTGCTGAGCCTCGACTCGATGTTCCACCGCCGCCCGGACGCCGCCCGGGTCGCCGTCGCCGACCTCGGTGCCCGGTTCGCCGCGGCGGGCGGGCGGCTGCTCGACGCGCAGTGGGACGGGCCGCACGTGCGCAGTCTCGGGGCCGAGCCGATGGCGCGCTCCCGGTACCTCGCGGAGCTCTCCGCCGCCACCGGGACGGGCCCGCTGTCGCTGGAGCGGCTGCCGGCGTCGCGGCTCGGCTGACCGGCGGCTGGGCCGACCGGCGGTCGAACCCCGCGATGGGCCGACCGGCGGTCGAACCCCGCGATGGGCTGACCGGCGGTCGAACCCCACGTCAGGCGCCCGTTTGGCCTGTCTTCGACAAACTAATTCCTCGTCAGTAACATGACGCCGCGTGTTCAAGCGTTCGATAGGCAGGGCCGCCGGCCCCGCCGCTCTCACCCTCATCCTCGCCGGGGCCGCCGCGTGCGGGCCGACCAGCCCCGGTACCACCCAGAACGGCGCCGTCCCGGCGGCCGCCACCGTCGCCGACGCGAGCGCGACGGCGGCCGGGGGCAGCCCGGCCGCCGCCGTACCCGCCGCCGGCACCCCGCGCGCCAAGGCGGCCTCGCCCGCCACCGGCCGTCCGACCGCCGGTGCGGCGCCCGTCACCGCGGCGCCCGCCGGAGACCAGCAGGCCGCGATCGGCAGCCCCGGCAAGGACGGCAGCGCCGTCACGGCGGCGACGAAGGGCCTGCAACTGACCGCCTACGACCCGGCGGGCGGCACAGCAGTCCTGACGGCGGCCGGCCCCCCGGCAGCTTCCCCGAGCTCGGCGCCGAGCAGCGCACCGAGCGCCGCCGCCCCGAGCACGCCCGCCCCGAGCACGCCCGCCCCGGCCGCTGGCGCCCCGGCCGCCGCTGCCGCCGTCCAGCCCGGCCAGCTGATCGCCAGCCCGCCCACCGCCGCCGCGCCGCAGGGCGCGCTGGTGGCGGTCACCGGCGTCCGCCCCGGCGCGGGCAACACCGTCAACCTGACCACCCGTCCGGCCACCCTCGCCGAACTCCTCGGCGGCACCGAGGCCGACGGCAGCGTGCCCGTCGATCCGCACGGCATCACCGTGACACCGCTGGTCAAAGACCTCAAGGCGAGCGTCGGCGTGGACGGCAACGGCGTGAAGGGCGACGCCTCCGGCACCCTGGAGGTCAACCTCAAGGCCCCGGTCCCGCTGCCCGAGGGCGCCAGCTTGGACGCCTCCGGCGCGCTCCAGCTGCACCCGGCCGTCCACTTCGCCTACCACGGCGCCACCGTGGGCAGCCCGCGCACCGCGTCCATCGGTTTCGACCTGGGTGCCCACGCCCAGTGGAAGGTCACCGGCGACGTGGCCCGCAACACCGGTGCGGCCCCCATCCGGGTGCCCTTCGCCAAGCTGCAGGCCAGCCCGGTGCTGACCGTCGCCGGCCTGCCGGTGGTCGTCAACCTCGGCCTGACCTGCTACCTGGAGGTCAGCGCCGACGGCCAGGTCCACCTGGAGGCAGAGCAGGACGCCGCCGGCACCTGGGCCGTGCGTGCCGACTACACCGGCGGCAAGGGCTGGACGCCGGTCACCAACGCCGAGACCAAGATCAGCCCGGTCCACGTGCGGCTGAACGGCAAGGCGGGCGTGCGGGCCGCGCTCGGCGCCGAGATCAACCTCGGCCTGTACGACACCGTCGGCGTGGAGACCACCGTCGCCCCCTACCTGAAGGCCCAGGTCGAGGGCTCGCTGGTCGCCGACTCCTCCGGCAACCCGCCGGAGGCGCAGGGAAGTTGGTCGCTGCTCGGCGGCGTCGACCTGAACGGTTCGCTGCTCGCGCACCTGAAGGTCTTCGGCACCCCGATCATCGAGGGCAAGCTCCCGCTGCCGCCGTTCCACCGCGAGTGGCCGCTGCTGGGAGGCTCGGCCGCGCTGCCGTCCCCGCGCCCGAGCAAGAGCTGACGCACCGCCGCCGAGGCCCCTTGACCGGTCCTCCGGTCAAGGGGCCTCGTCGTATCGCCGAGGCCGTCGGGCCGGGCGGCGCGGGCGGGCAGCCGGACGGGCGGGTGCGGTCGGCGGGTGCGGCGCGGGCCCGAACGGTGATGGTGCTGACAGGATGGCCGCATGGAACGTGTGCTTGGAATCGGCGGGTACTTCCTGCGTGCTGCCGACCCGGCGGCCCTGAGTGCCTGGTACCGCGACCGTCTGGGCTTGGACGCCGACGAGTACGGGCTGTGGCGGCAGGCGTCCGGGCCGACGGTGTTCGCGGCCTTCGAGGCCGGGACGGACTACTTCGGATCCCGCACCCAGCAGACCATGCTCAACTTCCGCGTCCGTGACCTGGACGCGATGCTCGCCCAACTGCGGGCCGGGGGCGCGGAGGTGGCCGAGGAGACGCAGGACATGGAGGGTGTCGGCCGGTTCGGCTGGGTCACCGATCCCGAGGGCAACCGGATCGAACTGTGGCAGCCCGTCTGAGCGGGTCGACACCGCGGCCGGACGTCCACCGGGGACGACGGCGACCCGTGTGATCACGTGGTCGGGAGCGGTCGAGCCTGCCTCCTCCTTCTCCTCCTCCGCGCGGCCGAGCACGACGGTCCGCGCGGCGGGCGCGTTGATCGATTGTCTGCCGGTGGTTGGTCGACTGGGGCCACTGACCAGTTCGGACCGAAGGAGGACCATCGTGATCAAGCGTGTCGTCGTGGGTGTCGCAGCAGCGGCCGTGATGTGGGGCATCGGCGCGGGCTCGGCTTCCGCGGCCACCGGCGCAGGCGGGGGCGGGTCCACGGACGCCTGGATCTGCCACGCCTGCCATGAGGAACTGCTGGTGACCGCTGCGGCGCCGGCGACTCCGGCCGCCTGGACCGGCCACGAGGAGCACCGCGTCCTGGCGGTCGGCGGTGAGGTCGCCATGGACAGCTGGCTCGACAAGCCGCGGCCGGGCGTGCTCTGACTTTTCGGGAGCGCCCGTCGGCAACGGGTTCGGAGTGGGACGTCGGATCGGCCGACTTCCCGCTCCGTTCGCGTGGTCACGGGCAGGCGGGGTCGAACCCGCCGCCCGGTCAGCCTTCGTGTCGTTCGCCGCGACCGTCCCGCGCCGGCCGTGCCTTCCCCTACTCTTCCTCCATGCTCTCTGTGGTGGTGGCCCCTTGGGCGGGCGAGGCGGAGCCGGTGTTCGTCCATAACCCGGACGAACTGCACGACGCCGCAAGCACGATGAAGATCGCGGTACTCGCCGCGCTGACCCGCAGCGGTGCGAACCTCGATGCCGAGGTTCCGGTGGTGAACCGCTTCGAGTCGGTCGTGGGCGGGGACTTCGGCAACGATCCGGACTGGGACAGCGATCCGCTCCCCTGGGAGCTGCTGGGCACCCACGTCCCCCTCCGCCTGCTCGCCGAGCGGATGATCACCCATTCCTCCAACCTCGCCACCAACCTCTGCCTGGCCCGTACCACCCCGCGGGCCGTCGCGGACGTGTGGCGTGACGCCGGGGCCACCCGCAGCGCCAGCCCGCGCGGGATCGAGGACTACGCGGCGCGCGAGGCCGGCATCCACAACCTGGTCACCGCCCGCGACCTGGTCCGCCTCCTGCACTCGCTCGCGGGCGAACCGGAGTTGCTGGACCTCCTGGAGCGCAACGACTTCCGAGTGGACCTCGCGGCCGGCCTCCCTCCGTCCACCCGGATCGCCTTCAAGAACGGTTGGGTTCCGGGTGCCCGCCACAGCGTGGGCCTCATCCAGCCGCTGGACTGCCCGCCCTACCTGCTCGCCGTCTGCTACACCGGCCCGCTCGCCACCGGCGCCGACCGCAACGACCCCGCGGGCCGCCTGCTGGCCCGGATCTCGGCGGCGGTCTGGGCCCGGCGCCGGGACATCGGCAGGGCGTTCGACGGCGACATCGGCGGCGAGTTCAACGGCGAGTTCAAGGGCGAGTTCAAGGGCGAGTTCAAAAGCAAGTTCGAAGGCGACTTCAACGGCCGAGGGCCGTCAGCCCTTCGAGCGCCGTTTCGTTCAGCAGGTTGATCCGTACGAACCCCTCGTGCCCGGTGAGTTCGAAGTGCCGCTGGTCGAGCGCGAGCAGCCGGTCGGCGGGAGCGGCCACCCGCGCGAAGAGGAAGTACCCGGTCTCCACCGGAGCGGATGCCCGTAGCGCACCGCTGTGGAACAGCCGTCGGTGGTTGGCGCGGATGTGCTCGACCAGGCGCCGGTTGCATTCGCCGTCGAGCATCAGGTCGGCCTCCCGGTGGGCGAACAGGCGGTCGGCCACGGTGACGTCCCCGTGCAGGTTGAGGTGCAGTTCGGCGAGCGGTTCGCGCAGCCGCTCGGGGGCCGGCAAGTGGGCGCAGCGGTAGCCGTGGACGGACAGGTACGTGGTGGGGCTCACCAGGCGCAGCGTGCAGCGCCGCGATCTTGGCCCGCAGCGCGCGGTCCTCGTCGATCGCCGAGTAGCGGGTGACGTCGCCGAGCAGGTACGGCGGGGTGTCCGCGAGCGGGGCCCAAGTAGTCGGCGACGTAAGGGTGTCCGCCGTTGTCGTCGGAGACGAGAAGCCGCCCGCCCGGGGTGCTGCCGTTCGCGTTCCACGGACTCGTGCAGGTCGAGCATGCGGAACAGGGAGGACACCGTACCGCCAGGGCGTCGGGCGGTCGGGACGGCCGCCGGCCTGCCCCGCGGTCGCATCCGGACACAAGGCCGGTCTCCGTGTGCATGACGATCAGTCAGAAGTGGTATGGGTGTGGAGCGTTCCGCTCATGCTGTCGGGGGAGAATCATGGGGATGGGCTGAAGTGTCGTCGCGCCTGCGGAGGTTCGCCAGACTGGTCACGGGGCTCGCCGTCCTGTCGGCGTACGTCGCGTTGCACCTGCTGATCAGCGTGGGTCTGGGCGAGGGAGCCGGCCCGAGCGCGGTCGCGGCGCTGTGGTTCGGCGTGGCCGCCCTGGTGCTGCTCGGCCCGGCCCTGTGGCTGCGCCGGCGCCGGCTGTCCGGGGTCGCGGAGTTGGTGCGGATCGTCAGTGGGTACGCGCCGCCGCGGAAGCCGTGGCAGCGGGCGCTCCTGTTGGCCAACAGCCTCGGCCTGGTGCTGTTCGGGGGCGGGACCTTCGCCGTCGACGGCTCGGAGAGGCAGGGGCACAAGATGCCCATGGAGGCGCAGTCCCTGCTGCTCTTCGGCGGCCTGGCCGCCATGGCGGCCGGCCTGCTCATCCTGCGCCGCACCCGTCCGTACGCGGCCCGCCCGGCGGCCCGCGCCCTGCGGCTGGACGGCCGGAAACCCGTTCTCTACCTGCGCAGTTTCGGCGACGACGAGACCGCCGCCGAGGTCGACGACGCCGCGGAGATCAATCTGCACACGCGGGAGGAACAACTCGCCGCCGGGCTGGGCGTCGTCGGCCCCGTGATCGCGGTGGGACGGCCGGGGGAGTTCCTTCCGCACCTGGGAGCGTCCCGCTTCTACCTGCCGCCGGACGACTGGAAGCCCACCGTCCTGCGGCTGATGGAGCTGTCCCAGCTGATCGTCCTGCGCCTGGGGCAGGGCGACGGGTTGTGGTGGGAGGTCGAGCAGGTGCGCACCACCCAACCGGCCGCGAAGCTGGTGCTGTTGGCCCCGGGCGGCCCCTCCGACCTGGTGGCCAGGCTGAACGAACACCTGCCCAGCCCGGTGCCGCCGGACGAGCTGGGCACGAGCGAGCACTGGATCTCCGCCGTCATCGTCTTCGACGACCTCTGGACTCCCCGGGTGTTTCCGGTGGGCCGCAGGCGCAGGGGGCTGTGGAGCCGGCTGCGGCGAGCCCTGACGATGGAGAATTCCACGGCCGACATGGCGCTGGCCATGAAGACCGCGCTCGCCTCCGTGGGTCGCCGCCGACGGGGGATGATCTGGCGGTCCCGGGGAGCGACGTACCTGGCCGTGTACGCGGGTGCCGGGCTTGCGTCGGCGGTGGCCCTGGCGGGCTGGCTCGGTTACCGGGCAGTGCAGTTGACCGGACTCTGGTGAACACGAACCCTGGGGGAGACATGGACGATCCGCACGGAGGCAGCACGTCCGAGGGCGGCAAGTTCGACGGCAGCAGGTTCCGGGACAGCAGGTTCGAGGGCAGCAGGTTCGAGGGCAGCAGGTTCGAGGGCACGCGTACGGCCGGGACCGGAGCGCGGCAGCACAGGGCCCTCTCAGGGCTGGGGGTGGCCGCGTCGATCCTGATCGTGCTGGTGCTGGTGTACGACGTCCTGCACGCGGTGTCCGACTGGCAGGTCTACAACGCGGTCGAGGACGTACTCGCGGGAACGGCGACGGACTCGCAGATCCAGGCGGCCGACGACTTCGGGCGCTACTTCGACGGGCTGCAGGAACTGGTGTTCCTCATACCGGCCGGCGTGGTGTTCCTGGTCTGGCTGTGGCGGGCGAGGGCCAACGCGGAGTCGCTGGGCGGTCCGGGCAGCCAGCGCCGGGCACGGGGCTGGGCGGTCTTCTCCTGGATCACCCCGGTGGCGAACCTGTGGATCCCCTACCAGGTCGTGACGGACATCTGGAAGGCCGGCACGCCCCGGCGGCCCGTGCCCGGTCCGCTGCTCGCCGTCTGGTGGGGGGCGTGGGTGATCGGGGGCTATGTCGGCCGGGCCTACACCTACGAGGTCACGCGGGACACGTTCTCGGAGGACGACCTGCGTCGCGCCGTGTACCTGGGCACCGTCTTCGTCGTGCTCAACGTGCTGGCCGGTGTGCTCATCGTCTACGCCATCCGTCAGATCAGCGTCTGGCAGACCCAGCGGAGCGCCGAAGCGCTCCGCTGAGCCCGCCGACCGCCGAGGCCGTCGGGCCGGCTGCCGTGATGGTCGGTCCGATCGCGGTGACGGTCGGACCGGCCGCCGTGACGGCTGGTCCGGCGATCAGTACGGCTGGACGAGGACGTGCGCCGCGCCCGGGATGCCGACCTTGAGGAGTTCGTCCTCCTCCGGGGTGGTCGGGGTGCCGGTCTCCTGCTTGAGGACCGCGCGGGACAGGGCCTGGACCCACAGGGCGCGCGGGCGGCGCCTGGCCTCCCAGGCGGCCAGTGCGGCGGGGACGGTGTCGGCGGCGTCCAGGCTCTGCGCGAGGACGAGCGCGTCCTCGACGGCCATCGCGGCGCCCTGGGCCAGGTGCGGGGTGGAGGCGTGCGCGGCGTCGCCTGCCAGCACGATCCGGCCGACGTGCCAGGGCCCCTCGACGGTCACCTGGGAGATCCGGGTGTGGACCACGGCCGCCGGGTCGGTGACCTGGGCGAGCGCTGCGGCGATCGGGCCGCCGAAGCCGGCCAGGCGCTCACGGAGCTGCTCGTGGGCGCGCTCGGGGTCCGGGTGGAAGCCCTCGGGCTCGGCGAACACCGTGCCCAGGTACATCAGGTCCGCGCTGATCGGGGTCAGCAGCGCCTTCGCCTTCAGGTTGCCGGCGGACATCACCACGCCCCGTACCTCGGGCGAACGCGGCAGCGTCACGCGCCAGTTGGCGAAGCCGGTGTACTCGGGCGCGTACATCCCGCCGTACAGGTGCTTGCGCAGCGGCGAGCCGATGCCGTCGAAGCCGACGACCAGGTCGTAGCGGGCGGCGTGGCCGTCGCTGAGCGTGACGTCGACGCCCGCGCCGTCGTCCGTCACCGACGCGATGGTGGTGCCGAAGCGAACCGTGGCGCCCGCCTTGACGGCCGCGTCGGCGAGGACGCGGGCCAGGGCGGGGCGCGGGATGCCGTTGGCGGAGGGGGCGTCGCCCATCCGGGGCTGCGGGATCTCGGCGAGCGTGGCGCCGGCCGGGTCGCAGATGGTCAGCACGTTCCACTCGAAGCCGACGGCCAGGCAGTCCTCCAGGACGCCGATCTCGCGCATCACGTGCAGGGCGTTGGACGGCTGGACGATGCCGACGCCGAGCGCCTCCAGCTGCTCGCGCAGCTCGGCGACGTCGACGTGGTGGCCGCGCCGGGCGAGGGCGGTGGCGAGGGTGAGGCCGCCTATGCCGCCGCCGTGGACGAGGACGCGCAGGGGTGTGGTCATGGTGGTGCTCCCAGGGAAGTGCGGTTCAGCCGGGGACGGGTGAGGCTGGGAAGGTGGGTGCAAGCCGGGTGCAAGCCGGGGAGGCAGGCCCGGCCGGAGTCGGGGTCAACCGACGGGGGCGGTGGCGGCGAGGTCCATCAGGTGGTCGACCAGGGCGAGCAGCAGGTCCCGGCCGAAGGCGCGTTCGCGCACGTCGCCGAGGAGCATCGGGACCTGCGGGTCGAGGTCGAGCGCGGCCCGGATCTCGTCGGGGGTGCGGGTGTTGGTGTTGTGGAAGCAGTTGATCGCCACCACGAAGGGGATGCCCCGGCTCTCGAAGAAGTCGATCGAGGCGAAGCTGGTGTCCAGTCGGCGGGTGTCGGCGATGACGATGCCGCCGAGGGCGCCGTTGACCAGGTCGTTCCACATGAACCAGAAACGTTCCTGCCCGGGCGTGCCGAACAGGTAGACGACCAGCTCCGGGTTGACGGTGATCCGGCCGAAGTCGAGGGCGACGGTGGTGGTGTCCTTCTGGTCGACGCCGGACAGGTCGTCGACGCCGATGCTGGCCCGGGTCAGGTACTCCTCGGTGCGCAGCGGGGTGACCTCGCTGACCGAGCCGACCAGGGTGGTCTTGCCGACGCCGAAGCCGCCCGCGATGAGGATCTTGACGGCGGCAGGGGCAGCCGGGGCTGCCGCGGTGGTCCCGGCAGCTCGGCCGGCCGGGCCGGTCAGGCCGGTCGGGTGGGCGGCGGCGGTGGTGGAGGGGTGGGTGGCGGTGGGGTCGCCGATGGCGGAGTGGGGTGTTGCCATGTCAGAGTCTCCGGAGTCCTTCGCGTACGGCCGTGAGCAGGCCGAGGTCCACGCCCCCGGCGGCCCGGGCCACCGAGAGCGGGGCCCGGGCGCGCAGCAGGCCCTGGGCGACCAGGTCGCCCAGCAGGATCTTGGTGACCGAGACCGGGAGGTCCAGGCCGGCCGACACCTCGGCGACGGCCGCCGGGCGGCGGCAGCGTTCGAGGATCAGGCGGTGCTCGGGCTGCAGGCCGCGGGCACCGGCGCGGCTGCCCCGCGCCAGGGCCGCCTCGGCCTCCGCCTCGACCGTGGTGAGCACGGTGATGAGGGTGAGGTCGTCCCGCTCGGGTGCCGTCCGGCCACGGGTGATGGTGTACGGGCGGACCATGACGCCCGTCTCGTCCTCCGCCTCTGCGTCCTCGATCTCGCTCCAGTGCGGCGCCAGGCCGGGCCGGCGGTCGTCGGCGCGGTTGTCAGGGAGGCCGTCTGAGAGGCCGTCCGAGCCGCCGGTGCCGGGATCCGGGCCGGGGCCCCAGGAGGCGTCGTTCCCGTACGGGCCCACCCGGGTCAGCCCCGGTTCCGGGCGGCGAAGACGTCGAAGGAGGCGGGGGCGTTCGGCGTGTCCTCGCCGCGGGCCGGGGTGGTGAGCTTCTGGCCGACCTGCTGCACCAGGGTGTGCATCGCGACTGACATCACCTCGGCGTCCACCTCCTGGGAGGCGACCACGGCCAGGTGGGTGCCCTGGGCGGCGGCGATGACGAACAGCCAGCACTCGGCCAGCTCGACGATCACCTGGTGCACCGGCCCGCCGTCGAAGAGCTGCCCGACCCCGCGGGCCAGGCTCTGCTGGCCGGTGGCCACGGCGGCCAGGCGCTCGGCGTCGGCCCGCTCGATGGTGCGGGAGTGGCTGACCACGAGACCGTCGTCGGAGAGCAGGACGGCGTTCCTGGTCCCGGTCACCGAGTCGACGAGTCCGTCCAGCAGCCAGTCCAGGTCCTGGTGGGTGGCGATCGTGCGATTGATCACTGGTCATCCGTTCGTGTGGTTCGGGGGTCCGCGGCGGGCAGGGCCCAGGGGGAGGGGCCGGGCGCCGGAGTCGGGGGACCGGCGGGCGTGGGGGGAGCCGGTCGGGTCAGGGCCTGGGGCAGCCGGTGTTCACCGCTGTCCTGGGACCGGGCGGCCCGGGACTGACGCTGGAAGGCGCCGATCGCCGCGCCGGAACGCCGCACCGGGTGCTCGGGGCGCTGGAACGGGCCCGCGGGCGGCGCGGCCTCGGCCGTCTCGGCCGGACGCTCCACCCACCGCGGGGCGGCCGGAGGCACCCGCAGCTCGGCGGCCAGGCTGGCCTGCCGCACGCGCTGCGGAAGCGGCGGCTGCCCGCCCTCGGCCGGGCTGTACGGGACCGAGGTCGGGTAGTCGCGCCTGCCGCGCCGCTCGGCCAGCCGGTAGTGGTCGGCCGGGCGGTACTGCTCGTCGGCGTACGGGGCCTCGGCCTCGGTGACCCGGGCGTAGGCGATGTCCGGGTAGGCCGGGGTGTCGTGCGCGGTCGCCGGGTCGGCGGGGGAGCTGTGCTCGATCGGCTGCTCGGACCGGAGGGGCTGCTCCGGCTGGAACGGCTGGAACGGCTGGAACGGCTGGAACGGCTGGAGCGGCTGGTCGGGCTGGAGCGGCTGGTCGGGCTGGAGCGGGTGATCGGGGTGGAGCGGGTGATCGGGGTGATCTGAGCGCTCGGGCTGCTCGGGCTGGTACGGCGCCGGAGCCGAGGCCTCCGCCGGCGTCGGCAGGGACACCGGGGCCGCGGGCGTAGGCGACGGCGCGGGCAGCGGCACCGGTGCCGCCTGCGGCACGAAGTCGCCCCGTCCGAAGGACTCCACCGGCGCGACCGGCGGCCCGGCCACCACCGGGGCGGGCACCTCGTCGGAGGCCGAGCGCAGCGCCCGGCGCGAGCGGCGCACCAGCGGGATCGGCTCGGCGGCCGCGGCGGGGGCCCCGTCCGGCAGCCCGGTGTCGCCCTCGATGACCAGCTCGTCCGGGACGAGCACGACCACCCGGGTGCCGCCGAAGGCGGACGGGCGGAACTCGATCTTCAGTCCGTGCAGCGAGGCCAGGCGCGAGACCACGTGGAAGCCGAGCCGGATGTCGTCGGCCCGGGCCAGCACGTCGGTGCGCGGCGGGCGGCTCATCAACTCGTTCGCCGCGTCGTACTGTTCCGGGTCCATGCCCAGGCCGCGGTCCTCGATCTCGATCGCGAGCCCGCGGCCGACCATGGCGGCCCGCACCTCGACCGGCGTGGGCGGCTTGGAGAAGGTGGTGGCGTTCTCCATTAGTTCGGCGATCACGTGGGCGACCGGGCCGACGGCCCGCTCGGACAGCCACGGGTGGCCCTCGACGTCGATCACGATCCGTCGGTAGTCCTGCACCTCGCCCTGCGCGGAGCGCAGCACGTCCAGCAGTGGGACGGGCTTGCGCCAGCGCCGCTGCGGCTGGCCGCCGGCCATGATGACCAGGTTCTCCTCGTAGCGGCGCAGTCGGGCGGTGAGGTGGTCGAGGTCGAACAGGCCCTCCAGGACCTCCGGGTCCTCGTGCCTGCGCTCCAGCTCGTCCAGCTTGCGCAGCTGGCGGCCGATCAGCAGCTGGGTGCGGCGGGCGATGCGCTGCAGCAGGCGCTCGAAGCCGCGGTGCTGCTCGGCCTGGCGGACGGCGGCCTGCAGGGCGGAGGCGCGGGCCAGGTTGAGCGCCTGACCGAGGCGGGCCAGCTCGTCGGTGCTGCCGCTTCCGGTGACGGTGCCGGCGCCGGTGTTGTTGCCGTCGCCGGTGCTGCTTTCGGTCGCGGTGTCGGTGTCGGTGCCGGTGTCGGTGCCGACACCGTTCGGGCCGGCGGTGATGGTGCGGGTCTCGGCCTCGACGTCCACCTGTTCGCCGCGCCCGAGGCGCTCGACCACCTCGGGCAGGGTGCGCTGCATCTCCTCGGCCTGGGTGTGCAGTTCCCCGATGCGGCGGCGCAGCGAGCGACTGAGCCGCCAGGAGGCGACGACCACCGCGACGACCGTGATCAGGCCGATGACGGTGGTCAGCACCACCCTGGTCAGCAGGTTCAGGATGGTGCCCTTGCCGACCTCGACGATGCCGCTGGTGCGGGTCTCGATCGCCTTGACCAGCTGAGGGTTGAGCTGGTCGAGGGCCTGGCGCCACTGGTCCTGGACGGCCGGGAGCCGGACGGTGCCGTTGGCCTCGGCGGCGGTGGGCTTGGTCAGCTGCTGCTCGACGGCGGCCTTGGCCTGCCAGGCCGGGCTGTTCATCAGGTCGTGCCAGGCGGCGGCCTCGCCGTCCGGGACGTACGGGACGACCTGGACGGTGAGCAGGTGGTCCTGGGCGCCGATGGTCTGCTGGACGGCCTGGTAGTCGGCGGTGCTCAGCCGGCCGGAGGGCCAGCCTCGGGCCAGCAGGGCGTCCTCGCGCGCCAGCATCTCCTTCGCCCAGAAGGCGTTCACCAGGGTCTTGGAGATCCAGGTGACCTCGCCGGTGTCCACGTGGCTGAGTGCGGTGAACAGCCGCAGGTCGACCGCGATCAGGTCGGTGTAGTACGTGAAGACGGTCTGCTGGTCGACCGATCCGCGGTCCACGGCGGCGCGCTGTTCGGCGAGTCTGCCCATGGCCTGGCGGGCCTCGGTGACCGCTGTGCGCACCTCCTCGGGCGCGCTGTCGGCCGTCTCGCCGGACAGCGTCTGGAACTGGCGCACCGCGTCGTCGGTCGCCTGGCGTTGGCGGCGCAGCTGGTCGGTGTTGGCGCCGGGACGGGCGAGGGCTTCGGCGCTGAGCCGGCGCTCCTCCTGGAGGTTGTAGTAGACGATGTTGGACGGCTGGCCGGCCTTCTGGGCCAGCAGGCCCTGGGCCGCCTGCCGTTGGAAGTCGAAGACCGTCTCGCCGCTGGTGACCGCCCAGAGGAGGACGAGGGCGATGCTGGGGACGACGGCCAGGACGAGCAGTGCCGTCCGCAGGGACAGGCGTGACCGCCTGCGGGGGCCCTTCGGCGTCGGGGGCCGCCGATTTGCACGCGCGCGCAGAGCAGTCTCCTTGGGGCTGGCGGCCGGCCGGTGAGGGGCGGGGCCGTCCGGGCACGGGCTTTTGACGAAGCGATACTAGTCATACCGTGTGATTGGAGTGAAAGCCCGTTCGCTGCCTGGGCGGTGCTTGTGCACACCTTGGACACAACGTCATGCAGTCGTTGACCGTCCGTATGCGGAGCAGACTGTTCCGGGCTCGCCCGACACAGTGTCAACGTGTCGCGCGGCCGCCGGATGGCCACCGTGTGAAAACTGTGTGACGCCGTATCGGGGGGTCGACCGGTCGGTCGATCCATCGGACTCAACGGGCCGGACGTGGCTCCGCGTTCAGGTGCCGGCCCCGAGTGCCGGCCCCGAGTGCCGGTCGGTTCGTTGCCGGTCCGGTCCACTGTCGGTCCGGTCCGTTGCCGGTCAGTCCGCCAGGAGGTGGGAGCGGGTGGCCTCCAGCTCCGCGGCCAGGATCCGGCCGGCCGCCTCCGGGTCGCCGTCGTGCACGGCGCGCACGAGGTCGGCGTGCGAGGCGTAGCCCTGGTGCGGGTCCTCGGATCGGATGCCGAACAGGCCGACCAGCAGCACCAGTTGTTCCCGCAGCACCGGGGCGAACTGGGCGAACAGGTCGTCCAGGACGGGGTTGTGGGCGGCGGCCACCAGGGCGGTGTGCAGGGCGATGTCGGCGTCGACGAAGGCGGTGTCGTCGGCCCCGCCCGCCGCGCGGCGGGCCGCGAGGGCGGCGTCCAGGGCGGTCAGGTCCGCCTCCGTGCGGCGGGTGGCGGCGAGCCGGGCGGCCTGCACCTCGACCATCGTCCGCACCTCGTAGACGTGCGCCAGTTCGGCGCGGCGCAGCCGGGCGGGCCAGTCCTCGGCGGGACGGTCGGCGGTGACGAACACCCCGGAGCCCTGGCGGCTGCGCACCATCCCGGCTGCGGCGAGCGTGCGCAGCGCCTCCCGGACGGTCGAGCGGCCGACGCCCAGCTCCTTTGCCAGCGCCACCTCGCCGGGCAGCTTCCCGCCGACCGGCCACTGGCCGGCCCGGATCCGCTCCTCGATCCGCGCGGCGGCCTGTTCGGCGAGGGGGGAGGGGCGGAGCGGGGTCATCGAGTTCACCTGTCAGGTTGTCTGAGGACTTCGGTCATGGTTACTCTACCCGGCATGCAGCCGTGGATCCTCCCCGTGGGGGGCCTTCTTCTTGGTGGCCGCAGCGGGGCGTGACCGGACCGGCACCCCGCTGCGGGGCGCCGTCCTGCCGGTCACCGGTACAGCCGATGAGGAAGTCTCATGCGATCCCCCGTATCCTCCCCCGACCTGCACGCCTCTGCTCCGCACGCTCCGGGTCCGTACGCCCCGGCTCTCCGGCCCGCACTGCGTGCCCCGGCCGGGCCGGTTCCGGCCGGTGCGCCCGGCTGGAATCCGCAGCGCGGCGGCGCGATGCCCTCCTACCGCTACCGCCCCGCCCACGAGCGGGTCCACGTCCCCGCCCTGATGCGGCGCTGGCCCGGCCGGCGGATCGAGCAGGCGCCGCTGTGGGTGCCCGTCGACCTGCGCGACGGCAACCAGGCACTCGCCGAACCGATGGACCCGGCACGCAAGCAGCGGATGTTCGACCTCTTCCTCGCCATGGGGTTCAAGGAGATCGAGGTCGGCTACCCCTCCGCCAGCCGGACGGACTTCGACTTCGTCCGCCAACTGGCCACCACCCCCGGCGCGGTGCCCGAGGACGTCACCGTCGTCGTCTTCACCGCCGCCCGGGCCGACCTCATCGAGCGCACCTTCGAGGCTGTCGCCGGCCTGCCCCGGGTGGTCGTCCACCTCTACACCGCGACCGCGCCGCTGTGGCGGGAGGTCGTCCTGGGCAAGGAACGGGCGGAGCTGCGCACGCTGATCACCGGGGCCGCGACGCTCATGGCCCGGCTCGGGGACGGACGGGACGGGCTGCGGTTCCAGTTCTCGCCCGAGGTGTTCAACCTGACCGAGCCCGACTACGTGCTGGAGGTCTGCAACGGGCTGACCCGGCTGTGGGACGCCTGCCCGGACCGCCCGGTGATCCACAACCTGCCGGCGACCGTCGAGATCGCCACGCCGAACGTCTACGCCGACCAGATCGAGTACACCGACCGCCACCTGGAGCGGCGGGACTCGGTGATCCTCTCCGTCCACCCGCACAACGACCGGGGCACCGGCGTCGCCTGCGCCGAACTGGCCGTCCTGGCCGGCGCGCAGCGGGTCGAGGGCTGCCTGTTCGGCAACGGCGAACGCACCGGGAACGTCGACCTGGTGACCCTCGCCCTCAACCTGCACACCCAGGGCGTCGACCCGATGCTCGACCTGTCCGACATCGACGGGATCCGGCGCACCGTCGAGCACTGCAACCGGCTGCCGGTCCACGCCCGGCACCCGTACGCCGGGGACCTGGTGCACACCGCCTTCTCGGGCACCCACCAGGACGCCATCCGCAAGGGGTTCGCCCGGCACGCCGAGACCGCGGCCGCGCTGGGCCTCCCCGAGCGGGACGCACCCTGGTCGGTGCCGTACCTGCCGGTCGACCCGGCCGACCTCGGGCGGGACTACGAGGCGGTGATCCGGGTCAACAGCCAGTCCGGCAAGGGCGGGATCGCCTACCTGCTGCAGACCGAGGAAGGACTGGAACTGCCCCGGCGGCTGCAGATCGACTTCGCGCGGGTCGTGCAGGCGGCGGCGGACGACAGCGGCAAGGAGGTGACGGGTGAGGAACTGTACGGGCTCTTCCGGGCGGAGTACCTCGATGAGACTTCCTCATGGGCCTGGCGGGTGGGTGACGACTGGGCCGAGGTCGACGGACGGCGCGGCACCGGCGCCGGGCCGCTGGACGCGGTGGCCGACGCCGTCGGGGTGGAGATCCTCGGCTTCAGCGAGCACGCGGTGGGCTCCGGACCGGACGCGGTCGCGTACGTGGAGGCGAGGGTCGGAGGCGAGGTCGTCTGGGGCGTCGGGCGGGACGCCTCCGTCCTGACGGCGGGCGTACGGGCGGTGCTCAGCGCCGCCGGCCGGGCGCGCGGGCGGCATGAGCGGCGCTCATGGGCGGAAGGCATGATGGGCCGATGACCTCCTCTTCTCTCCCCGCCCGAAGCGTGGCGGTCGCCGAGGCGCTGACGGCGGCCGGCATCCCCGGTGAGATCGTCGTCCTGCCCGACTCCGCCCGTACGGCGGCCGAGGCCGCAGCCGCCCTTGGCTGCGCGGTCGGCGCGATCGCCAACAGCCTGGTGTTCCGGTGCGATGGCGAGCCGCTGCTGGTGATGACCAGCGGTGCCCACCGGGTCGACACCGACTACCTGGCCCGGCAGTTGGGAACGGGCGCGATCACCCGGGCGAGCGCCGACCAGGTCCGCGAAGCCACCGGTCAGGCCATCGGCGGCGTCGCGCCCACCGGCCACCCGGCGCCCCTGCGCACGGTGGTCGACACCGCGCTGCAGCAGTACGAGGTGCTGTGGGCCGCCGCCGGACACCCGCACACCGTCGTCCCGATGTCCTACGAGGAACTGCTGCGGGTCACCGCGGGCACCCCGTCCGCCGTGACGGCGGACTGAACCGGATCCCCGCTCGGGGGCCGGCTCGGTCCGGTCGCCGACGGTGACCGCGCGGCTCAGTGCCCGAGCGCGGTGACGGTCTCCCGGGTGAGTTCCCGTGCCCGGGTGATCGTTGCCGTCAGCGCCTCCTCCGTGCCGCCCGGGGCGGCCAGCAGGCTGCGCACGCGCGGGCCGAAGTCGGCGGGTGCGTGCGGGAGTTGTTCGGCGACGGCGAGTGCGCCCTTCTCGTTGAGGCACCAGCGGCGGTCGTGGGCGTACAGCGCCTGCACCAGGACGCCGACGGCGCGGGACAGGCAGAGCGAGACGTGGAGGGTGTCCGCCCGGGCGGCGCTCTTCGCGGCGATGTCCAGGAGGAAGCCCGCCTCCCAGGCGGCCGCCGTCAGTGCCTCGCGGAGCGGTTCGGGGTACCGGATGGTCTGCCGCTTCAGCTGCGTCAACTCCCCGGCGGGGTCGGCCAGTACCTGTCCGAGGGCGATCTCGCCCGGGTAGCAGGGCGACCAGAAGCCGAGCGGATGCCCCGGCTGAATCCCCACCTCGTACCGGCCCGCGCGGCAGTCCGCCCAGACCCGTTCGACCCGGTCGAGGTCCCGCAGGATCCAGTCCACCGCGACGCCGTCGACCTGCAGCCAGGCGCCGCCGTTCACCCACGGTCCCCAGTCGCCCGGCCCGGCCACCTCGACCCCCGGGCCGGCCAACTCCCGCAGTGCGTCGAGGTCGAGGGTGCCCCGGTAGTAGACGCCGAGGTCCCAGTCCGAGCCGGGCAGGTGCTCGCCGCGCGCCCGGCTGCCCCCGAGCATCACGCCCACCACGCCCGGCACCCTTGCCAGTTGCCCGGCCATGTCCTCGATGATCGCTCGCATGCCGCGAGTCTGGCAGAGCGGAGGAGGACGGAAGCGAAAGAAAGGTCGGGAGGGGACGAGCGGGCCGAGGAGGCGTCCTGACTCCTCTCCACCCTCAACTTATAGCGCACGGGGGGCCTTGCGGCAAGGCCCCGGCCATGCCGCAGAATCACCAACTCAAGGACGGGACCTGCAGGAACGGGAGAATCACGGCGTGCGAGTGGTGTTGTCGACGTATGGGTCGCGCGGGGACGTCGAGCCGCTGGCCGGGCTGGCGCTGCGGCTGCGGGAGTCGGGCGCGGAGGTGAAGGTCTGCGCGCCGCCGGACGAGGAGTTCGCGGCGCGGCTGGCCGAGGTCGGGGTGGGGATGGTGCCGGTCGGGCAGTCGGTGCGCGCGCTGGTGACCGGCCGGATCAAGGGGACGGCGGACTTCCCCCAGCGGGCGGCCGCACTGGTCGAGCAGTTCTACGAGGCGGTGCTCGCGGTGGCGGAGCCGGACGGCGTGGTCGCGGCGACCGGCCTGTTCCCGGCCGTGGCGGGCGCGCAGGCGGCGGCCGAGAAACTGGGCGCCCGCTTCGCGTACATCGCACTGCAGCCGACCATGCTGCCGTCCCCGCACCACCGGCCGTTCGAGTACCCGTGGCAGCCGTACCCGGCGGAGGTGACCGACAACCGGGAGCTGTGGGAGCTCAACATCGGGACCATGAACGCCCTGTTCGGCGCGCCGGTCAACACCCACCGCACGGCGGTCGGGCTGCCGGCGGTCGACAACGTCCGCGACCACGTCCTCACCGACCGTCCGTGGCTGGCCACCGACCCGACGCTCGACCCGTGGCTGCCGACCGCCGACCGCGAGGTGGTGCAGACCGGCGCGTGGATCCTGCCGGACGAACGCCCCCTGCCGGCCAACCTGGAGGCCTTCCTGACGGCCGGTGAGGCGCCGGTCTACGTCGGCTTCGGCAGCATGCCGCTGGGCGACGCGGCGGGCGCCGCCCGGGTCGCCGTCGAGGCGGTCCGCGCCCAGGGCCGCCGGGTGCTGCTCGGGCGCGGCTGGGCCGAGCTGGCCGGGGCCGACGGGGCCTGCGGGGCCGACGGGGCGTCCGGAGGCGCTACCGACTGCTTCGCCGTCGGCGAGGTCAACCAGCAGGCGCTGTTCCGCCGGGTCGCCGCCGTCGTCCACCACGGCGGTGCGGGCACCACCACCACGGCCACACGGGCCGGTGTGCCCCAGGTGCTGGTGCCGCAGATCGTGGACCAGCCGTACTGGGCGGCACGGGTGGCCGACCTGGGCATCGGCGTCGCCCACGACGGCCCCACCCCGACGGTCGAGTCCCTCACCGCCGCCCTCCGGCAGGCCCTCGCCCCCGAGACCGCCGAGCGGGCCGCCGCCGTCGCGGGCGAGGTCCGCACGGACGGCACGGCGGTCGCGGCTGCCCTGGTGCTGGAGGCCGCGACGGTGCCGGCGGTGGGCTGAGGCTCACCCCGGCGTCGGTTGCGGCCACGGCGGGGGAGTGGGAAGTCGGTGCCACCGACTTCCCACTCCCTCCCGCCCGCCGCCGGGGCACGTGCTCAGGAGGCAGGCTCCGTCAGGTACGTGGCGCCCGCGTCCGGGAGTTCGGTGCCGTTGGTGTCGAAGAACTGCCAGGACGTCGCCCGCATCGTCCCCGGGCGGGGGATCACCAGGTGGCGCGTCGGGGAGTCCCCGACGGTGACGGGCCGGGGCTCGGTGGTGGTGCCGTTCGCCCAGGTCACCACCACTCGGCCGACCGCGGGGCCGATCGTCAGGTGCACCACGTCCAGCGGGGCCACGGTGTCGCCCTTGCCCCGGTGGCCCTCCAGACCGCCGCCGAACAGGTCCGCGTCCCGCGGGTCGAGCTTGCCCGGGGACGGGGTGATGCCCTGCGCATCGTGGCCGAGCCGGACGCCGTCCAGGGTGAAGTAGGTGTTGGTGACATCGGAGTTCGGGTCGTAGTAGTGCAGGACGAAGTCCTCCGTCGGCTTGGTGACGGCCGGGTCGTAGGGGGCGCGCTCCTGCCACACCGCCAGTGCCTGCTCGTACGCCCGCTCCTTCGGCGCCACCGGCCAGAGCGCCTGCCAGAGCTCCCACGTCCTGCCGTTGACGACGCCCTGCCCCAGCCGCACCCGGAACGGGGTGAACGGGTCGCGCACACCGGGGGTGGCGGAGGCGGCGGCCGGGGCGGCCGCGGGGGCGACGGCCGCGCTCCCGGTGCCGGCCGGGGAGAGCCGGTGGGCGGCCGCCGGGTCCGGGCGCAGCTCCGCCAGTGCCCCGCCCGTCAGCGCCACCACCGAGGCCAGCGCCACCGCGCCGACCACCGTACGGCGGCGGTGCCGCAGCCGGCGCCCGCCCGCCAGGATGTCGGCCACCGGCGCCGGGCCCACCGCCGCGCCGGCCGCCGCATCGGCCAGGCCGAGCCCGACCCACAGGTCCGCGTCGTCGCTCAGGTTCGTGCTCGCGCCCGCCCTCGTACCGTTCGCGTCCGGGTTCACGCCACTCCTCCGATGTGTTCCGTACCGATGTGTTCCGTGCCGACCTGTTCCGCACCGATGCGGTCGGCGCGGAGGCGTTCCGTGTCCGTGAGGGCCACCAGCTCCGTGACCTGCCGCAACCGCGCGATGCCCTTCGCCGAGTGGCTGCGCACCGCGCCCACCGAGCAGCCCATGGCCGTTGCCGTCTGGCTGTCGCTCAGGTCCTCCCAGTGCCGCAGCACCACCGCCTCGCGCTGGCGCGGCGGCAGGGTGGCCAGCGCGGCCAGCAGCGCCCCGCGCTGGTCGGAGCGGGCGAACCCGTCCTCCCACCCCGCCGCCTCCGGCACCGCCTCGACCAGCAGCTCCGGCAGCCGGCGCCGCCAACGGCGGGCGTGCTGGTTGACCAGGATCCGCCGCACGTAGGCGTACGGATCGTCTGCCCGCCGCACCTTCGACCAGGCCGCGCAGGCCTTCTCCGCCGCCGACTGCACGAGGTCCTCCGCCGCGTACTGCTCGCCGGCCAGCAGGTACGCCGTCCGCACCAGGCGCGGCCAGACCCCGACGATGAACGCCTGGAACTCCTCGTCCCGCCCGCTCTTCGCTTCTCCCATGAGCACCTCCTCACCCACCCAGAGCCCGCCCGGGACCGGAAGCGCTTACTCCGCCCCGAGCCCGATCCGTTCACCCGGTGCTACGGGCGGAGCGGACAGGGAGGATCGCCGAGGCGGTGATCAGGGGGCGAGGGGTAATCGGGTGGGGGAGCGGTGATGGGATGAGTACGATCCCCCGGATGATCCTTTCTCATGACGTATCAGGCAGCGGACCCGCCGTCGTGCTGCTGCACTCCGCGGTGTGCGACCGGCGGATGTGGGACGCGCAGTGGCAGCAGCTGGTGGACGCCGGGTACCGGGTGGTCCGGTGTGACTTCCGGGGGTTCGGCGACTCGCCGCTCGCGGACGCCCCGTACAGCGACGCCGGGGACGTGCTGGCGCTGCTCGACCACCTGGGCATCGAGTCCGCGGCGCTGGTCGGCTCCTCCCACGGCGGGCGGATCGCGCTGACGGTGGCCGCGCTGCGGCCCGGGGCCGTCACCGCGCTGGCCCTGCTCTGTCCGGGCATCCCCGGGCACCGGCCCAGTGAGTCGCTGCGCGCGTTCGGGGCGCGCGAGGACGCGCTGATCGAGGCCGGCGACATCGACGCGGCCGTGGAACTGAACGTCGAGACCTGGCTGGGGCCGGAGGCCGACGAGGAGACCCGGGCGAGCGTCCGGACGATGCAGCGGCACGCCTTCGACGTGCAGATGGAGGCGACGGTCGGCCCGAACCGGGAGGACGTCGACCTCTCCCTGATCACGGCCCCCACCCTGGCCGTGGGCGGCGCGCACGATGTGCCGGACTTCCGCGGGATCGCCGCCGAGCTCCCCACCCGCCTCCCGAACGCCCGGCACCTCGAACTGCCCTGGGCCGGCCACCTGCCGAACCTGGAGCGGCCGGAGGAGACCACCGCGCTGGTGCTGGAGTTCCTGAAGGAGGCCGCGCCGGTCGGTTAGTCGGCCGGCGGGTCGGCGGTCGTCCGGGCACGTTGCGGGGAGTGGGAAGTCGGATCGGCCGACTTCCCACTCCCTGCACATTTCCGCCACATGTGTCCCCTGTTTCACGTCCTCCCCGTCGCCGGCCTGTCCGAATTGCCGGGCGACGGCGACTTTGCGATGAAATCATTGGCATGAGCACATTCTGTGCGTCGTCATGCATCAGTAAAACTTCGCAAAGAATTTCTCCCTTCAACGAACTCGATGCGCCTCTGATTCAACAGAATGTTGCAGCTCAGGGCCATGATGGTGACTCTTCGTCGATTTGGTGTGACTCGGTGTTCCCGTTCACCTCCGCAATTCGCAGGAGTACGGTTCCGGAGGAATCGCCCGGGGCTGCTTCCCAGTACCCGGCCGTACCGGAAATTGGTGCGAAGCATGGGTCAGGAAAACGGTGGGGAGAACGGCGCGGCAGCCGGTCGTCCGATATCCGTGAAGTTGGTCGTCGCAGTCCTGCGCAGCGTCGCACAGGTCGATTTCATGCCCTCCGCCGCGTGCGGACTCCTCTTCGTGGCCGCACTGTTCGCCGGAGGCCTGCAGTACGGCCTCTACGGTCTGCTCGGCAGCGCCGTCTCCACCGCCGTCGCGTACGGGCTGGGGCTCCACCGGGGCGCGGTCGAGGCCGGCCTGCACGGGTACAACGGGTGCCTGGTGGCGCTCGGTTGCGCGGTGTTCCTCGGCGCCGGACAGCCGGCCACGGTCGCGGTGGCGGTCCTCGGGGCCGCCGTCGCCGTGGTGGTGACGGCGGGGCTCGGGGCGGTGCTGCAGAAGTGGCGGCTGCCGACCCTGACCGCGCCGTTCTGCCTGGTCGCGACGGCCGTCACGGTCGCCGCCCCCGGCTTCCGGAGGCTGTGGCACAGCGCGGGGCAGCCCGCCGCCCTGCCCCTACCGGCCGTCGGGGAGAGTGCGCCGAGCTGGGAACAGCTCTGGCACGGCTTCTTCGCGAACATCGGTCAGATCTTCTTCCTGCCCCAGTGGTACGTGGGCCTGCTGTTCCTGGCCGGCCTGTTCGTGGCGAGCCGCCTCGCGGGCCTGGTGGCCGGGGCGGGCAGTGCCACCGGACTGCTCACCGCCTGGACGTTCGGCGCGCCCGTGGAGGCGGTGGAGCAGGGGCTGCTCGGCTACAGCGGGGTGCTGGTGGCCCTCGCGCTGTGCGGGGTGTTCGTCGTCCCCAGCATCTGGAGCGCGGCCTACGCGGTGCTCGGCGCGGCCGCTGCCACCGTGCTGACCCCGGCGCTCACGGCGATCTCCGCGCCCTTCGGCGGCCACGCCTTCACCTGGCCGTTCGTGCTGACCACGATGCTGTTCCTGGCGGCGGTACCGGCCGTTCCCCGCCTGCGCCGGATCTGATTGTCCGTCCAACTCTCTTGCATTTCATTGGATTCCTCGGAAAGGAAGAGTGATTCCCGTGAATCTCTCGCCGCGCGAGATGGACAAGCTGTACATCTACGTCGTGGCCGATCTGGCCCGCAAACGCCGCGACCGGGGCGTCAAGCTGAACTACAGCGAGGCCTGCGCACTGATCAGCGAGGCGATCATGGAGGGCGCCCGGGACGGTCGCACCGTCGCCGAGTGCATGGAGATCGGCAAGCAGGTCGTCGGAAGCGCGGACGTCATGCCGGGCGTGCGCGACATGCTGCCGCTGCTCCAGGTCGAGGCCGCGTTCCTGGACGGCACCAAGCTGGTCTCCTGTCACGACCCGGTGGGTGCCTGAGCCATGGCACGACCTCAGGGCGTCGCCGCCACCGGTACCGGCATCACCACCGTGGTGCTGGCCGGCGGGCACGAGAGCGACGGCGCACGGGACTTGGCCGCGCTGGTCGCGGCCGACCCGACGGCCACCGCGACGGCCGAGGGCACCACGGCCGCCGGTCTGGTCGTGCACGCAGCCGCCCCGGCGGGCCGGCAACTCACCGACGCCGTGCGATCCGCGCTGGCCGTGGGCGAGGGCCCGGTGTGCGTCGTCCCCATGACGCTCGGCCGCGACCCCAAGCTGGTGGCCGAAACCGCCCGGGCACTGCGCTGGCTGGCTGCCGGGGACGGCCGCGGCCGCCTCGCCCTGACCGCGCCCTTCGGCGCCGCCGAACACCTCATCGGCTGGCTGCGGGCCGCCGCTGCCACCGCCCCTGACGGCGCGGTGCTGGTCACCGCACCGGCGGCCGGCCCCTTCGAGGACGCCGAGCTGTTCCGGATCGCCCGGCTGGTCCGCCAGTACGGGCGGCACCGCTGGGTGGAGGTGGCCTTCGAGGGCGGCGACCCCGACCCGGCCGAGGGCGCCGAACGCTGCCGCCTGCTCGGTGCGCAGCAGGTGACGGCCGTCCCGGCCTCCTTCGGCCCGGCGCTGCGCGGCGCACCGACCGGCGTACGGGACGGCGGTCCGCTGCTGCGGCCGTCCGCGATCGCCGGGGTGGTCGCGGCCCGGGTGGCGGCGGCGCTGCACCTGCTGGGGCACGGGGAGGACGGCATCACGGCCGGCCTCGACGCCGAGCACGGGCACGGCTACGCCCACAGCCACGGACCGGGCGGAGACCACCACCCGCACCCGCACCCGCAGCCGTCCTTGCACCAACACCAGCACCCCCACCCCCACGCACACACCCCCCACTGAACCGGCAGAGAGGAAGGCCAGCCATGTCTGGTGGCGCCGCATACCTGTACGGCGACGACCCGGTGGAGATCAACGCCGGCCGCGCCAAGGCCACCGTCACGGTCAGCAACACCGGCGACCGGGCGATCCAGGTCGGTTCCCACTACCACTTCTTCGAGGCCAACCGCGCCCTCGACTTCGACCGCAACGCCGCCTTCGGCAAGCACCTGGACATTCCGGCCGGCACCGCAGTGCGCTTCGAGCCCGGCGACACCAAGGACGTCACGCTCGCCGAGTTCGGCGGCCACCGCCGCCTGGTCGGCTTCAGCAACCTGGTGGACGGCGGCACCACCGCGCCCGCCACCCGCGCCCGGGCCATCGACCGGGCCATCGCCCGCGGCTTCAAGGGCACCAACCTCGACCACAAGGAAGACCGGCCCCGGGACTTCCACACGGAGACCCGCCCGGAAGGCGAGCGCTGATGGCCATCCTCTCCCGCAAGCAGTACACCGACCTGTTCGGCCCGACCGTCGGCGACCGCTTCCACCTCGCCGACACCAACCTCGTGGTCGAGGTCGAACAGGACTTCAACCAGGGCCACTACGGCGACGAGGCCGTCTACGGCGGTGGAAAGGGCATCCGCGACGGCATGGCCCAGGACCCGGCCGCCACCTCCGTGCAGGGCGCGCTCGACCTGGTCATCACCAACGTGGTCGTCCTGGACCCGGTGCTCGGCGTCGTCAAGGGCGACATCGGCGTCAAGGACGGCTTCATCACCGCCGTCGGCAAGGCCGGCAACCCGCACACCCAGAGCGGTGTGCACCCGAAGCTGGTGATCGGCCCCGGTACCGAGGCGATCTCCGGCGAGCACCTGATCGCCACCGCCGGCGGCATCGACACCCACATCCACTTCATCTCCCCGCAGCAGGTGCAGGAGGCGCTCAGCAACGGCATCACCACCCTGATCGGCGGCGGCACCGGCCCCTCCGACGGCACCAACGGCACCACCTGCACCCCCGGCCCGTGGAACATCCACCGGATGTACCAGGCGGTCGAGGACCTGCCCGTCAACGTCGGCCTGCTCGGCAAGGGCAACGGCGCGCTGCCCGGCGCACTGCGCGAGCAGGTCGAGGCGGGCGTGTGCGGCCTCAAGGTGCACGAGGACTGGGGCAGCACCCCGGCCGCGATCGACAGCGCGCTGGGCGTCGCCGACGAGTACGACGTCCAGGTGGCCATCCACACGGACACCCTCAACGAGTCCGGCTACTTCGAGGACACCCTGTCCGCGATCGACGGCCGCACCATCCACACCTTCCACACCGAGGGCGCGGGCGGCGGCCACGCCCCCGACATCATGCGGATCGCCGGCGAGCCCAACGTCCTGCCCTCCTCCACCAATCCGACGCTGCCCTACACCGTCAACTCGGTGGACGAACTGCTCGACATGGTGATGGTCTGCCACCACCTCAGCCACGACATCCCCGAGGACGTCTCCTTCGCCGACTCCCGGGTGCGCGCCGAGACCATCGCCGCCGAGACCGTGCTGCACGACGAGGGCGTCATCTCGATCTTCTCCTCCGACTCGCAGGCGATGGGCCGGATCGGGGAGACCTTCACCCTCGCCTTCCAGACCGCCCACCACTGCAAGGACCGGCGCGGCAAGCTGGCCGGGGACAGCGAACGGCACGACAACGTCCGGGTGCTGCGCTACCTCGCCAAACTCACCATCAACCCGGCCGTCGCCTCCGGCACCGCCGACCACATCGGCTCGCTGGAACCCGGCAAGCTCGCCGACATCGTGCTCTGGCCGATCAACTCCTTCGCCGCCAAGCCCAAGATGGTGATCAAGGGCGGGGTGATCAACTGGGCGCTGATGGGCGACCCGAACGCCTCGCTGCCCACCCCGCAACCGGTCTACTACCGCCCGATGTTCGGCGCGTACGGCCGGGCCCGGCAGGCGACCCGGGTCTCCTTCATGTCCCAGGCCGCGGTGGACCTCGGAGTCCCGGCCCAACTGGGCCTGGAAAGCCGGGTGTTGCCGGTGCGACGGTGCCGCTCGGTCGGCAAGCAGCACATGGTGCGCAACGACGCGCTGCCGAAGATCGCGGTCGACCCGGAGACCTACAAGGTCACCCTGGACGGCGAGCCCGCCACCATCGAGCCGGCCCGCGAACTGCCGCTCAACCACCTGTTCTACCTCGCGTGACCGGCACCGGCACCGGCACCGCCGCTGACGCAGGCGTGGGCACCGACGACGGGTTGGACGCGCTGCTGGTCTGCCTCCAACTGAGCGACTCCGCCTTCCCCAGCGGCTTCTACACCCTCTCGCACGGCCTGGAGGGCTACGCCCAGGCCAAGGCCGTCACCCCCGACACCATGCCCGCACTGCTCACCGACCTGCTGCGGCACGGCGTCGGACCGTCCGACGCCACCGCGCTCGTCCTCGCCCACCGGGCCGCCACGGCGGGCGACTGGGAGCTGCTGGCCGAGACCGACCGGCGGCTGCACGCCACCCGGCTCAACCGCGAGCTGCGACTGGCCGCCACCAGGACCGGACGCCAACTCCTGGACATCGCAAGGGAGTCGGTGGGCGGCGAGGCCCTGGAGCAGTACGCGGCGCTGGTCGCGGACAAGCGCGCCCCCGGCTGCCAGGCGGTGGCCGCCGGGGTGGCCTACGCCTCGGCCGCCGTGCCCGTCGAACAGGCCGTCACCGGCGACCTGTTCGCGTTCTGCACGAGCTTCGTCGGTGCCGCCCTGCGCCTGCGGCTCACCGACCACCGCCGGGCACAGGTGGTGCTGCGGGCGGCCGCCCCAGTGATCCGGGAGGTCGTCGCGGCCGCTCTGGTACGGGACTTGGCGGATCTCGGCGGCTGCGTGCCGGTCGCCGACGCGATGTCCGGACGACACGAGCGGGCCGAGGCCCGGCTGTTCGCGAGCTGACCACGCCCGCGAGTCGACCACACCCACGAGCTGAACACACCCATGAGCTGAACACACCCACGAGCTGACCACACCCACGAGCTGACCAGACCCACGAGTGAACGAGACCAGTGGAGGAGACCCCATGACCGAGAACGTGCTCCGGGTGGGCATCGGCGGGCCGGTGGGATCCGGCAAGACGGCGCTGATCGAGGCGCTCGTCCCGGTACTGATCGCGCGCGGCCACCGCCCGCGGTCATCACCAACGACATCTACACCCAGGAGGACGCCGAGCACGTGCGCCGCACCCTCGCCGGGGTGCTGGATCCGGAACGGGTGGTCGGCGTGGAGACCGGCGCCTGTCCGCACACCGCCGTCCGCGACGACCCGACGATGAACCTCGCGGCCGGCGCCGAGATGCTGGAGCGCTTCCCGGACGTCGACACCCTGCTGTTCGAGTCCGGCGGCGACAACCTCACGCTGACCTTCAGCCCGGTGCTGGTGGACCTGTTCCTGTTCGTCCTCGACACCGCCGAGGGCGAGAAGATGCCCCGCAAGCGCGGCCCGGGCATCACCGAGTCGGACCTGCTGGTCATCAACAAGATCGACATCGCCCAGTACGTCCGCGCCGACCTCGGCATCATGGAGTCCGACGCCCACCGGGTGCGCGAGGGCGGGCCGGTGGTGCTCACCAACTGCCTGACGGGGGAAGGGCTGGAGGAGATCGCCGCCTTCCTGGAGACCTTCCGCAAGGTTCCGGCGTGACGGCCGCCTCCGAGGTCGTGACGGCCGCCCCCGAAACGGAGGAGGCCGTCCGGGCCGTCGCACCGGAGGCGGTGCCCCGGCTCGACCCGCGGCACTACGAACCGGCCCGCGTCCCGTACGAGGTCCGCCGGCACGCCGGGACGCCCGACACCCTCGCGGTCGGGCGCCCCGGCAAGGTCGGGCTGCTGGAACTGGCCTTCGACAAGGTCGGCAGGCGCACCGAACTCACCGGCCACTACCAGAAGTCGCCGCTGCAGATCATGCGCCCGCTGTACTTCGACCCGGCCCGCCCCGACCTCGCCGTCACCTTCCTGCTGTCCACCGGCGGCGGCATCCTGCAGGCCGACCGGCTGCGGACGGACGTGCGCTGCGGCGCCGACACGGCGGTCCACCTCACCACCCAGGCGGCCACCAAGGTCTACCGGATGGAGTTCGACTACGCGACACAGCTCCTCCACCTGGACGCCGGCCCCGGCGCCTACGTCGAGTACCTGCCCGAGCCGGTGATCCCCTTCGTGGACTCCCGGTTCTACCAGCGCACCGTCCTGACCGTCGACCCGGGCGCGACGGTCCTGCTCGGCGAGACCGTCCTGGCCGGCCGCCTCGCCCGCGGCGAGCGCAACGCCTACCGGGTGTTCGCCTCGGACCTCGAAGTGCGGCGCCCGGACGGCGAGTTGGTGGCGGTCGACACCGTACGGCTGGAGCCCCCCGGCCCCGGTGGGGGAGTGGGCGGCGCCGGGGTCACCGGCCCGGCCGTCCTCGCCGGACACGACGTGATGTCCAGCCTGTACGTCCTCAGCCCGCTCGCCCCGGCCGCCCGGATCGCCGACGCCCTGCACGACGCCCTGGCCGACCGCGGCCTGCTCCACGGCGTCAGCGTGCTCCCGCAGGACAGTGGCGCCTGGCTGCGCCTGCTCGGCTCCGACACCCGCGCCTGCGCGGCCGCCCTCCGCGCGGCCTGGGACGCGGTACGACGGCTGCTGATCGGCGCCCCGGCACCGGACCTGCGCAAGACCTGAGGCCCGCCGGCGCTACGCCGGGCGGCTGTCCGTGATGTCTGCGCACCTCAGGGGCGCGGCTGGTGCGGCGGGTCCTCCGAGTCTGCCCACCCACGGAGCCGGGCTGGCGTCCACCGCCCACCGCTTCCTACGCATCGGGGTCAGGCCGGGCGTTCGACGAACTTCCGTTGCCAGGGCGTCTCGACGGCGTGCCGGCTGTAGTGCTCCCGCACGTAGGCGACCGCCTCGGTGGCCGGGACGCCGTCCAGGACGGCGATGCAGGCGAGGGCGGTGCCCGTGCGGCCGCGGCCGCCGGCGCAGGCGAGTTCGACGCGTTCGGTCGCGCAGCGCCGCCAGGCCTCGCGGAAGGCGTCGGCGGCGTCCGCGCGGTCGGCGGGCAGCCGGAAGTCAGGCCAGCGCACCCAGCGGTGTTCCCAGTCGAGGCCCTTGGGCGGTCGGCCCAGCAGGTAGAGGCCGAAGTCGGGCCGGGGGCCGGCGGGCAGCGGGCGGGTGAGGCCGCGTCCGCGCAGCAGGCGGCCGGAGGGCAGCCGCAGGATGCCGGGGGCGGTGGGATCCCAGGTGCCCGGTCGGTCGGTGGTGGCGGCGGCTCCGGGGGGTTCGGCCATGTCGCCTGTCTCCAGGGGAGTTGTGGAGGGGGTGGGTGGTGCGGCGGCGGCCGGCGAGGGGCCGCGGGCTCAGGACGCCACGTGTTCAAGGACGCCACGTGTTCAGGACGCCACGTGCAGCCCCACCGTGCCGGCGGGCATCCCCGCGCGGTGTGCCAGGGCCGCCGCCTCGCCGCGCGAGGCCACGCCCAGCTTGGCCAGGATGTTGGCGACGTGGAACTTCACCGTCGACTCGCTGATGTGCAGCGCCGCCGCGATGTCACGGTTGCGGCGGCCCTGGGCGAGCTGGTCGAGGACTTCCGACTCCCGCGGTTGGAGGCCGTCCAGCGGGTCGGTGGCGAGGGCGGGCTCGGGCAGGGCGAGCGGCAGGTCGACCGTCACCGTGGTGCCCCAGCCGGGGACGGCCTCGACGGTGCAGCGGCCGCCGAGGGCGGTGATCCGGTCCGCGGTGCGGTGGACGGCGAGGGCGTCGACGGCCAGCACGCCCAGGCCGTCACCGCGGACCACCGCCCGCAGCGCGTCCTCCGGGGTGAACCGCCAACTCACGTGCAGGCGGGTCGGCTTCTCCTGCTCCAGCATCAGCAGCACGGCCACCCGGACGGCATCGCGGGCGGTGTGCGCGGCATCGGCCGGGACGGAGCGGGCGGACTCGGCGGGCGGCGCCGCGTCCAGCCGGACCCGGGTGTGCCGCAGCAGCGGGCGCAACTCCCGTACGAGCCGGGCGAACGCGGCGTCGGCGGGCTCCTCGCTGAGCGTACGGTCCAGCTCGGCGCCCTGGCGCAGGTCGAGCAGGGCCGTGACGGCCAGCTCGGTGGCGCTGCGGCGCGCGGCGGCGTCGTCCAGGTCGGCCGAGCGCAGCGGCGCCAGGATCGCGCTGAGCGCGGCGCTGTGCGTGCCGGTGAACTCGGCGATCGCCCGGGCGCGGGCGTTGGCGGAGGCGCGGGAGGCCGCCGCGTGCTTGGGCGCGGCGTCGGTGGCGCGGTGGTCGGAGTGGGCGATGACCAGCTCCCAGAGCTGCTGCAGCACGGCGAGCGCCCCCGGCGCCACGGAGGCGGCGTCCGCCCGGACGAGGACGAGGACGGCGCCGTTGGCGAGGCTGTGCGGTGTGGTGGTGTCGATCGGTGCGTCGGTGGCGGCCGGTGCGGCGCCTCCCGATGGGGCCGAGACGACCACCACCGGCCGGGTGCGGCCGGCGAGGTCGGCCTCGCCCTGCCAGGGGCGGCCGGTCGCGGTGGTCGCGGTGGCGTGCGCGGCCAGCCGGGACAGCTCCAGGCCGCTGATGCCGTCGACCAGCTCGGGCAGGCCGTGGGAGTGCGTGGGGGAGAAGGTGCAGACGCCGCTGAGCTGCGCGATCGCCACGTGCGGCACGAGGGTGGCGAGCGTGCGGGAGAGCCGCGGCAGGAGGTCCGGCCGCGGCGTGCGCAGCACCTCCACGGCCAGCGCCAGGGCGTCCTCGGGGCGGGCCCAGGCCTGCCGCCACCGCTCGTCCGCGCTGTCTGCGTCCCTCGTTCCGATCACGCCGCCCCCACCCTCCGCACCCTCCGCACCGTCCGCACCGTCCGCACTGTCCGCCCCGTCCATGCGTCGAGTCTAGTCGGGGCGTGGACGGCCCGGCCTGGCTGTTAGGACAGGTCGAACCGTCCGAAAGGACAGGCGCCCGGGTCATGGCCCCCGAGCCAGGATGGAACCCGTCGGAGGTACCAACTCCACCCAACCCCAAGGAGATTCCATGACCAAGGCGATCGCCTTCAACGAGTACGGCGACCTGGACGTGCTGCGCCCGGCCGACATCGAGCTGCCCGCCCCCGGTCCCGGCCAGGTGCGGGTGGCGGTCCGTGCGGTGGGCGTGAACCCGCTCGACCACAAGGTGCGCAGCGGGGCCATGGTCGACATCTTCCCGGTGACCTTCCCGGCCGTGCCCGGCTACGAGCTGTCCGGCGTGGTGGAGGCCGTCGGCCAGGGCGTCAGCGGTTTCGCGCCCGGCGACGAGGTGTTCGGCGCCGTGATGGGCGGCGCGTACGCCGAGCAGGCGCTGGTGCCCGCCGAACAGCTGGGCCGCAAGCCCGCCTCGCTCGGCTGGGAGGAGGCCGCGGCGATCCCGGTGGCGGCCGAGACCTCCGAGCGGGCCCTCGACGTCCTGGGCGTACAGCCCGGTGAGACCCTGCTGGTGCACGGCGCGGCGGGCGGGGTCGGCACCGTGCTGCTGCAGTTCGCCCGGGCGCGCGGGATCACCGTGATCGGCACCGCGAGCGAGGCCAACCACGACCACCTGCGCGCGCTCGGCGCGATCCCGGTGACGTACGGCGACGGCCTGGCCGAGCGGGTGCGCGCGGTCGCCCCGGGCGGGGTTGACCGGGTGCTGGACGCGGTCGGGCAGGGCGGCGTGCTGCCGCTGTCCGTCGAGCTGGCGGGCAGCGCCGACCGGGTTCTGACCATCGCCGACTTCGTGGGCGCGGAGCAGCACGGCATCCGCTTCACCGGCGGCACCGAGACCGTGCTGTACCACCAGCGCGCCTACGCCACCGCGCTCGCCCTGCACGAGGCCGGCACCCTGCGGCTGCCGCTGCACCGGGTGCTGCCGCTGGCGGAGGCGGCCGAGGCGCAGCGGATCAGCGAGGGCGGGCACCTGCGCGGCAAGGTGGTGCTCACCGTCTGACGGCATGGCCGGCCCGGGCCGGCCTGCCTCTCGGCGCCCGGCCCTGCGGCCGCCGGGGTACTGGCCACGGCGGCCACCGGGCGGTGGCGGGGCGCGGCCGCACTCCCGCTCGTACGGGCCAACGAGGTTGGCCCGTACGGCCGTTGCCCCTCCTGACCGGCCCTTCCTCCGGGTGCGTCCCGTCCCGCCGACGCGCCGACGGCAGGATGTCGGCGGAACACCGATCTCCGCCCGACCCGGTCGGTAGAGTCGCGCCCATGGTGACGACGAATGCGGCGGGAAGCCCGGCGACCGGTCGGCTGGCAGGGCGTTCCTGTGTGGTGACGGGCGCAGCCAGCGGCATCGGACGGGCCGTCGCCGAGCGCTTCGTCCGCGAGGGCGCGTCGGTGGTGGCCACCGACATCGACGCCGAGGGGCTGAGTCGCCTCGCCGACCGCTTCCCCGGCGCCGTCAGCACGGTGGTCGGCGACGTGGCCGACGACGCGGACGCCCGCCGGATGATCGATGCCGCCGCCGAACGGCACGGACGGCTGGACGTCCTGGTGGCCAACGCCGGGGTGCTCCCGCTGATGGAGGTCACCGAGGCCACGGCCGAGGACTGGGACCACGTGATGGCCGTGGACGGCCGCGGCATGTTCCTCACCTGCAAGTACGCGATCCAGGCGATGGTCGCCCAGGAACGGCCCGGCGGCTCGATCGTCTGCCTCTCCTCCATCTCCGGCGAGGCCGGCCAGCGCGGCCAAGCCGTCTACGGGCCCGCCAAGTTCGTCGCCTCCGGCCTCACCAAGCACCTCGCGGTGGAGTGGGCCGGGCGCGGCATCCGGGTCAACGCCGTCGCCCCCGGCACCATCACCACCGAGCGCGTCGCCCGCCTGAGCGACGAACCCGGCGGCCCCGAATACCTCGCGGCGATCGAGAAGCTCCACCCGATGGGCCGCCTCGGCGCCCCCGCCGAGGTCGCCGCCGCCGTCCTCTTCCTCGCCTCCGACGACGCCTCCTTCATCACCGGCGCCGTCCTGCCGGTCGACGGCGGCTACTTGGCGCAGTAGGCGGCAACAGCGGGCGGCAGACGGCAGTAGCGGGCAGGGGCGCACGGAAATCCGGGTGACTCGGGGAAGCGGGCATTCCTACACTCACTCCCCATGGCCGCCGACCCGCACCTGCTGAACGTGATCGACGTCGAAGCGACCTGCTGGCAGGGGCAGCCACCGCCCGGGCAGGTCAGCGAGATCATCGAGATCGGACTCACCGTCGTCGACCTGCGCGCGGGTGAACGCCTCGCCAAGCACCGGCTGTTGGTGCGCCCGGCCCGCTCGCAGGTGAGCCCCTTCTGCACGGAGCTGGCCGGGCTGACCCAGGCCGAGGTGGACGGCGGTCTCTCCTTCCGCGAAGCCTGCCGGCAACTGGCGGCCCGGCACCGGGCGGGCTCGATCGCGTGGGCCAGTTGGGGCGACTACGACCGCAACCAGTTCACCCGCCAGTGCCGCCACACGAACACCGCGTACCCCTTCGGCGACCGCCACACCAACGCGAAGGTCGCCTTCACGGCCTCCTACGGCTTGCGCCGACGCCCCGGAATGGCCGAGGCGCTGACCGTCGCCGGCCTCCCCCTGGAAGGCCGCCACCATCGGGGCGACGACGACTCCTGGAACATCGCCGCCCTGGTCCTGGACCTGGCTGCGCGCGGGCACTGGCCGGCCGGCCAGTACTGAAGGCCCGACCTGCGGAATCACCGTGCAGACCCCGCGTCAGGGCCGATCGTCCGACACTTCTCGGGCGGAGAGCAGTTCGAGCAGAAAGGACACCCCGTCCGGCCCGAGACCGGCCGTGACCGTCCGCCGGGTGAGGGCGAGTGCGGCGTCCAGGACAGAGGTGTCCAGGCCACGGGCCGGGCGGCCCGGCGGTCTTCGACACCGCCCTGCTCGACCTGTTTTGGACCACCGTGCACGGCTGGGGTCCACGCCCTGGCACGCGCCCCCGCCGAGGGCATCAGCGGCGCCGAACTCGGCTAGTACGCCGAGCGGTTGCCACGCCTGTTGCCCCCCCGGTGATCGAGGACTTCGCCGGCCGCGCGGACGACCGCCACCACCGGGCGACCGCAGCAGCGGGTCCGCGCCGGCATCGCGTACGGTGCCCAGGGCCCGGAGCGTCCCGGCGTGCGGGGCGAAGGCCTCGGGATCGCCGCTGACCAGGACGGTGCCCTCGGGTCGACCGATGGTCGGGGTGGGGGTGAGGATCGCGGCGTCGAGGAGGCGGACGGCCCCGGGCTTCGGGGGCGGCGGCGTTCGCCCGCGCGTCGTCCGGTGCGATCGAGGCGGCGTTGACGACGGTGCGGCCGGGCAGGCCGGGCCAGAGGGCGACCAGCGCGACCCGGGCGGCGGCCTGCCCCCGGGGCAGCGCCGGCCCGGCCCGACCTGCCCGGAACTGCTCGCGGGCCTGGCCGTGGAGCGTGCCCGGACCACCCGGCGGATCGACGAACTCGCCGCCGCCCGGGACTTGGTGGACGCCGTCATGGACGCGGAGGCTCCGAGCGAGGTGATCCGCGCCGGCCGGCCGGGGGAGCGGTCTGCTGGCCGGTCTCGCGGCTGGTCTCGCGGCCGGTCGTCGGGTGCGCCGGAGCCGGTCGGACGGATAACGGGTGGCGCGCGCTCCCGGGCCGTGCTGGAGTGAGCGGATGGATCATGACGACGTGCTCGCCCTGTTCGACGACCGGATCCGGCGCAACGCGGCGCCGGGCGACCCCGGCGTCCGCGTCGAGCGGGACGGTGCGGTGGTGCGGCAGGTGGGTGGAGAGGACTCCTGGAACGGCGTGGTGTGGTCCGGCCTGGACGAGGCCGGGGCCGACGCGGCGATCGCGGCGCAGGTGCGGCACTTCGCGGCGCTGGGCCTGGAGTTCGAGTGGAAGGCGTACTCCCACGACCGCCCCGCCGACCTCGGGGAGCGGCTGCTGGCGGCCGGCTTCACGGCCGAGCCCGCCGAGGCGCTGATGATCGCCCGGATCGAGGACCTGCCCACCGACGTGGTCCTGCCCGAGGGCGTCCGACTGCAGCCGGTGACCGACGAGGCCGGTGTGGACCTGCTGATGGAAGCCCACGAACAGGCCTTCGGCCGGGAACTGCCGCGCCTGCGCGAGCGGATCCTCGACCACCTCCGGCACGGCACCGACACGGTCAGCATGGTCGTCGCGATGGCCGGTGACCGCCCGATCTCCGGGGCCCGGATGGAACTGAACCCGGGCACCGGATTCGCCGGCCTCTGGGGCGGCGGCACCGCACCCGACTGGCGCGGCCGGGGTATCTACCGGGCCCTCGTCGCCCACCGGGCGCGCCTCGCCGCCGACCTCGGCTACCAGTACCTGCAGGTCGACGCGAGCGACCAGAGCCGCCCCATCCTCCAGCGCCTCGGCTTCGCCTGGGTGAGCACCACGACGCCCTACCTGCGCGGCCCGGCCTGACACCCGGGGGCTGCCCTCCGCCCTCGGCCCTTTCCCGCTCTGCCCCTCTGCCCCCTGCCGATCGGCAGGGGGCAGAGAGGCGTTGCCGCTCAGGTTGTGCCGTTCGGTACATGTGCGGGGAGGGGTGCCAGGGTCAGGGTTGAGGCACAGCGAACGGGGGTCGTCCGGGCCCCCGGGAAGGGAGCCGCACCATGATCCGCCCCCGTCACCCGGCGCTGCGGCCAAGGCCGGGCTGAACAAGAGCATCCTGGACGCGGGTTGGGGGTGTTTCCTGGGCATCCTCGCGAACAAGGCTGAAAGCGCCGGTCGCATCGTGATCCCCGTGGACGCCCGCAACAGTTCCCGCACCTGCCCCCCGCTCAGCGTGCGGGCACATCAGCGCGGACAACCGCCCCAACCGAGCAACCTTCCAATGCGTCAAGTGCGGGCACACCGACAACGCCGACCGCGTGGGCGCACTGAACGTCGCGATCAGGGCCGGGCTGGTCCTTCCCGCCGTGGCCTGGCCACCGACAGGAGAAGCCCCCCGGATTCATCCGGGGGGAGGAGTCACCGTAACGATCGAAACGGAAGGAAAAGGTCAACTGGAAGCAATGGGACGGTAGTCGGGCGGGGGCCGAGAGCCTTCTCGCCTCCCGGGTCACGTCGGCGCGGTCGGCCGGATGGTCATCTCCCCGGGCTCCCCCGAGAAGACCACCTCGCCCCGGTGCAGCACGTGCACCACCGCCGCCCCGGCGAGGGTGGGGGGCAGGGACTGCGCCGAGATCACGACCGTACGGCCGCCGGTGGCGCCGGCCAGCAGGTGGGCGTGCAGCCGGGCGGCGACGGCGGGGGCCAGGCCGCGTTCGGGCTCGTCGAGCAGGAGGAGGGTGGGCTCGGCCACCAAGGCCCGCCCGACGGCGACCAGTTGCTGCTGGCCGCCGGAGAGGGTGCCCGCCCGGCGATTCAGCAGCGCGGTCAACTCGGGGAAAATTTCGAGTACTTCGTCCCGTCCCGGGCCGCCCAGGCCCAGGTTCTCGGCGACGGTCAGCGACCCGAACACCCCGCGCTCGGCAGGCACCAGCGCCAGCCCGCGCCGTACCCGCTGGTGCACCGACAGCCCGCCGATGTCCCGGCCCCGCCAGGTCGCCCGGCCGCCCGACAGCGGGACGACCCCGGCGAGGGCGTGCAGCGCGCTCGTCCGCCCGGCGCCGTTGCGGCCGAGCAGGACCGTGACGGCGGCGGAGGGGAACGCCAGGTCGACCCCGTGCAGCGCTTCCAACGGGCCGTACCGGACCCGGGCGGCACGCAGCGCGGCCTCGACGGGCATCAGGCCACCCCTCCCCAGGCCCGGGAGACACGGGGGTCGGCGAGAACGTCGGCGGTCGGACCGGCCGCGACCATCCGGCCCTCGGCCATCGCGTACACGGAGTCGGCGAGTTCGGCGACCAGCTCGGCGTCGTGCTCGACCAGCAGCAAGGCCATGCCGCGCTCGGCGAGCCCCCGCAGCACCGACACCAGCCGGGCCGTCTGCGCGGCGTCGAGCCCTGCCGCCGGCTCGTCCAGCAGCAGCACCCGGGGCCCGCCCGCCAACGCCCGCGCCAGCTCCACCAACCGCAGAACGCCGGTGGGCTGCGCCCCGGCAGGCTCGGCGGCGACCTCCTGCAGCCCGAACAACCGCAGCGCCCGGGTGGTCCGCTCGGCCGCTGCCCGAGAGTCGGCCCGTCCGGGCCGGACGGCCCGCCTGTTCTGCTGCTCGGCACCCACCCGGACGTTGTCGGCCACCGTGAGGGTCGGGAAGACGGCGATCTGCTGGAACGTCCGCGCCAAACCGAGCCGCACCCGCCGATGCGCGGAGAGCCGGGTGACATCCCGCCCGCCGAGCAGCACCCGCCCCGCATCGGGCCGGGCAGTGCCGGCCAGGCAGTCGAACAACGTGCTCTTGCCTGCCCCGTTGGGCCCGATCAACGCGGTGATCCGCCCCGGCAACGCCACCAGATCCACCCCGCCCACCGCCTCGATCCCCCCGTACCGCCGAACGACCCCCCGAGCGGTCAGCCGCGCAGCGCCATGAGCGTCGCTCATGGCCGCCCGCCTTCCGCCTCGCCCGCCGCCCGGCACACCGGCGCGAGTCCGACGGCAGGCGGGAGGAGCCAGGAGGCGTGATGAACCTTCCTCATGGCCGCCCGCCCCACGCCGAGATCACTTCTCACCCCGGACCCCGACGAGCCGATCGGTGCCGCTGGCACTCCCGATGACATGCGCGGTGCTCATGGCTCTCCCTTCGGTGCCGTCCGGCCGGTCGCCGGCCCCGGGAGCACCCGGTCGCGGAAGGGGCCGCTCGGTTGGGTGATGAGTGCCGCTCATCGCGATTCCGCTTCCTGATGGTCCGCGTGTAGTTGGGCTCGCTGCGCTGCGGTGGGATCCACTCGGATGGGTCATGAGCGGTGCTCATGGTTGCGCCTGCCGGGACGTGATGGTCTCGCGGACGCGGCGGCCTGTCGGAGTGAGGTGGGCAGGGGGTAGGGCGGCGGGTGGGTGGCGTTGGGGGAGGCGGAGGGCGGCGAAGCCGCCGGGGAGGCGGCCGATGGCGGCGGCGAGGACGCCGACGGCGACGGCGGAGACGCCGGCGACGCTGCCGGCGTCGAGGCCGATGAGGAGGGCGGCGGCCAGGACGGCGGCGAGGGCGTTGTCGGCTCCGGCGACGACGACGGCCGCGAACCAGAGCAAGCCGCGTACCGGGTCGAAGGCGGCAGGGTCGAAGGCGCGTCCGGCGAGGCCCATCAGGCCGCCGCCGAGTGCGGCGAGGGCCGCGCCCGTGACGAAGGCGAGGAGTTTCAGGCCGGGGACGTCCACGCCGGCCGCGACCGCGCCGGGTTCGTGGTCCCGCATGGCGGTCAGTGCCCGGCCGAGGCGGCCCCGGTGCAGGCGCCGGACGGCGAGCAGGCCGACGCCGAGGAGGAGGAGTTCGGCGAGGTAGAAGGCGCGGTCGCCGGCCAGGAACGACGGACGGTCGAGGACGAGCCCGGTGGTGGCGTACGGCTGCTGGAAGACGAAGCGGCTCATCGCCGTTCCGACCGCGAAGGTGACCAGGGCGAGGGCGAGCCCGCGTCGGCGGATCGCGGGCCAACCGGTGAGCAGTCCGAGCGGGGCGGTGACGAGGACGGCGATCAGCAGCGCGGGTACGGCGGGCAGTGGCGGGATGCCGGGGATGCGGCCGGACATCAGGAGCGCGGTCCCGAGTGCGCCGAGTCCCGCGTACCCGGCCTGGCCGAGCGAGATCTGCCCGCCGTAGCCGGTGACCACGACGATGGACAGCAGCACGAGCGCGAGCGCCGGGACGAGCAGGGCACTGCGCAGGTCGTTGCCCTGGAAGCCGAGCGGCAGCAGGAGCAGTACCAGGCAGACGGCCCCCGCCAGGCGTCCGCGCCCGGCTCCCGTACCCTGCCCGGCTCTCGTACCGTGCCCGGCTCCCGTACCGTGCCCGCCACGGTTGCCGACCCGGCCCGTGCGGACGGGCAGCGGGGCGGTCTCGTCCCGCTCGCCGGTGATGCGCGGCCCGGCGAGGAGCGCGGTGGCGAGCAGGGCGACCACGAACAGGTTGGACTGCACGGCCTCGACCAGTGGCAGCAGTTGCCCGGACGGGCGCAGCCGGGTGAGCTCCGCCTGGGCGATGCCGAGGCCGAGCCCGGTGGCGATGGCAACCGGGATGCTGCGCAGCCGGGCGGCGACCGCGACGGCCATCGTCTCCATCACCAGGAGCGGAAGTCCGTACGGGTCGAGCAGCAGGTACGGGGCGAGGGCGATGCCGACGAGTCCGGCGGTGAAAGTGCCGAAAGCCCAGCCGATGGCGGAGACCCGGTCGGCGTCGACGCCGGCGAGGACAGCGAGGCGGCGGTCGTCGACGACGGCCCGCAGCCGGAGGCCGAAGCGGGTCCACCGGGTGACGACGAGGACGGTGACGCCGAGGACGAGGATCGCGGCGAGCTGGGCGACGGTGTCGGGGCGCAGGCTGTGTCCGCCGGGCAGCCGGATCGGGGCGCCGCCGAGCGGGGAGGGGGCGCCGGCCAGTGGCGCCGCGCCCCAGAGCAGGACGACGACGCCGATGAGCAGGACGAACACGCCGAGCCCGGCGACCGTGGTCTCGGCCGGTCCGGCGCCGCGCCGCTGCAGTGGCCGGTAGACGAGGACGTCGAGCAGTGCGCCGAGGGCGGGGGCGACGACGAGCAGGCAGCAGGCGACGGCGGGCCAGACCGGCCAGTGCCGCACCACGACGAGGTCGCGCAGCAGGTAGGCGACGGCCATGGCCTGGGCGCCTTGGGCGATGTTGAGCACCCCGGTGGCGCGGTGGCAGACGACCAGGCCGATGCCGCTGAGCGCGGCGGCGCTGCCGACGGTGAGTCCGGCGAGGGCGAGGTCGACGGTGAGGCCGAGCGAGCCGGGGGCGCCGGGGGAGCCCGAGGAGCCGAGGGAGGCTGCGGTGAGGAGGAGGGAGTTCATGGCTGCTCAGCCGCTCGGCGGGGCGGGTTCGCCCGGACGGGTGGCGGGGTCGGGACCGGCGTCGGCGGCGTCGGCGGCGTCGGCGGCGGGTGGGGAGCAGAGCGGGCAGGGCGTCAGGCCCCGGGTGCGGACGGCGTCCGAGTTGACCGGTTCGGCCCGAGCCTTGCCGATGACCAGCGGGCAGTCCGGTCGGTGGTAGCGGAGGCCCCCGGGGACGGCCAGCCACAGTCTGGCGCCCAGACCGGGCGGGCCGGGTGAATCGGGAGGATCAGGCCCGAGGCCGGCGCCGGTGTCCGGCCCAGGGCCCGGGTCCGTATCCGGTTCGACCAGCAGGTCGTACAGGCGCTCCACCCGGCGGTCGGTCAGGTCCTCGTGCTCCGGCGGAGAGGGCGGTCGCAGGGCGAACAGGACGGTTCCGGACACGATCAGCGCCGCGCCCGGGATGGTGGACGACGCCAGGTACGGGATCTGCTGCTCGACGAAGCGCTCTCCGGAGACCCCGTACCAGCCGAGCACGCACAGCACGGCCCCGGCCGCCAGGAGGAGCCAGCCCGCCCACTCCCGCGCACCCCGAAACGGGCCGCCCCGGGCGAACCGGCCCCGGAACGCGCCGCCCCGGAAGGAGGAACCCTTCGGGGCGTTACGGGTGATTTCTCCGCCGGATTGCGATTCGTCCATGGATCCGCCTTCATGGTGTCACTTGTGACGTTTCCAGGATCAGCCTGGAACAGCATCCGGGACACCGAGCGACCGGCCCGGGCGGCGCAGTCGAGAGGGAACACCATGCACGTGACGCGAAGCGGCACCCGCACGGGCGGCGGCCGGGCCCTGCGGACGGCGAGTGCGCTGCTCGTCCTGACGCTGGCGGGCACGGTGGCCGCGTGCAGCAGCAGCAAGTCCGGCTCCTCGGCCTCCTCCCCGGCGAGCGCGAGCGCCAGCGCCACCCCGAGCGCCGGCGCCACCCCGACCGGCACCGCCCCCGCCGACCCGGCCGCCGCGAAGGCGGAGATCACCACCAACTGGGAGAAGTTCTTCGACCCCAACACCCCCATCCCGGACAAGGCGAAGCTGCTCCAGGGCGGCGACATGCTGCTCCCGGTGCTGCAGGGCTTCTCGCAGGACCCGCGGGTCGGCCAGGTGCAGGCGAAGGTGAGTGACGTCGCGTTCACCGACGCCTCCGACGCGGCCGTCACCTACTCGCTCTCCCTCCAGGGCACCGTGGTCGAGCCGAGCGCGTCCGGCCAGGCCGTCCTGGAGAACGGCACCTGGAAGGTGTCCCGTTCGACCCTGTGCGGCCTGCTGACCCAGGCCGGCGGCGCCAGCGGCACCCCGATCCCCGGCTGCAGCTGACCGGTGCGGCCGATGGCCCCACCGCGGCACCGGGCCGCCGACGCGTTCGCGCGCCGGCGGCCCGGTCGCGTCCCGGCGGCGGCCCTGGCCCTGCTGCTGACCTCCCTGCCGGTCCTCGCGGCGCTCTCGCTCTCCGGCTGCGGCACTCGCCTGCCCGGGGCCGCCTTCTCCGCCCGCTCGTCCCCGCCCGCCGCCCCGACCGGCAGTGCCGGCCCCGGTGCCACCGGCAGCGGGACCACCAACCCCGCCTCCGACACCGGCGTCACCGCCACCGAGATCCGGATCGGCGTCGTCACCTCCCTCACCAGCCCGGTCGGCAGCGAGGTGTTCAGCGGCCCGCGGTACGGGGCCCAGGCGTTCTTCCAGGCCCTCAACGACCGCGGCGGCCTGCACGGTCGCACCGTCCGCCTGGTGACCTGCGACGACGGCGGCAGCGGTGTCGGCAACCAGGACTGCGTGCACCGCCTGGTCGACCAGGCGCACGTCTTCGCCTTCGTCAGCGGCAGCGTCCTGGACTACGCGGGCGCCTCGTACGTGAGCGGCAAGGCGGTGCCGGACATCGGCGGCCAGCCGATCGGCACGGCGTACGACCGGTGGCCGCACCTGTACGGGATCTACGGCAGCGCTGCGCCGCGCGACGGGCGGGCGGTCGGCTGGAACGGGACGCTCTACCAGAGCACCGAGGTGTTCCGTTTCTTCAAGCAGCACCTGGGCGCGGGCAGCGCCGCCGTGGTGGCGTACAACCAGGCCGACTCGGCCCGCTACGCCGGTCAGCTGAAGGCCGGACTGGAGGCCGAGGGCTACCGGGTGCTGCTCCAGACGGTGGACTTCGCGCTGCCGAACTTCCAGGCCGTGGCCGCGGCCGTGCACGCCGACGGCTCGCAGCTGCTGTTCGACGCCATGGACACCCGGGGCAACGCGGCGCTGTGCCGGGCGCTGGACGAGGCCGGGGTGACGGTGGCGGCGAAGGTCACCAACGTGCAGAACTGGTCGGAGTCGGTGCGCACCGACTACGCCTCCTCGCCGAACTGCCGCAACGCGCTCTGGGCGACCTCGTCGAGCCTGAACTACGAGGACCAGCAGTACCCGGCGGTGCGCGACTTCCGGACCGCGATGGCCCGCTACTACCCGGACCGGGCCGGGCAGTTGTCCGCCTGGGAGCTGGAGGGCTGGGCGGGGGCGCAGTGGCTGGCGGACGCGCTGGACTCCTGCGGCGCCGCGCCGACCCGGTCCTGCGTCGAGGCCTTCATGAACCGTGCCGAGCCCTACGACGCGCACGGGCTGATCCTGCCCGCCTCCTTCGTCCCGCAGCCGCCGCCCGCCGGCCCGACCCGCGCCTGCCTGAACGCCGCCCGCTGGCAGGACTCGGCCCCGGGTGCCCAGGGCGGGCAGGGTGGCTGGGTCACGCAGGTGCCCTCGATGGCGGCGAACTGCTTCGACGTGCCGCAGCTGCCGTACAAGCCGTAGGGCGCCGGCGAGCACCGGTTCAGGAACGGGGGCTCCCGGACGGTCCGTCGTCCGGGAGCCGTTCGACCACGACCATGGCCGCGTCGTCGTCCAGCCGGCCGCCGACGTGGGCGAGCAGGTCGCGGCGGAGACGGTGGAGCAGGGCGGTGGGGCGGTCGGCGCGCCAGGCGGTGACGCGTTCGATGAGCGGGTAGAAGCGCCGCTGGGCGTCCCGGGCCTCGATCACGCCGTCGGTGTAGATGAGCAGCCGGTCGCCGGGGCGGAACGGGAAGGTCTCCACCTCGTACCGCACCGGGGCGAGCTCGCCGAGCCCCAGCGGTGGGGCGGGCCGGTGGGCGGCGAGGGTGCTGACGCCCTCGGGGCGCAGCAGCAGCGGGGGCGGGTGGCCGCAGTCGATCAGGCGGACCGGCGAGCCGTCGTCGGGGATGTCGAGCAGGACGGCGGTGATGAAGGACTCGCCGGCCTCACCGCTCTCGTCGGGGAAGTCTCCGGCGGGTGGGCGGGGCCGGGCACGCCGCGGCTGCCCGGCCGGCCGGGAAAGCCTTGCCTGCCGGGCCTCTCGTGCCTGTCGGGCCTCTCGTGCCTGCCGTGCCTGCCGGGACTGTTCGGCGAGCTGGGCGAGGTCCCAGCTGACGCTGCCGTCCAGGTAGGCGGCCAGGTCGGGCAGCTCGGCGTGCAGGTGGGCGGCGGCGCGGAAGGCGCCGAGCAGCAGGGCGGCGTCTCCGAGCGAGGACAGGCCCTTGCCGCGCACGTCGCCGACCAGCAGCCGGGTACCGGTGGCGGTGCGGGCGGCCGCGTACAGGTCGCCGCCGACCTGCGCCTCGGCCTCGGCGGCCAGGTAGACGGAGGCCAGGTGCAGCGGCCCGATCAGCTCCGGCAGCGGGCGCAGCAGGACCCGCTGGGCGGCCTCGGACACCGACCGGACCCGGGCCAGTTCGCGTTCGTGCCGCTGGCGCAGCACCCGCAGGCCGACGATCAGTGCGGAGACGGCGAGCTGCGCGCCGAGCTGGGTCTGGTGGTTGGCGGTGGTGAGGCCGTCCCGGGTGAGGCCGATGACGGTCAGCGCGGCGAGCGCGAGCAGGGCGACCCCGGCGGTGGCCCGCGGGCCGGCGAAGGAGGCGGTCAGGGCGGGGGCGACGATCAGCAGCGGACCGAGGTGGATGTCCGGCGGGGACAGGATGTCGACGACGGTGATCGCCGCGATCAGCGCGAGCGTGAGCACCATCAGCACCCGGCGGTCGGGACGCCGGGCGCGGCGGGGGCCGGGGGAGTGCGGCGCGTGTTGCGGGCGCGGCGCACGGGGACGCTGCCGGAGGGGCACCTCTCCTCTGTACACCGTGGGGGCGCCGGGGCGCACCCCGAGGACTCGGCGGGCGGCCCCGGTTCGGTGTTCCGCCCGTTCGGCGCTTCTCCCGTTCGGCCGTCCTCGCCGGTTCGGCCGTCTCGCGGTTCAGCCTTCTTCGCCGTAGCGGGCCAGGTAGGCGGCGAAGCGGGCGACGTCCTCGTCGGACCAGTCGGTGAAGCGCTCGGTGAAGGCCAGCCGGCGCTGCTCGTTGGCGTCCCGCAGCAGGGCCAGTCCGGCCTCGGTGGCGCGCAGGATCTGGCCGCGCTGGTCGTCCGGGTCGGCCTCGCGGGCCAGCAGGCCGAGCTTTTCCAGGGCGGTGACCTGGCGGCTGACGGTGGACTTGTCGAGCATGAAGTGCGCGGCCACGTCGGCGGCCCGGCAGCCGCCGCGCTCGGTGAGCAGGTCGAGGATGCTGTAGGTGACCAGGGACAGGTCGGGGTGCAGCTGGGAGGCCTTGTGCCGGGCTCGGCGGGCGAAGGCGGTCAGTTCGCGCTGGATGGTGTCGATGGACGACTGGCGGCCGGGCACGGCGTTCCTATCTCTCCGAGATTTGTTGCACTATACAACGGATTTGCCGGGGCGGGTCGCGCGGCGCTCCGGCGCCGGTCCGGCCCCCGGAGCCTGCGCGGACCGGGCGGCCTGCCAGGCGCGGGCGGCGGCGATCCGGCGGGTCGCACTCGGGTGAGTGGCGAACAGTAGCTCAAGCACCCTCGGCGGGTCGACATCGGAGACGTTCGCCAGTGCCAGTCTGCGCTGCATCGCCACGAACTGCTCGACGTCCCCGGTCAGTTCGAGTGCGTGCCGGTCCGCCCTGGCCTCGATCCGGCGGCTCACCGCGCACTGCGCCGGCCCCGACAGCGCGCCCAGCAGCGCGCCGAGCGCCGCCAGCAGCGGCAGCGCCCGGGGATCCGCCGCGTCCGTCGCCCCGGCGGCGTCCAGCAGCGGCCGCCAGGCGGCCAGCAGCCCGAGCACGGCCACCGCCACGGCCGCCCCGACCGCGCCCAGCGCGGTGCCGACCGGCACGTCCCGGTGCTTGACGTGGCCCAGCTCGTGCGCGACCACCAGCTCCACCTCGCGCGGCTCGGCGGTGGTCAGCAGCGTGTCGTACGCGACGATCCGGCGCGTCGCGCCCAGCCCGGAGACGTACGCGTTGAGCGCGGTGGTGCGGCGCGAGGCGTCCGCCACCAGGACCTCCCGCACCCGGACGCCGTCCCGCTCGGCCAGCGCCAGCAGCGCGCTGCGCAGCTCGCCCGGCGGCATCGGGGCGAAGCGGTTGAACACCGGCTCGACCAGCAGGGGGTAGAGGAAGGAGAGGGCGGCCGTCAGCAGAGCCGCCGCACCCGACGCCGGCAGCCACCAGCGCTGCGGCGACCAGGCGGTCAGCGCGAACAGCCCAAGGACGAGCGGCAGCACCAGGCCCAGGGTCAGCACGAGGCCGCGCAGCGCGTCCAGCGCCCAGCCGGCCCACCCCTGGGTCACCAGCCCGTACCGGGCTCGGACGGCCCGCACCCGGGCGCCGAACGGCAACTGCAGCGCCTGCCCGAGAACCAGCAGGGCCGCCGCGCCGGCCAGGACGGTGGCGGTCCGGGAGCCGCCGAACCAGCGGCCGGTGGCGGTGACCAGCGCGGCGCCGACGGGGGTGAAACCGAGCAGTACGGTCAGCGCCAGGCCCGCCAGCCGGGCGCCCAGCACCCACGGCAGCTGCTCCCGGCGCAGCGCCCGGCCCCGGGCGCGCTCGGCGGCGGTGAAACCGGGGGCGGCGTCCGGGGTCGGGGCGGCATCCGAGTCAGGCCCGACGTCGGGGACGGGGCCGGGGTCCTGGGCGGGCTGGGGGCCGGGGGTGGTGTCCATGGGCGGGATGCGGCTCCTCCGGTCGGGACGGCGTCGCGGTTCAGCATGGCGTACCCGGCCGGGCGCTGCTCACTCGTCCGTACGGTCGGTGGCGTCGTGCATGCCGGCGCGCAGCAGCTGGTGGCCGAGGTCCACCAGGGCGCGGCCGACCGCGAACTCGTCGCCGACCTGCGGGGCCGGGGTGTCGCGGGGGTTGCGGCGGGAGCGGGCGTCGCTGTGCAGCACGGTGCCGTCGGCGTCCAGGACGGCGTGCACCCGGGTGGTGTCCCGGTCCTCGACCACGTGCAGGCTGAGCTGCCAGTCCTTGGTGCGGACCACCGGTTCGGCCGCGCCGGCTGCCCCGGCCGCCTTCGCAGCCTCGTCCGCCGCAGCCGTGGCCGGCGAAGCCGTGGGCCGGTGCGGTGCGGTGGCCGTCCCGTCGGAGCGGACGATCACCACCGGGCAACTCCCGTGCACCGCGCAGCGGGCGCTGACCGAGCCCAGCAGCGTCCGGGCGAAGGTGCCCCGGCCGCGGCTGCCCAGCACCAGCAGGTCCGCGTCCTCGGCGGCCTCCAGCAGCACGTCGGCGGCGTGGCCGAGCACCAGGCTCTCCCGGACCTCCACCGGGCGCTCCGGGCCCAGGACCTCGTTGATCTCGGCGCTCAGCGTGCGGCGGGCGGTCTGCTCGAAGCCGTCGTCCACCATCGGCGCGAACCAGCCGTACAGCGACGGGTACTCCCAGGCCGCCACCGCGTGCACCGCCGCCCCGGTCAGGACGGCCTGTCCGACCGCCCAGCGCAGGGCGGCCTTCGAGGGCGCGGAGCCGTCGATGCCGACCACGATCCGGCGCTCCGGGCCGGGGGAGCGCCGGGCGCCCTCCGGGCTGCCGGCCGGTTCGGCGGTCGGAATGCCACCCGGGGCGTCTGCCGACCCGCTGGCCGCGTTCGACCCGCTGCCCGCATTGCTGCTGCCCATCACGTCACACCTCCGGACCCCGGCACGGGACGGGTTCCCCACGGGTTCCCCGTACCACCACGCTGCGCGCGCTCCCGGCCGCCGCGCCAGGGACACGGCGGCCGGGTCGGGCGGGGAGATTGGGACGGGTGGGCCAGGGGAGGGGCCGCCGGTGCCGTTCCGTGTCCGGAATGTTGCGGGTCCGGGCCCGAAGTGTGGTGATCCGGTGGCGTAGGCTGACCGTTCTTGCACTGTCCTCGGGGGAACCACTCATGCGCCGTGCCGCGGCCACCGTCGCCCTGCTCGTCGGACTGACCGCCGTCACCGCCTGCGGCCCCGACGACCCCGATCCGGCCCCGGCCGGCGCCGCGCCCGCCCCGATCCCGGCGCCGACCTCCGCCGCCGCCACCCCGGGCACCCCCTCCACCGGCACGGCCCCGAGCAAGAAGGCCGCTCCCCGGCCCGACGGCACCGTCACCGTCGCCTTCGCCGGTGACGTCCACTTCGAGGGCCGCACCGAGGCCCGGCTGGCCGTCCAGTCGCCCGAGCCGGCCCTCGGCCCGATCTCCGCCACCCTCGCCGACGCCGACCTCTCCGTCCTCAACCTGGAGACCGCGATCACCGGGCGCGGCGCCCCCGAGCCCAAGCTGTACACCTTCCGCACCGCGCCCAAGGCGCTCTCGGTGCTCAAGGAGTCGGGCGTCGACGTCGTCTCGATGGCCAACAACCACGCGGTCGACTTCGGCGCCGACGGCCTCACCGACACCCTCGCCGCCAAGGACTCCTCGCCGATCCCGGTCGTCGGCGTCGGGCGCAACGCCAAGGAGGCGTACGCCCCGTACGTCACCACCGTGCGCGGGGTGAAGGTCGCCGTGGTCGCCGCCAGCCAGGTCGAGGACCTCACCAACCAGAAGTGGCGGGCGGGCGCGAACAAGCCGGGCATCGCCTCGGCGCTGGACGTCCCGGCGCTGGTCAAGGCGGTGGAGACGGCGAAGCAGCAGGCCCCGGTCGTCCTCGTCTACCTGCACTGGGGCGAGGAGGGCAAGGCCTGCCCGACCGCCGCACAGACCACCATCGCCAAGAAGCTCGCCACCGCCGGCGCGACCGCCGTGGTCGGCACGCACGCGCACACCATGGTCGGCTCGGGCATGCTCGGCAACACCTACGTCGGCTACGGCTTCGGCAACTTCCTCTGGTACGGCACCTCCGACTACCCGAACTCCAACGACACCGGCGTCACCACCCTCACCCTCACCGCCGACGGCAAGGTCACCGGCGAGGCCTTCGCCCCGGCCGCCATCGACGACAAGGGCATCCCGGAGCCCGTCACCGGCGCCACCGCCGAGGCCGCCCTCAAGCGCCGCGACGGCCTGCGCGGCTGCGCAGGCCTCTCCCCGGCACCGAAGGCCCCCGCCGCCACGCCGTGACCCTGCCGTCCCGTGACCCAGCCTCACGGTTGGGCAGTTGGGCGCTCGGCCGGGCGGACAGCCGGCGGCCTCGACCGACGCTGTCCCCGCTGCGGCTCGGGGCGACTGTCGGTGAGACCTGCCATGCTGTGCGTGACCTGAAGGGGGCGGTGGTACATGGGCGGGACCGATACAGCGCGCGGCATGGGGTTCCAGACGGCGTGCGCCCTGTTGCAGTTGATCCGCGTTCCGGAGCAGTACCCGGAGGCCGACACCTTCCGGGTGGAAGGGGCGGACGAGGCGATCGACTTCGAGGTCCGTGACGCCGAGGGCCGGCCGCTGTTGCTCGCCCAGGCCAAGACGCGGGTCGAGCCGGGCACGTGGTCGGGCGGGGAACTGCTCAGGCTCGCCCGCCGGTGGGGAGCGGCGGACCCCGACGGGTCGGCGGTGCTGCGGTTCCTCTCGGACGCGCCGGTGCACTCCTCCGGGAAGGCCCTGCGGGAGGTCGCGGAACGGGCCCGCGCCGTACCGGATCCGGCGCGGTGGCTGGCGGAGTGCCGGGGTCTGGTGCCGTCCTCGGTCACCCTCGTGCCCGAGGACCACGCGCTGCTCCGACGGCTGGAGATCCTGACCCGGACCGGCCCGTGGGAGCAGATCCTCGACCAGGCGCGGCTGGAACTGCTGCGGCTGTCCGCCGTCCCGCTGGCGGCGGCCGAGGTCGACAGCACCGTCGAGGCTCTGTTCGTGAAGCTGTTCCAGTACTCCGGGGACCACCGCCTCGACCGGCGCACGATCCGGCTGGACGAGCTTCCCTGGCTCGTCCGGGGGCGCCGGGCCGCGCCCCGAGCCGGGGCCGGCGGGCCGGCGGCTGGGGGACGCGCGCTGTTCCGTGACGTCCCCTCGGCCGCGGGCGTGCGCGGCCGTGAACGGGAACTCGCCGCGTTGGAAGGGAAGTTCGGGTCGTCCGGGTCGTCCGGGGTGTCCGGGGAACTCGGGCCGTTCGGGCAGGACCCCGACGACGGAGCGGTTCGGGTCGTGATGTCCGGGCTCGGCGGCATCGGCAAGTCGAGCATCGCGCGGCTGTACGCCCACCGCTCCCGGGGCGCCTACGAGTTCGTCTGGTGGATCCCCTCCGACACCCGGGAGGACGTCCTCGCCGCCTACCGCCGCCTGCTCGCCGAGGACGAGCAGGAGACCGGCTCGGCCGACGAGACGGAGATCGTCGCCCGGATCGGCCTACGACTGGCGCACCTGCGCTCCAGGGTCCTGCTCGTCTACGACAACGTCGCCGGTCGGGAGCAGTTGAACGGCCTGCTGCCGGACTGCGACGGCGCGCACGTGCTGATCACCACCCGGGACTCGGCCTGGGCGGCCGCCGAGGGCGGGCTGGTGGTGGAGCGGATGACCGCCGCCGAGGCCGCGGCCTGGGCCGGGGAGCGGCTGCAGGCGGCGACCGGAACCGAGGTCGCCGCGCTGGTCGACGCGGTGGAGGGCATCCCGCTCGCGATCGCCCAGGCCACCGGCTACATCGCGGCGACCCAGTGCCCGGTCGACGTCTACCTCGCGGAACTCGCCCGGTTCAGGGCCCGGTTGCTCGACGAACCGGGTTTCGTCCCGCTGGACTACCGCCACGGTGTGACGCTGACGGCGGCCGTCGCCCTGAGCGTACGGAAGGTGCTCGCCCAGGCACTGAGTTCGCCCGAGGCGTCGGGGCGCCACCTCGCGGGCGAGGTGCTGGCCCGCTGTGCACTGCTCGCTCCGGACTTCATCCCGCTCCACCTCGCGACCCTGGACCTGCCGGGCGGATCGGCCGTCTACGGCGCGGTGGCCGAGCTGCGCAGGTTCTCGCTGGTGGACCCTCGGGACGGCGTGCTGGCGATCCACCGCATCGTCCAGGAGATCGTCCGGGCCCTGCTGGACGGCGAGGCGGTGGACATGATGCTGCACCGGTTCCAGCGGAAGCTGGTGACGGGGCTGCGGGACTGCCAGAAGCACGAGTCGTGGTCCGAGGCCGCCAAGCTGATCGAGCACGCCGTCCACGTGGCGCGCCAGGTGCGGAGCAGCGGCTTCGCGGACAGCGACACCGTCGCGGTGCTCAGCAATGTCGCAGGGGCGATCATGAACGTGCACGGCGACCTGGTGCGCAGCGAGGGGCTGCAGCGCGAGGCGCTGGAGGTGATCGAGCAGGCGGACGAGGGCGTGGTGGACGACCCCGTCTACCGGCGGGCCGCGACGACCGCCGCCCTGGCCCAGTGCTTCCTGAACCAGACCCGGTTCGAGGAGGCCGCCGACGCGGCGCGGACCGGCTGGCAGTTGCTGGAGGGCGTGGGCACGCTCGATGCGGACGGCGTGGAGCACCTGCTGCTGGCGTACGCGGCCGACATGCGCGCAGCCGTGGCGCTGGACCGCTTCTCCGGCGTCGCCCTGGCCAACGTTCGGATCGAGGACGCGCTGAGGCGGCTGGACGTGTCGGCGGAGGCGGTCCTGCGGGTCCGGTTGGAACAGGCGCAGGTGCTGATCTGGATCCAGAACTGGGAGGACGCGGCCCTGGTCATCGAGCGGGCCAAGGAGGACGCTCCGCGGGAGGCTGTGGCGAGCGTGCAGTTGCAGTTCCTGGAGGCCATCGTCCGTGCATCCACGGGCCGGCTGGAGGAAGCGCTCGCCGTGACCGCCAGGATCCCGGAGCCGGCCGAACGGGTGGCGGTCACCGTCCTGCGCCACCACACCGACCAGATGGTCGAGTCGGCCCACGCCCTGATGGTCGGGAGTCAGGCCAGGCACGACGCGGGGCAGCCGGTCGAGGCGTGGATCCTGCAGGCGGCGGAGTCGGTGATCGACCGGGCCGAGGCCCTGCTGAAGGCGCACACCGACGCCGGGCCCGATGCACTGGCGCCCATCGTCCACCGGCGAGCGATCCTCGCCCTGACCCGGCACCTGGTGGGGCACGCGGAGGGCCCGGCGGAGTGCGGGGTCCTGATGCGGGAGAGCCTGGAGCTGTTCGAGGCCGCCGGCCAGGGAAATGTGCCGCTGGCGCTCACCGCACGCCGCTACCTGGAGATCGAGGCGCAGGGCTTCGTGGACGATCCCGGCGAGGACGGCGCTTGCGGCGGGCCGCGGCTCGTCCCGCCGCCCCCGTCGGGCGTCGGCGGGCCGCACCGGATGTCCGACTTCGCGTGGCGCGACGCCGTGGCGCTCGCCCGGGTGGCGCCGGAGGACGCACACCGGCTCTACGGCCTGCTCGGGGCCACCGCCTACCACCTGGGCGGGCAGGAGGCACCCTCGTCCCTCTTCCTCGCCTCGGCGTTCGCTGCGGCGCTGCGCTCCCTGGGGGAGAAGAGCCGGCTGGTGCCCGTGACGGTGCGCGTGCTGCGGGCCGACGGCGAGGCGCTGGACCTGCCCGAGTGGCAGCTGCCGCCGGTGGCCACCGGGGACGGAGAGCTAGTCGGCCAGGTGGCCGTCTGGTGCGAGGGGTTCGGGCGGTTGGTGGATCCGGGGCTGTTGCTCGGTCAGAGCTGGTTCGGCCCGGGTGCGGTGGAGCGAGCGGTCTTCGAGGCGCCCGCCGTGTTTCCTGCTCCCGCACTGGATTCGCTGCTCGGCTTCAGCCCGGCGTCACGCCGTGAGGGACATCTGCTGGCGTACGAGCTCCATCTGGGGTGGGACGCGTTGCTCGCCGCCGCGACCGAACGCCTCGACCAGGCAGCGGTCGACGCGTTCGCACAGGTGCTGGTCGCTTCGGCGGAGTTGCTTGCCGATGGCGGCTCGTCCAGCTGAGGTGCGTCCGCCGGTCTGAAGCACCGAAGTGAGGACGAGTCCGCGGCCGCCCATCCCGTTCACGGGGTGGGCGGCTGTTGCGTTTTCGGGGGCGAGTCGGCTTCGCACGAGCTCTCGGCGTGGACGAACAATTGTGTTAGGTTAGGCTAGCCTAATCTTGCTGGTCGGAGAGGATGTCCTGTGCAGCAGCAGTCCGAATTCGCCGGTGCCGTCGCGATGGTGACCGGTGCCGGGCAGGGCATCGGTGCCGCCGTGGTCCGGGCGCTGGTGGCGGAGGGGGCCGTCGTCGCGGCGGTGGACCGCAAGGCCGAGGCGCTGGAGGCGCTGGCGGCGGAGGTGCCGGGCGTCAAGCCGTACGTGCTGGATGTCGCCGATGCGCAAGCAGTCGACACGACAGTCGAGTTGATCGAACGCCAACTCGGCCACATCGCCACGCTCGTGAACGTCGCAGGAATCCTGCGCACGGCCCCGGTCGTCGAACTCACCGACGGAGACTGGGCGGACACCTTCGCCGTCAACACCACCGGCGTCTTCCACACCGGCCGCGCCGTCGGACGGCGGATGGCGGACCGGGGGCGCGGGGCCATCGTCACCGTTGGCTCCAATGCGGCCGGGGTGCCGCGGGCCGGGATGGCCGCCTATGCGGCGTCCAAGGCGGCGGCCACCATGTTCACCCGCTGTCTGGGCCTGGAACTCGCCCGGTCCGGCGTGCGGTGCAACGTGGTGTCGCCCGGGTCGACCGACACCGAGATGCAGCGAGCGCTGTGGGGCGAGGACGCCGAGGCGTCCGAACGGAGGGTGATCGAGGGCGACTTGGCGGCCTGGCGGGTCGGCATCCCGCTCGGGCGGATCGCCGCCCCCGCCGACATCGCGGATGCGGTGGTGTTCCTGGCCTCCGACCGGGCGCGGCACATCACCATGCACGACCTGTACGTCGACGGCGGCGCGACCTTGCGTGCCTGAGCCGTCCCCCTACGTCGGCTTCCTGAGCCGTCCTCCTACGTCGGCTTCCTGCGTCGGCCTGCTGTCCGCGACGCCTGCATCCCGCGCCTCCGTCAGCTCCCCGGCTCCCCCGTAGACCCGTCCCAGACTGGAGAATCCACCGTGACCACGGTGCACCATGCCCCGGCGGCCCTCGCCGCCGACGGACCCGACCAAGCCGTCATCGGCGCGGCCAGCGGACTGCTCGGCCAGTACCGGTCCGCCCCCGGCGAGGCCTTCCTCGCCTCGCCGACCCGGACCCTGCTCACCTCCGGCGTGCACGCCCGGGTGCCGCAGGACGCGCGGCCGCTGCCCGTGCGGGTCGCCGAGACGCTGGCTGCGGCGGGCCGCTCCGGGATCGAACGGCCGCTGGTGGTGGGAGCGGTGGCCTTCGACCGGGAGAGCCGGGTCGAACTCGCCGTGCCCGAGCGGGTGCGTTCCGCCGGGGCGCTGCGCGACGATCCGTTGATCGCGCTGCCCGCGCCGTCGGCCGAGCAGGTCGACTGGCGGATCCGCCCGGTGCCGGAGCCGCAGGTCTACGGTGCGGGCGTCGCAGCGGCCGTGGAGCGGCTGCGCGGCGGGGAGTTGAGCAAGGTGGTACTAGCCCGGACGCTGGAGCTGAGCGCCGCCGAACCGTTCGACCTGCCGGCCATCCTGCAGCGGCTGGCCCGCCGGGATCCGGGCGGCTACACCTTCGCCGTTCCGGCCGGCGGCGGCCGGACGCTGGTCGGCGCCAGCCCCGAACTCCTGGTCTCCCGGCGGGGGACGGCCGTGTTGGCCAACCCGCTGGCCGGCTCGGTGCCGCGCAGCGCGGACCTCGGCGAGGACGTCCGGCGGGCCGCCGCGCTGCTGGAGTCCCCCAAGGACCTGCACGAGCACGCCGTCGTGGTGGACGCGATCCGCGAGGCGCTGGCCCCGTACTGCCGCACCCTGGAGGTGCCCGAACGGCCCACCCTGGTACGGACGGCCGCGATGTGGCACCTGGCCACCACGGTCAGCGGCGAACTGGCCGATCCGTCGCTCTCCGCCCTGGAACTGGCCTGCGCGCTGCACCCGACCCCGGCGGTCTGCGGCACGCCGACCGACGTCGCGCGCGAGGTGATCGGCGAGGTCGAGCCCTTCGACCGCGGCCTGTACACCGGCATGGTCGGCTGGGGCGACGCGGCCGGCGACGGCGAGTGGGTGGTCACCATCCGCTGCGCGGAGGCGGACGAGCGGACCCTGCGGGTGTACGCCGGCGCGGGGGTGGTGGACCGTTCCGACCCGGCGGCCGAACTCGCCGAGACCAGCGCCAAGTTCCGCACCTTCCTGGACGCCGCGGGGGTGTCCAGGTGACGACGGCGACCAAGGCGACGATGACGAAGGCGACGATGACGGAGGCGACGGTGACGGACGGATTCACCCCGTACCCCGCCGAATTCGCCGAGCGCTACCGGGCCGCCGGGTACTGGCGCGGCGAGACCTTCGGGCGGATGCTGCGCGAGCGCGCCGCCGCGCACGGCGAGCGGATCGCCGTCGTCGACCCGGGCGGCCACTCGGTGGCGGCGGGGGAGCGGCGCTGGACGTACGCCGAACTCGACCGCAGGGCCGACCGGATGGCTGCCGGGCTGCGTGCCCGGGGGATCCGCGCCGGAGACCGTGTCGTGGTCCAACTGCCCAACGCCGCCGAGTTCTTCGAGGTGGTCTTCGCGCTGTTCCGGATCGGCGCGCTGCCGGTCTTCGCGCTGCCCGCGCACCGGTACACCGAGATCGGGTACTTCTGCTCCTTCACGGGCGCGGCGGCGTACGTCGTGCCGGCCGTCGAAGGCGGCTTCGACTACCGCGAACTCGCTGCCCGGGTGCGGGCGGAGAGCCCCGGTCTGCGACTGGTCCTGGTGGCCGGGGAGGACCCGGGGGAACACGTACGGCTGGCGGACGTGCCCTGCGACGGGCCGGGGCCGGAGGCTCAAACCGATCCGGAGCCGGAGGCTGAGACCGATCCGGAGCCGGGGGACGTCGCGTTCCTGCAGCTGTCCGGCGGCAGCACCGGTGTGCCGAAGCTGATCCCGCGCACCCACGACGACTACATCTACTCGCTGCGCGGATCCGTCGAGCTGTGCGGGTTGGACGCGGACAGCGTGTACCTGTGCGTGCTGCCCGTAGCCCACAACTTCCCGCTCAGCTCCCCGGGTTCACTCGGCACCCTGTACGCCGGTGGCCGGGTGGTGCTCTGCCCGCAGCCCAGCCCGGAGACGGCCTTCCCGCTGATCGAGCGCGAGGGCGTGACCATCACCGGCCTGGTGCCGCCGCTGGCGCTGCTCTGGCTGGACGCCGCCGAGCGCGGGGTCCGGGGGTACGAGAGCCTGGAGGTGCTGCTGGTCGGTGGCGCCAAGTTCAGTACGGAGGCGGCCCGCAGGGTGCGTCCGGTGCTGGGCTGCACCCTGCAGCAGGTGTTCGGGATGGCCGAGGGGCTGGTCAACTACACCCGGCTGGACGACCCGGAGGAGCTGATCACCACCACCCAGGGCCGGCCGATCTCCCCGGACGACGAGGTCCGGGTGGTCGACGACCAGGACCGGGACCTGCCCGACGGCGCGACCGGCCACCTGCTGACCCGCGGCCCGTACACCATCCGCGGCTACTGGAACGCACCCGAGCACAACGCGAACTCCTTCACCGCGGACGGCTTCTACCGCACCGGGGATCTCGTCCGGCGCACCCCGACCGGCCACCTGGTGGTCGAGGGCCGGGCCAAGGACCAGATCAACCGGGGCGGCGAGAAGGTCGCCGCCGAGGAGATCGAGAACCACCTGCTCGCGCACCCCGCGGTGCACGACGCGGCGGTGGTGTCGATGCCCGACCCGTACCTCGGCGAACGCACCTGCGCGTACGTCGTGCTCCGCCCCGAGCACCGCGAACAGCCGCCGAAGAGCGTCGAGTTGAAGCGCTTCGTGCGCGGACGCGGGCTGGCCGACTACAAGGTGCCGGACCGGGTCGAGTTCGTCGACGCCTTCCCGGCCACCGGCATCGGGAAGGTCAGCAAGAAGGACCTGCGCGCGGCCGTCGCGGCCTCGCTGAACGTCGGTTGATTCCCGGCTGGTTGTCATCCAGCAGCCGTCCAGTCGCTGTCCAGTTGCCGTCTAGTCACTAAGGAACGACCACCGTGGGCCTGCCCCGCATCCCCTCCTACCCCATGCCCGCCGTCGACGAGCTGCCCGCCAACCGGGTCGCCTGGACGGTGGATCCGGCACGCGCCGTCCTGCTCGTGCACGACCTGCAGAACCACTTCCTGGACGCCTTCGACACCGAGGCCGCTCCGGTTCCCGAACTCCTCGGCAACGTCGCGGCGTTGACGAAGTCCGCCGGTGCCCACGGCATCCCGGTCGTCTACTCGGCGCAGCCGGGCGGCCAGAGCCCGGCCGAGCGCGGACTGCAGCAGGACTTCTGGGGGCCGGGCATCCCGGACGACCCCCATGCCACCGCGATCGCCGACGCCGTCGCCCCGGCGCCGGGCGACACCGTGCTCACCAAGTGGAAGTACAGCGCCTTCGTGCGCACCGAGTTGGAGCAGCTGCTGCGCGAGCAGGGCCGGGACCAGCTGGTGATCACCGGCGTGTACGCCCACATCGGGGTGCAGGCCACCGCCTGCGACGCCTGGATGCGGGACGTCCAGGCCTTCGTGGTGGCCGACGCGGTCGCCGACTTCGGCCCGGCGGAGCACCGGAGCGCACTGGCCTGGGTGGCCGGGCGCTGCGGGGTGGTCGGGATGACGGAGGCCGTGCTCGGGATGCTCGACGGGGCCGGCAGGGCAGACGGGGCCGACCGGGCCGACCGGGCCGACAATGCGGACGAGGTGGACGGGAAGTGACGGGCGTGGGCTTCACGGTGGAGCGGATCCGGGCCGAGGTCGCCGACCTGCTCGGCGAGGACCCGGCGGACATCCCGCTGGACGAGAACCTGGTCGACTGGGGGCTGGACTCCATCCGGCTGATGTCGCTCGCCGAGCGGTGGCGGGCGGAGGGCGCCGAGGTGGCGTTCGTGCAGCTCGCGGAGCGCCCGGCGATCGAGGCCTGGGCCGAGTTGTTGGGTGCGGCCTGATGGAGGCGGTCGTACGGGAGGCCGTGCGGGGCTCGGCGTGGGACTCGGCGTGGGACGCGGTGCGGGCGGAGGCGCTGAACGCGGGGCCTGCGCTGCCCCGCCGCTGCGTGACGTATCCGGCGACGACCGTGGTGGGGCCGGTCGAGGCGCAGGCGGCGCGGACGCCGGACGCGCCGGCAGTGGTGCTCGCGGGCGGGGAGACCGTCAGCTACCGGGAACTCAACGCCTCGGCCAACCGGCTGGCGCGTGCGCTGGCCGCCCGTGGGGCCCGCCCCGGCGCGGTGGTGGGCCTCGCGGCCGCCGGTCGTCCGGCCGGGCTGCTGACGGCGCTGCTGGCGGTGGTGAAGTCGGGCGCGGCGTACCTGCCGTTGGACCCGGCGGACACCCCCGGGCGACGGGAGCGGCTGCTCGCGGAGAACGCGCCGGTGTGCGTGCTGGGCGAGGGGGTGGCGGGGGCGCTCTCCGGGCTGGAGACGGGCGGCGAACTGCCCACCGACCCGCCACGGGCGCTCACCCCGCAGCACCTGCTGAGCGTCGGGTACGGCCCGGGCGGGCGCCCGACGGCCGTCCGGCTCACCCATGCCGAGGCGGACCGCCGGGTGCGCGAACTCCAGGCGGCCCACCCGTTGGGTCCGGGCGACCGGGTCCTGCAACTGGGGCTGCCGCTCTGGGAGTTCCTCTGGCCGTTGCGGACGGGCGCCGCGGTGGTGCTCGCCGACCCGCAGCGGGAGGGGGAGGCCGGTGCGCTGGTGCGGGAGCTGGGCGTGACGGCGGTGCGGGTGGCGCCGGCGGACGGTCTGCCTGGGACGACCTTCAGCTGACGGATGTCAGCTGTTACCCGCCGCCAGGTCCGCCGCCGTCCACGCCATCGCCACCGCGCCGTCCAGCACCGCCCGTTCCGCCTCCGGGCCCAGCGCCGCCTCGGCGAAGGCCGCCTCGTGCGGGGCGCAGGCGCCGCCGGTGATGTCCAGGACCGGATGGATCGAGGGCACCGCGTGCGACACGTTCCCCATGTCCGTACAGGCGAACGGCCCGCTCTCCACTGGTTCCGGCCGGCCGAGCGCCGCCGCGTTGGCCCGCCACAGGGCCAGCAGTGCGGGGTCGGAGCGCATGTCCAGGTAGTCCGGCTCGGGCCGGGACAGCTCGACCTCGCACCCGGTGGCGAGCGCCCCGGCGCGGAAGCAGTCCTCGACCCGTGCGCGCAGTTCCGAGAGGTCCTCGGCCGCCGAGGCCCGGATCTCGTACTCGGCGCTCGCGCTGTCCGGGATCAGGTTCGGCGCCGTCCCGGCCCCGGTCGTGATGCCGTGCACCCGCCACTGCGGCGGGAGTTGCTGGCGCAGCAGGCCGATTGCGACCTGGGCGACGGTGAGCGCGTCGGCGGCGTTGCGGCCGTCGTGCGGATTGAGGCTCGGGTGGGCGGCGCGCCCGGTGTAGCGGACGGACAGCGTGCCCAGCGCGAAGGAGCGGAAGTCGGCGACCTCGACCGGGCAGGGGTGGACCATCATTGCCGCGGCCGCCCCGTCGAAGGCCCCCGCCTCCAGCAGCAGCGCCTTGCCCGCCCCGCGTTCCTCGGCCGGTGCGCCGATCACCCTTACGGTGAGCCCGAGTCGGTCGGCGTACGGGGCGAGCCCGACTGCTGCGCCGAGCCCGGCGGCGGCGATCAGGTTGTGCCCGCAGGCGTGTCCGAGGCCGGGCAGGGCGTCGTACTCGCAGACGAGTGCGACGGTAGTCGGCCCGCTGCCGAGGGTCGCGCTGAACGCGGTGGCCAGGCCGTGGGCGGGTGCGGTGACGGAGTAGCCGTGGTCGAGCAGCAGTTCTGCGCACCAGGCGGCCGCGCGGTGCTCCTCGAAGGCGGTCTCGGGGTGGGCGTGGATGCGGCGGCTGAGCGCGAGCAGCTCCGCCCGGTGGGCGTGCACGCGGTCGTGGACGGCCTGCTTGGTCGCGGACGGGGCATCGGCGGACGGGACATTGGTCGGGGTCAGGGTCGGGGTCGAGGTCGAGGTCGCGGACAGGGGCATGGGTGCGCCTCCGGGGCGTCGGGGTCGGCGTCAGGGCCCGCTCCGTCCGGGGCCGTTGACCAGATCATCATGAAGTTAGATTAGGCTAACCTAAGTAAGACATTCCGGATCCCTGAGGAGCTTTCCGAACCATGCCCCCCGCCGAGATCCAGACTGGCGACACCCACACCGCCGCCACCCGGACCGTCGACACCAAGGCCGTCGACACCCAGGCCGTCGGCACCCAGGTCGCCGGGACCCGGGCCGTCGACGTTCCGATGCTCGCCGCCCAGGCCGCCATCTGGTACGCCCAGGCGCTCGACCCCGCCAGCCCGGTCTACAACACCGGCGACGCCGTCGAGATCAGCGGTCCGCTCGACGAGGACCGGTTCGAGCGGGCACTGCGGCAGGCGGTGGAGGAGGCGGAGGTGCTGAGCGCCGTCGTCGTCACCGACCCCGACGGCACACCCCGTCAGCGGCTGACCCCGGGCCGCCCGTGGCCGCTGCACCGACTCGACCTGCGAGCCGAAGCCGCCCCCGCGGAGGCCGCCCCCGTCGAGGAGTCCCCCGCGACCGGCCCGGAGGCCGCCGCCGAGGCCTGGATGCGCGCCGACCTCGCCCGCCCCGTCGACCTCGCCGAGGGCCCGCTGTTCACCCACGCGCTCATCCGGCTCGCCGACGACCGGCGGCTCTGGTACCGGCGGATCCACCATCTCGCCGTCGACGCCTACGCCTTGACCCTCCTCGGTGAGCGGGTCGCCGAGCTCTACCGCGCGTACACCACCGGTACCGAGCCCGCCCCGACCCCGTTCGCGCGCCTCGCCGACGCCGTCGCCGAGGAGGCCGCGTACCTCGATGGCGAGGACTACCCGGCCGACCGCGCCCACTGGTCCGCCCGGATGGCCGACACCGACACCGAAGCCGGCGCCGAGGCCCCCGCCACCCTCCCGGGCACGCCCGCCGGAGACGGCGGTACGGCCCCGCTGCGCCTGACCGCCGACCTCCCCGCCGGCACCCGGGACCGCCTGGAGCGCGCCGCCGCCGACGCCCGCGCCACCTGGGCCGAACTGCTCCTCGCCGCCACCGCCGGTTACCTGCACCGCCTGTCCGGCAGCCAGGACGTCATCCTCGGCCTGCCGCTGGCCAACCGCCGCGGGCCGGCCGCCCTGCGCACCCCCGTCGCCACCGCCAACGTGCTCCCGCTGCGCCTGGCCGTCCGCCCCGCCGACAGCGCCGAGGCCCTGCTGCGCCAGGTGGTCCGCGAGCTGCGCGCCGTCCGCCGCCACCAGCGCTACCCGCTGGAGGACCTGCGCCGGGACCTCGGCCGCACCGGCGACCGGCGCGCCCTGTTCGGCCCGATGGTCAACATCAAGGCCTTCGAAGGCGACCTCGACCTGGCCGGACTGCCCGGAACCGTCCGTAACCTCGCCGCCGGCCCGGTGGACGACCTCGCCCTGAACGTCTCGCCCGGCCCGGACGGTGCCCTGCGCCTGGTGATCGACGCCGACCCGGCCCGCCACGGCGCCGCCTCCCTGGCCGCCCACCGCGACGGCCTGCTGCGCTACCTCGACGCCCTCGCCGAGCTGCTGCGCACCGCCCCGCAGACCCCGATCGCCCGGATCGACCTGCTCGACGCGGACGGTCTGCGCCGGGCCACCGCCGGCCGCACCGAACCCCCGGTCGAGCGCACCGTGCCCGAGCTGTTCGCCGCCCAGGCCGCCCGCACCCCGGACGCCGTCGCCGTCCGCTGCGGCGCGACCGCCCTGACGTACGCGCACCTCGATGCCGCCGCCGACCGGCTCGCCCACCGCCTGGCCGACCTCGGCGTCCGGGACGGTGCCCCCGTCGCGATCGCCCTGCCGCGCGGCGCGGACACGCTCGTCGCGATGCTCGCCGTCCTCAAGTCCGGTGGCGCCTGCGTCTCCCTGGACCTCACCCACCCCCGGCAGCGCCTGGCCGCCGTCCTGGCCGACGCCCGCCCGGTCTGCGCGATCGGCACCGCCGAGGCCCTGGCCGAGCTCGGCCTGCCCGCCGGCCTGCCCACCGTGCAGCCGCACGGGTCCGACGGCGCTCACGACGGCGCTCACGACGGCGCTCACGACGGCGCTCACGACGACGACCAGGACGGTACTCGCCACGGCGACCAGAGCGGCCGGCCCGTACGCGCCCTGCCCGCGCCACAACTCCACCACGCCGCCTACGTGTTGCACACCTCCGGGTCCACCGGACGCCCCAAGGGCGTGGTGGTCACCCACGCCTCGCTCGCCAACCTGCACGCCGGCCTCGCCGAGGACCACATCACCCCCGCCGTACGCCGCACCGGCCGCGAGCGCCTGCGCGTCGCCCACAGCGCCTCGTTCGCCTTCGACGCCTCCTGGGATCCGGTGCTCTGGATGGTCCACGGCCACGAGCTCCACCTGCTGGACGACGCCACCTACCGCGACCCGGCCGCCCTGGCCGCCCACCTCGACCGCGAGCGCATCGACTACCTCGACGTCACCCCCTCCTACCTCGAAGTCCTCATCGCCGAAGGGATCCTGGACGAGGGCCGGCACCGCCCCTCCGTGCTCGTGGTCGGCGGCGAGGCCACCCCGCCCGCCCTCTGGCAGCGCCTGACCGCCGTCCCCGGCCTGCACCCGGTCGACCTGTACGGCCCGACCGAGACCACTGTGGACGCCTATGCCCGGACCCCCGGCCCGGACGGCGCCCCGGTCGGCCGGGTGGTGCGCGGCTCGCGCGCCTACGTCCTGGACGGTTCGCTGCGCCCCGTCCCCGACGGCGTCACCGGCGAACTGTACGTCGCCGGCGCCTGCCTGGCCCGCGGCTACCTCGGCCGCCCCGACCTCACCGCCGAACGCTTCCTCGCCGACCCCTTCGGCCCGCCCGGCAGCCGGATGTACCGCACCGGAGACCTCGCCCGCCGCTGCCCATGGGGGTCCCCCCGGCCGGAGGCTGGGGGAGGCACCCTGGAGTTTGTCGGCCGGGCCGACGACCAGGTGAAGATCCGCGGCTTCCGGGTCGAGCCCGGCGAGATCGCCGCCGTCCTCACCGAACTGCCCGGCGTCGCCCAGGCCGTGGTGATCGCCCGCTCCGGGCCGCAGGGCAAGCGCCTGCTCGGCTACGCCGTCCCCGCGCCCGGCGCCGCCCCGGACCCGGCCGGGCTGCGTGCCGCGCTCGCCGCCCGGCTGCCCGCGCACATGGTCCCGGCGGCCGTGCTGCTGCTGGACGAACTGCCGCGCACCGCCCACGACAAGCTCGACCACCGCGCCCTGCCCGAGCCCGCCGTGGAGGTCGCGGGCGCCACGGCGGCCACGCCCCAGGAGGAGCTGGTCTGCGGGCTGTTCGCCGACGTCCTCGACCTGCCGCAGGCACCCGGCCGGGACGCCTCCTTCTTCGACCTCGGCGGGCACTCGCTGCTCGCCGGGCGCCTCGCCGCCCGGCTGCGCGAGACCTTCGCCGTGCCGGCCGGGTTCGCCGACGTGTTCCGGCACCCGACCCCGGCCGGGCTCGCCACCCTGCTCGACGGGCGGCGCGACCCCGACCAGGCCCACACCGGGCACGCCCACGCCGGCCAGGCCCACGCCGGGCAGATCGACGCCGGGCGGATCGACAGGGGCCGGGCCGACGCCCCGGAACCGTGCCCCGCCCCGGTCCCCGTGCCGCGCACCGAGCGGATGCCGCTGTCGCCCGCCCAGCGGGGCCTCTGGTTCCTGCACCGGCTCGAAGGCCCCAGCCCCACCTACAACATCCCGCTCGCGCTCACCCTCACCGGCCCGCTCGACCGGAACGCGCTCACCCTCGCCCTCGGCGACCTCGTCGCCCGGCACGAGGTCCTGCGCACCGTCTACGGCGAGGAGGCGGACGGCACCCCGTACCAGCGGATCCTGCCCACCGGTCCCGCCACCGCCGTCATCGAACTTCGCGACAGCCAGGAGGACTTGGCCGACGCCGTCCGGTACGCCTTCGACCTGACCGCGGAACCGCCGCTGCGGGCCACCCTGTTCACGAGCGGGCCCGAGCAGCACACCCTGCTCCTCCTGTTGCACCACATCGCCGGAGACGGCGCCTCCACCACCCCGCTGGTCCGCGACCTGGCCGCCGCCTACACCGCCCGGATCGCCGGACAGGCCCCCGAACTCCCGCCGCTCACCGTCCAGTTCGCCGACCACGCCGCCTGGCAGCAGCAGCGCCTCGGCACCGCCGACGCGCCCAGCCCGCTCGCCGTCCGGCAGACGGAGTACTGGCGCAGCACGCTGGCCGCTCTGCCCGACCAGCTGGAACTGCCCACCGACCGCCCCCGCCCGGCCGTTGCGAGCCACCTGGGCGCCACCGTGCCCTTCACCCTCGACGCCGATGCGCACGCCGCCCTCGCCGCCGTCGCCCGGGCCGCCGGCGGCACCGTCTTCATGGCCGTCCAGGCCGGTCTCGCCGCCCTGCTCACCCGGCACGGCTGCGGTACCGACATCCCGATCGGCACCCCGGTGGCCGGGCGCGAGGAAGAACAGACCGCCGCACTGGTGGGCTACTTCGTCAACTCCGTGGTCCTGCGCACCGACACGTCCGACGACCCGAGCTTCCGCGACCTGCTCGCCCGGGTCCGTACCACCGTCCTCGGCGCCCACGAGCACGCCGACCTGCCCTTCGACCGCCTGGTCGAGGAGCTCAACCCGGCACGCTCGCTCGCCCGGCACCCGCTGTTCCAGGTGATGCTCGCCTGGCAGAGCCGCCCGGACGAGCGGATCGCGCTCGGCGGCGGCGTCACCGCCGAGATCACCGCCGTCCCCAGCGGCACCGCCAAGTTCGACCTCACCCTCAACGCGGGCGAACGGCCCGACGGCGGCATCGGCGGCTTCCTGGAATACCGCACCGACCTCTTCGACGCCACCACCGTGGCCGCGCTCGGCGAACGCCTGGCCCGACTGCTCACCGCCGCCGCGAGCGCCCCCGACACGCCGATCGGCCTGCTCCCGCTGATCGGCGAGGAGGAGCGGCTGCGCGCCCTGGTCGAGTGGAACGGCGCCCCCGCCCCGGCTGCCTCAGCCCCGGCCGTCTCCACCCCCGCGCCACCCTGCCCGAACTGTTCGAGGCCGCCGCCGCGGCCAACCCCCGTGCCATCGCCGTCAGTTACCAGGGAAGCCGGCTCGACTACACCGAACTCGGAGCCCGCGCCGACCGGCTGGCCCGCCTGCTGGCCGCCGAGGGCATCGGCCCCGGCACCATCGTCGCCCTCGCGCTGCCGCGCTCGCTCGAACTCGTCGTCGCGCTCCTGGCAGTGGCCAAGTCCGGCGCCGCCTACCTGCCGCTCGACCCCGACTACCCGGCCGACCGCCTCGCCTACATGCTGGCCGACGCCGACCCGGCCGCCCTGCTCACCGACCGCGCCGCCGCGCCCCGGCTGCCCGCCCACTCGGTGCGCCGGATCCTCGTCGACGGGCCGGAGTCCGAGCAGTACCCGGCCGTCCCGCTGGCCCAGCACGAGCGCACCCGCCCGCTGTGCGCCGAGGACACCGCGTACGTCATCTACACCTCCGGCTCCACCGGCCGCCCCAAGGGCGTGCCCGTCACCCACCGCAACGTGGTCCGGCTGTTCTCCGCCACCGACCACTGGTTCGGCTTCGGCGCCGAGGACGTCTGGACGCTGTTCCACTCCTACGCCTTCGACTTCTCCGTCTGGGAGCTGTGGGGCGCCCTGCTGCACGGCGGCCGGCTGGTCGTCGTCCCGCACCTGGTCAGCCGCGACCCGGCCGCCTTCCTCGACCTGCTCGCCCGCGAACGCGTCACCGTGCTCAACCAGACGCCGTCCGCGTTCTACCAGCTCAGCGCTGCCGACCGGGAGCACCCCGGCAGCGAACTGGCCCTGCGCTACGTGGTGTTCGGCGGCGAGGCACTGGAGCTCGGCCGGCTCGACGACTGGTACTCCCGGCACGCCGAGGACGCGCCGACCCTGGTCAACATGTACGGCATCACCGAGACCACCGTGCACGTCTCGTACATCGCCCTCGACCGGGCGAGCGCCGCCGCCGGAAGCAGCAGCACCATCGGCGTCAACATCCCCGACCTGCGGGTCTACGTGCTCGACCGCTACCTGCGGCCCGTCCCGCCCGGCGTCACCGGCGAGATGTACGTCGCCGGGGCAGGCCTGGCCCGCGGCTATCTCGGCCGCCCCGACCTGACCGCCACCCGCTTCGTCGCCGACCCGTACGCCGAACTGTTCGGCGAGCGCGGCACCCGGATGTACCGCTCCGGCGACCTCGCCCGCCGCCGCGCCGACGGCGTCCTGGAGTACTTCGGCCGCGCCGACCAGCAGGTCAAGCTGCGCGGTTTCCGCATCGAACTCGGCGAGATCGAAGCCGTGTTGGCGGCTCACCCGGACGTCGCCGACGCCGCCGTCGTCGTGCGCGAGGACGTGCCGGGGGACCAGCGGCTGGTCGCCTACGCGGTGCCCGGCAGCGCGGCGGCCGACGGCGAGGCGCCCGGCAGCGCGGTGGCCGACGGCCTGTCGCCCGAGACCCTGCGCAGCCACGCCGCCGCCGAACTGCCCGTCCACATGGTGCCGTCCGCCGTCGTGCTGCTGGACCGCCTCCCGCTGACCGCCAACGGCAAGCTCGACCGCCGCGCCCTCCCCGCCCCCGAGGCGCCCGCCGCGGGCGCCGGGCGACCGCCGCGCACCCCGCGCGAGCAGCAGCTGTGTGAACTGTTCGCCGAGGTGCTGGGCGTGGCCGCGGTCGGGGTCGAGGACGACTTCTTCGCCCTCGGCGGGCACTCGCTGCTGATCGTGCGCCTGGCCGGGCGGATCCGCGAGGTGCTCGGACTGGAGGTCGGCATCGGCACGCTGTTCCAGGCGCCCACGGCGGCCGCCCTCGACTCCGCGCTCACCACGGGGTCACAGGACGCCGACGCCTTGGACGTGCTGCTCCCGCTGCGGCCCGTCGCCCCCGGCCGAGGGCCCCGGCAGCGCCCGCTGTTCGCCGTCCACCCGGCCGGCGGCCTCAGTTGGTGCTACACCGGCCTGATCCGCCACCTGCCCGGCGAGGTCCCGATCTACGGCCTCCAGGCCCAGGGCGTCGGCGCCGCCACCGCCGCCGAACCGCTGCCCGCCACGATGGAGGAGCTGGCCGCGCACTATGCCGACCGGCTGCGCGAGGTCCAGCCCGAGGGCCCGTACCGGCTGCTCGGCTGGTCCACCGGCGGGATCATCGCGCACGCGGTCGCCGTTCGGCTCCAGGAGCTCGACCAGGACGTCGAGTTGCTCGCCATCCTGGACGCCTACCCCGCCGAGGGCTTCCGCGAACTGCCCGTCCCCGACCAGGCCGAGGCGCTGGAGGCGCTGCTCACCATGGGCGGCTTCGGCCCCGCCGACCTCGACGGACGGCCGCTCGAACTCGACTCCGTCATCGCGGTGTTGCGCCGCGAGGGCAGCCCGCTCGCCGGCCTCGACGACGCCACCGTGGCGGCGCTCAACCGGATCTACCTCAACACCAACCACCTGGTGCGCGGCTACGACCACCGCCGCTTCGACGGCGACGTGCTGTTCTTCCGCGCCACCGTCGACACCATCGACGACACCCTGGTGCCCGAGCTCTGGACCCCGTACGTGTCCGGCCGGATCACCAACACCGACGTGGCCTGCTCGCACAAGGACATGACCCTGCCCGACCCGATCGCGCACATCGCGAGCGTGATCGCCGACCACCTGGAGACCGCCTCCGATGAGTGACGCCCCTGCCAACCCCTTCGACGCCGACGGCGAGTTCCTCGCACTCGTCAACCCCGAGGGACAGCACTCCCTCTGGCCCGCCTTCGCCGCCGTCCCGGCCGGCTGGAACGTCGCCCACGGCCCGGGTGAGCGAGCGGCCGTCCTGGCGTGGATCACCGCGCACTGGACCGCCCTGTGACCCCTCCCGAGGCCCCGGCGGAGCAGGCCCCCGCCGCGCAGGCCCCGGCGCGCCCCCTGCTCGCCGGGCGCGCCGCGGTGATCGCCGTCCACACGGCCGCGATGTGCATGAACGGCCTGGACTCGACCATCGTCAACCCCGCGCTGTTCAGGATCGCCGAGGACTTCGGTCGGCCCGTCTCGGCCGCCAACGCCGTGGAGACCGCCTTCCTGGTCGGCCTCGCCCTCGGCCTGCCGGTGGCGGGCTGGCTCGGCGACCGGTACGGCGTGAAGCGGGTCTTCCTCGGCGCGCTGGGCGCCTTCACCCTCGCCTCCGCCCTGTGCGCCGCCGCCCCCGCCCTCGCCCCGCTGGCCGCCGCGCGCGCCGTGCAGGGGGTGGCGGGCGGACTGCTCACCCCGGTCGGGATGACGCTGCTGTTCCGGGCCTTCGCCCCGCACGAGCGGGCGGGCCTGGGCCGGATCCTGATCGTCCCGACCGCGCTGATGCCCGCCCTCGGCCCGCCGCTCGGCGGGTTCCTCACCGAACACCTGTCCTGGCACTGGCTGTTCCTGGTCAACGTGCCGATCGGGGTGGCCGCCGTCGCCCTCGGGCTCTTCGGCCTGCGCGGTGCGCAGGAGCCCCCGGCAGGCCGCTTCGACACCACCGGCTTCCTGCTCGCCACCCCGGGCCTCGGCCTGCTGACCTACGCCCTCGGCTTCGGCCCGGCCCACGGCTGGACCTCCCCGGGCGTGGTCCTCGGCGGGCTGCTCGGCCTGGCCCTGCTGGGCGCCGCCGTCCGGCACCAACTGCTGGCCGCCGGACCGCTGGTGGACCTTCGACTGCTCGCCGACCGGACCTTCGGCGCGGCGAGCCGGCTGGCGCTGCTCACCTCGGCCGGGCTGATGGGCGCCCTGTTCGCCCTCCCGCTGCTCTACCAGGCGGCGCTCGGCGCCTCCGCGCTGGACGCCGGGCTGAGCGTCTTCCCCGAGGCGATCGGCCTGATGGCCGCCTCACAGGTGGTGGACCGCCTGCTGCCCCGGCTCGGCCCGCGCCGTCTCGCGCTGCCGGGGCTGCTGCTGGCGGCCCTCGTCCTCGCCGCCCTGGGCTTCGCCGAGAACCCGTGGGCGGTAAGGGTGTTGATGTTCGCCGTCGGCCTGATCCTGGGCACCGCCGTCCTCACCGTCCAGATCGCCGGCTTCTCCGACGTCCCCGGCCCCGCCATGGGCCGCGCGATGGGTCTGTTCACCATCCTGCGCACCCTCGGCGGCGCCCTCGGCATCGCCGCCACCGCCGCCCTCATCGGCGCCCTCCCCGCCGACTCGGGCACCACCCCGTACCGCCTCGCCCTCCTCCTCACCTCCGCCCTGGTCGCCTCCGGCGCCCTCCTAGCCCTCCGCCTCCCGGCCGAGGCCCCGGGCCCGCCCCCGGAGGACTGACGCCGGGGCCGCTCGCGGACCCGACGGCTCCGGCTGCCGTACGGTGGTCGGAGCACTGGAGGAGTCCACACGAACCCTGAGCGCTACCGCCTGCTCGAAGAGGCGCTGATCGCGATCGAGATCGTCTCGCCGTCCAACCCCGAGAACGACTGGACCGGCAAGGTCCGCGACTACCCGCGCATGGGCTTCCCGCTCTACCTGATCGTGGACCCGCGGCAGAAGACCGTGACGTTGTTCTCCGAGCCGAACCGCGACCGTTATCACACCCGGACGGAGCGGGAGTTCGGCGAGTCCATCCGCATTCCCGCTCCGTTCGGTTTCGAGCTGGACCTGTCCCGGCTCGTCCCCCACCGGGACTGACCGCCGGCCCGACCGCTCCGCCGCCCAGCCTGCCTCCTAGCGGGCGGCAGGCCGGGCCGGTTTGACTTCGGTCTATTCCGGTCGTTCGGGTGAGTGGTCCGATCCGAGCAGATGGGCCAGGCCGTCGGCCAGGCCGCCGCGCCAACAGGCGTAGTCGTGGCCGCCGTTGAACTCGCGGTAGGCGAGGTCGTAGCCGCGGGCCGTGAGCACGTCGCGCAGGTGGCGGTTCTGGGTGAGCAGCATCCACTCCTGCAGGCCGACCTCGACGTAGAAGCGGGCGGCCCGTCGTTCCCCGGTCGCGAACTGCCGGGTCAGCCATTCGCTGCCGGCGTCGGCCTCGGTGCCGTCCGGCCACCAGAAGGAGCCGGACTGGGAGAGGGCGTTGCCGAAGCGCTCGGGCCGGTGGAAGGCGGCGTAGGCGGCGGTCAGTCCGCCCGCGCTCTGGCCGGCGATCACGGTGTCGGCCGGGTCGGTGGTGGCGCCGAACTCCGTTGCGGCCCACGGGAGGAGGCGGTCGGCGAGCAGGTCGACGAAGGCCGGGTTGCAGCTGAGGTCGTCCGGCCGGCCGGGGCCCATGGTGTGCACGAGCAGAGTGACGGTGGGCGGGATCGCGCCGTCGGCCGTCAGGTTGTCGAGGGTGTCGTCGACGGACAGCACCTCGGCCCACATCTCGCCGTCGAGCAGTACGGCCACCGAGTGCGGGCCGCCGCGGTGTCCCGCAGGGAGGTGGACGTCGACCCGCCGCCCGGCGACGGTGTGCGACTGTGTCCGGCCGCGCGGCACGTCCTCGCGCCGCCGGACGTACGGCTGTGCGGGCGCCTCGGGCAGGCTGAGCACCGAGGAGGGGTGACGGCCGTCGCGGGCGGGCAGCCGGGGCTCGCGGTCGTACGGGTCGGGGCGGGCGTGGTCGAGGACGCGCAGCCAGTCGGGGCGGGTGGTGCCGGGAGCCTGGCCGCGGAACGGGTACAGCTGGTAGGAGGCGCGGTGGTCGGCGCGCAGCCGGTAGGTGATCGACCAGGCCCCGTCGGATTGGCGGGCCATCAGGTGTGGTGTGAGGTCCCCGACGTGGCGGTCCTTGTCGGTCACGGTGTGCAGCAGGGCGAGGACTCCGTCGCAGTCCTCGCCGTGGTGGGTGAAGGTGACCAGGCGGTAGGCGGGGTCGTCGGGATCGGTCGTGACGCGGGGAGGGGTTTCCACAGTGATGGCTCCAAGTGACTTAAGCAGTGCTGCTCTTGCGGCTGAGCAGCACCCAGAGCAGGAAGGGCCCGCCGAGCACGGTGGTGACGATGCCGACGGGGATCTCCACCCCGCCGATCAGTACCCGGCCGAGGGTGTCCGCGAGGACGACGAGCAGGGCGCCGGTCAGGGCCGAGCCGAGGACCGGCACCCGGGCGGGCCCGGCCAGTCGTGCGGCGATCACGGGCGCGGCGAGCGCCACGAAGCCGACCGGCCCGCAGACGCCGACCGCCAGTCCGGCGAGGGCGACCGCCAGCAGCAGGCAGGCGAGCCGGACCCGGCCGGGGTCGACGCCCAGTGCGGCGGCGACGTTGTCGTCGAAGCGCAGCACGGCCAGCCGCCTGGCCGCCACCAGGGCGATCGGCACCAGCACGGCCAGCCCGATCAGGACGGGCGTGGCGATGGCGTAGTCCCGTCCGTTGAGGCTGCCGGAGGTCCAGACGTACAGCGACCCGGCCGAGTTGAGCGAGCGGCGGGCCAGCGCGACCTGGATCACCGCGGAGGCGAGCGCGGACATCGCGAGGCCGACGACCAGCACCCGGTAACCGCGCGCGCCGAGCCCGCCGGAGACGAGGGTGACGACGAGGACGGCGGCGAGCGCGCCGAGCGGCCCGGCCCACCAGGCGCCGAAGGTTCCGGAGGCGGTGGCGGAGATCAGGACGGCGGCGGTGGCGCCGTCGTTGACGCCGAGCAGTTCGGGGGTGGCGAGACGGTTGCGGGCGAGGGTCTGGGTGAGGCAGCCGGCCAGGCCGAGTGCGGCGCCGGCGGCGAGTCCGGCGACGATCCGGCCGAGCCGGAACTTCTGCACCAGCAGCACGTCGAGGCGGTCGCCGTAGCCGAACACGGCCTGGAAGGTGCGGCCCAGGCCGAGTTCGCTCTGCCCGGCGTGCGCGGAGACCACGACGGCGGCGAGCAGTGCGGCGCCCAGGCCGAGCGAGGCGAGCAGGGCCCGGCGGGGGAGCAGTAGCGACCAGGCGCCGTTTCGCAGTACCACGTCCGGTTTCGGGGAGGGTGGTTCGACCCGTCGTGCGGGCGGTGCGGCCTCGGCCGGGTCGGCGATGGCGAGGGCGGCGGAGCGCCGGGAGCGGACGATCGCGATCAGTGCGGGGGCGCCGACCAGGGCGACGATCACCGAGACGGGCGCCTCGAAGGGGCGGGCCACCACCCGGGCCAGTACGTCGGCGCCGGTGAGGACGGCGGCGCCGAACAGCCCGGCGAGCAGGGTGAGTCGGCCGACCGTGGGACCGGCGACGGCCCGGGCGAGGAAGCCCGCGAGCAGGCCGAGGAAGGAGATCGGCCCGGCGAGGGCGACCGCGGAGGCGGTGAGCAGGGTGACGGCGACGGCGACCGTCGCCCGGGTGGCGCCGGGCCGGTGGCCGAGGCCGCGGGCGAGGTCGTCGCCGAGTGCGAGGGCGGTGAGCGGCCGGGTGGTGAGCAGGGCGAGCAGGAAGCCGGCGCCGAGGGCGGGGGCGAGTTGGCGCAGCGTCGTCCAGCCCTCCGCTCCGGCGAGCGAGCCGAGCACCCAGACGCGGTACCGGTCGTACGTCTCCGGGGAGTTGACGATCAGGATGCCGGTGAGTCCGCCGAAGGTCGCACCGACCGCGGAGCCGCCGAGGACCAGGCGCATCGGCGAGCCGCCGCCCCGGCTGCCCGCGATCAGCAGCACCAGGGTGCTGGCGAGGACGGCTCCGCCGAAGGCGAAGGCGAGGTAGCCGTAGGAGGTCTGCACGCCGAGTACGGCGATGCCGAGCACGACGCCGAGCGAGGCGCCGGCGTTGACGCCGAGCAGTCCGGTCTCGGCGAGCGGGTTGCGGGTGACGGACTGCAACTGCGCGCCGGCCACGCCGAGTGCGGCGCCGACCAGCAGGGCGGTGAGGGTGCGGGGCAGCCGCAGGTCGCCGACGACGAGGGCGAGGCGGCCGTCGGCGCGGGCGCCGCCGCGGTCGAGCAGGTAGTCCAGGACCCGTCCGGGGCCGACCTCGCCGGCGCCGACCGACAGCGAGAGCGCGGTGAGGGCGAGCAGCAGCGCCACCGTCCCGACGGCGACCGGCCAGGTACGGCGTCGGGCCTCCTTCCCCGTGGCCTCCGTTCCCGTGGTCTCCGTTCCCGGGCCCTCCTTCCCCGGCGGCGGGGTGTCCGGCGCGGTGGCAGGGGACGCTTCGTGGACGCCCGCTTGCGACAATGTCATAAGGTAAGGCTAACCTAATGGTCGTTCCGTCCTGTCCGGCACCTGCCCGGAACCGCAGCTGCCCGGCTGCCCGGACACTGCTCAACTCCCGTACCACCGCCGCCCGGAGGCACCCATGCCGTTCGCCCGTCGCCCGCTCAGCCCCGTTCGCCGCCGTGCGGCCCAGGTGGTGGCCGTCACCGGGGCGGCCGCGCTCCTGCTCGCCGGCTGCGGCTCCTCGGGCTCCTCCTCGGGCTCCTCCTCGTCCGGCTCCGGCGCCCCGGCGGCGGACGCGGCGGGCGGAGGCAAGCGGACCGTCAAGGACGCCACCGGCAAGGCCGTCGAGGTCCCCGTCGAGCCCAAGCGGATCGTCACCCTCACCCAGGAGGACCTGGACGCGGTGCTCGCCCTCGGCGCCAAGCCGGTCGGCATCACCAACGGCCAGGGGCTCAACGAGCCGCCCGCGTACCTCAAGGACAAGGTCCAGGGCGTGCCGGTGGTCGGCAACCTGCTGCAGCCCGTGATGGACAAGGTGATCGCCGCCAAGCCCGACCTCATCCTGGCCGGCGACATGCAGGACGAGCAGATGCTCAAGCAGCTGCGCGAGATCACCCCCGCCACCCTGGTCACCATGGCGCCCACCGACGACTGGAAGCTCGCCTTCCGCGGCATCGGAAACGCCGTCAACAAGCTCGACCGGGCCAATGAGGTCATCGGCGACTACGAGGCCAAGGCCGCCAAGGCCGGCGGCGAACTCGGCAGGAACAAGGGCGCCGCCGTCTCCATCGTCCGCTGGAACCCGACCGGGCCGAGCTGGATGGAGAAGAAGCAGTTCGCCTCCGGCGTGGCCCTCGACATGGGCCTCACCCGCCCGGCCGCGCAGGACAAGGACGGCAACGCGCACAGCCCGGCGCTCAGCCTGGAGAAGCTCGCCGAGATCGACGGCGACTGGCTGTTCCTGTCCACCCTCACGGACGACGGCAAGGCCGCCCTCAAGGACGTCCAGTCCAAGCCCGCCTACCAGGAGCTGAACGCGGTCAAGAACAACCGCACCGTCACGGTGGACGGTTCGGTCTGGTCGACCCGGGGCGGCCCGCTCGCGGCCGACGCCGTCATCGGCGACATCGGCAAGGCGCTCGGCGGCAGCTGAGCACGCGTCGGACCCGGACGTGTCGTCTTGGTCGTGTCTGTCGTCTCGGTCGTGTCTGTCGTGTCCAGGGAGCTGGGAGTCCGAACTGCCATGGAGTTGACGATCGAGGGGCTCACCGCCGGCTACGGCCCCGGGCGCCCGGTGCTCGGCGGGGTGGACCTCACCGTCCCGGCCGGGCAGGTGGTGGCGGTGGTCGGACCGAACGGCTGCGGCAAGTCCACCCTGCTGCGGGCCGTCGCCCGGCTGCACCGGCCGGACGGCGGCCGGGTCCTGGTCGGCGGCGAGGACGTCTGGAGGCTGCGCCCGCGCCAGGCCGCGCACCGGATCGCCCTGCTCCCGCAGAGCCCGCAGGCACCGGAGGCGGTCACCGTCGCCGGGCTGGTCCGCTACGGCCGCCACCCGCACCAGGGCCTGTTCCGCCAGTGGTCGCCGGACGACGAACGGATCACCGCCGAGGCCCTGCGCGCCACCGGCGTCGCGGAACTGGCCGACCGCCGGCTCGACCGGCTCTCCGGCGGGCAGCGCCAGCGCTGTTGGCTCGCCATGGTGCTCGCCCAGGACACCCCGGTCGTCCTGCTCGACGAGCCGACCAGCGCGCTCGACCTCGGGCACGCGGTGGAGGTGCTGGAGCTCGTGCGCCAGGTCGCGGCGGGCGGGCGGACGGTGGTCATGGTCCTGCACGACCTCGCGGCGGCCGCCCGGTACGCGGACCTGCTGGTCGCCCTGCGCGACGGCGCGGTGGTCGCCTGCGGGCCGCCGCGCGAGGTGGTGGACGCGCCGCTGGTGCGGGCGCTGTACGACATCGACAGCCATGTGCTCACGGCGCCGGGTGACGGCGCACCGGTCATCGTGCCCCGGGCGCCGCTCGGCTGACACCCGCGGGCCCGCCTCGCGGCCGCTCCTCCCGCTGCCCCACCGGGCGGCGCTGCCCTCGTACGGGCGGCGCCGCCTATCCGGCTTCCCGCCGCCTTTCCGGCTTCCCGCCGTCGTGCCGCGTCGCCACCCCCACCTGCTCGGTCACCCGTTCGAGCGGTTTCAAATCTCCGCGCCGCCATCCACCTCCACCCCGCCCGTCGCGTTGTCAGTGGGCCTCGCTACGTTCCTCGCATCGCTGGTCAGCACGGCGATCCGACAGGTGTTCCCAGGTGGGAGGAGTACGGCCGTGGCATGGGTGGAGACGGGCGCGGGAGGGTACCGCGTCGCGCTCGACGGGGAGGGCAAGGTGGTCTGCCGGAACGCGGCGGGCCGCGCGCTCAAGTCCCTGCCGTCGAAGCTCGGTGACGACCCGGTGGTCACCCAGCTCAAGCAGCTCGCCGAGTGGCTGGCCGCGCACGAACGGAGCTGCCGGGACGACGTCGAGCGCTGGATGGTGCGCTCGCTGCCGGTGCCCGCCGCGGTGCTCACCGCCGTCTGGCCGGACGAGGCCTGGCAGGCCGTGCTGCGCGATCTGGTGGTCACCGGTGCGGACGGCTCGGTCGCCGGCTTCCTGCGCGGCGCGGACGCCGAGCGCGGCCTCGGCCTGGTCGACCTCGACGGCGACACCGTCCGCCTCACCGACGGCGAGGTCCTGATACCCCATCCCGTCCTGCTCCAGGACCTCGACGAGCTGCGCGAGTTCGCCGTCGAGCTCGGCGTCTCCCAGCGCGTCCAGCAGCTCTACCGCGAGGTCTGGCACCGGCCGGAGGAGCTGCCGGGCGGCACCGAGGTCACCACGTACGCCGGCGGCCGCTACCGCGAGCTGCGCGAGCTGGTCGGGCGCTGCGCCCGGCTCGGCTGCCGGGTCCGCGGCGGCTCCGCCGTCCAGTCGATCACCGAGGGCGGGCGCACCGTCGAGGCCCGGGTCTGGGTCGGCGACTACTACGAGTACGACGAGTGCGAGACCGGCGCGCTCAGCTGGGCGGGCCCCGACGGCCGGGCCCTGCCGCTCACCGAGGTCGGACCGGTCGCCTGGTCCGAGGGCATGCGGATGGCCGCCGCCCTGTACGCCGGCCGCACGCTCGAAGGGGAGGACACCGCATGACCGCCACCGCCACCGCCACCGCCGCCACCACCACCGCCACGGCCGCCGGGCCGTGCACCACCGGCCCGTGCACCGCTTCCGCCTCGCCCGAGGCCCTGCTCGACGCCGGCGCCGTGCTTCCGGCCGGCACCCTGCCCGAGGCCGGCCGGCCCGACAGCGCCGCCGACGTGCTCACCGCCCGCGGCTACACCCACCCCGCGCTCGACGGCCGCCGGATCGTCCGGCTGGTCCCCGGCGCGCTCGGCCGCGCCGAGGACCTCGCCGTCGAGTTCCTCGGCCTGACGCCCGACGGCGAGCCCGCCGAGGTCGGCCAGGTCCGCCAGGAGGCGCTGGGCTTCCCCGCCTGGGCCCTGGTCCACGACCCGGCCAACGGCCACCACGCGCTCGCCCTGGTCAAGGAGATGGAGCGGCTGGCCCGCCAGGCCGCCGCCAAGCCCGGCGCCGCCAAGGACGGCTTCGACGCGCTCGCCGCCCGGCTCGGCCGCGCCGTCCCGCACTTCCTGCCCACCTTCTGCGAGGAGGTCGGCCGGATCTTCCTCGGCCACGGCAACCAGACCTACGCCGCCTCGTGGTTCGGCAAGGCCCGCGAGGCCGAACGCACCCACGGCCTGACGGTGGACGAGGAGCGGCTGCGCGCCGTCTTCCTGGAGTTCGCCCTGGCCGGCGCGCTCACCGTCAAGTCCCTGCGCCAGTACGTCAAGGAGCTCGCCCAGCGGCTCGACCCGCTGACCGCCTGGCAGCGCTTCCGCCAGCTGTGCACCGAGCGCTCCGCGGCCGGCATGGCCCCGTACGCCGGGGTCGCCGAGGACGCCCGCGCGCTGATCCGGGCCGCCGGGCTGGACCGCGCCCAGCAGGAACGGTCCCTGCTCGCCGAGCTGCTGGACGCCCCGGCGGTCAACCGGGCACCCGCCGCCTTCTGGAAGTCCTGGCACGGCCCGCTGATCGAGCTCGGCAAGGCCGACGCCGCGGTCAGGGCCCGCCTGCTGGAGCTGCTGCCCGACCCGGCCGCCTCCGGCTCCGGCTCCGCCGCGCACGACACCGCCTGGCTGGAGGTCCTGGCCGCGACCGGCGCCGAGGCACTGCTCACCGGCCCCCGCCCCGAGGGCGCCGAGCCCGCCGCGGCCTGGCTCCAGCGCTGGTGCCACCACCTCGGCCGCGGCTGGCGCACCCGGCCCAGCTGCCCGGCCACCCTCGCCCTGGCCGCCCGGATGGTCGAGCGGCTGCGGGCCGACGCCGTCCCGGTGGACCTCTTCACCGGCATCCGCGCCAGCCACACCCGACTCGACCTGCTGAACCTCCTGCTGGCCGCGGGCGTCCCCGTGGCCGATCCGCCGACCGGCCTCGGCTTCGATCTGCGCGACTGGGTCCAGCAGGCCGGCCCCGACGCCGCCGCACTCGCGGCCGTCGCCGCCGACGCCCGCTACCGGCCGCTGCTGCGCCGCGCCGCCCCGCCCGCCTGGGAGACGGCCGTCACGGGCAGGGCAGCCGTCCTGCCGCTGCTGAACGAGCTGTTCGCGGAGTGGGCCGAGGACCGCGCCGACGAGCTGACCGCCGCCCGCGGCCTGGCCGGCGCCGCCGACCTGGCACGCTCGCTGAACCAGTACCGCACCGCGATCCGCACGGTCGCCCCGGCCGCCGCCGAGAAGATCGCCGCACTCGACGTCACCGGCCTGCTCGCCCGGGCCCTCGGCGCCGGCATCCTGGACGAACTCGGCTGGCCCGCTCTGGAGGCCGCGCTCGCCTCCCTCGCCGACCCACCCGCCGCCGACGCCCCGCCGGTCACCGCCCCCGGCCTGCGCACCCGCGGCCTCAGCGGCCTGCTCGTCGAGGACGCCTGGCCGAACCTGATCCTCGCCCGCCTCGACCGGGCCCTCGTGGTCGGCCCGGAGGGCATCCTGCTGGAGCACACCCTGCGGATGCCCCCGCCGAAGGAGAAGTGGAACCGGTTCCGGCTGCGCTTCGTCGACGGCGAACTGCTGGTGGTCTGGTGGGAGGACGGCAAGCAGCGGGCCTACTGGTCCGGCCGGCCGGAGGAGACCTTCGAGCCGGAAGGCAGCACCATCGCCGGCTACCACTACGGCGAGCGGTACCCGGAGGGCCCGTCAATCCCACTGCCCGGCGGTGGCCGCACCACCGGCGAGCGCCCGCTGCACCCCGGCGACACCCGGATGCCCCACGAGCACCCCGTCCTCGGCGACGGCACCGGCCACTGGACGCTGCGGCACGGCTCGGACGGCCCCGCCCTGCGCGAACTCGACCCGCTCACCGGCACCCTGGGCCGCACCGCCGAGCCGCCCCTGATCGCCGCCACCGCCTCCGCCGGCCGCCTCCTCGAAGGCAGCACCCGGCTGCTGCCACTGCAGCCCGGCCTGGAACACACCCCGCTCGGCACCGACGGCACCGTCCTCGGCAGCTGGGTCCGCACCGAGCCCGGCCGCGCCCTCACCACCTTCACCGCCGACGGGCAGCGCATCGTCCTGCCCATGCCCGGCTCCCGGCCGGACACCGTCCCGGTCGGCCGGCTCGGCCTGCCCGGCGGGGCGAGCCCGATCGTCAGCCGCTCCGGCGAGCCGCTCTTCTCCCTCAACCTGCCCGACCTCGCCGACCGTTCGGACCGCACCGCCGACCTGCGCGGCTGCACCCCGGGCGACCTCTCCGCCGCCGGCACCACCCTCGTCCCGCCGTACGAGCACTGGCACGCCCTGCGGCCCCGCGACGAGGCCGGCTCCCGGGTGTTGCGCGCCGTGACCACCGAGCAGGCCGCCCGGCTGATCGACCTCGCCTGGCCCACCGACACCCAGCCCGTCCAGGAGGCCGAGCAGCGCTGGCTGACCGTCCAGGGCGTGCGCCGCCCGCTCGCGCAGCGCGGCGAGGCCCGCAACACCCTGCCCGTCGAGGCGGTCGGCGCCGCCCTGCCCGGCATCGAACACCCACTGCTGCTCGCCGGCGTCGCCGGGATGGCCCGGGCCGCCGCCGACCTGCTCGACCGCATCGCCCGCTTCCTCCCGCAGCCGGAGGCCGAACGCCCCGGCCCGGCAGAGGCCGCCGAGTGGCGGCCCGACCACGGCAGGGACGACGAACTGCGCGACGCCGTCGGCGCCGTCCTGCCCGAAGTCGGCGGCTTCGGCAACCACTGGGGCAGCTCCGACTGCTGCCGGGTGCTCAACAACCTGCGCACCGTCAGCGCCGTGCTCGCCGCCCCGCCCGCCGCGAGCGCAGCAGGCTGGAGCACCCCGGCGAAGGTCACCCTGCGCGGCGGCGACGCCAGCCACGGCTGGCTGCACCTGCTCGGCCGGGTCGACGCCCTCGCCCACGCCGTGGCCTCCCCGCTCACCCAGCCGGCCCACCGCTCCTCGCTGGTGCTGCTGCTCGGCGAGCTCACCAGGGGCCCGCTCGCCGACCGCGGGGCCACCCTGCGGGAGATCGTCCTCAGCGAGCCCGCCGACAACGTCACGACCGGCGGCAGCGCCACGACCGCCGGCAGCGCCACGAGCAGCACCCGTCCGGCCGATCACCGCCAGGGCGAGGTGCTGCGCCACGGCGCCCGCACCGTCGTCATCCTCGGCCACCGGCGCCAGTTCTACGACGGCACGGTGCACTGGCTCGCCGTCGACCACGACCCGAGCGGCGAGTTCGGCCCCGTCGCACACTTCACCACCGTCGAGGAGCGCGGTACCGAGGAGCGGGTCTCCGCCGCCTGGGTCGCCAAGTTCTGGCGGGTCGCCGCCCTGCGCGGCAGCGTCCCGTGGGACCGGACCCGGGCCGCCGCCTTCTCCGCACTCACCGGCATCGGCACCACCCGCGCCACCCTGCTGCTCAGCCCGCCCTCCGGCCTGCTGCGCTGGGGCAACGCCGAGCTGCCCGAGGAGTACGGCTTCAAGCCCGCCGAGGTCAGGGCCGCCCAGGCGTGGCTGCGCGCACACGACCACGCCGGCATCGCCGAGGTCTGGGGCGCCCTGCTGACCGCCGACCCGAAAACGCTGTGGACCGAGGGCCCCGACCTCGCCGCCGGGGCCGAGGCCTGGATCCGGCGCTTCGGACGCCTCGTCACCCTCCCCGAGGAGGCCCAGGCCACCGTCCAGGGCGTCGCCATCACCACCATCGAAGCGGTGCTCAACCCCGCCCACACCCCGTGGCTGACCCGCACCACCACCTTCCGGCTCAGCAGCGAGGGCCTGCCCGCGCCCCGGCTCGTCCCCGAGGACCCGAGCGCGGTGCCCGGCTCCGGAGCACTGGACAAGACCCTCGACGCCCTGCGCTGGCTCGCCTACCACCTGCCCGCCGACAGCCCGCTGCGCCCGCTGCTGCCCCGGGCCGCCACCGCGCTGCGCGAGCGCCTGGCCGACCCGGAGCTGCTGCTCGACGTCGACCTCCTGCGCACCACCAAGGGCGCCCCGCTCTCCGCCGTACTGCGCACCCACTTCGGTCTGCCCGCCGAGGGCGGAGCCGACCCGGACGGCCTGGTCCGCTGCGGCCCGGCACTCGTCCTCACCCCGGAGCACGAGCAGTACGAGCGGGTCTGGCTGCGCCCGGCCGCCCTCACCGGCCCGGACGACCCGCTGCTCGAACTGCTCGACGGGCTCTCCGACAGCTACTGGTTCACCGTGGAACGCGGGGCCATCGCATCCGTCCTGCGCGGCGAACCGGAGCGGCTGGCCGCCCCCGCCGCGGTGGAGACGGCCGACGGCGAAGGACCGGCCTGGCTGCAGAACCCGCAGCTGTCCGCCCCCGGGCTGGTCGCCGAGGTCTCCCGCACCCACGGACTGGGCGAGGACGCCGCCGCCCTCTACCTCCAGCTGCTCGCCCTGCCCGACCCCACCGACCGCAACGCCGCCCGCTGGACGGGCTGGAAGCCCGCCCGGCTGAAGCGGGCCCGCGCCGAACTCGCCGCCACCGCCCTGGTGCTGGAGGCCAAGCGGTCCCGGGCCGGCCGCGGCCTCTTCCTGCCCGGCGGCTGGCAGGAGGCCAAGGCCCCCGCCCTCCCGGCCGAGACCTGGAAGGCCGCCCTGTACGAACGGTCCACCCACCGCCCCGTGCTGGCGCCCCTGCCCGTCCCCGAGCTGTTCGCCCGGGCCTGGCAGCGCACCGTCGACGGCGACGCCCCCAGATACGAAGAGCTCCAGACCGGCAAGCGCAGGAAGGCCCGCCGATGACCGCCACCAAGACCACCACCGCAGGCACCACCGCCGCCGGCACCGTCCCCGTCCCCGTGGACCGGCAGACCGTCCCGCCCGAGGAGAAGTACGCCGCCGAACTGGAGTTCCTGGCCGCGCACGACAGCGGCCCCCGCCCGCCCGGCTGGCGCCTCACCCCGCGCGCCGTCGTCACCTTCGTGATGGGCAGCGACGGCGAGAAGCTCAAGGCCGGGCGCAAGAGCCTGGCCATCGAGCCCAAGTTCGTCGGCGAGCGGGCGCTGGTGGAGCGCTGCGTCGTCACCCTCGCCGGGGAGCGCGGCCTGCTGCTCGTCGGCGAGCCCGGCACCGCCAAGTCCATGCTCTCCGAACTGCTCGCCGCCGCCGTCTGCGGCACCAGCGCGCTCACCGTCCAGGGCACCGCCGGCACCACCGAGGAACAGCTCAAGTACGGGTGGAACTACGCCCTGCTGCTCGCCAAGGGGCCCAGCCGCGACGCCCTCGTCCCCTCCCCGGTGCTCACCGCGATGACCACCGGCGCGGTCGCCCGGGTCGAGGAGGTCACCCGCTGCCTGCCCGAGGTGCAGGACGCCCTGGTCTCCCTGCTCTCCGAACGGCGCATCGCCGTCCCCGAGTTGGCGGGCGGCCCGGACGGACAGCTGCACGCCGCCGCCGGCTTCACCCTGATCGCCACCGCCAACCTGAGGGACAAGGGCGTCAGCGAGATGTCCGCGGCCCTCAAGCGGCGGTTCAACTTCGAGACCGTCGGCCCGATCGGCAGCCTCGCCGCCGAGGTCGAGCTGGTCCGGCGCCAGTCCACCGTGTCCGTCGCCCGGGCCGGCGCCGCCTACGCGGTGGACGACGCCGTCCTGGAGGCCCTGGTCACCGCCTTCCGCGACCTGCGCACCGGCCGCTCCACCGAGGGCTGGGACGTCGAGCGCCCGTCCACCGTGATGAGCACCGCCGAGGCCGTCTCCGTCGCCACCGCGCTCGGCGTCACCGCCGCCTACCTGCCCGACGGCGGCGACCTGCTCGGCCGCCTCCCCGGCCAACTCCTCGGCGTGGTCCGCAAGGACGACCCGGCCGACGCCGCCCGGCTGCTCGGCTACTGGGACGGCCCGGTCCGCCGCCGCGCCGAACAGGGCGCCGCCACCTGGCGCACCCTGTGGGACCTCCGTTCGGCGCTGGAGGGCTGAGCCGATGAGCAGCGCGGTGACTCCCCTCCCGGACGACGCGGACCGGACGGTACGGGCCGAGGCCGAACGACTGGCCGCCTCCGGCACCGACCGCCCCGGGCCCTACCTGATCGGCGTGCGCCACCACGCGCCGTCCCTGAGCGCGGTCGTCCCCGCGCTGCTCGACGCCGCCCGGCCGGAGGCGGTGCTGGTCGAACTGCCGGCCGAGTTCCAGTCCTGGCTCGGCCTTCTCGCGGACGAGGCCACCGAAGCCCCGGTCGCCCTAGCCGCCGCCCCGGCCGGTCCCGAGGAGGCTGGCCGGGCCGACGGGAGGGGCGGGCCCGACGGGAGGGGCGGGCTCGCCTTCTACCCCTTCGCCGACTTCTCCCCGGAACTCGCCGCCCTGCGCTGGGCCCGGCGCAACGGTGTGGAGGCCATCGCCTGCGACCTCCCGCTCGCCCACCGCACCACCCGGGCCGGGGCGGCGGCCAACGCGGCCAACGCGGCCAAGACGGCCAGGGCGTCCGGGACGCCCGGCGTCGCCGACGCGCTGCGCCACCGCCTCACCGGCCGCGACTCCGACGAGGACCTGTGGGACCGGCTGGTCGAGACCGCCGCCCCCGGCTCCACCCCCGAAGCCGTCCGGCGCGCCGCCCTGCTCGTCGGCTGGGCACTGCGCCACGACGCCGAGGACGGCCCCGGCGTCGACCCGTACGACCTGCGCCGGGAGGCCTGGATGCGCGCCCGCATCCGGGCCGCCTCGGCCGGCGGGCGCCGGATCGCCGCCGTGGTCGGCGCCTTCCACGCCCCCGCCCTGCTGGACGGCCCGCTCGCCACCGAGGAACCGCCGCACCCGGGCGACCCCGGCCACGTCCTCTCCCTGATCCCCTACACCTACCCGCTGCTCGACGCCCGCTCCGGCTACCCGGCGGGCATCCGCGACCCGGAGTGGCAGCACACCGTCCTCGACGCCGGCGGCGACCCCGATCGCCTCGCCCAGGCCCTCACCACCACCGCCGTCCGGATCTGCGCCGCCCTGCGCACCCAGGACCACCCCAGCGGTCCCGCAGACGCCCGTGAGATCGTCCGCCTGGCCGGCGACCTCGCCCGGCTGCGCGGTCACGCCGCCCCCGGCCGCGGCGAACTGATCGAGGCGGTGCAGACCGTCCTCGCCCAGGGCGAACCGCTCGGCCGCGGCCGGGCCGTCGCCCGCGCCCTCGAACAGGTCCTGATCGGCACCCGCACCGGCCGCCCCACTCCCGCCGCCCCGCGCAGCGGACTCGCCCCGGCCGTAGAAACCCTGCTCGCCGACCTCGGCCTGCCCGGCCCCACCGACCCAGGCCCCCGCGACCTGCGCCTCGACCCGCTGCGCAGCCCGCTCGACAGCCGCCGCGAGATCCTGCTCCACCGCCTCGCCGCCTGCGAGGTCCCCTACGCCGACCCCGTCGCCACCACCGGCGCCGGCGGCACCGAAACCCTCGGCACCCGCTGGCGCCTCGAATGGACCCCCGCCACCGCCGCCATGCTCACCGTCGCCGGCACCCGCGGCGTCACCCCCGCCCAGGCCGCCGAAGGCGCCCTGCGCGCCCGCCTCACCGACCACCCCACCCCGCGCGAAACCATCGACGGCCTCACCGCCGCCGCCTCCTGCGCCCTCCCGAACCTCACCGACACCCGCCTCACCCAACTCACCACCACCCTCCCCACCTCGGCCACCCTCCCCGAACTCCTCGAAGCCCTCGCCCTCCTGGACCGCCTCACCGCAGGCCACTTCCCCGGCTACACCCCGAAGGGGGAGGGCGAGAGCCCCGGCCGTGAACCGCTGCCAACCTGGTCCGGCGCCGGGGCAATCGCGGCACCCTCCGCAGCGGCCCCGCTCCCCGGTGGAGGCGGGCGCTCGGCCGCCTCGGCCGCGACAGCTGCACAGGGCGTTCCCGGCAGCCCCACACGTTCCCAGGCTGTCGGCCCGGTCGGCGCCGCGCCGTCCGCCGGCCCGGCCGCCGCCGAGGCCGCAGGACCGTCGCCGACCACGGCGGCGGATCCCGCGAGTCCCGCCGCCCCGACCGGTCGGTCGGTCGCGGCCGGGGAGGTTCTGACGGTTGCTGCGGTGCGGCAGTTGGAGGGGCTGGGCGGGTCGGATGATCCGCAGGACGCGCGGGCGTTGGTGGAGTTGGTGCGGCGGGCGGATCGGCTGGGCGGGGTGCGGTTGGCGTACGTCCTGGCCGAACTCGCCGAGCGGGGAAGCCCGTTGGTGCGGGGTGCGGCCGGGGCGGTGCGGGTGCTGCTCGGGCAGGAGCCGGCCGGGGCGTTGGGCGGTCGGGCGGCCTCGTGGGTGGACGGCGCGACCGGTCCGGAGGCGCGGCATGCGCTCGGCCGGGTACTGGTCGGGCTGCTGACGGCGGCGGAAGGGCTGTTCGACTCCGCGCCGGAGGCGCTGGAACCGGTGCTGGAGCGGGTCACCTCGCTGCCGGACGGCGCGTTCCTGGACCGGCTGCCCGCGCTGCGCGGCGGCTTCGACACGCTCAGCCCGGCCGCCCGCGACCGGTTGCTGGCACTGGTCGAGGAGCGCCTGGGCGCCCGGCTCACCGCGCTGCCCGAGGAGGTCGGCCCGGCCGTGATCGCCGGCTGGGTCCGGGCGGACCTCGCCGCCCGCGCGGCGCTGGCCCGTCGCGGCCTGCTGCCCCCGGTGCCCCCGGTGTCCCCGCCCGCCGAGCCGACCCCGTCCGCCGAGCCGACCCCGGCTCCCGAGGTCGCAGGCCCGGCGGCGGGCCACGCCCTCGCGCCCGCCGAACGCTGGCGGCTGCTCCTCGGTCGCCCCGGCAGCTGCGGCCTGAGCGGCCGAGGCGCCCGACTCGCCACCGCCCTGGACGAGTTGTACGGCAGCGGCCACGGCGAGGGCTCCGGCCCGGGCCTGGGGAGCCGGGGCGGCCGCGAGGCGCCGTATCCGGGTGTGCGCGAATGGGCGGAGGAGCTGGAGTCGCTGTTCGGGCCGGGGCTCCGGGAGGAGGTGCTGGCCGCCGCCGTCGCGCAGGGCCGTGCCGACGTCCTGGAGGCGATCGACCCGTCCGCCGTCCGACCGTCCGTCGACCTGTTGCGCGCCGTACTGGAGCACGCGGGCGGCCTGCCCGAGGCCCGGGTGGCCCGGCTGCGCCCGCTGGTGCGCCGCCTGGTGGAGGAGTTGACCCGCGCCCTGTCGTCCAGGCTGCGCCCGGCGCTGACCGGGATCACCGTGCCCCGCCCGTCCCGCCGCCCGGGCGGCCGGCTGGACCTGGACCGGACGATCCGGGCCAACCTCGCGACCGCCCGTCCCTCGCCGGAGGGCGGCACCCTGATCGTGCCCGAGCGCCCGGTGTTCCGGACCAGGGCGCAGCAGGCCAACGACTGGCGGCTGATCCTGGTCGTGGACGTGTCCGGGTCGATGGAGGCCTCGACGATCTGGGCGGCGCTGACGGCCTCGATCCTGGCCGGGGTGCCCTCGCTGAGCACCCACTTCCTCGCGTTCTCCACCGAGGTCGTCGACCTGACGGAGCGGGTGGAGGATCCGCTGAGCCTGCTGCTGGAGGTCCGGATCGGCGGCGGTACCAGCATCGCGACCGGGCTGCGCTACGCCCGGGAGCTGGTGACGGTGCCCTCCCGCACGCTGGTCGTGGTGGTCAGCGACTTCGAGGAGGGCGGGCCGGTGGCCGGGTTGCTGGCCCAGACCCGGGCGCTGGTGGACTCCGGTGTGCACGTGCTGGGCTGCGCGGCGCTGGACGACACCGGGACGGCCCGCTATTCGAAGGCGGTCGCGAGCCGACTGGTCGCGGCCGGCATGCCCGTGGCGGCGTTGAGCCCGCTGGAACTGGCCCGCTGGGTGGGGGAGAAGGTGCGATGAGCATGACCGCGCGGACGAACGACTGGCCGGCTGTCCGGCCCGAGGTGGTGGCCGAGGTGGTGGCCGGGCTGAGCGCCCGGCTGCAGAAGCGGCTGGACGGTGCGGCGGCGAAGCTGGCGGAGCGTCCGGTGTCGCGCGACGGTGACCAGTGGCGGGTGGAGGTGGACGAGGAGACGGTGCTCGTCCTGCGCGCCCCGGGTGGGACGGTCGCCGACCCGGTGGACGTCCGTTGCGGGTGTCTGCTCGCCCCGGCCTGCGTGCACCGGGCCGCGGCCGTCACCCTCTGCCCGCTCGCCGAGGCGGCGGATCCGCCGGAGGCTCCCGAACCTCCCGCAGCCTCCGAATCCGGCGCAGCCCCGGGAGCTCCCGAAACCTCGGAAGCGTCGGCGCCTGCCCCCGCCACGCCCGCCCCCGCCACGCCCGCCGCTGCCGGGCTCACCGCCGCCGAGCTCGCCGCAGCCCGGCACCTGCACCGGGCTGCGGCCACCGTGCTGGCCGCCGGGGTGGGCGGCGCGGGCGCCGTCGTCCAGGCCGAACTCCTGCGTGCCGCCCACCGGGCGCGGCTCGCGGGTCTGCACCGGCCGGCCGCGGCGGCCGTCGCCGTGGTGGCGCGGGTACGGGCAGGGCGGTCCGGTGCCCCCGACCACCGCTTGGCGGACCTGGTGGCCGGTCTGCGCGAACTGCTCGGCCTCACCACCGCACTCACCGCCGCCGGAACCGCCACCGCCGCCGGCACCGCCACCGTCACCGGCACCGCTGCCGTCACCGGTACCGAAACAACCACCACCACCGGCCCGGTCGCGGAGCTGCGCGGCACCGCGCGCCAGACCTACCGGGAGGAGGGCGGCCTGCGGCTCTACGGGCTGTTCGCCGAGCCGGTGCTGACGGCCACCCACGCGGGCGCGGTCAGCTGGGCGGTGGACGCCGACGGGCGGCTCAGCACCATCGCCGAGGTGCTGCCGCACGAGGACGCGGCGGCGGCCGCGCCGCAGGCGGTCGGCGCGGGCAACCGGACGGTCCGGCTGGGCGACACCGCGCTCAGCCACCGCGAGTTCAGCCGCGCCGGGCTGGCCGTCCAGGGCGCGACCAGGTCCGCCGCCGGCCGGCTGGGCGCCGGTGCGGCCGTCCGGGCGGTCCGTGCGTCGGGTACGGCGTGGGCGGCGGAGCCGGCGGCCCGGCTCTGGTCCGTACCGGCGTCCGTCCAGGTGGCGCGGGCGCTCGCGGCGCAGGACGTGCCGTACGAGAGTCGGCCGGCGGGCAGCGACCTGCTGTTCCTGGACGTCACGCTGCTGGGTCCGGCGCCGAGCGGCCCGGGCGGGGTGCCGCAGTTGCTGGCGCGGTGCCGGGACGGCGGCCCGGTGCTCGCCCTGCGCGCGGCGCACGAACACCCCGGGCTGCCGTTCCGGGCGAACCTCGCGCTGCTCGCCACCGCGCCCGGCCTGAAGCTGCGGGTGATCGGCCGGCTGGAGCGCGTGGACCGTCCGGAGCTGCGACTGCTCGCCCTCGGCACGCCCCCGGACGACTCCGAGCCGCTTGCCCTCCCGGCCGACCGGGCGGGCCGGGTCAACCTCGGTCTCGAACGCCTCCAGACCGCCGACCTGCCGGTCCCCGACACAGCCCCTGACACAGCCCCCGCCCCGGCGCCAGCCCCCGACTCCGCCCCGGACACGGCCCCGGTCCCCGGCAGTGCGGAGCTCCCCGCGCCGTACGGCCCGCCCGTGCACGTGCTGGGCCGCCGGGTGGAGCAGACGGTCACCACCGGTCGGCACGCCCTCGCCCCGGGCGGGGCCACGGCGGCGGCCGACCGCGGCCTGCTGCGCGCCGCGGGGCTGGCCACCGCCGCCGAACTGCTGGACGGCTTGCGGGCTGCCGCGGCGGACCAGCGGCGTGACGTGTTCGGCCGCATCGTCGCGGATGACCACGAGGCCTTCGCCACCGCCTGGTTGGCGGCCGCCTGGTACACCGAGGAGCTGGCCACGGCGTTGTGCGCGGCGGCCTGGGCCGGGGAGGGGTGAGCCACGGGTCCGAAGTAGTTGCAGCGTCCGGTAATCCGCGCGGCTGGCATACTTGGGGCGGAGATCCCGATCATGCAGTGCAGCGGAAGGGAAGGCGCGCCATGGGAATTCGCGACGACGCGGCCGAGGTCCGGGCCCGCGGCTGGCGCACGCTCGCCGCGCTGCACGGGATGATCGACACCGCGCTGGAGAAGGCGCTCCAGGCCGATCACAAGCTCTCGGTGGTCGAGTACACGGTGCTGGACGCGCTCTCGCGCCAGGACGGCTGGCACATGCGGATGCAGCAGCTGGCCCGTGCGGCGGCGCTGAGCAGCAGCGCGACCACCCGGCTGGTGAGCCGTCTGGAGGATCGGGGCCTGCTCTGCCGCTACCTCTGCGCGGACGACCGGCGCGGCATCTACACCGAGTTGACCGAGGAGGGCCGTGCTCTGCTGGCGGCCGTCCGCCCGGTGCACGACACCACCCTGGAGTCGATCCTGGCGCAGGCCACCGAGGTCCCCGAACTGGCCCCGCTGGTCGGCTCGCTCGCGGTGCTCGACCCGGCCCAGGCCTGAGCCCGGAGCATCGGGACCTCAGCGCGGCGCCCTCAGCGCAGGCCGGCGCTGAGGGCGTCCCGGTGCACCCGGTCGAGCAGGGCGAGCAGCAACTCCTTGCTGGAGGCCCGGTCGCGGACGTCGCAGAGCACGACCGGGACCTCAGGGCCGAGGTCGAGGGCGTGCCGGACCTCCTCCGGGGTGGCCTCGCGGCGACCGTGGAAGCAGTTGACGCCGATGGCGAACGGGATACCGCGCTGCTCGAAGAAGTCCACGGCGGCGAAGCTGGATTCCAGCCGTCGGGTGTCGGCGAGGACGATCGCCCCGAGGGCGCCGAGCGCGAGGTCGTCCCACATGAACCAGAACCGGAACTGCCCCGGCGTGCCGAAGAGGTAGAGCACCAGGTCCTCGCGGACGGTGATCCGCCCGAAGTCCATGGCGACCGTGGTGGTGGACTTGTCCTGGACGCCGTCGAGGCTGTCCACCCCGATGCTGGCGCGGGTCATCCGCTCCTCGGTCTGCAGCGGTTCGATCTCGCTGACCGAGCCGACCATGGTGGTCTTCCCGACGCCGAAGCCGCCGGCGACGAGGATCTTGACCGCGCCGGGCACCAGGCTCTGGGTCGTCAATTCGGGTCTCCTGGAAGGGGATCGGGGAGAGCGGGGAGAGCAGGGAGAGCGGGGGAGAACAAGGGCGAGCGGGGAGAACGCGGGTTACGGACGCGCGGCCCGCCGGTCAGAGCCGTCGGACGCCCTCGATCACGGCCTGGATCAGCGAGATGTCCGGCGCCTCGGCGAGCTGGACGGGGGCGCGGGTGAGGATCAGCCGGGCCTCGGCCAGGTCGTCCAGCAGCACCTTGACCACGCTGACCGGCAGGTCGAGCGTGGCCGCGATCTCGGCCACGGCCAGCGGGCGTTCGCGGCACAGGTCGATGATCGCGGCCGGTTCGGGCGTGAGCCGGGTGGTGTCGGTGCGCGGGTCGGCGGTGACCACCAGGGTGATCAGCGCGAACCCGTCACGGACCGGGCCGGTGCGCCCGTTGGTGATCGCGTAGGGGCGGACCAGGTGGCCGGCGTCCTTGTCGTAGAACCAGCCCTCGTCGGCGTCGGCGGTGGTCACGCACCGCCACCCGCGCCGGCCTGGCCGGCGTCGCTGCGCGGCGCCGCGGTGAGGTACTGGCCGACCTGCTTGACCAGCATGTTGATCTCGTAGGCCATCAGGCCGGCGTCCACCTGCTCGCTGGTGAGGACGGCGAGCCGGGCGCCCTGTCCGGCGGTGGTGACGAAGAGGAACAGCTGGTCCATCTCGACCACGGTCTGCCGGACCCGTCCCCCGTTGAAGCGGTGCCCGACGCCCCGGGCCAGGCTCTGCAGGCCGGAGGCGACGGCGGACAGGTGCTCGGCGTCGGCGCGGTCGAGGCCCTGGTCCATGCCGACCAGCAGGCCGTCCTCGGACAGGACGATGGCGTGCTGGGTCTCGGGTACCCGCGCCACGAGCTGGTCCAGCAGCCAGTTGAGGTCGCGCTGGGCTTCGGTGTGCTGCGTCATCACTGCTGTTCCTTGGCTTCCTGAGCGGCGGAGGCTTCCTGAGCGGCGGAAGGTGCGGCCGGGGTGTTCGGGGCGGCGGGCGAGGCGGTACTGCCCGGTTCGGTGCCGGCCGCGCGGGCGGTCCGGGTGCCGCGCTGGATGGCGGCCATGGTGGCGCGGGAGCGCTGCGGCGAGGGGTCGTCGGCGTCGCTGTCGGTGTCGGCGCCGCCGTAGCGGGGCGCGGCGGGGGCGGCCGGTCCGGCAGGTGCGGTCGGCGTCGCGGCGGGGTGGCCGACGGACGGCAGCAGCATGGCGCCGGGCGCGTGGGCCTCGCGAAGTTGTTCGGCGAGGCTGGCGTTGCGGACCCGCTGCGGCAGGATCCGCGGGGTGCGCAGTTCGCCGTCCGGGCCGTGCGCCACGCGGTCCTCCTGCGGGCGTTCGTGGGTGGGCGCGGAGCGGTCGGCGGGGACTCCGTCGAAGGGCACCGCGGCCGGCTCGGCCGCCGGACCGCTGACGGGACCGCTGCCCGGACCACTGCACGCAGCGCCGAGCGGGCCGCCCTCCGGCAGGCCGCCGTCCACCGGACCGTCCGGTGACGCGTCGCCCGGGAGGTCGTACGGGCGCGGCAGGCTGGGCCGGGGGACGACCACGGCACCGGGCAGTCCGGGGATCTGGGCGCCGACCGGCAGGCCGCCGTTGACGGGCGTGACCGCCCCGCCCTCCGGCAGGCCGCCGTCCACCGGAGCACCGTCCACCGGAGCACCGCCCACCGGAGCGCCACCGCTCAGACCACCGCCGACCGGAGCGCCACCGTCCTCCAGCAGCCCGCCGTCCGGCAGCAGCCCCTCCGCGGCAGCGCCCTCACCCGGCGGCGTCTGCGGAGCGGCAGACCCGGCCGGGCCGGTGCCCAGCAGCCCGCCGAGCACCCCGGACAGCGCCCCCGACAGCGCCCCCGACAGCGCCCCGTCCACGTCCCCGATCACGTCCCCGAGGCCCCCGACCTCCGGCGCCCCGCCGCCCCCCGGCGTCCGGGCCCCGGGCGCCGGGGTCCGGGTGACCCGGGCGCCGGACGGCAGTCCGGGCACCGCGGCCGGCTGTTCGGGCTGCTCCAGCAGCACCGAGGGCACCAGCACCACGGCCCGGGTGCCGCCGTACGGCGAGGGCCGCAGGGTGACCTGGATGTCGTGCCGGGCGGCCAGTCGCGCGACGACGAACAGGCCGAGCCGCAGGTCGTCGCCGAGCGCGGAGACGTCCAGCTCGGGCGGGTTGGCCAGGTACTCGTTGAGCCGCTCGTACTCCTCCCCGGTCATGCCGAGGCCGCGGTCCTCGACCTCGACCGCCAGGCCCTTGGGCACCTCCTGCGCGGAGACCTGCACCTGGGTGTACGGCGGGGAGAAGGTGGTGCCGTTCTCGATCAGTTCCGCGATCAGGTGGATCACGTCGGCGACGGCCTGCCCGCTGAGCGAGGCCCGGGGCACGCCCTGGACGACGACGCGGGCGTAGTTCTCGGTCTCGGAGACGGCGCTGCGCAGCACGTTGACCATGGGTACGGCGTTGCGCCAGCGGCGGGCGGGCAGCGCGCCGCCGAGGATGACCAGGTTCTCGGCGTTGCGCCGCATCCGGGTGGCCAGGTGGTCGACCGCGAACAGCTCGCGCAGCAGCTCGGGTTCCTCGTGCTCGCGCTCCAGTGCGTCCAGCATGCTGATCTGTCGGTGGATCAGGATCTGGGTGCGGCGGGCGATGTTGAGGAAGACCTTCTTCGTCCCCTCGCGGCCCTGGGCCTGGTGGACGATGGCGGCGACGGCGGCCTGGCGGACGGCGGCGAGGCCGTCGGCGGTCTGCTGGACCTCGTCGCCGACTCGGCGGGAGGGCGCCCAGGCGGGCGGGGTGGGCACCGGTTCTCCGGCGCGCAGCCGCCCGACGACGTCGGGGATCTCCTGCTGGGCGAGCGAGAGGATGTCGGCGCGCAGTCCGGACAGCCGGCCGGAGAGCGCCCGGGCGGCGCGGATGCCGCGGATCAGGCTGACCAGCAGGACGACGGCGACGACCACGGTGCCGGCCGCCAGCGCGGTGCGCTGTCCGGCGTCGCGCAGCAGGTAGGCGGCGTAGCCCCAGGCGGCGGCGAGGCCCAGGCTGGGGACCAGGACGAGGGCGAGCAGCGAGCTGCGGAGGGAGCCGGACCGGCCGGCGCGGTGGCCCGTGCGGGGGGCCGATATGCCTGGCATCTGATTCCTTGGTGCAGGGCCGAGTTGCAGGCCGGGTCACGGGTCCGAACGGCGGTCGGCCCGTGTGGCCCGGGCGGGTTTCGGGGTGCCGAGGCCGGGTTCGCCGGACATGGTGACGCGGTGTCACCGCCCGGGCGAGTACAGCCATGGCCGCCGACGGCAGGAAACCTATCAGTCCCAGGTGCCCTTATCGCAACATCAACTGACGATATGTAAAAGGCTGATGACCGCGGGTGGCTCGCCCGGCCGGGGCGTTCGTGGACACATCGCAGCAGCTCAGAACCTCCGCCACCAAGGGCGGACGGCCCCCCGGGAGGCGGGGTGCGCCTCCCGGAGAGCCGTCAGGAACAGGTCAAAAACGGTCGCCCGATCATCTGCTGAAGATTCGCCGGATCGACCAGAGGGTCGGATCAGCAGGACCAGCAGGACCAGCAGGACCAGCAGGACCAGCGGGACCAGCAGGACCAGCAGGAACGCAGGAACAGCGGGGCCGGCAGATCCGCCCGCTCAACTCGCCAGCGGTATCCGGACCACCCGCGCGCCCGCGTCCTCCCGGCCCCGGGCCTCCCGCTGGTTGAGCTCGGTCCACGCCCAGCTCGCCAGGTCGGACAGTTCGGCCGACCACTGCTTGCCGTAGGTCCCCGAGGCGACTTGGCCGAGCCGCAGCCGCTGCACGTCCGAGGTGCCGGCCGGGGCGTAGAGATGGGTGGCGTCGCGCAGGTAGCGGATGATGTTGAACTCCTCCTGCGTGCCGCGGGCGGCCAGGATCTCCATCGCGGTGCGCGCCGAGTCCATCGCGTACTCGGTGTTGACGAGCTTGGCGTTCATCAGCTCGGCGTCGCAGGGCTTGCCGTTGTCGAGCAGGTGCGACGCGTGGTACGCGGCGAGCTTGGCGATCATCAGCTTGGACTGCATCTCGCCCAGCTTCAGTGCCACGCTGTTGAGTTGGTTGAGCGGCTCGCCGTACAGCACCCGCTCCTCGGCGTACCGCACGACGTCCTCGACGATCGCGACGTGGATGCCGAGCGCGACGGCGCCCAGGTTGAGCCGGCCGTACAGGGTGGAGGAGGAGTAGGCGACGTCGAGCCCCTGCCCCTCCTCGGCCAGCCGGTTGCGGGCCGGGATGCGGCAGTCCTCGAAGACCAACTCGCCGAAGCTGAAGCCGTGCAGGCCGCCCTGGTTGCCGAGTTCACCGGCCCGGAAGCCGGGGCGGTCGCTCTCCACCAGGAAGGCGGACAGGCCCCGGCTGCCCTTGCCGGTGCGGAGGACCACGCCGTGGACGTCGCCGATGTGGGAGTTGCCGACGAACCACTTGCGTCCGTTCAGCACGTACTCGTCGCCCTCGCGGCGGGCGGTGCCGGTCATGCCGAGCACGTGGCCGCCCGACTCGGGCTCGGTGACGGCGATGGTCGGCAGGGACTCGCCGGAGGCGAACTTCGGCAGCCACTTGCGGCGTTGGGCGTCCGAGCCGAAGTGGATGACCTTGGCGACGCCGAGCTGCGAGGCCTGGGCCACGGCGCCCATCGCGCCGCTGACCCGGGCCAGTTCCTCCACGATGATGGTCTTGCCGAGATGACCCAGCCCCAGGCCGCCGAACTCCTTGGGGATGGTCACGCCGATCCATCCCCGCCGGGCGATCTCCCGCGAGAGTTCGAACTCGACCTTCCGGTCGGCCTCCATGCGGGCCACCTGAGGACGCACTTCCTTCTCCGCGAACTCACGGACCTCCGCCCGGAGGCTCTCGTGCCGCTCGTCGGTGAAGTAGTCCATCGCCATTGCTGGGGTCCTCTCGTTGCCGTGGTGTCGTGCCTCCGTTCGTGCCGTCGATGCCGCTCCGGCCGCCCTCCGAGGGGACTGGGTGGATTGTGGGGGTCGGCGGCCGATCGCTCCCGTGCAACCGGTGCATGCGGACTCTGGAACGGCCCCTCCCGGGGAGGGCAATACCGTCCGTGTCTTCGGCAGGGCTCATTGTCATATGGGGACACCCGTTCCATGTCGGTTGATCTTGGATTGGCGGGATTCGGAGCCCCCGTTCCGCCCACGGGTTTCACCCGCAGGCCGGGTGGGAAACGATCTTCGCCCACATCGCGACCCCGTGAGCGGCCGTTCACATGCTGCTTTGACTGTTCATCAGCAGGTTCAGTGGCCGGTACCGGTAGCACCGAACAGCCCGGATGTCTGATTACATGTGCGCCATGACTGATGTGATGAGCACTCAAGGCCAGTTCCCGGGTGCCGCCGGGGAGTCCGAGCGGACTCGCAGGCTGCGCAGCCTGGGTCTCAACGAACCGTCCGCGGACGAGGCCTTCGACCGCTTCGCGCACCTGGCAGCCAGCATCACCCGCGCTCCCATCGCGATGGTCAACTTCATCAACGACGAGCGCCAGATGTTCCGGGGGCTCTACATTCCGCCAAACTCGAACGAAGCTGCGGCCGAAGAAGGCGCCTCCTGGGCAGACCGGGGCATCGCCTTCGACCTCCCCTCCCGGCAGATGCCGCTCAGCCACGGCTTCTGCCCGCACGTCGTCGCCCAGCGCTCGCCCCTCGCCCTGGACGACATCCTCGCCTACCCCCGCTTCGCCGGTAACCCGGTCGTGGACGAACTCGGAGTCCGGGCCTACCTCGGCGCCCCCCTCGTCGACGACACCAACACCGTCATCGGCACCGTCTGCGTCCTCGACCGGGAACCCCGGCAGTGGGGACGCGAGCGGCTGCGCGACATCCAGCACCTCGCCGAGGCGCTGCTCTCCGAGATCCGGCTGCGCGACAACCTGCTCGCCCAGCAGCAGGAGATGTTCGCCGCCTTCGACGGCTCCCCGTTCCCCATCATGCTGACCGACGGCCCCGGCCAGGAGATCCGCTACGCCAACGCCCAGCACGCCGAGACCTTCGGCGCCCCGGTCGCGTACGGCACGATCGGCACCGCCTACCCGCAGCTCGGCGCGGCCGGCCTCCAGCAGGCCGTCTCCGAGGCGTACCACACCGGCCGCGCCACCGTCCTCAACGACGTCCGGGTGCAGAGCGCCCGCCCCGAGGCCCAGCGCATCCAGCAGATCTTCAGCTTCACCTGCACCCCGCTGCGGACCGCGCGCACCGGCCAGGTCAACGGTGTCCTCACCGTCGGCATGGACGTCACCGCCCAGTCCCGCACGGAGGAGGAGCTCGGCACGCTGGCCGCCCTGCTGGTGGACCGGCTGCAGCAGAACGGCACCGCGACCGCGGCCGGCCGCCCGGGCGCCGCCGGCGGGTCCGGACTCGTCCTGCCGAGCTGAACCGCCGACCCGCCGCCCGCGCGCGGCACCGCGGCCACGGCCGCCGGCACCACCACTCCTACCGTCCGCCACCGTGGCGGGGCGCCTCTCACCCCCGAGGAGAGGCTCCCCGCCACGCTGCCGTCCGGGGCCAGGTGGCCCGGGGCCGCATTCCGACGGCGGCCCGACAGCACGGGCGGGCGTCCCGGGCGGCCGCTGCGGCCCTACGGCGCAGCGCAGTTCGGCCAGGCCGAGCGGGTGAACCGTCCGCCGACCGCGCCCCGGCCGGGCCCGCCCGCGCAGCCGCGATGGTAGGCATGGGCCGCATGGACTGGTTCGCCGCCCCCGACTACTGGCTGAGCCGGCTGCTCGTCCAACGCCTGCTCGCCGTCATCTACCTGATCGGATTCCTCGACGCGGCCGCGCAGTTCCGCGCGCTCATCGGCGCGGACGGCATGCTGCCGGTGCCCCGCTTCACCGCCCGCGTCACCTTCCGCCAGGCACCCGGCCTCTTCCACCTCCACTACAGCGACCGCTTCTTCGCCGCCGTCGCCTGGAGCGGCGCCGCCCTCGCCGCCGCCGTCGCGGCCGGGCTCGGCGACGCCGTCCCGCTCTGGACGTCGATCCTGCTCTGGGCGGTGCTCTGGGTGCTCTACCTCTCCATCGTCAACGTCGGGCAGACCTGGTACTCCTTCGGGTGGGAGTCCCTGCTGCTCGAAGCGGGCTCCCTCGCCGCCTTCCTGGGCACCGCCGACACCGCCCCGCCCACCCTGGTGCTGTGGCTGATGCGCTGGCTCGTCTTCCGCGTCGAATTCGGCGCCGGACTGATCAAGCTGCGCGGCGACAGCTGCTGGCGCGACCTGACCTGCCTGCGCTACCACCACGAGACCCAGCCGATGCCCGGCCCGCTCAGCTGGTTCTTCCACCACCTGCCCGACCGACTGCACCGGGTCGAGGTCGCGGCCAACCACGTCGTCCAACTCGTCGTACCGGTCTGCCTGCTGCTCCCGCAGCCGATCGCGAGCTACGCCGCCTGCGCCGTCATCGCCACCCAGCTGTGGCTGATCGCCTCCGGCAACTTCGCCTGGCTCAACTGGCTCACGATCGCCCTCGCGCTCGCCGCCGTCCAGCCGTCCCGCCTCGCCCTGCCCGTCCACGCCCGCGACTACCCCGGCACCCCGCTCTGGTACGAGACGCTGGTGATCGCGCTGACCGCAGCCGTCGCCGTGCTCAGCTACTGGCCGGTACGGAACATGATCTCCCGCCAGCAGGCCATGAACCGCTCCTTCAACCGGCTCCACCTCGTCAACACCTACGGCGCCTTCGGCAGCATCAACCGCCTCCGCCAGGAGGTCGTGGTCGAAGGCACCGACGAGGCGGTCCTCACCCCGCAGACGGTGTGGCGCGAGTACGGCTTCAAGGGCAAACCCGGCGACGTGCGCCGTCTCCCGCGCCAGTACGCCCCCTACCACCTGCGGTTGGACTGGCTGATGTGGTTCGCCGGCATCTCGCCCGGCTACGCCCGCGCCTGGTTCCTGCCCTTCGTCGCCCGCCTGCTCGCCGGCGACCGGGCCACCCTGCGCCTGCTGCGCCACAACCCCTTCCCGGACGCCCCGCCGACCCACGTCCGGGCGACCCTCTACCTCTACCGGTTCACCGATTGGCGCGAACTGCGGGAAACCGGCGCGTGGTGGCACCGCACGGCGCTGAACGAGTACCTCGCGCCGGTCGACCTCCACACCCTCGGTCGGGCCGGGCACCGCCCGCCGCTCGGCCGACCGCGCCGCGGCGCCCGCGAGGTCCCCCTGGAACGGCTGCGGCGCCCCGGCCGCCGCCCCGGCCCGACCGGGGGAACAGCGCCCGACCACCCGGCCGGACCAGCACCGGACCACCCGGCCGGACCTCCCGAGTAGCGGCCAGGCGGGCGGTATGGGATACGACACCGGCCCGTCGGGACGGTGGGTGCGTGCAAGGCTCGAACGGGCACCCGTATTCTGGGCCTCCACAACCGGCAGCCCGACCGCGCGCCCCTCGCCCCGCCCCCGGGGCACCCCGCGCAACCGGTCCGCCGCCCCCTCGTCGCCAGCCCCGCCGCCGTCGCCCAGAACCGGACCTCACATGACAGTGCTTCACTCGCGCAACGCCGACGCAGCCGACCCGGTGGACGTCGCCGACGCCGCAGACGCCGCAGACGTCAAGGACCCCCAGGACGCCGCCGCGGAGCCCGACCTCCGCGAGGACCTCGGCCGCTACGCCGAACTCGGGGCCTTCACCCTCAGCGCCGACACCCACGCCTGGTACGCGGCCGTCGACACCGTCGCCACCCCCGAGGACGCCCGCGCCGCCTCCACCGCGCTCGCCGAACTGCGCGGCCGCGACCTCCAGCAGACCTGGGAGGCCGTCACCGCCCTGGCCGCCGAGGTCAAGCTGGACGAGCCGGACACCGTCGCCAAGGCCGCGCTCCTGGTCGAGATGCTCCACCGGGTGCACCGCACCTCCGCGACCCTCACCACCGCCGCCTACGACGCCGACCTCGGCGCCCTCGCCGCCGCCACCGCCGACAGCACCTGGCGCCGCGAGAACGGCGTCAAGCTCTCCTGGCTGCGCGGCCGGTCACTGCGCAAGCAGGCCACCGCCCTCGCCACCGACCGCCGCATCCGCCGCGAGGACCTGCACGAGGCCCTCACCTCCGCCGAGATCGAGCGCCGCGCCTGGGCCGCCCTCGCCCCGGCCGGCACCCTCCCGACCGTGCCCGCCGACGGAGCCCTGGTCGAGCACACCGCCCAGGCCTTCGAGGCGATCAACACCGGCCTGCGCGAGCTCGCCCGCCTGCTGCCCGCCCACGACCTGGACGGGCTGCCCTTCACCGAGCTGATCGACCTGGTCGAGCGGCTCGCCTCCGACGAGGGCACCCTCTACCGCCTGCCCACCATCCGCAGCCTGCGCGCCGACCTGGAGGAGGCCGGCCTCGGCGAACTGCTCACCGAACTCGCCGCCGCCAAGGCCGACCGCCGCGCCGCCGAGGCCGCGTACACGGCCCGCCAGGCACTGGCGGGCGGGCAGCGGGACGGGCTGGCGGCCGACGCCGTCGTCGCGGAGGCCGTCGCCGAGGAGGCGGCGGTCGACGTGGCGCCGGACGGCGAGGTGCTGGTCGACGAGGTGGCCGTCACCGATGAGCCGGTCGGCGAAGCGTCGGTCGAGGACGTGACCGGTGAGCAGCCGGCTGCGGAGGAGGCGGGCGCGGAGGAGCTGGGCTCCGAGGCTTCGGCCGCTGAGGCGGAGGCTGCGGCCCGTCAGGCGCTGGCCGGTGGGCAGCGGGACGGGCTCGTGGAGGAGGTCCCGCTCTCGGTGACGGCTCCGGTCGAGGAGGCCGCCGAGGAAGCCGCCGAGGAGAGCGACGAGGCGGAGGCCGCCGTCGAGGTCGAGGCCGTCGACGTCGAGCCGGCCGCGGTGGAGGAGGAACTGACGGAGGAGGACGCGCCGGCCGCGGTCGTCTCCCTCCCGGCGCCCTCCCCGGCCGCCGACGACCTGGTCGCCGCCGCGACCGCCGCCCTGGCCGAGGCCGCAGCGGCGGACGAGGTCGAGGCAGAGGTGGCCGAAGCGGCCGTCGAGGTCGAGGAGCCCGCTGCCGAGGTTGACGCCGAGGTGGCGGAGGAGCCCGTCGTCGAGGTGGACGAGGTTGTCGCCGAGGAGGTGGCAGCTGAGCCCGAGCCCATCGAGGCGGCCGTCGAGGCCGAGCCGGTGACCGAGGTCGATGCCGACGCCGAGCCCGTCGCCGAGATCGAGCCCGTCGCCGAGGTCGAGCCCGTCGCCGAGGTCGAGGCCGTTGTCGACGCGGTAGTGGAGGAGGCGGCGGTCGAGGTCGAGGAGCCGGCCGCCGAGGCCGAGCCGGTGACCGTTGTCGAGCCCGAGCCCGCCGTCGAGGGGGCTCCCGAGCCCGAGGCCGGCACCCGTCCCGCGAAGCCGGACTTCACGCCCGGCCGTCCCGTCACCGCCTACTCGGCCGACGAACTGCTCGCCGTCGTGCGGTGGGTGGACGGCGACGGTGTCGAGCGCTCGGAGGAGGAGCTGCTGCGGGCGGCCATGAAGGAGCTGGGCTTCGCCCGCCTCGGCCCGCGCATCAAGGAGGCGCTGGGCACCGCCGTCACCGCCGCGCGCGGCTGACGGGGGACGCCCGCCGGACGAACGGGGCCCGGGACGCGATCGCGTCCCGGGCCCCGTTCGTCCGCAGGACACGCGGCCTCGGGTCAGCCCGCCTTGTTCCAGGGCTGGCTGGACATCAGCGCCTTGACGTTGGCGACGTACCCCGGGTTGGGGATGGAGAGGCTGCCGACGACCTCGCTGGTGGTCGGGTCGGTGACGGCGTTGTAGTGCACGTTGCCCGCGCCCGCGTTGTACGCCGAGACGACCAGGTCGAGCAGCGGCGTCTTGCCGGTGGCCGGGTCGGGGGAGAGGTCGTACTTCCCGCCGAAGGAGGAGTCGCCGTAGTAGGCGACGAGCCAGTCGAGCAGCTGGCTGCCGAGCTGGACGTTCCCGGCGAGCGTGTTGGCGTCCGAGGTGGTGCCGAACTTGCCGTTCATCCAGCTGATGGTGTTCGGCATGACCTGCATGGTGCCGATCCCGCCGTCGCAGGCGAGGATGCCGGACTGCCAGCCGCTCTCCTGCCAGGCGATCGCCTTGACCAGGTTGACGGGCAGCGGCGGGAGCTGGTCCGTTCCGCCGCTGCTCAGCTTGAGCGTCCGGGACTGGCCCGCGGCCGCGGCGAGGGCCGCGCCGACGGCCTCCTTGGGGTCGTCAGGGCGGGGCTTGCTGGGCGTGCAGCCGCTCTGCAGCGGCGGCACGTGCGGGGTCGGCGGCGCGGGCGGCGGCGGAGGTGCGACTGGGCCGGGCTTGGCGCTCGGCACCGGGGCCACGACGACGGGCTTGGCGACCGGCGGCTGGGTGGTCAGCCCGGCGGGCAGGGTGCCACCGGCCTTGGCGGCGGCGCCCGGCGGGGTGCTCGGCGCGGCCTTGGCCGACTTGCCCGCGCCGGCGCTCGGGCTCTGCGAGGCGGCGGGGCCGCTGCTCGCGCTCGCCGAGGCGGACGGGCTCGGAGCGGCGCTCGCGGACGGGCTCGCGCTTGGCGTCTCGGTCGGTGCGGCGCTCGCGGCCGCCGGGGTGCCGCCCGCTGCCGCGTCCTGGTGCTTGTCGGCGTGCTCGGTGCCGCAGCCCGCCAGGACGGCGGCCGACACGGCGGCGGCGGACACCAGGACCAGTGTCCGCCGGGTGGTGCTCAGTCTCATCTGTGGTCCCCCCGCTTGTCACCGGCGTTCCCGGTGAGAAGCGGTCATCCTACGAGGTGCCGATCCGACCCTGTCCGAACGGGTGGCCGATCGCCCGGCGCAGGACGGCGGGGGCGGTGACGAGTGACGGTCCGTACCAGGTCAGGTGCCGTCCGCTGACCAGGGCGACCGGGATGCCCGGGAACGCCTCGGGGCCGTCCTCGACGGTGAAGCGGTACGGCTCGTCCGGCAGTACGACCAACTCGGGCCGGACCGCCAGCAGTTCGGGCAGTGGCACAGCGGGGTAGCGCTCGGGGTGATCGGCATGGACGAGCCGCAGGCCCAGGCGGCGCAGCAGGTCCCCGGCGAAGGTATCGCGGCCGAGGACCATCCACGGGCGGCGCCAGATCGGCACGATCGTGCGTGGGCCCGCCTTCGGATTCCCGTCCTCCGCCCGGCCGGTCGGGGCCCAGGCCGCTTCCGCCTCGTCCAGCCAGGCGGGGCGCGGGAGCCGGCAGGCGACGGTCAGCAGCCGGTCCAGTGAGCGGAAGGCGTCGTCCAGGGTGCGGATGTCGGTGACCCACACCGGGACGCCGGCCGCCCGCAGCGCGTCGAGGTCGGGGCGCCGGTTCTCCTCGTCGTTGGCGAGGACGAGGTCCGGTTCGAGCGCGAGGACCCGCCGGACGTCGGGGTTCTTGGTGCCGCCGATCCGGGTGACGGCCAGGTCGGCGGGGTGGCTGCACCAGTCGGTGGCGCCGACCAGCAGGCCGGGTGCGGTTGCGGCGACCGCCTCGGTCAGGGAGGGCACCAGCGAGACCACCCGGCGGGGCGGACGCGGCCCGAGCCGGACGGGCAGGTCGAGGTCGTCGCGCAGGACGACATCGTCGCGTGGGGCGGGCTCGTCGAGCGGGGCGGGCTCGTCGAGCGGGGCGGGCTCGTCGAGCGGAGTGGTGGCGTCGCGCGGGGCGGTGGGGTCGGCCATCCGGCCACCTTACGGCGGGGCCGCGAGGCAGGGGCTGACGGTCGTCCGGAAACCCGCCCCCCGGGTTCGCGAATCCGCGGGAACCCGCCGCCCGGACCGTCCGACTACCTGGTCCGGGTCCGCAGTACGGACCCCGAGCACGATCACCGACCAGGAGAGTTGTCATGCGCCCTCGCGTTGTCTGCGGAATCGCGGCCGCCGTCGCCCTGTTCGCCACGGCCTGCGGAAGCGGTGGCGGGGGTGGGCAGGCCGCCACCGGCACCGCCAAGGCCGCCCCGGCCGGCGCCTACCCGGTCACGGTCGCCGACTGCACGGGCAAGGAGACCACCATCGCCAAGGCCCCCACGAAGATCGTCACCAGCAACGCGTCGAGCCTGGAGATGCTGCTGCGGCTCGGCGCCGGCGACCGGGTGATCGGCACCGGCTTCCCGCCCGGCAAGGGCACCCTGCCCGCCGACCTCGCCGAACAGGGCGGCAGGGTAACGGTGTTGGGCGAGAAGGTCATCCCCAAGGAGAAGCTGCTCGGCTCCGGCGCCGACCTCTACATCGACACCTTCAGCGCGATGCCGATGATGGGCGGCGGCGCCACCGGGCCGAGCGAGGAGGAGTTCTCTGCGGCCGGCATCCAGCACGTCTTCCTGCTCTCCACCGCCTGCTCCGGAACCCCGAAGGCGGCCAAGGCGCCGCGTACCGACCTCGCGGAGGTCGAGAACGACATCCGCCGCCTCGGAGCCGTCACCGGCACCGCCGCCCGGGCGGAGGAGCTGATCGCCGGGATGGAGAAGCAGGTCGGTGACGTCCGCACCGCGCTCGCCGGCGTCCCGGAGGGGCAGCGGCCCGGCTACTTCGTCTTCGACTTCGACGCCGGCACCAAGCAGCCGACGGCGGTCTGCGGCCGGCAGGTCGCCAACGCCGTCATCACTCTGGCCGGTGCCCGCAACGTGTTCGCCGACTGCGACGCCGACTTCAAGCCCGGTTCCTGGGAGGACGTCGTCGCCAAGAACCCGGACTGGATCCAGCTCGCCGTCCGCAACCGGGGCAGCGAGGAGGCCACCCGCAAGGCCTTCGACGACGCCGAGGCGTTCCTGAAGAGCTTCCCCGCGACCCAGGGCCTGAAGGCCGTCCAGGAGGGCCACTTCGTCCGGCTCGGCTCCGAGGTGACCACCATTGCGGGCGTGCGCAACGCCGACGCCGTCCGGCAGATCGCCGCGACCGTCCACCCCGACCTCGTCAAGAACGGGCAGTAGCAGGTGACCTCGGCCGTCCCCGCCGAAGCCGAACCGCACGGCGAATCCCGCGGCGAACCGCACGGGCAGCCGCGCGGCGAACCGCACAGGGAACCGTACGGTGAATCCCGCGGCGAACCGCACGGCACTCCGCGCCCGGCCCGCACCCTGCGGGCCGGGCCGCTGGCCGCCGTGCTCGCCGCGGCCCTGGTGCTCGCGCTGACCGCAGCCGTCTCCTTCGGCTCGGTGGACATCCCGCCCGGCGAGGTCTGGTCGGTGGTCGTCCACCACCTCACCGGCCGGGCCCCCGAACCCGGCACCCGCGACCTCATCGTCTGGCAACTGCGCGTCCCCCGCGCCCTGCTGGCGGCGGTGGTGGGAGCCGGGCTCGGCCTGGTCGGCACCGCGGTCCAGGCCCTGGTGCGCAACCCGCTCGCCGACCCGTACCTGCTCGGCATCTCCTCCGGGGCCTCCCTCGGGGCCGTCGCCACCATCGTCCTCGGCACCAGCCTCGGGCTCCAGCTCTCCTTCGGCAGCGCGCTCGGCCTCACCGTCTCCCTGGCGGCGTTCGCCGGCGCGCTCGGCGCGTTCTCGCTGGTCTGGCTGATGGCCCGGCGCGGCGGTGGCTTCTCCCCGCTGCGCCTGGTCCTCGCGGGCATCGGCATCGCCCAGTTCCTCGGCGGCGTCACCAGCTACCTCGTCCTGCAGACCAGCGACGAGCAGCAGACCCGGGGCGTGCTGTTCTGGCTCATGGGCAGTCTCGGCGGCGCCGTCTGGGCCCAACTCGCCATTCCCGCCGCGTCCGTGGCACTGGCCATGGCCCTGCTGCAATCCCGCGCCCGGGGCCTCAACGCGATGCTGATGGGCGACGAGACGGCCGCCGGGCTCGGCGTGGACGTCGCCCGGCTGCGCCGCGAGGTCTTCGTCGTCACCAGCGTGCTCACCGGGGTGCTGGTCGCCGTCTCCGGCGCGATCGGCTTCGTCGGGCTGATGGTGCCGCACGTCTGCCGGCTGCTCGTCGGCGGCGACCACCGCCGCCTGCTGCCGCTGTCCGCGCTCACCGGGGCCCTGCTGCTGGTCGTCGTCGACACCGTGGCCCGCACGGCCCTGGACGGCCAGGAACTGCCGATCGGCGTGGTCACCGCCGTCCTCGGCGCCCCCACCCTGCTCTACCTGCTGGACCGACGACTGGAGCGCAATTGAGGATCGCCGTCGAGGACCTGAGCGTCGCCCTGGCCGGGCGCACCGTGGTGGCCGGCGTCCACCTGGTCGCCGAGGAGGGGGAGATCGCCGGACTGGTCGGGCCCAACGGTAGCGGCAAGTCCAGCCTGCTGCGGACCGTCTACCGGCACCTGCGGCCGAGCGCCGGCCGGGTGCTGCTGGCCGGGCGCGACCTCGCGGAGCTGCGGCCCGCACAGTCCGCCCGGCACATCGGTGCCCTGCCCCAGGAACGCGGCGGGGACTTCGAGTTGAGCGTCCGGGAGGTGGTCGCGATGGGACGCACCCCGTACAAGCGGGCCTTCGCCGCCGACGACGCCGAGGACCACCGGATCACCGCCGAGGCACTGACCCGGGTCGGCATGGCGCACGCCGCCGACCGTCGGTTCGCCCAACTGTCCGGCGGCGAACGGCAACGGGTGCTGCTGGCCCGCGCGCTCGCACAGCAGCCGGACGTCCTGGTGCTGGACGAACCGACCAACCACCTGGACGTCCGGCACCAGGTCGAACTCCTCGCCCTGCTCCGGGAACAGCGCCGCACCACCCTGGTCGCCCTGCACGACCTCAACGCCGCCGCCTCGGTCTGCGACCGGCTGCACGTGCTGCACCGCGGCGCCCTGGTGGCCTCCGGGGCGCCGCGGGAGGTGCTCACCGCGGAACTGCTGGCGGAGGTCTTCGGCGTACGGGCGGCGGTGGTCGAACACCCGCTCACCGGCGACCCGTTGATCGCCTTCGACCACCGCAGCCCGGCCGCCGCACCGACCGGACGCCCGGCCGGCGCGGTGGCCGACACCGCGGGGCGGTAGGCGCCGCTCAGCGGCCTTCGGTCGGGATCTCGGTGTGGTCCTCCGTGTGGCCATCGGTGTGGCCCTCGTAGCGGCTCTCGTAGTGGCCCTCGTAGTGGCTCGGCCGGCCGTCGCGCAGCACCAGCCGGCCGCGTTGCTGCGCCTCCTCGCTGCGCAGCAACTCCCAATTTCCGTCCGGGCGGTGGAGCACCGAGGAGTGCCAGGGCGTGGTCCAGACGTCGGCCGCCTCCAGCAGCCGGATGCCGAACTTGGACACCCCGGCGGGCTGCGGGTGGATGGAGAGGCGTACCGCCCGCGGGTGCTGCTCGGCGATCAACTCACCCCAGGCGCGGCTGCGCTGGATCACGCCGTACGCGCGTCGGCGGCACTCCCGCTGCAGGGCGGAGCGGGTGCCGGGGAAGTCGACGGTGTCCTCGGTGAGGAACCGGGTGATCCCGCGGTACAGCCGCAGGGTCTCCTCCTCGGTCAGCACCTGCTCGCGCAACTCCTCGACGGTGGGGGCGTACTGCTGGTGCACCCGGGCGCGCTTCTCGTCGTACGGGAGGTCGCCGAGGACGGCCCGCAGGTCGAAGGTGGCGAGGTGGCCGAGGCCCTCGCGGGCGATCATCGCGGTCAACTCGTCGGAGTAGGCGTCGATGTGGTCGTCCGGGACGTTGATCAGGTCGCCGAAGATGTGCCCGTCGGAGCAGATCAGGATCTGTGCCCCGGGCTCGTGGAGGTGGCCTATCTCGGCGCAGAGCCGGTCGAGGAAGGTGAGCGAGAGCCGTTCGCCCTCGTCGGGCAGGTGGCCGAGCACCTTCGCCGGGTTGGGCGACTTGCACGGGAAGCCGGGCAGGGTGAACACGATCGGTTCACCGGCGGCGATGAAGTCCGCCAACTGGGCGAGCTGGAGCGGGAAGTGTTCCGGCCGCACGTCGAACTCCGGGTCGGAGGCGCGACGGTGCGGCAGCAGCAGACCGAGGATGCGGGCGGCTAGCCGCTCGGCCGTGGTGCGGTCGGAGGCCGGGGTGGTGGCGGCGTGGGCCGGAGTGGTGGCGGCGCCGACGGGCGGCATGGTGGGTCCTCCACGGAAGGTGGTGTCGTACGGGCATACGGCGGCGGGCGTGCGGGTCGGCAGTGAGCGTGCGGGCCGGCGGCCGGCGGGCAGGCGCAACCGGGCTGCCTCCCGGACCGGGGGCAGCACCGCGGGTGCTTCAGGGGTGGGGGCCGGGCGGGGCCTGGCGGGGGCTCAGCGGCGCCGGTCGTAGGCGACGGGCAGCCGGTTGACCCCGCGGGCCAGGACGGCGGGCACCCAGGCGAGGTCCGCCAGGCCGTCCCCGGGGGCCTCGGCCGGGCGCAGGCCGGGCAGGCGGGTGAGCAGCGTGGCGATGGCGACCTGGAGTTCTGCCCGGGCCAGCGCGGCGCCGGGGCAGTAGTGGATGCCGTGGCCGAAGGCGAGGTGGGCGTTCGGGGAGCGGTCGAGGTCGAGGCGGTCGGCCTCGGGGAACTGCTCCTCGTCGCGGTTGGCGGCGCAGAGCGAGACGATCACCGAGTCCCCGGCCGGGACGGTGGTGCCGAACAGGTCGCTGTCCTCGGCGAAGAACCGCCAGGTGGTGAGCTCGAACGCGGCGTCGTGGCGCAGCAGTTCCTCCACCGCCCGGGCGAGCAGGCCGGGCTCGTCGATCCCGTCGCGCAGCCGCTTGAGCTGCTCGGGGTGGCGCAGCAGGGTGATCAGCATGGTGGTGATCTGGTTGGTGACCGGCTCCTGCCCGGCGACCAGCAGCTGGAACACCATCGAGTCGAGCTCCGCGCGGCTCAACTCGCCCGCGTCGTGGGCGGCGACGAGTCGGCCGAGCAGGTCCTCGGACTCCGACCAGCCGGGAGTCCGGCAGTCGGTGCGCTTGCGGGCGACGACGTCGGCGATGTACGTCTGCAGGCCGCGCAGCCGCGCCTCGTACGCCGGACGGCCCGGGTCGTTCGGGCCGACGGGCTGGACCACCTTGCCCCAGTCGCGGTCGAACCGGCCTGCCAACTCGGGTGGCAGGCCGATGACTTCGGCCAGCACGCGGAAGGGGTAGTGGGCGGCGAAGCCGGCCACCAGGTCGGCGCCGCCGGTCTCGGGCAGCTCGTCCACCAGGGCGTCGGCGAGCTCTCTCAGCCGGGGGCGCAGCGACTCCACCCGGCGCGGGGCGAAAGCGTCCAGGACGAGGCGGCGCATCGAGGTGTGCTTGGGCGGGTCCTGGTGCAGCAGGTGGACCTGCAGCTGCGAGTGCTGCGGTTCGGGCATGATCGACGCGAGCCGGCGCCAATTGTCGTTGCCCAGAGCGTGGTTCTTGCCGAGCCGCGGGTCGTTGAGGGACGCGTGAGCGGCCCGGTAGCCGGTGACCAGCCAGGCGTGGATGCCGCTCGGGAACTCCACCCGGTGCACCGGCCCGGCCTCGCGCATCCGCCGGTACAGCGGGTACGGGTCGCTCTTGTACGCCGGACCGTACAGCGGGACGGGGGAGGGGAGCCGGTCGTACCCGTACGGGCAGCGCGGGGTGTCGGCGCCGGTGGCGGCCGGGTCGGGCAGGGTGTCGGTCATCTGGGCTGGTCCTCCGGTGCGGGTGCGGGCCGGCGTACGGGCGTGCGTGGGTGCGTGGGTGCGGGTGTGGCGCAGCGGGTGCGGGCGGGTCAGGGCCGGGGGCGGCGGTACAGGGCGAGCAGGGCGACGGCGGTCGCCGCGACCAGGGCGGCCAGGGCGATCCCGGCCCTGGTCCCGGTGGTGGCACGGTCGCCGGCCAGCGCGGCGGCGGTGGCCAGGGCCGGGCCGAGGGCGAAACCGAGGCTGCGGGCGAGCTGGACGGCGGAGCCGGCGGTGGCCAGCTTCCCGGGTGGGGAGGCGGTCATCACCAGGGCCTGGGTCGGGCCGCCGTTGAGGCCCATCCCGGCACCGGCGAGGGCGAGCCGGGCGGCGATGTCCACGGGGGACCAGCCGGTGTCCAGCGGGACGAGCAGCGCCAGGCCGAGGGTGGTGACGGCGGCTCCGGTGAGTGCGGTCGGACGGGCGCCCCAGCGGTCGGCCAGCCGCCCGCCGACCCGTCCGGCCAGCACCATGCCGAGCGGGAACGCCAGCATGGTCAGCGCGGTGGCCGTGGCGCTCTCGCCCCGGGGGCCGCGCAGGTGTTGGACGAGCAGGTACTGGCAGGCCGAGAACCCGGCGGCGAGCGCCAGCACCGCGGCGTTGACCCCGGCGGTACCGGCCGCCCGCAGCACCTCGGCCACCGGCAGGCCGCCCGGGCGACGCAGCCACAGCAGCACCAGCGGGGCAGCGGGCAGCGCCAGCAGGAGCCACTGCGGCGCGCCGGGGGCCAGGGTGAGCCCCAGAAGGACGGCGGCCACGGCGCCGCCGATCAGGGCGGCGTCGCCGAGCGAACCCCGCTCGGGCGGGCGCAGCCCGCCGCGACGCGGGGCGTGCCGCCGCACGATCAGCACGGCGGCCAGGCAGACCGGCAGCTTGACCAGGAAGATCGCCCGCCAGCCGAGGTGGTCGAGCAGCAGGCCGCCGACGACCGGGCCGGTCACGGCGCCGAGCGGGCCGAGGGTAGCCGGCACGCTCATCGCCCGCCCGCGCAGCTCGGGCCGTACGGACGTCGCGGCGAGCACCGGCATCAGGACGAAGAGCACGGCACCGAAGGCGCCCTGCAGCAGCCGGGCCGCGATCAGCCAGCCGGCCCAGGGGGCGACGGCCGCCAGTACGCTGCAGCCGGCGAAGCAGCCGACCGCGAGCAGCAGGGCGGACCTGGTGCCGACCTGGTCCAGCCACCGCCCGGCGGGCAGGAGGAGGGCCACGAGCGGGAGTTGGTAGCCGAGGACGGCCCACTGGGCGACCCCGGCGGAGACGTGCAGTCCGCGCGCGATGTCGGTGAGCGCGAGGTTGACCACGTTCATGTCGAGCATCGCGACGAACGAGAGCAGGCCCGCTGCCACGACCAGGCTCCAGCGGTCGACCACCGCGGTCTGACGGTCCGTCAGTGCCGTGTCGGTCATGGGCTGTTGCGCTGTCATGGAGTCCCTCCGTTTCGGTGCCGCCGTGCCGGACACCGCCTCGGCGGCGGCGTCCGGTACAGCAGTCGGAAGCGCGCGGGCTCCGGTTCCGAACACGTGGGGGAATTTTTCGGTGGTGGCGGCAGCCGACGGGCGGTGGGTGGCGTGACGGCCGACAGGTGACAGATGACAGCTGACAGATAACAGCTGACAGATAACAGATTTCGAAATCTGTTATCTGTCAGCTGTTTTTTGTTCGCCCGACCCGCCCCGCCTGCTCAGCAGGCGGTCGCGAGTTCCCCGGCGTCCGCCGCCCGCAGCCGCGCTATCAGCTCCTCCCGGGCCCGGGCGACCCGGGAGCGGACGGTGCCGACCGGGCAGCCGGCGACCTGGGCCGCCTCGGCGTAGCTCAGGCCGACCACCTGGGTGAGCACGAACGCCTCCCGGCGCTGGGCGGGCACCCGGTCGAGCAGGTCGTCGAGCGCGACCCCGTCCTCGAACCCGGCCTCCGGTGCGCCGCCCTGCCGCTCCGCCGCCTCCTGCCAGTCCGGCAGTGCCGCGCAGCGCGGCCGGGCGGCGGCCATCCGGTAACGGTCGATCACCGTGCGCCGGGCGATCGACAGCAGCCAGGTGCGGGCCGAGGAGCGCCCGGCGAACGCGGGCAGACCGCGCAGCGCGCGCAGGAAGGTCTCCTGCGCCAGGTCGTCGGCGGACTGCACGTCGGTCAGGTGAGCGACGAAGCGCCAGACGTCCCGCTGGGTGGCACGGACGAAGGCCTCGACGTCGGCCGCGCGGCCGGAGCGGGCGGTCAGTGCGAGCGCGGTGAGCTGTTCGTCATCCACGGCGTCCTCCGACCCGGCCGGTCACGCCGCGGGCGCTGTGCGAGACGATGGTCACATGAGATGTGCGCAGTTCCGGACCGCTCTGTCCGCCCGGCTCGACGGCGAACCGAGCGGTCTGCCGGACACCCGGCTGGACAAGCACGTGGCGCGCTGCACCGGCTGCCGGGAGTGGCTGGCCCGGGCGGAGCAGCTGGGCGGCCACGTACGGGCGGCCGCCGCCGACGGGCCCTCGGCCGAGTGGTCGGCCAGGCTGTCGGCCCGGCTGTCGGCCGAGCTCGCGACCGGGCAGGAGGGCGGCCCGCAGGCCGGGCAGCGGTAGGACGGTGGCGCCGGGCCGAGCCGGTGCGCCGTCGTAGTCAGGCATGGAAAGGTCCCGAGGGGAAGGCGGGGGACGGCGCCCGCGCAGGGCGGCGCCGTCGGCGTCCGTGGGCGGCCGCGCGGCTCGTCGCACCTCCCGGTCAAGCGGGAAGGCACGAGGGCGGACGCGGGCCCGCGCCCTGGCGGCACGCCGGCGGAAGGGCACGGCCGTACGGCAGGGCGACCTGCCCGTCGCGGGGTTCCGGCGGCCGGTGGCGGCCGGGGGAGCGGAGCGGCGGGCGCGTCAGCAGGCGAGGGCGAAGGCCGGCGGCCCGCGCCGGACCACGGCATGCGTGAGCAGCACCGACCGGGGCGGGCAGGCCGGGTCGTCGGTGGGCCGGGGCGGGGTCGGGGCCCGGTAGCCGAAGGGGCGTGCGAAGAGCGCCAGAAGCGGGAGCAGCAGCGCCCCCGTCACGACGGAGCCGAGGGCGCCGAGCAGTTCGAAGAGCCGGACCAGTGCCGCGTCGCCGCGCCACAGCAGCAGGGCGCAAGCCAGCGCGGCCAGCACGTGGGCGGCGGCCATCCCCGGCGACATGCCGTGCGACATGCCGTGAGTCATGCCCTGAGCCATGCCGTGCGACATCCCTTGGGACGTGCCGCCGGTCATGCCGGGCATCCCCGCCATCCCGGACAGGCCACCGTTCATGGCCATCGCGTCGGCCGACGGCCCCATGGTCGCGGTGCCGTGGTGCATCCCGGTCATCGGGTGCAGGCCGCCGGTGGCCGGTGGGGCGTCCGGGTCGATGCCCGCCATCCGGGCCAGTTCGACCGGCGAGAGTCCGCCGGGCGCGCGGTCCGGGTTGCAGAGCAGCAGGGCCGTCCAGTCCGTGGTGGCGAGCCGGCCGAGGCCGCCGCCTCCGCGGGCGAGCGCCCCGGCCTGTTCGAACAGCAGGTGCAGTGCGGTCTGCGCCGCGACCATCCAGGCGCTGATCGCGCCGAGCCCGCGCCGCTTCCCGGCGAGCAGCCAGGTCAGCCCGAGGACCGCCCCGAACGCGCCGGTCAGCACTGTCGGCGAGACCCCGGGCCCGGCCATGGCGACGTGCGCCGTGGCGGCCATCGCCACGCACAACGCGGCGAAGACCACGGCGCGCAGCTGGCGGATCCGGTCGGTCATCACGATGGCACTCATCGTCGCACCCGGCCCGCCCGGCCCGTACCGCACCCTCCGGTATTGGCCGGTTCCGCCCCGTGAGACCATGCCCGGCCGTTCGCCCGGAGGTCGGGTCGACGGCCGCCTTCCCGCACTCCAGTCCGAACGTCTGCTCGTACGACCATCGATGCAGCTTGACAAGTGGTCACCGCCTGATCACTAAATGTGCGCAGGCCGGCACGTGCGGTTTGCCCGTTCGTTCCGTACATGTCGGAACGATGCCGTCCAGTAGCAGGGAGGTCCGACCTTGGAGACGCCGACGGACGCCACGCAGGGCCCCGCCGACCAAGTCGCCCGCGCGGACCAGGCCGACCTCGCCGACCTCGCCGACCTCGCCGACCCCGGCTTCTGGCGGCTGCCCGCCCCCGCCCGCGCCGCCGCCTTCGCCGAGCTGCGCCGCCGCCCCGGCCCGGTGTTCTTCGGCGACCGCGCCACCGGAAGGGGCTTCCACGCCCTGGTCCGCCACGCCCACGTGGCCGAGGCCAGCCGCACCCCCGCCGTCTTCCTCAGCGGCCCAGGCGTCACCACCCCCGCCCCGGCCCGCTGGGTCCGGCTGCTCTTCGGCGACTCGATGGTGAACCTGGACGACCCCCGCCACGCCCAGCTGCGCCGGATCGTCTCCCGGGCCTTCACCCCGCGGCTGCTCGGCCGGGTCGAGGAGGACGTCCGCCGGATCAGCACCGCCCTCGTCGACCGGGTCGAGCGGGAGCGGCCGGAGGACTTCGTGGCCGCCGTCGCCGCCGAACTCCCGTTCCAGGTGATCTGCACCATGATGGGCATCCCCGAGCAGCCGCGCCGCGCCATCCTCGACCTGGTCAACCGCACCTCCGCGGACATCGGCGTGGCGCGCTCGCTGCGCGACCGGCTCCGGTCGCCCGGCCGCGGGCTGCGGGCGCTCGCCCGGATGCAGGGCATCGTGGCCGGGATCGGCCGGGAACGCCGCCGCCGGCCGGCGGAGGACCTGATCTCCGCGCTGGTCACCGCCGACGTCGACGGCCGCCGGCTCACCGGCCGCGAACTCGGCGCCTTCTTCACCCTCCTGCTGGTCGCCGGGGTCGAGACCACCCGCAACGCACTCGCCCACGGCCTGCACCTGCTGACCGTCCACCCCGAACAGCGCGCCCTGCTCCTCTCCGACCCGGACGGCCGGCTCGGCGGCGCGGTCGACGAGATCGTCCGCCATGCCACGCCGATCATCCAGTTCCACCGGACCCTGGCCGTCGACCACGAGCTCGGCGGCCCCGGCGGCCCGCTGCTGCGCGCGGGGGAGAAGGTCGCGCTGTTCTACGGGTCGGCCAACCGCGACGAGGCCGTCTTCCCCGACCCGGACGCCTTCGACATCACCCGCACCCCCAACCCGCACCTCGGCTACGGCGGCGGAGGCCCGCACTACTGCCTCGGCGCGCACCTGGCCCGACAGGAGATGACGGCGCTGTTCCGTGAACTGTTCACCCGCCTGCCCGAGGCGCGTTCGGTCGGCGAGCCGGAGCTCGTCCCGTCCAGCTTCGACCACCGGGTCCGTTCGCTGCGCTTCACCTTCTGAGCCCCCGCGGTCTCGCACCGTACCCGGCGAACCGACAGCTCCCGATCGCCAGCTCCCGATCGCCAGCCCCCGAATCGGACTTCAGCTGCCGCGTCGTCAGGACCGGCCACCTCCACGCCGCCCTGCCCGTGTTGCGTCTCCCCGGTGCTGGTGGCGGGCGTCACGGCGAGCGCGTGAGAAGGGGAGCACAATGCCGGTCATGACCGATCGTCCGCTGCCCGAAGGCTCCGTCCGTCCCGCGAGCGCCGGGGGTGAATCCGCCGGAGGTGAACCCGCAGGTGGCGGGCCCGCCGGAGGTGCGCCTGCCGGAGGTGCCACCGCCGACCGCGCCACCGTCGACCGTGCGACCGCCGATGCCTGGGCGGCCCTCGGCGGACCGCCCGACCTGCTGGAGCGGGTGAGCTTCCACGGCCCGCAGGACGTCCTGCCCTCCGGCCTGCCGGTGCGGCGTCTCGCCCGGGCCACCGTGGCCGCCTGCTCGCTCGCCGCCGCCGAACTGGCCGCCCTGCGCAGCGGTGGCCCCGTACCCGCCGTCCGGGTGGACGAGGGTGCGGTCGCCACCGCCTTCGTCAGCGAGCGACACCTGACGGTCGACGGCCGTACGCCCGTCAACTTCGCCCCGCACTCCGGCTTCTGGCGCACCGCCGACGGCTGGGTGCGCACCCACGCCAACTACCCGCACCACCGCGCCCGGCTGCTCGCCGCCCTCGACCTCGCCGCCGACGCCGGGCCCGAGCAACTCGCCGAGATGCTCCGCACGCTGCCGGCCGAGCAGGTCCAGGAGCGCGCGTACGCGGCGGGGGCGCTCGCGGTGGCTGTCGCGCCGGTGAGTACGGCCATGCACCCCCTGGTGGAGAAGTGGGAGGTCGACGTCGTCGGCGGCGAGGCCGAAGGCGCCGCTGCCGCCGGGGCCCGTCCGCTCGGTGCGGCCCCGGTGGACCGGCCCGCCGCGGGGGTCCGGGTCCTCGACCTCACCCGGGTCATCGCCGGCCCCGTTGCCACCCGCACCCTCGCGCTGCTCGGCGCCGACGTCCTGCGCATCGACTCGCCCCGACTGCCCGAGGCCGAGGACGCCCACGCCGACACCGGCTTCGGCAAGCGCTCCACCCGCCTCGACCTCGCCGAGCCCGCCGAACGCGCCGTCTTCGAGGAACTGCTGGCCACCGCCGACGTCGTCGTCAGCGGCTACCGCCCCGGTGCCCTCGACGCCCACGGCCTCGCCCCCGACGCGCTGTTCGCCCGCCGCCCCGACCTGGTCGTGGCCCAGATCTGCGCCTGGGGCTGGCGGGGCCCGTGGGCCTGGCGACGCGGCTTCGACAGCCTGGTGCAGGCCGGCGTCGGCATCGCCGGCCACGAGGCCGGCCCCGACGGCCGACCCGGCGTCCTGCCCGCCCAGGCCCTCGACCACGGCACCGGATACCTCATCGCCGCCGCCGTCCTGCGCGCCCTCACCGACCAGCGCACCCGCCGCCCCGGCGGCCGCCACCTGCGCTTCGCCCTCGCCGGCACGGCTTCCTGGCTGCTGCACGGCATCGAACCGGAGAAGCCGGCCCAGGCCTCGCCCGAGCCCCACGCCCCCGAGGTGCACGCCCCCGAGGCGCACGCCGCCGAGGCCTACGACCCGTCCCGGTGGCTCGTCGAGACGGACTCCGCGTACGGGCGACTGCGCCACGCCCTGCCGCCGATCGGGTACGAGGGCGCGCCCACCGACTGGTCGCGCCCGCCCGGGCGGTGGGGGACGGACGCGCCGGTCTGGCTCTGACCCCGGCGCCACCCGACCGGCGTTGTCGGTGGGGTCCGGCATCATCGGGGCCATGACCACCGCACACGCCACCGACTACACCTGGTTCGAACAGCGCTACCCCGTCCTGGGCGAGGCGTACTGCCTCACCCAGGTCCGGGGGATCTCCGCCGAGGAGCTGCTGCGGCGCTTCGACGCCCTGCCCGGCCGCGAGGTCACCGGGCTGGGCGCCGTGGTCCAGGCCTGGGAGACCTTCGACGACGGTGAGGACGAGGAGGCCGAGGCCCTGCTCGGCGAGGACGACGACCGGCTGCTCGTCGCCGTCACCGAACTGGACGGCTGGGCACTCGCGGTCGAGGCCTTCGGCTACCTCGGGAGCCTGTACGAGCTGATCCCCGGCCTCGCCGACGGCACCCGGCTGGTCTCGCACTACCGGGGCGCCATGGGCGAGGACCACTTCAACTGGTGGGAGCACAGCGACTGCCGGCTCCAGTTCGAGCCGCTCTTCGCCGACCAGCGGCACGGCTCGGACGCCGACGCCCCGGGCACCGTCGAGCTGCTGACGGCCTGCGGCTTCCACCTCGACGGGGAGCGGTACGAGCTGCACACCGAGGCCGCGTTCGCGCTGGCCGAGCGGCTGACCGGGGTCCGGCTCACCCCGGAAGGGCTGGAGGCCGCCACCTTCCGGCTCGGTTACGCGCCGCGGCCGTGATGCCGGCGCCGGCATCACGGCCGCGGCGTCCGCGATCCGCTGGTCAGGTCCCCGAGGGGATCTGCTTGGCGCGACTTCGTACCTGGACCGCCGTCACGATCTCGATCAGGCCCAGGATCACCAGCCAGCAGCCGGCCAGAACGGCCAGCGCGGCGATCGACTCGACCGGCCAGACCAGGAGCAGCACGCCGGCCAGCGTGTTGGCCACGCCCGCGAAGGCCTGCCAGCCGCGGGCCGGCATCAGGGGGTCGGAGATCGCGGCGGCGAGCTGGGTGATGCCGCGGAAGAGCCAGCCGATGCCGATCCAGAGTGCGAGCAGCACCAGCGACCGCACCGCGCTGCGGAAGCAGAGCAGCCCCAGCAGCACGCAGAGCGCCCCGCTGATGAAGGCCATCACCCGTAGTGCGGTGGTGACGTGGGTGCCGAAGGCGGCGACCAGCTGCACGATGCCGATCACCAGCAGGTAGAGGCCGAAGAGCACGCCCACCACCAGCAGCGTCTCCTCCGGCCAGGCGAAGACCACGATCCCGAGGGCGAGCGAGGCGAGTCCGGCGACCAGCAGGACCTGCCAGGCGGCCTTGGCGAGCATGCCGAGCGGTCCCTGGATCGGGGAACCGTCGGGGGTGACGATCGGAGGAACCACGATGGCATACTCCTCGGGCTGAATTCGACGGGGAGGGAGACGGAGAGGGAGAGGGGACGGAGCGCAGGGAACGACGGGCAGGGAACGAACCCCAGCCTCTTCGCACCGCCGCCGGACCGCGTGCCGGATACCGCCGTTCGAGGGATTCGCCGCAGTCGCCGGAACGACATCCTCCGGACACTCGCCGTCGATATCATCCGGCGGTATGACTTCTGAAGGGTGGGGGACCCCTCCGGTCGAGCCGATCTGCCAGCACTACATCGTCTGCGGGGGCAACGCGCTGGCGCACCGGCTGATCCTGGAACTCGTGGAGCACTACGAGGTCCCGGTCGTCGTCCTGGTCGCCGACCGGACCCGCGACCACGCGCCGCAGATCGAGCAACTCGCCGGAGTCGCGGCCGTTGTGGAGTACACCAGCATCACCGACGAGGCCCTGCGCGCGGTGTCCATCGGCACCGCCCGCGGCCTGGCCCTGGTCGAGGGAAGCGACCAGGAGAACATCCACGCCGCGCTCAGCGCGCAGAATCACAACCCCGACATCCGCATCGTGTTCCGGATGTTCAACCAGCGGCTCGGCGAGAACATCGAACGGCTGCTCAAGAACGGCGCCGCACTCTCCGGCTCCGCCACCGCCGCCCCGGCCTTCGCGGCCGCCGCGCTCGGACGCCCCAACTCGGTCGAGGTCGACGGGCGTTACCTGCACATCGCCTTCGACGACGCGATCACCTCCGACCGACTCTGCGTGGTCGCCGACCAGATCGACCGGCAGGACCTCAGCAAGATCCGGCTGCTGCCCGAGCAGCAGGGCGACTCGGCCGAATTCGTTCGGCTCGCCCGCGAGTTCGGCGACGACGGACCGATCCGGCCCGGAGGCTTACGGCGCGAACCCGAACCCGAACCCGAAGCCTCGATGGACGCTGGCACCGAAGCTGGCACCGAAGCCGCCGCCGACCCCGACACGGCCGACCCCGTAACGGAACGGGAACCGGGCGGCACCGCCGCGCTGCAGGTGCTGCGGATCGAGCCACGGGAACCGATCGGCTGGCGGCGGCGGTTGCGTTGGCGGCTGCTCGACACCATGCGCTTCTTCACCAGCGCCCGGATGCGGATGGTGCTGCTCACCGCCCTCGCGGCCGTGCTGATGGCGTTCGGCGTGCTCTGGTACCTCAACCGGGACTTCGGCTGGACCGTCTACATCTCGCTGCTCGACCTGGCCGGGGCCGCCCAGCCGGACCAGCCCTCCGACATCGCCGCCGGTACGGGCACCGGCGGCCTCTGGCAGCGGGTCGCCCAGGTGGTGATCACCATCTGCGGGATCACCTTCGCGCCGGTGGCCACCGCCATCGCGGTCGAGGTGCTGGGCTCGGGGCGGCGCGGGCAACCGCGCAACCCCGGGGCGGGTACCCGGGACCACGTGATCGTCGTCGGACTCGGCAACGTCGGCACCCGGGTCGCCACCCAACTGCACGATCTGGGCGTGCCGGTGGTGTGCATGGAGCGGGACCCGCAGGCGCGCGGCATCGCCGCCGTCCGGGCGCTCGGGATCCCGGTGGTGATGGGCGACGGCCCGTTCGAGCAGCAGCTGCGCCGGGCCAGGCTGAAGCACAGCCGGGCACTGGTCGCGGTGAGCGGCGACGATGCCACCAACCTGGAGGCCGCGCTGGAGGCACGGCACGGCAATCCCGAAGTCCGGGTGGTGGTGCGGCTGTTCGACGACAACTTCGCCGGGCACTTCTACAAGACGCTGGACAACGCGGCCTCGCGGTCGGTCTCCTACCTGGCCGCGCCCGCCTTCGCGGCAGCGCTGATGGGGCGGGAGGTGCGCGGGACGCTGTCGGTGTTCCGGCACGTGCTGTTGATCGCCGAGTTGACGGTGGAGGACGGCAGCGGGCTGATCGGCCTGAACCGGCACGACCTGGAGGACCCCGGCGGCGTCCGGGTGATCGCCGTCCGCCTCGCCCGCAGCGCGCAGGTGCAGTGGAACTTCCCCGACCGCACCCGGCAGCTCGCCCCGGGCGACCGGATCGTGGTGGCCGCCACCCGCAGCGGGCTCGCCCGGCTGAACACGGCGGCGGTGGAGGAGTGAGCCGGCGGGGCGGGTGACGACCGACAGCTGACAGATTTCAGATGATGAAATCTGTCAGCTGTCATCTGTTATCTGTCATCTGTCAGCGGTTGGTGAAGGACGGCGGGCGCTTCTCGGCGAAGGCGGCCATGCCCTCCTTCTGGTCCGCCGTGGCGAAGGTCGCGTGGAAGAGTCGGCGCTCGAAGCGGACGCCCTCCGCCAGGGTGGTCTCGAAGGACCGGTTGACGCTCTCCTTGAGCGTGATCGCCGCCGGGGTGGACATCGCGGCGACGGTCTCGGCGGTGGCCAGCGCCTCCGCGAGCAGCTGGTCGGCGGGGACGATCCGGGAGACCAGGCCCGCTCGCTCGGCCTCCTCGGCCCCCATCATCCGACCGGTCAGGCACAGCTCCATCGCCTTCGCCTTGCCGACCGCCCGGGTCAGCCGCTGCGAGCCGCCGATGCCGGGGATGACGCCGAGCTTGATCTCCGGCTGGCCGAACTTCGCGGTGTCCGCCGCCAGCAGGATGTCGCACATCATTGCCAGCTCGCAGCCGCCGCCCAGGGCGAAGCCGGCGACGGCCGCCACCACCGGCTTGCGCAGCGCGCCGAACCGGTCCCACGGGCCCAGCCAGTCGTCCAGGTAGACGTCCGGGAAGCGGTTGCCCTGCATCTCCTTGATGTCGGCGCCGGCCGCGAAGGCCTTCTCCGAGCCGGTGATCACCAGACAGCCGATCTCCGGGTCCCGGTCGAAGGCGGTCGCGGCCGCGACCACCTCGTTCATCAGCTGGGTGTTCAGCGCGTTGAGCGCCTTGGGCCGGTTGAGCGTGATCAGCCCCACCCGGCCCTTGCGCTCGACCAGGATCGTCTCGTAGGTCTCGGTCTCGGTCATCGCCGTCGACTCCCATTCCGCTGCTCGGCGCCGCGCGGGCGCGCCCTGACCACCCAACGATCTACGACGTGCCCCGCCTCGCGCCAGTCTTGACATGCGAGACGCCGGTCACGAGCCGTCGACCCGAGCCGTCGACCCGGGATATCGACCCGGGACGTCGTCAGGCCAGGCCCAGCTCTTCGCCCTCGCGCGGCGCGAGGAAGCGGGCGACGTCGGCCTCCGTCACCTCGGCGAGGGTGGCGGGCTCCCAGTGGGGGTTGCGGTCCTTGTCGATCACCTGGGCGCGAATGCCCTCGACCAGGTCATGGCCGTCCAGCGCCGCGCAGGAGATGCGGTACTCCTGGTCGAGCACGGCCTCCAGGGAGGGCAGCGTACGGGCCCGGCGCAGCGCGGCCAGGGTGGCCTTGACGGCGGTGGGGGAGTTGCCGAGGACCAGCTCGGCCGCCTCCTTCGCCTCCGGGACACCGGAGTTCAGCAGGTGCTCGACGATCTCCTCGACCGTGTCGGCCGCGTAGCAGGCGTCGATCCAGGCGCGCTGCCCGGCCAGGACGGCGGGCGGCGCGGGCTCGGCGTGCGCGGCGACGACGGCATCGACGGCATCGACGGCGGTGACCGGCGTGGCGGCCGTGGGCAGGAGGTCGGTGGCGGCGGCGCGGGTGAGGGCGTCGAGCAACTCCGGTATCCGCGCGGAGGGCACGTAGTGGTCCGCGAACCCGCACAGCAGCGCGTCGCCCGGGCCCATCGAGGCGGAAGTGAGACCGAGGTGGAGGCCCAACTCGCCCGGGGTGTGGGCGAGCAGGCGGCTGCCGCCGACGTCCGGGACGAGGCCGATCCGGGTCTCCGGCATCGCGACGGTGGAGCGCTCGGTGACGATCCGGACCGCGCCGTGGGCGGAGAGGCCCACGCCACCGCCCATCGTGATGCCGTCCATCACCGCGACGTACGGCTTCGGGTAGCGGGCGATCAGCGCGTTCAGCAGGTACTCGTCACGGAAGAACGCCCGGGTGCCGGCCCCGCCCGCCTTCGCGTCGTCGTGCATCGCGCGGATGTCGGCGCCCGCGCACAGGCCGCGCTCGCCCGCGCCGGTCAGGACGACGACGCGCACCCGGTCGTCGGTGGACCAGGCGTCCAGGGTCGCGCGCAGGGCGGTGATCATGCCGTGGGTCAGCGAGTTGAGCGCCCGCGGGCGGTTCAGCACGAGCCGTCCGACGCTGCCGTCCAGGAACGCCTGGACCTCCGCCACCTCTGCGTTCATCGGGCCCGCTCCCGTTCCTCGGTGATGTCGACTCCGGCCGTGCACGTCCGTGTCCACCGTACCGGGGGCGGTGCGCAGTTGTGATCACCGGGCCGGGCTCCGGGGAAAGGAGGGGTGACGCCCCTTTGTCGAGCCGGTCCGGCTCAGGGCCAGGCGCGCAGGGCGAGTTCGGCGGTGCGGGCCAGGTCGTCGGCGGTGGCGCCGTCCCGGGCCTGCTGCGACATGCCCTGGATGACGGTGGCGAGGAAGCCGGCCAGTGCCTTCGGGTCCGCCTCGGGCGGCAGTTCGCCCTCCTCCACGGCCCGGCGCAGCCACGCTTCGAAGCCCCGCTGGTTCTCGTTGCGCAATTCGCGCAGCCGGGCCTGAATGCCGGCGTCCTGTGCGGAGACGTTGGTGGCGGCGGAGATCACCAGGCAGCCGGCCGGGTGGGACGGGTCGGGGTAGATGGCGGCGGCCTCGCGCAGGATGCGGGCGAAGGCTCCGTACGCGGTGGGCTCCTCCGCCAGCGCGACCGCCGCGAACGCGCCGACGGGCGAGCTGCCGTATGCGCGGACGACCTCCTCGAACAGCGAGCGCTTGTCGCCGAACGCCGCGTACAGGCTGCCCGGGCGCATGCCCGTGGCGGCCGTCAGGTCGGTGACGGAGGTGGCCTCGTAGCCGCGCTCCCAGAACAGCCGGGTGGCTGCGGCCAGGGCCTCGGCACGGTCGAAGGTCGGCGGGCGGCCGCGCCTGGGGCGGGCCGGGGTGGCGGGGCCTGTTCCGTGGGCGGGGCCCGGGTCGGGGGCGGCCGTCGCGCCGTCGGTCGCCTGTGCTCCTGCCGTTGCCTCGGTCATGCGTTGAATTTTAGAGCACTCACTCAAGAAGTGTGTGCTAGGTTATTTCTTGAGCGATTGCTCAATAATTATCGGGATGCAACGCCGATTGCGACAGGAGGAGGATCTGTCGTGGGCGCGTACGGACTTCGGGACAGGACGGCGCTGGTCACGGGCGGTAGTAGGGGGATCGGCCGGGCGATTGCCCGCCGGCTCGGACGGGACGGCGCCACCGTGGCGGTCGGCTACGCCCGCGACGCGGCGGCGGCCGAGGAGGTGGTGGCGGGCATCCGCGCCGACGGCGGCCGGGCGTTCGCGGTGCGGGCCGAGCTCGGCCGGCACGGCGACGCGGCCGCACTGTGGGACGCCTTCGACGCCGGGATCGGGGCGCACGCCCCGGGCGGCGGGGTGGACATCATCGTCAACAACGCCGGGATCGGCCGAAGCGCGGACCTCGGCGCGCTGACCGAGGAGCAGTTCGACGAGCTGTTCGCCGTCAACGTCCGTGCACCGTTCTTCGTGGTGCGGCACGGGCTGGAGCGGCTGCGGGACGGCGGCCGGATCGTCAACATCTCCAGTGGTGCCGCACGGCTGGCGATGCCGGAGATCATCGCCTACGGCGCGACCAAGGGGGCGCTGGACACCTTCACCCTCAACCTCGCCAAGCAGCTCGGGCCACGCGGGATCACCGTGAACTCGGTCGCCCCCGGCATCGTGGACACCGACGTCAACGCGGGCTGGCTGCGCGGAAATGCGGAGGCGGAGGCCTACGCGGCCTCGGTCGCCGCGCTCGGCCGGGTCGGGCAGCCGGAGGACATCGCGGACATCGTCGCCTTCCTCGCCTCCGACGACGCGCGCTGGGTGACCGGACGGGTCATCGACGCCACCGGCGGCGCGGGGCTGTAGGCGCGCGGGGCGCGGGCGCGGGGCGAGGGGCGCGGGCGGGAAAACAGATGACAGCCGACAGATGATGAAATCTGTCGGCTGTCATCTGTCTTCTGTTATCTGTTCTCCGTCAGCCGTCAGCCGTCAGCCGTCAGCCGTCCGCCGCTACCCGCGCACCCGTCCGGTCACCTCGCCGAAGCCGACCACGGCCCCGTCCGGGCCGGGCGCGGTGGCGGTGATGGCGACCTCGTCGCCGTCCTCCAGGAAGGTCCGGGTCGTCCCGTCCGCGAGCTTCAGCGGCTCCTCGCCGTTCCAGGTCAGCTCGATCAGCGCGCCCCGGGTGTCCGGCTCCGGCCCGCTGACCGTCCCCGAGGCGAACAGGTCGCCGGTGCGCAGCGAGGCGCCGTTGACGGTCATGTGGGTCAGCTGCTGCTGCGCAGTCCAGTACATGGTGGCGAACGGCGGGCGGGACACCAGGTGTCCGTTCAGCCGGACCTCCATGGCCAGGTCCAGGCCCCACGGCTCGCCGCCCCGGTCGTCCAGGTACGGCAGTGGCTCGACGTCGCGCTCCGGCGGGGTGACCCGGGCGTGCTGCAGGGCGTCCAGCGGGACGATCCACGGCGAGATCGAGGTGGCGAAGGACTTGCCGAGGAACGGGCCCAGCGGCACGTACTCCCAGGCCTGGATGTCGCGCGCCGACCAGTCGTTGAGCAGGCAGACGCCGAACACGTGCTCGCGGAAGTCGTCCAGCACGACCGGCTTGCCCAGCTCGGACGGCGTGCCGACGACGAAGCCGACCTCGGCCTCGATGTCCAGCCGCCGGGACGGCCCGAAGCCCGGTGCCGGGTCGGTGGGCGCCTTGCGCTGCCCGTACGGCCGCACCACCGGCGTGCCGGAGACCACGACCGTCCCCGCCCGCCCGTGGTAACCGATCGGCAGGTGCTTCCAGTTGGGCGTGAGCGGCTCCGAGCCCGGGCGGAAGATCCGGCCCAGGTTGGTCGCGTGGTGCTCGGAGGCGTAGAAGTCGACGTAGTCGGCGACCTCGAAGGGGAGGTGCAGCTCGACCTCGTCCACCGGCAGCAGCGCCGGCGACAGCGCCTCGCGGAAGGACTCGTCCGTGAGCCAGGTCGTCAGGTCCGCCCGCACCCGCGTCCAGACCGGACGCCCCGCCGCCATCAGCGGGTTGAGCGAGTCCGCGTCCAGCAGCGTGGACGGCGCGCCGGCCGCGCGGGCGGCCGCCCCGGCGTCCAGGACGAAGTCCCCGACGCGCACGCCGATCCGGCGCCGCCCGGGCTGGTCGGCGGCGGTGAAGACGCCGTACGGCAGGTTGTGCACGCCGAACGGCGAGTCCTGGGCGCTGGCGAGCCAGCTGCGGGGGCTTCCGGCGGTGGTCAACGGTCCTCCTGGGGCAGTGGACTGGGCGACGACAGCAGGCCGAGCGCGGCCAGGTCGCCCAGGGGTTCGGCGATGCTGCAGGTGCCGAACGCGGTGAACGAGTTGCGGATCACCGTAACCTGACGATCCGTCAGTGCACGTACCGCCTTGGCCAGTACCTCGCCGTCGCGCTCCGCGAGCACCGCCGCGGCCGCGGCCGCGTCGGTCTCCTGCGCGGCCAACAGGACGTTCAGGAAGCCGTGGTGCTCGAAGCCGGTCTCCCGGTCGGTGTGCCGGACGGCGTTGTGCAGCCCGGCCGTGCACTTGTACGGCAGTCCGCGCCGCGCGCAGCCGGTGAGGAAGGCGGCCAGCTCCTGCTCGTCCGGGAACGCCTCGGCGATCAGCCCGCCGGTGCGGAACTTCGCCCGGTACGCGCTGTCCACCAGGACGTCCAGGACGGCGTCCAGCCCGTCCCCGCGCAGGAGTTCGCGCGGCAGTTCGACGGCGGCCGGGACGTCCGGCGGGAGCAGGCGGTCCAGCTCGGCGACCGCCTCGGCGGCGTCCCGGGTGGCCAGCTCGACGCCGGCCAGCTCGAACGGCGCGGCGGCGGCGAGCGCCGGGGCGAGCTCGGTACTGCCCCCCGGCAGTACGAGCCCGACCCTGAACCGCGCGCCGCCCGTCACCGGACCGCCCGTCACCGGACCGCCCGCTGCAGCCGCGCCGCCCGCGGCCGCCGCGGCCAACTCGCCCAGCCGACCCGGCCCGCAGAGGAACGGCCCGACCGCCTCGGCGTACCAGGCCGCACGGTGGGCGCGGTGCGCGGGCACCGCCTCGGCGACCGGCAGGTTCCCCGGCGGGAACACCGCCGCATCGTCGAAGAGCCCGCGGAACAGCTCCGGGATCGCCCCGGCGTCCGGGACCAGGCCCCCGGCAGCGGGGATCGCATCCCCGGTGGGCAGCGTGCTCATCGCCCGGGCCCCCGACCGGCCCAGGTCCAGGCGTAGTTGCCGTCCTCGCTGGCCCGGCCGCCCTCGCCGAGTTCCAGCGGGCGGAAGGTGTCCACCATGACGGCGAGTTCGTCGAAGAACTCCACGCCGATGCTGCGCTCGTACGCGCCCGGCTGCGGCCCGTGGGTGTGACCGCCGGGGTGCAGCGAGATCGAGCCCTGGCCGATGCCCGAGCCCTTGCGGGCCGCGTAGTCGCCGCCGCAGTAGAACATGACCTCGTCGCTGTCCACGTTGGCGTGGTAGTACGGCACCGGGATCGACAGCGGGTGGTAGTCCACCTTGCGCGGGACGAAGTTGCAGATCACGAAGTTCTGGCCCTCGAACACCTGGTGGGCCGGCGGCGGCTGGTGGATCCGCCCGGTGATCGGCTCGTAGTCCCGGATGTTGAAGGCGTACGGGTACAGGCAGCCGTCCCAGCCGACCACGTCGAAGGGGTGGTGCGGCACGGTGTAGCGGGTGCCCGAAATCCCCTGCGGGCCACGGTGCTTGACCAGCACGTCGACGTCGCCGGGAGCGTCCTCGACCAGCAGCGGGCCGACCGGTCCGCGGAAGTCCCGCTCGCAGTACGGCGCGTGCTCCAGCAGCTGGCCGTACTTGGACAGGAAGCGCTTGACCGGGGTGATGTGGCTGTTCGCCTCGATGCAGTACGCGCGCAGCGGCTCGTCGCCGGCCGGCACCCAGCGGTGGGTGGTGGCGCGCGGGATGAGCACGTAGTCGCCCTGGCCGACCTCGATCGAGCCGAACACCGTCTCGACCGTGCCGGAGCCGGACTCCACGTACACGCACTCGTCGCCGAGCCCGTTGCGGTACAGCTCGCTCGGGGCCCCGGCGGCGACGTACGAGATCCGCACGTCGCCGTTGCCGAGGACCAGCCGGCGGCTGCTCACGACGTCGGCGGACTTCCACTCCTGGCCCGCGAACAGCTCGTGCAGCTTGAGGTGGCGGGGGAGGAGCGGGTGGTTGGGCACGGTGGACTGGTCCGGCAGCTCCCAGGGCACCGCGTTGACCACGGCCGAGGGGATGCCCCGGTGGTAGAGCAGCGAGGAGTCCGAGGAGAACCCCTCCTCGCCCATCAACTCCTCGTAGTACAGCCCGCCTTCGGGGGTGCGGTGCTGGGTGTGCCGCTTGGGCGGGATGCTGCCCAGCTGCCGGTAGTACGCCATCTCCGTGGTCCTCCTCGACCGTCCGTCAGAGCTCTCCGACGATCACGACACTCACAGGTTGCCGCGTCGGTCCTGCTCGCGCTCGATCGACTCGAAGAGCGCCTTGAAGTTGCCCTTGCCGAAGCCGAGCGAACCGTGCCGCTCGATGAACTCGTAGAAGACGGTCGGACGGTCGCCGATCGGCTTGGTGAAGATCTGCAGCAGGTAGCCGTCCTCGTCGCGGTCGACCAGGATGCCGCGCTTCTTCAGCTCCTCGATCGGAACGCGGACCTTGCCGATCCGCTCGCGCAGCTCCGGGTCGTCGTAGTACGCGTCCGGGGTGTTGAGGAACTCCACGCCGCGCGCCCGGAGCACGTCCACGGTGGTGAGGATGTCGTTGGTGGCGAGCGCCATGTGCTGGCAGCCGGGGCCGGTGTAGAACTCCAGGTACTCGTCGATCTGGGACTTCTTCTTGGCGACGGCCGGCTCGTTGAGCGGGAACTTCACCCGGTGGTTGCCGCTGGCGACGACCTTGGACATCAGCGCGGAGTACTCGGTGGCGATGTCGTCGCCCACGAACTCGGCCATGTTCACGAAGCCCATGACGCGGTTGTAGAACGCCACCCACTCGTCCATGCGGCCCAGCTCGACGTTGCCGACGGCGTGGTCGAGGGCCTGGAACAGGCGCTTGGGCGAGCCCGCCGGGTGGGTCACCTTACTCTCCGCGACGACGTAACCCGGCAGGTAGGGGCCGTGGTAACGGGAGCGGTCGATCAGGGTGTGACGGGTCTCGCCGTAGGTGGCGATGGCCGCGCGGCGCACCGTGCCGTTCTCGTCCGAGACGTCGTTCGGCTCCTCCAGGACGGTGGCGCCGGAGGCACGGGCGTGCTCGATGCACTTGTCGACGTCCGGGACCTCCAGGGCGAGGTCCACGACGCCGTCGCCGTGGCGGCGGTGGTGGTCCAGCAGCGGGCTGCCCGGCTGGACCCCGCCCTTGATCACGAAGCGGCAGGAGCCGGAGCGCAGCACGTACGCCTTGCGGTCGCGGCGGCCGGTCTCCGGGCCGGAGTAGGCGACCAGCTCCATGCCGAACACGACCTGGTAGAACTGGGCCGTCTGGGTGGCGTTGCCGACCACGAAGACGACCGCGTCCTGGGCCGTGACCGGGAACGGGTCGGCGGCGGCGTCGTGCTCGACCAGGCCGACGAGGCGGCGCAGCTGGTCGGCGTCAAGACCGGCCTCGCGCTCCTCGGGGGTCAACTCAAGGGCGTGGGACTGCGTGGTCATCGCTCGTTCCTCCACTTCGGGCCTCGGCTATGAGGCTCCCGCTGGATCGCGACCGCACCGCGGATGGGTGGGCGGTGCGGTTGCGGAGAGCTTGCTCCTGTCGGGATGGTTGGGCAACAGGTCGGTTTTTCACTGCTCAATGTGTACAAGCTGGCCAGGAATTACTGCGTTGCGCTGCGCAAATTGCGCTGCCTATCGGGGGTGACGCACGAAGTCTGCGCAATCGGCGTCGACGGGTCGTCCACGGATCGGTCCATGGATCGGTCACGGGTCGACGGTCGCGGACCCGGGCTCGGGGAGGTGGCGCAGGAACCAGTCCCGGGCCAGCTCAGCGACCTCGTCGAGGGCTCCGGGTTCCTCGAACAGGTGGGTCGCGCGCGGCACCACCGCCAGTTCCCGCTCGCAGCGGAGCCGGCGTGCGGCCCGCCGGTTGAGGTCCAGGACGGTGACGTCCAGGGCGCCGACGACGAGCAGCGTCGGGGCGCTCACCCGGCTCAGCTCCTCGGCCCCGGCGAGGTCGGGGCGGCCGCCCCGGGAGACCACGGCGCGCACGGCCGGGCCCAGCTCGGCGGCGGTGTGCAGCGCGGCGGCGGCGCCGGTGCTGGCGCCGAACAAGCCGAGCGGCAGGCCGCGGGTCTCGGTCACGGCCGCGGCGGCGGATTCGGGTGCGGCCTCGGGTTTGCTGCCCGTGTTCAGCTGTCGGGCGACGGCGGTCAGCCGAGAGCCCAGCAGCGCCACGTCGAACACGTTGCGCCGGTCCGCCTCCTCGGCCTCGGTGAGCAGGTCGAACAGCAGTGTGGCGAGCCGGGCACGGTTCAGCCGGTCGGCGACGTACCGGTTGCGCGGGCTGTGCCGGCTGCTGCCGCTGCCGTGCGCGAAGACCACGATGCCGAGCGCGCCGGCCGGTACGGTCAGCCGGCCCGCGAGCCGGACCCCGGCGGCGGGCAGCACCAGCTCCCGGTCCACCCCCGCGGCCGTCCCGGACGTCGCCCTCGCCGCCGCTGGAGCCGCTGCCGCACTGTCGTGGGCCTCGGCGAGCAGCCGCAGCACCTCCTCGTCCTCGGTCTGCGAGAAGTCGGCGTAGAACTCCCCGATCGCGAAGAACGGGGACGGCGTGCTCACGCAGACCAGCTCGTCGGCGACCTCGTCGAGGCGGTCGATCCAGTCCCGGGGTGCCACCGGCACGGCCAGCACCACCCGGGCCGCACCACGCTCCCGGACGATCCGGCACGCCGCCCGGGCGGTGGAACCGGTGGCGATGCCGTCGTCCACCACGACCACGACCCGGCCGCGCACGTCCGTCGACGGGCGGTCGCCCCGGTAGCGACGGGCACGGCGCTCCAGTTCGACGCGCTCGCGCCGCTCCACCTCGGCCAGCTGGTCGTCGGTGACCGAGGCGAGCCGGATGACCTGCTCGTTCAGCACCCGGACGCCGCCCTCGCCGATCGCGCCCATGCCCAGCTCGGGCTGGTAGGGCACGCCGAGCTTGCGGATGACGCAGATGTCCAGCGGAGCGCCGAGCGCCGCCGCCACCTCGGCGGCCACCGGCACGCCACCCCTCGGCAGCGCCACCACCACGGTGTCGGGGCCGCTCAGGTGCCCGAGCCGGGCGGCCAGCCTGCGGCCCGCGTCGGTGCGGTCGGCGAAGGGGGTGAAGTGTGTTCCGGTGACGTGCATGACACGGCCTCCGGTTCCACCGTACGTCCGTACGTCCTTGTGCGCGGGGCCGTCCGACGGGATCGAGAGTGGGATCGCGGCCGGGATCACGAGTGGGATCGCACGTGGGATCGGGCGTGGGATCGGGCCGGGACCGACCGGGATCCGACCCGGGATGCGAGTGGGCTGCGGACGGGATCCGGACGGGATCCGGACGGGACGGAACCCCCGTGTGGACGGGACAACGGGCGGCGCACGGTGGGTCACAGAGGCGGACCGCAGGGCCCGCCGGAGACCGGAAGGAGCGCCGAAATGCCGGGCACCGTCATCACCGACCTGCGCCGACGAGGCGCCGTCGACCCCGGCCGCCTGCTCGCGGGCCCGCTGCGCGGCGTCGGCCTGCAGCGGCTCGAACCGGGCCACCGCACCGAGGTGGCCGCCGACGGCGTCGAGCACGCGCTCTACGTCACCGCTGGCTCCGGGCTCGCCGAACCGCCGGAGAACGCGGTACGGCCGGACGCCGCCGCGAACGACGACCAGCCGTACGACCCCGAGCCGCAGGACTCCGGCATCCCCCTCGTGGAGGCCACTGCCGTCGTCCTCCCGCTCGGGAGCCGGACCGTCCTCACCGCCGGCACCGCCGGGATGGAGTACTTCCACGCCGTCCTGACCGTCCCCGCCGGCCGCCCCATCCCGCCGAGCGGAGATGAACCCGCATGATCGTCACCACCGACACCGGCGCTGCCATGGTCGTCCTCGGCCCGAACGGCGAACGCGTCCGGATCCGCTCGCTGGCGCGGCGCTCGATGCTCACCAGCGACTGCGAGGCCTTCGACCACCTGCGGCTGAGCCCCGGCGCCCATCACGTGCTGACCGGCCGGCCCGACGCCGAGACCGTCCTGCACGTGCTGCGCGGCGCCGCTGTCGTCGGACAACTCTCCGACGAGGCCGACTACTTGGCCTCCGAGGGTGACCTGTTGCTGGCCCGCCGCGGCCGGACGCTGCGCCTCGAAGCCGGGCCGCTCGGTGCCGAACTGCTCTGCCTCACCCTCGCCGTCCCCCGGCACAACGCCGGTACCCGGGCCGCCCTGGCCAGGCGCCGCGCCGCCCGCCGCGACCGGCCCTGAACCCCACCCGTCGCGGATCGCCCGTCCCCCGTCCCAGGAGACCAGAAGTGATCGTCGTCCCCCTCGCCGTCCCCCGCACCTCGCCCGTCCTCCGGCGGCTGATCGACCCGGAGCAGCGGCCGTCCGTCCGCGCCGGGCTCACCGTCGAGACCCTGCCGCCCGGTGTCCGTCTCGACCAACTCCCGTACGGGTCGGCCGAGTCGGTGACCGTGGTGCTCTCCGGCCGACTGTCCGCAGCCGGCCGGATCCTCTCCCCGGGCGAGGCGCTGCACCACCGGCCCGGCAGCACCTGCCGGCTCACCGCCGTCCGGGGCGCACCGACCACGGTGCTCACCGTCCGGCCCACCCCGTCCCGCGCCGGCATCCCGGCCCAGCGCTCGGGCCCCGGCCCCGCCCGGGCCTGGCGCCAGGTCGAGGTGGCCACCGTGGACCTCGAACCGGGCGGCCTCTGCGGGCCGTTCGAGGAGCGGGCGGCCGACGTCTTCCTGCTGGTCCTCTCCGGGCCCGGCGTCTTCCTCGGCGAGCTCGGCGAAGTGCCGCTCTACCCGGGCGACTTGGTCTACGCCAGGGCCAAGGAGCGGTACGGCCTGCGGGCCGGATCGCACAGGCCGGTCACCGCCGTGCTGGGCCGCATCCACGCGCCGGGCGCCGAACCGGGACCGGAATGGGACGTCAAGCCCATGCGCTCGGGGCGTGTCCGTCCGCAGAGTTGAGAGTGACCGATCGACCACGACCGGTCGCCCGGAAGAAACAGGAGTACCTCCTCATGGCAACCAACACCACGACCACGGCGATCTGCGCGGCCGGCGTGCTGGGGGGCCTGATCGCGGCGGCGATGGCGCTGCGCAACGCCTGTTCCGCCTCCGCTTCGGAGTCCCGTGGCCGCCTCGCCCCGTCCCCGGTGGTGACACCGGACGGTGGTGGCGGCGTCGGCTGCAAGCTCGGCAACTGCGGAGTGCCGCCCACCCCTCCGGGGCCGGCCGCCTGATCACAGCTGACAGGTAACAGATGACAGGGAACAGATGACAGATTTCAAACTCTGTCATCTGTTCCCTGTTCCCTGTTCCCTGCTCCCCGTCATCCGTCCGCCTCCCCCACCGGGTCAGCTCACCGGTCGGCCGTAGCCGATCGCGGCAGGATCGCCAGCACCTGAGTGCCCCCGTTCGTCGGCAGTGCGCGAACGGTGCAGTGCCCGCCGATCTCCGCCGCGCGGTCCGCCATCGACCGCAGCCCCACTCCGCCGCCCGGCTGCTCGCCGATGTCCTCCCGGTACCCCACCCCGTCGTCCTGCACGGTCAGCATCAGGGCCTCCTCGTCCACCCGCAGCGCCACCCGCGCCGTCCGGGCCCGGGCATGCCGGAGCACGTTGTTGAGCGCCTCCGCCGCGATGCGGTAGGCCGCGACCTCCACCGCCGCGGGCAGCTCCGGCAGCGGGTCCGGCGACAGCTCCGCCGTCACGGTCAGCCCGGCGCCGCTGAAGGCGTCCGTCAGCTGCCGGACGGCCCGGGTCAGCCCGAACTCGCCGAGCGGCGCCGGCCCGAGCCGGTCGGTGATCCGGCGGACCTCCTTGATCGTCATCCCCAACCCGTCCGAGACCCCGCTCAGGGTGTCCGCGAGCCCGTCGTCCGCCGACGTCGCGGCGTTGTCCACCCGCAGCCGAAGGCCGGCCAGCGCCGGTCCGAGCCCGTCGTGGATGTCCCGCCGCAGCCACCGCCGTTCCTCCTCCCGCGCCGCGACGATCTGCTCCCGGCTGGCCTGCAGGTCCTCCTGGAGCCGCAGCGAGGCGACCGCCGGGGAGGCCTGGTCGGCGAGCGAGCGCAGGATGTCGATGTCACTGGCCTCCAACCGCGTCTCGCCCGCCCGCAGTCCGACGGTCAACTCGCCGATCGGCAGCCCGTTGTGGACCAGTGCGAAGTCCTGGCTGCGCCCGTCCAGCCGTCCGGCGGTGGCCAGCGTCCGGCGCCCGGCCCGGGTGGTGACGGCGAGGGTGACCCCGGGCAGCCGCAACTCCTCGGCGACCGTCGCGCACAGCGTCTCCGGCAGCCGCGCCGGGTCGACGACCTGCCGCACCCGGCCCGCGAGCGTGCGCAGCACCTGGTACGGCTGCGCGCGCTCGCCGTAGTACAGCCGGTCCACCAGGGCGACGACCCGCCTGGCCGCCCGCGGCAGGGCCGCGCCGAGTGCGTACACCAGGGCGATCAGCAGTAGCGCCGCCCCGCCGCGCCCCGGCAGGAGCCAGCCGGAGAGCAGCGCGGCGGCCACCAGGAACAGTCCGGTGACCCCGGTGCCCAGCAGCAGCCCGATCAGCACGCTGCGGGCCGCCCGGTCGAGCCGCCAGCCGTGGTCCCGGACGACCAGGTACGCCACCGCGACCGCCCACACCAGCCCCGCGGCGGCGAACAGCGAGTAGCTGAGCCAGTAGTGCTCGGTGAAGTTCCGTGAGTACAGGTCCTGCATGCCGGCCCAGAACAGGTAGGCGCCGAGCATCGCCGCCACCCGCAGGCGGTGTCGAAGGACCTCGCGCCCGTCGCCCGCCCGGCGTGGACGCAGCAGGCGGGCCAGGAGGACGGCGCTCACGATCCCGACCAGGAATTCGCTGACCAGCAGGTCGTGGCCGCCCAGGGCGTCGGTGGCGGTGGCGAAGATGTGCGCCGGCGGGTTGCCGGCCAACGGGTTGGGTCGGCCGAACTGCCGGGGGCGGTCGAGCCGTTGGGCCATCTCCGGGACCACGAACAGCGCGACGGCGCCGATGTACCACCACCAGCGCCGGGTCGTCAGCCGCCCGTCCGGCAGCCAGAGTGGGAGTACGTAGAAGATCGTCACGTTCACCGAGTTGCAGAGCGCGGCGAAGGCGGCCACGGCGCCGACGATGCCCGGGTCGGTGACCTCGACCGAGACGGGCGCCGCGGCCGCGTCCGGCAGGATCTCGGTCAACGCGTAGACCAGCAGCACCCAGCCGAGCGGGCTGCCGGGGCGGTGGGCGTGCAGAATCATGCCCGCCCCCGCGGTCGGGAGGGCGTAGATCAGGTTGCCGAGTTCGTCGCGGGGCTGGTGCACGCCCGGATCGCCGAGATGGACGAGCACGTAGCAGATCCACAGCGTCGAGGCGACGACGCAGACCGCCGTGGCGATCGCGGCGGCGGTCAGCTGTCGCTCGGCCGGCGTGCGGCGCCGGGCGGAGGTCACCGTGGTCATTGGCACCACCTCGCAGACGGGCTGGGCCGGTGGGGTCGACTCCGGTGGTGCGAACCCCCCCGGCGGTACGGACCTGCGGCCGGCGGGACGGTCGACGGCGTGAACCGAGCCGGGTTCCAGTCTCGACGGCCCGGTGTCCCGGGTGCCTGAGGCAGCGGTCTCGGATCCGGCCCCGGGCCCGGCCCCGGAACCCGCCCCGATGTCCTGCCCGGGTGTCCTGCCCCGCCCGCCACGCGGACGACTTCCGAGCATGTCACGGAAAGTAGCCAGTTCGCCGCTGGTAGTGTCGGCCGGGTGGATGAAACGCAGCCTGTGGAACCCCCGGACCCGGGCGGCACACCGCCCGTCCGTGTACTGATCGTCGACGATCACCCCCTCTTCAGGGAGGGGCTCAAGGCGGCCCTGGAGAGCGCCGAGGGCGTCCTCGTGGTCGCTGAGGCCGAGCGGGTCGCCGATGTGCCGGAGTCGGTCGCCCGGCACCGCCCCAACGTGGTGATCATGGACCTCTCGCTGCCGGACGGCTCCGGGCTGGAAGCCGTCCGCCGGCTCGCGACCCAGGAGGCGCCGCCGCCGGTGCTGATGCTGACCATGTCCGACGACGACGGCAACCTGCTCGCCGCCCTCCAGGCGGGCGCGCGCGGCTACCTGGTCAAGGGTGCCGGGCGGGAGGAGGTGCTGCACGCCGTGCGCACGGTCGCAGCCGGCGGCGCGGTGTTCGGCGGCGAGGTGGCCGGACGGATCGCCGCCCTGCTCGCCGGGGCCAGGATGCGCGAGGCGGGGCAGCTGTTCCCGGACCTCACCGCCCGCGAGGCCGAGGTGCTGGACCTGGTCGCGCGCGGGCTGGACAACCGGCGGGTCGCCCGGGAGCTGGTGGTCGCGGAGAAGACCGTCCGCAACCACATCACCCACATCTTCGAGAAGCTGCACGTCGCCACCCGCGCCGAGGCGGTCGCCCGGGCCCGCGACATGGGCCTCGGCGACAGCTGAGCCGCCCGCTGGGGCGACAGCTGGGGCGACAGCTGAGCCGTCCGCTGAGCCGTCCGCTGAGTCGACGACTGAGCCCGCACGCATGCCGCGACGTGCACACGTGAAACCGGGGGTGCCGGTCCGCCGACCGGCACCCCCGGGGTCCATCCGGTACCGCTGCCGCCGTTACGGCTGCATCTCGTACGCGCCCGACAGCGCCTCGACCCGGCCCCACACCCGTTCGGCGCGCGCCGCGTCCGACACCGGGCGGCGCACGTTCGCCAGCGCCCAGGCGGCCTGCTCCTCGGTGGTGGAGGCCTTGCCGTGCAGCTCGGTGGCGTGCGCGGAGAAGTCGCGGACCAGCGCGTCGAAGACCTGGTCCAGCACGTCGCGGCCCTCGTCGGAGGCATCCAGGCCGGTCAACTCGGCCTGCTCCAGCACCAGCTGGCCGTAGACGATCAGCGCGAACAGCTGGCCGATCTCCAGCAGGAAGTCCAGGTCCGCCTGCTGCTCCTTGCTCGGCGCGTGGCTGAGCAGCAACTCGCAGAAGCTGTCGGCCTGTTCGCGGAAGCGGGCGACGTTGGGCAGCTGCGCCTGGCGGTCGTAGGCGGTGCGCCAGTCGTGGAAGCGGATCGCACCGAGGCCGCGGGCCGGGCCCTGGCGGAACAGGAAGGCGTCGTCGGCGGCGTCCAGCCGGCTCGGCACCGGGGCGTAATCGGCCGGGGCGAACAGGTAGTTGCCCATGAACTTGAGGATCAGCGCCAGGTTGACGTGGACGGTGCCCTCCAGCTTCGGCAGGCCGCGGATGTCCTTCGCCGCCTTGTCGAAGTAGGTGTCCGCCTCGAAGCCCTTGGCCGCGATGACGTCCCACATCAGGTCGATGACCTTCTCGCCCTCGGTGGTGACCTTCATCTTGGTCATCGGGTTGAACAGCAGGTAGCGGCGGTCCTCGGGGGAGGCGGTGCGGAAGTAGTCCACGGCCCGGGCGCTGAACAGCTTCATCGCCACCAGGCGGACGTACGCGTCGGTCAACTCCCGCTTGACGTGCGGGAAGTCGGTGACCTTACGGCCGTACAGCACCCGGTTGTGGGCGTGCGTGACGGCCTCGTACATCGCGTGCTCGCAGATGCCGACCGAGGCGGTGCAGAGGTTGAACTTGCCGACGTTGACGGTGTTCAGGGCGGCGTCGAAGGCGGCCTGCCCGGTGTGCAGCACGTCCTCGGCGCGCACCGGGTAGTCCTCCAGGCGGAACTCGCTGACGTACATCTGGGCGTTCACCACGTTCTTGACCAGGTGGTACGCCTCGTGGCGGCTGTCGGCGGCGAAGAAGACGTAGCCCTCGGGGCCCTCGACGTCCGAGCGGCGGCCGAACACCGAGACCAGGCTGGCCACGTTGCCGTTGCCGATGTAGTACTTGGAGCCGGTCGCGGTGAAGCCGCCCTCGCCGTCCGGGGTGAGGATCATGTCGGTGGAGTAGATGTCGGCGCCGTGGGTGCGCTCGGAGAGGCCGAAGGCCATGACGTGGCCCTCCGCGAGCAGCTTGGCGGCGCGGGCCCGGGCGGCCTCGTTCTCGCTCTGCCAGACCGGGCCGAGGCCCAGGATGGTGACCTGCCAGGTGTACCAGTAGCCGAGGCCGTAGAAGCCGAGGATCTCGTTCAGCTCGGCGATCCGTGCGGTGTCCCAGCGCTTGTCGGGGTCGGCCGCCGAGGGGGTCAGGAACTCCGCGAACAGGCCTTCCTTCGCGGCGAATTCGAGGAAGTCGGCGTACCAGCTGCGGTCGATGTAGGTGTCGATCAGCGCCTTCTTGCCGCGGGACTCGAACCAGTCCACGGTCGCGCGCAGCAGCCGGCGGGTCGGCTCGTCGAACTGTGCGGGGTCGTAGGTGCGCGGGTTGAAGAGCATCGAGGGCTCCCGGGAGTCGAGGGGTTCGGGGAGGGACAGGCTGCGAGCAGTGGACCGGCCGCCGAGCGGTGGACGGGCCGCCGAGCGGTGGGCCGGCCGGCTGTTGGGACGGTCTGTCGTCAGGACGGTCGGCCGTCGCCGGCGAGCCGGCGCAGGGTGGCGAGCACGTCGTCGAGCCAGGCGAGCGTCATCCGCTCGTACTCGATGCCGCCGCGCAGCACCACGTGCTGCAGCTCCTGGCCGGCGTCGAGCGCGGTGAGGTCGGGGAAGTCCCGTTGCTCGCCGTGCAGGTAGCGGGCGAGCAGGGCGGCGTGGCTGTCGCGGTGCCGCTCGACCTCGGAGATCAGTGCGGCCGGGTCGTCGAAGGCGGCGGCCCGGATCTTGACCGCGAGTTCGTGCCGGACGGTCTCCGGTTCGACCGGTTCGCGCAGCCAGTCGGCCAGCGCGGCCCGGCCGGGCCCGGCCGCCGAGTACACCTTCTTGTCCGGACGCCCGTCCTGGGCGACCTCCTCCGCGGCGACCCAGCCGTCCGCCTCCATGCGCCGCAGCACCCGGTAGATCTGCTGGTGAGTGGCGGTCCAGAAGCGGCCGATGGAGCGGTCGAAGCGCCGGGCCAGTTCGTAGCCGGAGCCGGGCCGTTCCAGCAGCGAGACGAGGATCGCGTGCTCCAGTGCCATGCCCCGCATCCTGCTATGCAACGAGTTGCATAGGCAATGCCACCCCGCGGTGTTGAGACGCAGGTCACCGACGTGATCGGATGGTTATCGATCATTCTGGACTATCAGGTGCAAAACGTTAGATAAGGGACAGAATGGGTACGAGGCCAAGCGCCTTTGTGGGGCAAGCCCTTCACGGGTGCCCATGAGGGGCGAGCGCCTCCCACGTTCCGGACCACAGGAGGTGGTATCGGTGGCAACCCATATCCCGACGGGCATGGAGCACCATCCGGACATCGTCGAACTACGCGAACACTACGAGCGGGTCACCTCGACCCCCCGAGCCCAGGGCATCGAAGCCCTGGCCGTACTGGCCGGCCTCTTCCTGGCGGCATCGCCATGGATCGTCGGCTTCACTGCGTTCAGCACCCTGACCGTGACCTGCCTGATCGTGGGTCTGGCCTACACCCTGCTGATGGCCGGCTACGGCACGGCCTATGAGCGCACCCACGCGAGGGCCTGGGCAGCCACCGCGCTCGGAGCCTGGACGATCATCTCTCCCTGGGCCGTCTCCGGTTCCGTCGCGCACGGTAAGAACATCGTGACCTGCATCATCGTCGGTGCCGTGATGTTCCTGCTCGGCCTCGCGGCGATCTCGATGGCCACCATGACGTCGAATGGAGCGGCAATGCGGCGCGGCCGGGCCGGCCGAGCCAGGGGCTGATCTTCCCCGCAGCCCGTGTCCGGGGCACGGAGGGCGCAATCCGCCCACCGCGCCCCGGCGCACGTCCCAGTCGCATGTCCCAGTCCGACGACCACCCCGCGGCTACGGGCGGGTCATCCGCAGCACGTCCAGCGCCTCGTCCAACTGCGCCTCGGTGAGCCGGCCCTGCTCGACGTACCCGCGCTCCAGCACCACCTGACGGATCGTCTTGCGCTCGGCCAGCGACTGCTTGGCGACCTTCGCGGCCTCCTCGTACCCGATGTAGCGGTTCAGCGGGGTCACCACCGACGGCGAGGACTCCGCGTACTCCCGGGCCCGTTCGACGTTGGCGGTGATGCCGTCCACCGTCCGGTCGGCCAGCAACCGGGCGCTGTTGGCGAGCAGCCGCACCGACTCCAGCACGTTGCGGGCGATCACCGGGAGCATCACGTTCAGCTCGAAGTTGCCGCTCGCCCCGGCCAGCGTCACCGTCGCGTCGTTGCCGACCACCTGGGCCGCGACCATCAGCACCACCTCGGGCAGCACCGGGTTCACCTTGCCCGGCATGATCGACGAACCCGGCTGCAGGTCCGGCAGGTTGATCTCGCCGAGCCCGGTGCGCGGACCGGAGCCCATCCACCGCAGATCGTTCGCGATCTTCGTGAACCCGACGGCCACCGTCCGCAGTTGGCCGCTCAGCTCGACCAGGGCATCCCGCGCGCCCTGCGCCTCGAAGTGGTCCCGGGCCTCGGTCAGCGGCAGGCCGGTCGTCCGGGCCACCTCCGCGATGACCGCCGCCGGGAAGCCCGGCGGGGTGTTGATGCCGGTGCCCACCGCCGTACCGCCGAGCGGGAGTTCGGCGACCCGGGGGAGCGTGGCCAGCAGCCGCTCCCGGCCGTGCCGCACCTGCGCCGCGTAGCCGCCGAACTCCTGGCCGAGTGTGACGGGCGTGGCGTCCATCAGGTGCGTACGGCCCGACTTGACCACCTCGGCGAACTCGGCGGCCTTGCGCTCCAATGCCTCCGCCAGGTGCTCCAGCGCCGGGATCAGGTCGTGGGTGACGGCCGCGGTGGCGGCGATGTGGATCGAGGACGGGAAGACGTCGTTGGACGACTGGCTGGCGTTGACGTGGTCGTTCGGGTGTACGGCGCGCCCCAGCCGCTCCCCGGCCAGGGTCGCGATCACCTCGTTGGTGTTCATGTTGGAGGAGGTGCCCGAGCCGGTCTGGAACACGTCCACCGGGAACTGGTCGTCCCAGCGCCCCTCCGCGACCTCCTCGGCCGCCGAGGCGATCGCCTCCGCCGTCTCCTCGTCCAGCACCCCGAGGCGGGCGTTCACCTGCGCCGCGGCCGCCTTCACCCGGGCCAGCGCGGCGATGTGCGCGCGCTCCAGCCGCTGGCCGGACACCGGGAAGTTCTCCACCGCCCGCTGCGTCTGCGCCTGCCACTTCGCGGCGGCCGGTACCCGGACCTCGCCCATCGAGTCGTGCTCGATCCGGTACTCCTGCGGCTGTTCCTGCTCGTCACCCATCGCGCGCTGCACCTCCTGTACGGGCCCGACCGGCCCGGAACGGATCTCCGATCACGACAGCGGCGCGCGGGCCCCGGGTATTTCCGCCCGGGCCGACGCACCGACCAGGGCCAGGGCCAGGGCGCCGGTGGCGGCAGAGGGGAGGCGCGAACGGGGGCGCGAACCGGGGCGTGAACGGGTCGAAATCGCGCCGTGATCACTCGAAGGAGTGAGGCGGCGGGTGGACGGCTCCAAACCGCCGTACGTGCTTCGTACGCTCCTTCCCGGGCCGGGCGGACACCGGCCGGACCCGGAGTGCCGCAGCCGGAGTGCCGCAGGTCGGCCCCGGCGCGGCCCGGAGCGACCAGGGATGACCAGGGCGAGGGGCAGACGGACGGATGACCACAGGACACGGTGTGACCGGTACGGCCGACGGAGCCGGCACGGCGGGCGGAGCCGGCGACGCACCGCACCGGGGGAGCGGGCTCACCCGGCGGCAACTGCTCGGCGCCTCGGCCGCCCTCGGCAGCGCGGCCTGGGTGCTGCGCGGCACCGTCGGCCCGGACAGCGCCGAGGCCGCCGCCCCCGCGCCGCCCGCCCTGCCCGCCGGCACCGAGCTCTACCAGCGGGTCTTCCAGAACTGGTCCGGCGAGATCCGCACCGACCAGCTGTGGACCTGCGCGCCCCGCACCCCCGAGGAGGTCCCGGCCCTCGCCGACTGGGCGCACGCCAACGGCTGGCGCCTGCGCGCCACCGGCTACCGGCACACCTGGGCACCGCTCACCGTCGCCGACCGCACCCCGGAGAGCGCCCGCGTCCTGCTCGTGGACACCAGCCGCCACCTCACCGCCATCACCGCCGACTCGCCCACCACCGTCCGGGCACAGACCGGCGCCACCATGGAGGCCCTGCTCGCGCACCTGGCCGACCGGGGCCTCGGCCTGACCGCCTGCCCGGCCCCCGGCGAGCTCACCGTCGGCGGCGTGCTCGCCATCGGCGGCCACGGCACCGCCGTCCCCGCCGCGGGAGAGGTACGGCCGGACGGACACGGGTACGGCTCGGTCAGCAACCAGGTCGTCCGGCTCACCGCCGTCGTCCTCGACCCCGCCACCGGCCGCTACGCGCTGCGCACCTTCGACCGCGCCGAGGCCGACAGCGCCGCCTTCCTGGTGCACCTGGGCCGGGCCTTCCTCACCGAGGTCGTCCTGCGGGCGGGCGCCGACCGCCCGCTGCGCTGCGTCAGCCGACTCGACATCCCGGCCGCCGAGCTGTTCGCCCGCCCGGGGTCCGGTTCGGCGGCAGGGACGGCTACGGACACAGGAACGGGCGGCGGGCTGCTCGGCGGAGTGCTCGGCGGGCTGCTGGGCGGTGACAGTGGCGGTGGCGGCGGTGCTCCGCGGACCTTCGCCGACTTCGTGGAGCGGGACGGCCGGGTCGAGGCGATCTGGTTCGCCTACACCGACCACCCCTGGCTCAAGACCTGGAGCGTCACCCCGACCAAGCCGCTCGGCTCCCTCACCGTCGACCAGCCCTACAACTACCCCTTCTCGGACAACGTTCCGGAGCCGGTGGCCCGGCTCGCCGGCGAAATCGTCGCCGGCGCCTGGGGATCGGCCCCGCTGTTCGGCCAACTCCAGTACCTGGTCGCGAAGGTGGGGCTCACCGGAGACATCACGGACGTCCTGCTCTCCGGCGGGCTGCTCCGCAATCTGCTCAGCGGCGAGGTGCTCACCCACCTTCTCGCGGGCGGCCTGCACTCCGACCTCTGGGGCCCCTCCCGCACCCTGCTCCAGTACGTCCGCCCGACCACCCTGCGGGTCACCGCCAACGGCTACGCGATCCTCGCCCGGCGCGCCGACCTGCAGTGGGTGGTCAGCGAATTCGCCGCCCACTACCAGGAGTTGCTCGCCGCCTACCAGGCCCGGGGCGAGTTCCCGGTGAACGGGGCGGTGGAGATCCGGGTCACCGGCCTGGACGACCCGGCCCACTCCGGAGTCGCCGGCGCCCGCCCCCCGCTGCTGTCCGCGCTGCGGCCGCGCGCCGACCGTCCGGAGTGGGACACGGCGGTCTGGCTCGACGTCCTCTCCTTCCCCGGCACCCCCGGGTTGGAACGGTTCGCCCGGGACCTCGAACAATGGCTGCTGCGCACCTTCGACGGCACCCGGGCGGGCCTGCGCGTCGAGTGGTCCAAGGGCTGGGCCTACACCACCGACGCGGCCTGGGCCGACCCGGACCTGCTCGGCCGGGTCATCCCGGAGAGCCTGCGGGCCGGCGGCGGGCCCGGCTGGGACGAGGCGGTCGCCGTCCTGGACCGGTACGACCCGCACCGGGTGTTCGGAAACCCCTTCCTGGACGGCCTGTTGAGGTAGCCGCCGGGGCGGCACCGTTCCCGAACTGATGAGTCGTCAGATGTGTTCCATGACGATCACCGCCAGGGTGTCCGGGGCGAGCGCGCGGAACACGTGGGGGGCGTCGCCCGGGTAGCTCACGTAGTCGCCCGGGCCCAGCTCGACCGGCGCTTCCGTCGGCCCGGCCAGCGCGCGCCCGGCGCCGATCATCACGTGCTCGACGGTGCCGGGCATGTGCGGGTCGGAGGCCCTGGTCTCGCCCGGCTGCGCCTCGATCCGGTAGATGTCGCGCCGGGCGTTGGGCGGGCAGGAGGAGAGCACGGTGGCGGCGTAGTCGGCGCGCTCGGAATGGGTCACCGGGCCCTCGCCGGCCCGGATCACCTTGACCGCCGGACGCGGCGGGTCGACCAGCCGGCTGAACGGCACGTTCAGTGCCACCCCGAGCGCCCAGAGCGTCTCCACGCTGGGATTGCCCGCGCCCGACTCCAGTTGGGAGAGCGTGGACTTGGCGATGCCGGCCCGCCGGGCCAGCTCGGCCATCGACAGCCCGCCGCGCTCGCGCTCACGCCGGATGGAGGCGGCGATCTGGCCGATCAGCTCGGCTCCGGAGCCGCCGGCGGCCGCGGCCGGGGTGGTCTGGTCATTCATGCTCGCCACTCACGCTTTCCTCTGGCTTCTTCTTCGGCTTCCTCGCCGCGCCGGCCCGTCTGCGGGTCTGCCCGTCTGCCCGTCTGCCCGTCTGCCCGTCTGCCCGTCGGCCCGTTCGTCCGTCCGTCCGTGGGCCTCCCGGCTCCTCGCTCCGGCGTCGGGCGGTCGGTGCCGTTCATGCTGCCACGGTTGCCCCGGCCTGCGGGGTGTCCGCGGGTGGTCGCTGTTCGGTCTGTCGGTCTTCTCGTTCGCCTTGACGAACTTGCGGGTTCGGGTTCACTCTGATGGACATGCGTTCGCTACTCCGAACACTGGAGCGCGCCACCCTGCGCGACATCGCTCTGGTCTGCCTGGCCGACGCCCTCGTCGGCGCCTCCTTCGGCGCGATCAGCGCCTCCGGCGGTCTGCCCCTGTGGGTGCCGATCGCGCTCTCCGTCCTCGTCTTCGCCGGCGGCTCCCAGTTCGCGGCGGTCGGCGTGGTGCTCTCCGGCGGCGGGGTCCTCGCGGCCGTCGTCACCGGGCTGGTGCTCAACGCCCGCCTGCTGCCCTTCGGCTTCACCGTCGCCGACGTCCTCGAAGGCCCCTGGTGGCGACGGCTGTTCGGCGCCCAGCTGATCACCGACGAGACCGCCGCGTTCGCCCTCCAACAGGAGGAGCCGCGGCGGCGCAGGGCGGCGTTCTGGCTCTGCGGGATCGCGCTGTACGCGGTCTGGAACGTCTCGGTGCTGCTCGGCGCCGTCGCGGGCGGGCTGATCGGCGACACGGACGCGCTCGGCCTGGACGCGGCCTTCCCCGCAGTGCTGCTCGCCCTCGTGCTGCCCTCGCTCGCGGACCGGCGCACTCGTACGGCGGCGCTGGTGGGCGCCGTGGTGGCGGTGGCGGTCACGCCGTACGTGCCGGCCGGGCTGCCCGTGCTGCTCGCCCTGGTCGGGCTGCTGTTCGCGGGGTGGCGACCGGGGGCGGCGGAACGGGTGGAATCGCTGGAGCCGGTACGGGCCGAGGAGAAGGAGGCGGTCCGATGATGCCGCTGTATGCCGTGCTGCTGTTGGCGGTCGGGACGTACGCCTTCCGGATCGCCGGACCGCTGTTCGGCGCCCGGCTCGCCCTGTCGGAGCGGCTGCGGCACCTGCTCGCGGTCGCGGCGACGGTGCTGCTGGTCGCCCTGGTGGCGACCGGAGCGCTGACCCAGGGACACGGATTCGCGGGATGGGCCCGTCCGGCGGGCGTGCTGATCGCCGGGGTGCTCGCGCTCCGTCGGGCACCGTTCCCGGCGGTGGTCGCCGCAGGCGCGGCGACGACGGCGGTACTGCGGCTGTGCGGGGTGGGGTGAACGACTGACAGATAACAGCTGACAGATGACAGATTTCGAAATCTGTCATCTGTCAGCTGTTATCTGTCAGCCGCGGGTCCAGCCCCCGGCCACGTCAGCCGCCCATGTCACTTTCCTCACTCGCTCGTGCCCACCCACCGCCCGGCCCGGTGCGGAATACTCGCCGGTACTCCGCCGAGACCGGTATCCCGCCGAGACCACAAGGAGCTTCGATGACGAAGCCGCCCCGGATCGACCCGTCCGACCTGCTCGCAGTCGGCGACCTCCTCACCGACGAGGAGCGGCTGATCCGCGACACCGTCCGCCGGTTCACCGAGGAGCGGATCCGCCCGCACATCGGCGAGTGGTTCGAGCGCGGGGTGTTCCCGGCCCGCGAACTCGCCCCGGAACTCGGCGCCCTCGGCGTGCTCGGCATGCACCTCGACGGCTACGGCTGCGCGGGCGCCGACGCGGTGGCGTACGGGGTGGCCTGCATGGAGCTGGAGGCGGCGGACTCCGGGCTGCGCAGCTTCGTCTCCGTCCAGGGCTCGCTCGCCATGCGCTCGATCCACGCCTTCGGCTCCGAGGAGCAGAAGCAGCGCTGGCTGCCCGGCATGGCCGCCGGCGAGCTGATCGGCTGCTTCGGCCTCACCGAGCCGGACTTCGGCTCGGACCCGGCCAACATGCGCACCCGTGCGGTCCGCAAGGGAGGCAAGGGCGACCGGGGTGGCGACTGGGTGCTGTCCGGCAGCAAGATGTGGATCACCAACGGCAGCATCGCCGACGTCGCGGTCGTCTGGGCGCAGACCGAGGAGGGCGTGCGCGGCTTCCTGGTCGAGGCCGGCACGCGCGGCCTGACCGCGACCGACGTGCGCGGCAAGCTGTCCCTGCGGGCCTCCGTCACCAGCGAGCTGGCCTTCGACGAGGTGGTCCTGCCCGCCGACGCCGTGCTCCCCGGGGTGGTCGGCCTGCGCGGCCCGCTCTCCTCCCTCAACGAGGCCCGCTACGGCATCCTCTGGGGCACCGTCGGCGCCGCCCGTGACTGCTACACCGCCGCCCTGGACTACGCCAAGAGCCGGATCCAGTTCGACCGCCCGATCGCCGGCTTCCAGCTGACCCAGCAGAAGCTGGTCGAGATGATGCTGGAGGTCGAGAAGGCCTACCTGGTGGCGCTGCGGATCGGGCGGCTCAAGGAGCAGGGCGCGGCCCGTCCGCCGCACATCAGCTTCGGCAAGCTCAACAACGTCCGCACCGCGCTGGAGATCGCCCGCAGCGCCCGGACCGTCCTCGGGGCCAACGGCATCACCACCGAGTACCCGGTGCTGCGGCACGCCAACAACCTGGAGTCGGTGCTCACCTACGAGGGCACCAGCGAGATCCACACCCTGGTCCTCGGCGAGGCCATCACCGGCGAGTCCGCGTACCGCTGACGGGACGTCCCACCCCCTGGTGGCCGACGGAAATCCGGTGGCCGGGCCGGTCGTGGCCCGGCTACCGTCCCGGCCATGACCAGCCCGCCCGTCCGCACGCCCCCGACCACCACCCTCTGGCGCCCCACCGGCCCCGAGGAGCTGGCCCTGGTCGAGGCCGCCGACTGGCGTGCCTGGCCGCCCCGCCTGCCCGACCAGCCGATCTTCTACCCCGTCCTCAACGAGGACTACGCGGTCCGGATCGCCCGGGACTGGAACGTGCCCGCCTCCGGCGTCGGCTACGTCACGCGGTTCGAGGTCGAGACCGACTTCCTCGCCCGCTACCCGGTACGGCAGGCCGGCGGCCGGACGATCCTCGAACTCTGGGTGCCCGCCGAGGAGCTGGACGAGTTCAACCGGCACATCGTCGGCCGCATCGAGGTCGTCCGCGAGTTCCGCCCCTGACCCGGCCGCGAGTTCCGGCCCTGACCCGGTCGTGCCCCGACCCGCGCCTGACCCGGCCCCGACCCGCGCCTGACCCGGCCGGAACCCGTCCGTTCGGGTCGACGGAGCATCCGCCCGACACCCGCCGGACACCCGGCGTTCGGTGGCGCGACGCCGGACGGTACGGCGGCCGGTGAAGCATGACGCGGTCGGCGGTGCCCGCGGAGGGTGCGCGCCGATCGTGCGCACGACCGAAAGGAACCACCGCCATGTCCGCTGCCCAGTGGCCCCGCCCCCGCGTGCTCGTCGTCGGGATCGACGGCGTCCGCCACGACTACCTGGCGCAGGTGCCGATGCCGCGCCTGCAGGAGGTCGCCGAGGCCGGGTTCCTGGTGCCGGTCACCGTGGCGGACACCACGCCGACCATGTCCGGGCCGTGCTGGGCCACCATCGTGACCGGGGTCGAGCCCGCCAAGCACGGTGTGTGGGGCAACCACCTGGGCGGCAACCGGCTCGACGTGTTCCCCGACTTCGCCACCCGGCTCAACCGCGGCGACCGCCGCCGCACCTTCGTCGCGGCCGGCTGGGACCCGCTGATGATCAACGAGTCCGGCGGTCCGCTCTTCCGTGCCCCCGGCCGGCTCTCCTACATCGCCCCGGCCGAGGACACCCCCGAGGCCTGGGAGGCCGTGGACGAGGAAGTCACCCGCGAGGCCGTCCACGTCCTCGGCACCGCCGACCCGGAGGCCTCCTTCGTCTACCTCGGCGCCGTCGACGAGACCGCCCACTTCCTCGGCTGCGGCGACGAGTACCGCGCCGCCATGCGCACCGCCGACGAACGCCTGGGCCGCCTCCTGGACGCCGTCCGCGGCCGGGCCGGGTACGCCGAGGAGCAGTGGACCGTCATCGTCGTCACCGACCACGGCCACGTCGACGCGGGCGGCCACGGCGGCCGTACGGTCGAGGAGCGGACGGCCTGGGTCGCCTGCGCCGGCCACGACATCCCGGCCGGGCCGCCCACCGGCGAGATCCGCCACCCGGACGTCGCCGCCCAGGTGTACGCCTCCCTGCTGCGCCCGATCGACCCGCACTGGACCCTCGACGGCCGCCCCTTCCCGGTCGCCCGCCCGGTGCCCGTGACGGTCTGACCCGTCCCCCGGTCAGCCCGGATACGGGAACGGGTGCGCCGGATGCCGAGGGCCGCCCTGTCCCGGGTGCAGCAGGCCGGGCTGCGGGGGAGCCGGGCTTGAGCGAGGCTCGATCGGGACTCGATCGGGGCTCGACCGGAGTCCGTCAGGGCTCGGGCCGCGATGTCAGGGGTCTCTGCCGAAGGACATACGCCTGAAGGTGGAGACGGTACCCCGTGGGTCGGAGACGGGATCGCGACCTGGTGGTGACGCTCCGCCGGGTCGGCACGGGCCACGATTGGTTGCACCGGACGGCGTACCGCGTCATCCGCCACCACCGGCCGGGCGCACCGGCCACGGACAGGGAGAGGGAAGCCGGGCATGAAGGGCATCGTGAGCAAGGTCGCGCTGGGAGTCGCAGGCACCGGCATGGCCGTCGCCGTGGCAGCCGTGGCAATCGGCCCGCGGGTGTCCGACTGGTACAGCGGGCGCCACCAGGAGCAGGCCGCGTACGAGACCGGCACCCAGGCCAAGGCCGACCGCCGCTCGATGCCGGCCTGGCTCCCCGACAACGCCTCCGGCGTGAAGTACCTGATGTCCACCACGGGCGACGACCGCCTGCTGCGCGCCACCCTCCCGGAAGGGCGGCTGCCCGTCGGCTGCACCGCCGGGCTGCCGGGCAGGACCGCGCACCCGGTGCCGGAGTCGCTCAAGGCCGGGTGGTTCCCGGAGAACGTCGTGGCCAAGGCCAGCGGCACCTGCGGCCACTACAACGTGGCGCTGACCGGCAACCAGCTCTACGCCTGGCAGGACGGCGCGGCGGTGCAGGCGGCGCTGCGCGCCGGGAACGTCGCCAAGCACTGAGCGCGTGCCGGTGCCGGGGCCCGGCCGTTCCGACTGCGGAGCGGCCGGGCCTTCGCCGTACCAGGTCCTGGGACGGACCCCCGCTGTCGGAACCAGGCCCGGCTGCGATAGGACGGAGCGCGAACGAAGCCCTCGTCACCCCGTCCCGTTAGGAGCGCCATGCCCGGCCCGACCGTCGGCCCCACCGACGACACGCCGACCGCTGCCGCCGACACAGCCACCGCCGACACAGCCACCGCTGACACAGCCACCGCCGACAGAGCCGTCGCCGACAGAGCCACCGCCGGGCGAACCGGCACCGGCCTGGCCACGATCGCCGTTCTCGGCGGCCTCACCGCGCTCGGCCCGCTCACCACCGACCTTTACCTGCCGGGCCTGCCCGCGATCGCGGACGACCTGGTCGCCGAACCGGCCGCCGTCCAGCTCACCCTCACCTTCTCGATGTTCGGCGTCGCGGCCGGACAGCTCCTCTTCGGACCGCTCAGCGACCGGTTCGGGCGACGCCCGCCGCTGCTCGTCGGGCTCGTCGCCTACACCCTGTCCAGCGTGGTGTGCGTGCTCGCGCCCAACCTGTCGGTGCTGATCGCCGCCCGTTTCGTGCAGGGCGCGGCGGGCTCCGCCGGGCTGGTGATCGGTCGCGCCGTCGCCCGCGACCGCTTCCAGGGCGTCGCCCTGCTGCGCTTCCTGGCCTCGATCGCGCTGATCTCCGGTCTGGCGCCGATCCTCGCCCCGATCATCGGCGCGCAGCTGCTGCGGGTCACCTCCTGGCGCGGCACCTTCGGTGCGCTGACGGCGCTCGGACTGCTGCTCGCCCTCGCCGCGTTCGGCGTGCTGCGCGAGACGCTGCCGCCGGAGACCCGGGACGGCGGCGGGCTGGGGGCGACCCTGCGGACGATGGGACGGTTGCTGCGCAACCTGCCGTTCCTCGGGCTGGCGCTGACCAGTTCCCTCGCGTTCGGGGCGCTGTTCGGCTACATCAGCGGGTCGTCGACGGTGCTCCAGCACGTGTACCAGGTCTCGCCGCAGACCTACAGCCTGCTGTTCGGGCTGAACTCGGTGGCGATCGTGGTGATGACGCAGGTGAACGGGCGGCTGCTGGCACCGCGATTCACGCCGCGGGCGCTGATGCTGGGCGCGCTCGCGGTGGCGGTCGCCTCGGGGGCGGCGCTGGTGCTGCTGACGACGGTGTGGGACCTGGGGCTGGCCGGATTCTGCTCACCGCTGTTCGTGATGATGGGCAGTCTGGGAGTGCTCCTGCCGAACACGGCCGCGCAGGCCCTCGGCCTGGTCGAGCCTCAGGTGGCGGGCACGGCCTCGGCTCTGCTCGGGACGGGCAACTTCCTGGTCGGAGCGGTGGTGGCACCGCTGAGCAGCCTCGGCGGGCAGCCGTCCGCGGTGCTGCTGGCGCTGGTGGTCCTGGTCAGCGGGATGCTGGCGACGGTGGCGTACCTGACGCTCTGCCGGCCGGGGCGGATGGCGGCAGCCCGCTGACGGTGGGCGGTGCGCGGGCAGGTGACAGCCGGCAGAGAACAGATAACAGGTAACAGAAAACAGATGACAGCTGACAGATGTTGAAATCTGTCAGCTGTCATCTGTCATTCGTCACCTGTTACCTGCTACCCCTCGCCCGCGCTCACGCGATCGAGAAGTCGTCCCCGTACACGTTGCCCTGGCCGTACCAGCCGTGCAGGTACACGGTGACGGTGCCCGAGGCGCCGGTGGTGAAGGGGACGGACAGCTTCGTCCAGCCGGCGGAGTTGGCCCAGGTGCTGGCGGTGGCGCCGCCGCTGACGCCGACGTACGCATAGTTGCCCTGCACCCAACCGCTCAGCGTGTAGCTGGTGTTGGGCTTCAGCGTGACGCTCTGCGAGCACTCGCCGGTCTGGCTCGCGGTGGCCGCGGCCTGCAGCGCGTGGGAGCCGGAGTGGACCGGGGTGGAGACCACGGCGCCGCCGCTCTGGCAGGTCCACGGGGCCAGACTGCCGGTCTCCAGGCCCCCGTTGACCAGTCCGGTCGTCGGTCCCGTCCCGGTGACGGTCAGTGTGTAGACGCCGGTGTGAGTGCCGGAGGCCGCCGTGCCGGTCACCGTGATCGGGTAACTCCCGGGGGCCGCCGTGGCGGTGGTGGTGATGTTGAGCGTGGCACTGCTGCCGGCGTTGACGCTGCCGGGGGTGACGGTGGCGGTGACGCCGGCCGGGGCGCCACTGACGGTGAGGTTGACGCTCTGCGCCGAACCCGCCGTCACCGCCGTCGCGATGGTCGCCGAGGTGGACGAACCGGCGTTGACCGTACCGGAGTTCGGGCTGGCGGTCACCGAGAAGTCGTTGCCCACCGTCGAGCCGCTGGTGAACGGCGCGAAGACGTGGGTGAAGTCCCAGGCGTTCTGGTTGATCCCGGAGCAGGCGTCGTCCCCGCCCTTGCCCGGGCAGCCGCCGTTGTCGCGCTGAAGCGCCCAGAAGGACAGCGTGTTGATGCCCTTGGACACCGCCCAGTTGTACACGGTGGTGGCGTTGGCCAGGGTGAAGGTCTCGGCCGCGCCGTAGTCGTCGATGCCGAGCATCTCGGTGATCCCGATCGAGCCCCACAGCTGGGCGGGGGTCTTGGACGGGTAGAGCTTGGCGAGCTGGTTGTAGAGGCCCTGCGCGGAGGTCTGGGTGTCGGCCGCCATGTCGTGGGTGGCGCCGTCGTAGTAGTCGAAGGTCATCATGTTGACGACGTCGATCCGCGCGTTGTTGCTGACCGCGTTCCTCAGCACCGCGAGGCCGTTGTCGGCCAGGCCGCTGGTGGTGGTCGGCAGCGTGTAGGAGAACTGGATGCTCCGCCCCTTGGTGGCGGCCCAGTCCTGCACGAGCTTGATCGCCTTGTTGCGGCGGTCGATCCCGGCGGTGTTGGTCAGCGAGTTGTCCTCGATGTCGAGGTCGATCCGGCTGATGTCGTAGGTGGTGATGACGTTCTCGAAGGCGGCCGCGATCTGGTTGACGTCGGTGCAGCTGTCGGCGAGCTCGGTGCCGGTGTTGTCGGCGGTGTAGCCGCCGAAGGAGGGGATCACGTCCCCGCCGTTGGCGCGGATGGTGGCGATGTCCGCGCCGAAGGTCGAGGAGGCGACCGGCATGGAGGAGTCGCCGTTCCAGTACGGGGTGCACGAGCCCTTGGTGGCGGCCTGCAGGAACGCCATGGTCAGGTGCTTGGCGCCGGACTGCGCGGCCAGGGTGGCCGGGCTCTGGCCGGTCCAGGCCTCGAAGTAGGGGGCGAACACCCGGCTGGGGAGCGGGGTGGCGGCCTGGGCGGAGCCCGTCCCGGCGGCGAGCAGGCCGGTCGAGGCGGCCAGCGTGGCGCAGGCCGTGAGGACGGCCTGGATGGTTCTGCGAAGACGCATGGATTCTCCAACAGACGTGGTGGGGCAGGACGTTGGGGAGGTGCGAACGGACCGGGCGCGGCAGAGCTCGGGGCGTGGGGGCGTGCGGGGTGCGGGCATGCGGGTGTGGCGAGTGGGGGCGTGCGGGTGTGCGGAACCCCGCCGGCTCGCGTGGACGCGGGCGGCGGCAGGACGGCGGTGCGAGAGCGTGCGCCGTACGGAGCGGGGGTGGAGCGGAACAGGCAGGGCAGGGCAGTGCCTCAGCCGCCGGTGGTCACACCCCCACAGTGCATCCCGGTCGGATCGACATGCCTATATTTGGACTAGACCACTGGCCTGTCAAGGGACCTGATGGTTCGTCATCGGACCGCCCGGACGCCCGAAGAGGGGCGAGCCGGGTTGCCGGTTGGGAGGGGGAGGGTGCCCGGCAAGAAGAAGACCGTGACCGCACACCCGCTGGGCGGGGTGCGGCCACGGCTGCCCGGCGCTCAGGACACCGGACGTTCGAGGTGGTGCGGGTCGGATCAGCGCGAGGCCGGGCAGAGCGTGGACCGCAGCGCGTCGTTGATCTTGGTGGCGGTGTCCGGTCCGAAGCCCTGCGGGTGGTCGGGCGAGGTGAAGCGCTGGTTGGCCAGCTCGACCAGCTTCCCCTTGTCCTTGGGGAACTGGTAGAGCGACTGGCACTGGTTGCGCGCCCGGTCCACGGCCTGCTCGGGCTTGCCGCCGACGATCGCCGGGTCGATCGCGTCCAGTGCGGCGACCAGCTTGGCGGTGAGGTCGGAGTCCGGCTTGGCGGGCAGCCCGGCGTCGGCGGGCGGCGCGGGCTTGGCCGGCGCGGGGGCTCCCGGGGTCGTGCCGGCGGGCGCGGGAGCGTCGGTGGCGCCGTCGGTCGTGGGGGCGGCCGTGCCGGGCGTGGGGGCCGACGCAGTCGAGGCGGCGTCGGAGGGGGCAGCGGTGGAGACGGCGGTGGCGGTGGGGGAGCCGGCCGCGGAGGTGGCCTTGCCCGAGCTCGATCCGGAGCTGGAGCAGGCAGCGAGGCTCACCGCGGCGAGTGCCGTGAGGGTGGCGGCGAGGAGTCGAGTGCGCATGGCGCCCACACTGTCATGTTCGCGGCGCAGAAGGGAAGGTCCCTCGGGAGGCCCGACCAGCCCCGCCCGACCGGCCCACCCGGCCCCGCCTGGGCGGGCCCCAGGGAGGGCCGGTCCGACGAACGGCGGCCCGGGGGAACCATCTCCTCCGAGCCGCCGTGAGCCCTACGTCATCCGCCCTCCGACCGTCCGGCCGTCAGCCCAGACCGTTGGACTTCAGCCAGTCCTTGGCCACCGCCGACGGGTCCTCCTTGTCCACCGCGACGCGCTTCATCAGGGCCGTCAGGCCCGCGGTGTCGAGCTTGGCCGACACCGCGTTGAGCGCCGCCGTCGCCGTGGCGTCCACGCCGGCCTTGTTGACCAGCGGGGTGACGTTCTGCGCGCCGAAGACGTTCTTCGGGTCGCTCAGCGGGACGAGCTTGTACTGGACGATCTTGGGGTCGGTGGTGAACACGTTGCCGACCTGGATGCTGCCGTCCTTGAGCGCGTTCGCGGTGGTGTCGGCGGTGGGCTTCCACTCCTTGAAGGTCAGCCCGTAGACGTCCTTGAGCTGCTGCTCGCGCCGGGACTTGAACTCCGGCGGGCCGCCGATGGTGAACTCGCCGGCCTTGGCGGCCAGGTCGGAGACGCTCTTGAGGTTGTACTTGTCGGCGGTCTCCTGGGTGACGCTGAGCGAGTCCTTGTCCTCGGCGGGGGAGGAGTCGAGGATCCCCAGCGCGGCGGGCAGCGTCTTGGCGAGCGCCGCGTTCACGTCCTGCGTGGTGACGGCGGTGGCCTTGGGGTCCAGGTAGGCGAGCAGCGCGCCGTTGTACTCGGGCAGGACGGTCAGGTTGCCGCTCTGCAGCTGCCCGTAGAGCACCTCGCGGCTGCCGATGTTGAACTTCTCCTCGACCTTGACGCCCTTGGCCTTGAGGGCCTGCGAGTAGATCGAGCCGAGCAGCACGTTCTCCGGGAAGTTCGCGGAGCCGATGACCACCGTCGAGCCGGAGCCGCCGCCCGAGCCGCCCGAGCCGCCTGCGCCGGCGGAACCGCTGGAGGAGGCAGAGGCACTGGAGCCCCCGCCGAGCGGGTCGCCGCCGGAGGAGCCGCAGGCGGTGGCGCCGAGGGCGAGCACGGCGAGCGTGCCGAGGACGACCGCGCGCCGGCTTCGCTTCATTGTCGACATGGTGAGATGTGTCCTTCCGGAGAGGATGGGAGAGGGGGTTCAGCGGGCCCGGCGCTGGGCGCGCATCCCGGGCGGGAGCGCGAACCGGGCGAGCAGGGCGAAGAACAACTGGGCGGCGACGGCGAGCAGCACCACCAGCAGCGCACCACCCACCGTCACGGCGTACTTGCGGGTCGCCAGCCCGTCGATGACGTAGCGGCCGAGCCCGCCCAGGCCGACGTAGGCGGCCACCGTGGCGGTCGCGATGACCTGGACGGTCGCGGTGCGGAAGCCCGCCAGCAGGGTCGGCGCGGCGGAGGGCAGGCAGACCTGCCGCAGCACCTGCGGGTGGGTCAGCCCGATGCCGCGCGCGGCGTCCCGGACGTCCGGGTCGGTGCCGCGCACCCCCTCGACGGCGGCCACCAGCAGCGGCGGCGCGGCGAGCGCCACCAGCGGGACCAGGACGGCGGTGTCGCCGACCCCGGCGAGCAGTACCGCCAGCGTCACCAGGCCGAGGGTGGGCAGGGCGCGGGCGGCGCCGGCGAGCGCGGTCACCACGGTGACGCCGCGCCCGGTGTAGCCGATCAGCAGCCCGAGCGGGACGGCGAGCAGCGCCGCGAACAGCAGCGCCTCGCCGGAGAGCAGCAGGTGCTCGGCGACCCGGTGCACGATCGAGTCCGGGCCGCTGCGGTGGTCCGGGGCGGTGAAGAAGTCGCTCAGCCAGTCCAGCCAGTTCACGAGCCCGCCCCCTTCTCGCGGACGGCCCAGGGTGCGAGCAGCCGCCGGGCGGCCACCAGCACCAGGTCCACGGCCAGCGCGAGGACGGCGATCAGCACGATGCCGGCCACGATCGGGGTCGGGAAGGTGCGCTGGAAGCCGTCGATGAACAGGTAGCCGAGCCCGCCGCGCCCCACCAGCGCGCCGACGCTGGCCAGCGAGATGCTGGACACCGCGGCGACCCTCAGGCCGGCGATCAGGTACGGGACGGCGGCGGGCAGTTCGACCGAGGTCAGCCGGTGCCAGGGCCCGTACCCCATCGCCGTGGCGGCCTGCCGGACGGCCTCCGGGACGGCGCGCAGCCCGTCCACGGTGGTCGGCAGCAGGACGGCGAGGGCGTAGAAGGTGAGCGGGATCATGACGGTCGCCTGGGTGGCGAGCCCGGTGTACGGGATGAGCACCACGAACACGGCCAGCGAGGGCAGCGCGTAGACGATGTTGAAGACGGCGGACAGCGGCTGGTAGAGCCGGGGGAAACGGGCGCAGGCCAGACCGAGCGGGATCGCCAGCAGCAGTCCGATGAGCACGGGGACGAGGGCGATCACGGCGTGGTCGGCGAGCAGGTGGCCGAGGTAGCCGAGGTGGTCGCCGATCCAGTACCAGCGGACGATCGGTTCATCGTCCACCGTCGGCTCCGTCCGCGTCCGCGCCCGCGTCGGCGCCGGCGGCTCCGTCGGCCACGGGCCGGAGCGCGGCCAGGACGGCCTCGCGGCTCGCGGTGCCGGTGGCCCGGCCCTCGGCGTCCAGGGCGACCGCGACCCCGGCGGCGGAGAGGACGGCGGCGTCCAGTGCGGTGCGCAGGGTGTCGGTGTCCGGCCGGAAGGCGGGGGCGGCGTGCAGCTCGGCGGTGACGGCGTCGCGGTCGATCCAGCCGATCGGTCGGCGCTCGTCGTCCAGGGCCAACTCCCATCCCCCGTAAGCGAGTCCGTCGCTCATCGGGCGCAGCGCGACGGCCCGTGCGGGGCGCAGGCCGAGGCCGCGCAGGCCCCGGTCGCGGCCGAGGAAGGCGGCGACGCCGTCGTCGGCGGGGGTGGTGAGCAGCGTGTGCGGGTCGGCCAGTTGGGCGATCCGGCCGTGCTCGCGCAGCACCACCACCTGGTCGCCGAGCCGGACGGCCTCCTCGATGTCGTGGGTGACGAACAGCACCGTCTTGTGCAACTCGGACTGCAGCCGCAGCAGCTCCTCCTGGAGCCCGGCGCGCACCACCGGGTCGACGGCGCTGAACGGCTCGTCCATCAGCAGCACCGGCGGGTCGGCGGCCAGGGCGCGGGCCACGCCGACGCGCTGCTGCTGGCCGCCGGACAGCTGGAACGGGTACCGCTTGGCGGTCTCGGGCGCGAGCCCGACCAGTTCGAGCAGTTCGGCGGCCCGGGCGCGGGCCTTCTTGCGGTCCCAGCCGAGCAGGTACGGGACGGTGGCGATGTTGTCGATCACCTTGCGGTGCGGGAAGAGTCCGGCCTGCTGGATCACGTACCCGATGCCGCGCCGCAGTTTGGCGGGCTCCAGCTTCGCGACGTCCGTGCCGTCCAGCAGCACTCGGCCCGAGGTGGGTTCGACCATCCGGTTGACCATGCGCAGCAGGGTGGTCTTGCCGCAGCCGGACGGTCCGACCAGGACGGTTATCCGGCCGGTCGGGACCTCAAGGTCCAGGCCCTCGACGGCGACGGTCCCGTCGGGGTGGCGCTTTCCGGCGCCCTCGAATCTGATCACGGGGTGTTTCCTCGTCAGGGCGCCCCGGGGAGGCGGCGCCTGTGTCGGTCGTTCGGTCGGGTCGTTCGTTGGCGGCGGTTTCACGCGCCCGGGCGTACTTCCGCCCGCGTGGCTGCCCAGTTTTGGACCGGCGGAAACTCTGATCAGACTATGACCTGCATCATCTCCTGTCCCTGATTTACCGTCCGGCACGCGGCGCAGCCGGGCACCGCCGGTGCTCAGCCGCCCTGACGGGTCGGCAGCCCGGCTGCCGCCCAGCCGACGAACCCGCCGTCCAGGTCGGTCGCCCGGTGCAGGCCCAGCTCCCGGAGCGAGGCGGCGGCCAGACTGGAGGCGTAGCCCTCGGAGCAGACCACGATCACCTCGATGTCGTGGCCCGAGGCCTCGGGGATCCGGTGGCTGCCCGTCGGGTCGAGCCGCCATTCCAGCACGTTGCGCTCGATGATCAGCGTGCCCGGGATCTCTCCCTCGGCCGCCCGCTGCGCCGCCGGGCGGATGTCCACCAGCAGCGCGCCGTCCAGCTGGGCCTGGTACGCCTCCCGGGCGTCTGGACGGTGCACGCCCTCGCGGGCCCGCTCCACCAACTCTTCGATCGTCGTCACCACTGCTCCGGTCCTTCCTCCGAGGTGCGGACGAGCCCTCCGGCCCGTAGGTCGTAATGCGCCATCGAGTCCAGCGGCGGCGAGTAGGCGTGCAGGGTGACGGCGGGGCCGGAAGCGGTGTTCCGCACGTCGTGCACGTACTCGGGGCCGAAGGCCCGGGCGGTGCCGGCCTGGAGCCGGCGGATCAGCAGGCCCTGCTCGGGGCCGCCGAGGGACAGCTCCTCCAGCTCGCCGAGGGCGACGGCGAACGCGCCGCGCGAGCCGCCGTGGTCGTGGAAGCCGGTGGACTGGCCGGGCAGCCAGCTGATCAGCCACACCTCGTGGTCGTCCGCGGCCACCAGCCGCCGGTACCAGCGGTCCTCGGTGGAGAGGCGGACGTGGTGGATCCACCGGTCGGGCTGCTCGGCCAGCTCGCGGACGATGCTCCGCAGGGTGCTGGGGGTGAGCGGGGCGGCGGGGGCGGGAGGGGCGGCCGTCGGGGTGTCGGTGACGAAGTCCAGGCTCGTGTTCAGGCTCATCAGGGCGTCCTCGGATGCGGCGGGAACGTCGGCAGGGGTGCCCGGTTCCGGCGGCGGGTGGACGGGCGTGGGCCGACGGGGGCGGCCCGGCCCGTACGGGTGTGCCGGGACTGGGGCGGGAGGAGGTCAGGACTGCGGGTGCGCGGCGCGGGCCCTGGCAGGCGTCACAGGGCGGGAGCGGCGGGGGAGAGCAGGGTCAACAGGCACAGATGGAACTCGCCTGGCGTCGCAGATCGACGTGCAGGCGGCAGACCAGAGTGGTGCCGGAGTCCATGGCCGGATCCTTCCCGAGCGAACCGGACGAAGTCAAGCCGGTTCGGACGAAGTCAGCCGGGTCGGCAGTCCGGCGGGTGAGTAAGGAGGGCACTTACGGGGTAGATGAGCCTTTCATCGCACCCCGGACCGTCCGCGTGTCCGCCCGAGAAGATCGCCTCAGACCCGTTTCCGCCAACGTATTGTCAGGCCACCGAGGCCCGGCCTACGGTCTACAGATCGCTTTCTACGCACGTAGACCCCAGCGGATCCCCGAGCGGATCCGCGGGTGAGACCCGCCCCGTCAACCCATGGACCGCGGGCCCGACCGCACGGCCGGGCCGCGGAGTTGCGGAGGTACCCATGTCACAGATCGTCCGTGCCGCGCTCGTCCAGACCCGCTGGACCGGCGACCAGGAGAGCATGATCGCGCTCCACGAGCGCCACGCCCGCGAGGCCGCCGCCCAGGGCGCGAAGATCATCGGCTTCCAGGAGGTCTTCAACGCCCCGTACTTCTGTCAGGTCCAGGAGCCCGAGCACTACCGCTGGGCCGAGGCCGTTCCCGACGGCCCGACCGTGCGCCGGATGCAGGAACTCGCCCGCGAGCTCGGGATGGTCGTCGTCGTCCCGGTCTACGAGGAGGAGCAGACCGGCGTCTACTACAACACCGCCGCCGTCATCGACGCCGACGGCAGCTACCTCGGGAAGTACCGCAAGCACCACATCCCGCAGGTCAAGGGCTTCTGGGAGAAGTACTACTTCAAGCCCGGCAACCTCGGCTGGCCCGTCTTCGACACCGCCGTCGGCAAGGTCGGCGTCTACATCTGCTACGACCGCCACTTCCCCGAGGGCTGGCGCGCCCTGGGCCTGGCCGGCGCGCAGATCGTCTACAACCCCTCCGCCACCAGCCGCGGCCTGTCCGCCTACCTCTGGCAGCTCGAACAGCCCGCCGCCGCCGTCGCCAACGAGTACTTCGTCGCCGCCATCAACCGGGTCGGCACCGAGGAGTACGGCGACAACGACTTCTACGGCACCTCCTACTTCGTGGACCCGCGCGGCCAGTTCGTCGGCGACGTCGCCTCCGACAAGGAGGAGGAACTCGTCGTCCGGGACCTCGACCTCGGCCTGATCGAACAGGTCCGCCAACAGTGGGCGTTCTACCGCGACCGCCGGCCCGACGCCTACGGACCGCTCGCCGAGGCCTGAGGAGCAGCGCGATGACCACCCGCGACCCCCAGCAGCGCACGATCGTCCGCGGCGGCCTCGTCATCACGGCCACCGAGGAACTCCACGCCGACGTCCTGATCGAGGGCGAGCGCATCGCCGCCCTCGCCGCCACCGGCAGCTCCGCCGCCCAGGCCTGGACCGCCGACACCGTCATCGACGCCACCGGCCACTACGTCATCCCGGGAGGCGTCGACGCCCACACCCACATGGAGCTGCCGTTCGGCGGCACCGCCGCCTCCGACACCTTCGAGACCGGCACCCGGGCCGCCGCCTGGGGCGGCACCACCACCATCGTCGATTTCGCCGTCCAGCCCGTCGGCGGCTCGCTGCGCGAGGGCCTGGACACCTGGCACGCCAAGGCGGACGGCAACTGCGCCGTGGACTACGCCTTCCACACGATCGTCTCCGACGTCAACGACGGCGTCCTCAAGGAGATGGACGCGCTCGTCGACTCCGGCGAGTCCACCTCCTTCAAGCTCTTCATGGCCTACCCCGGCGTCTTCTACAGCGACGACGGCCGCATCCTGCGCGCCATGCAGCGCGGCGCCGCCAACGGCGGGCTGATCATGATGCACGCCGAGAACGGCATCGCCATCGACGTCCTGGTCGAACAGGCCCTCGCCGCCGGGAAGACCGCCCCCCGCTACCACGGCGAGGTCCGCCGCGAACTGCTGGAGGCCGAGGCCACCCACCGGGCGATCAAGCTCGCCCAGGTGGCGGGCAGCCCGCTCTACGTCGTGCACGTCTCCGCCGCCGCCGCCCTCGCCGAACTCGCCCAGGCCCGCGACTCCGGGCTCAACGTCTTCGGCGAGACCTGCCCGCAGTACCTCTTCCTCTCCACCGACAACCTCGCCGAGGAGGGCGCCGACGGCTTCGAGGGCGCCAAGTACGTGTGCAGCACGCCGCTGCGGCCGCGCGAGCACCAGGAGGCGCTCTGGCGCGGGCTGCGCACCAACGACCTCCAGGTGGTCTCCACCGACCACTGCCCGTTCTGCTTCGCCGGGCAGAAGGAGCTCGGGCGCGGCGACTTCTCCAAGATCCCCAACGGCCTTCCGGGCGTGGAGAACCGGATGGACCTGCTCCACCAAGCCGTGGTGGACGGGCACATCAGCCGGCGCCGCTGGGTCGAGATCGCCTGCACCACGCCCGCCCGGATGTTCGGCCTGCACCCGCGCAAGGGCACCATCGCCCCGGGCGCCGACGCCGACCTCGTCGTCTACGACCCCGCCACGGTCCAGACCGTCTCCGCCGCCACCCACCACATGAACGTGGACTACTCCGCCTACGAGGGCCGCCGACTCACCGGCCGGGCCCGGACGGTGCTCTCCCGCGGCACCGTGGTGCTCGACGACGGCACCTGGCACGGCCGGGCCGGTCACGGCACCTTCCTGCGCCGCGACACCTGCCAGTACCTGACCTGACGCCCTCGCCCTGTCGTCTCCGCCGTTCCTTTCCGCCGTTCCTCTCCGTCTTCCCTCTCTCCCGGAGCCACCCATGGACATCGGCCTCGTCCTGCAGACCGACCCGCCCGCCCGCCTGCTCATCGACCGGATGATCCGCGCCGAGCGGGCCGGGTTCAGCCACGGCTGGACCTTCGACTCCTGCGTCCTGTGGCAGGAGCCCTTCGTCATCTACAGCCGGATCCTCGCCGAGACCGAGCGCCTGACCGTCGGCCCGATGGTCACCAACCCCTCCACCCGCACCTGGGAGGTCACCGCCTCCCTGTTCGCCACCCTCAACGACATGTACGGCAACCGCACGGTCTGCGGGATCGGCCGGGGCGACTCCGCGATGCGGGTCGCCGGACGCCACCCCGCGACCCTCGCCCGGCTCTCCCAGGCGATGCACGCCATCAAGGAGTTGGCGGAGGGCCGCACCGTCGAGGTGGACGGCACCGAGATGCACCTGCCCTGGGTCGGACCGGGCGCGTCCCTGCCGATCTGGATGGGGGCGTACGGCCCGAAGGCCCTCGCCCTGACCGGGCGCCAAGCAGACGGCTTCATCCTGCAGTTGGCCGACCCGTACCTCACCGAGTTCATGGTCAAGGCGGTGCGGGCCGCCGCGGTCGAGGCCGGCCGCGACCCGGACTCGGTCACCGTCTGCGTGGCCGCCCCCGCCTACGTGACCGCCGACGACTCGCCCGCCGCGCTCGCCCACGCCCGGGAGCAGTGCCGCTGGTTCGGCGGGATGGTCGGCAACCACGTCGCCGACCTGGTCGACCACTACGGCGAGCACTCCGATCTGGTGCCGGAGGCGCTCACCGACTACATCAAGGGCCGCCAGGGCTACGACTACAGCCACCACGGCCGGGCCGGGAACCCGGACACGACCTTCGTGCCGGACGAGATCGTGGACCGCTTCTGTCTGATCGGCCCGGCCGAGGTGCAGCGCGCCCGGCTGGCGGAACTGCGCTCGCTCGGCGTCGACCAGTTCGCCGTCTATGCCATGCACGACGCGATCGAGACCACCATCGACGCCTACGGAACGGACGTCATCCCCCACCTGTGATCCCCGGCGACGTCGGACGGTGGACGTCCGACGTCAGCTGTCCGGGGATCCTGAGGTGATCCCAGTTGCAGCAGACGGGAGTTGCCCATGCCCGACACCGTGACCAGCGGCGGCAGACAGCGGCAGCACCCCGACGGCCGGGTCGAACTCGACCCGGCCGCCGGGGAGTTGCCTCCCAACGGCTTCACCAGCGACGACCTGCTCCCGGTCCCGGTGGCACGACGCACCTGGACCACGTACAACTTCCTCGCACTCTGGGTCGGCATGGCCCACAACATCCCTTCCTGGACACTGGCTTCGGGCCTGGTCGCGATCGGCATGGACTGGAAACAGGCGGTGCTGACCATCGCGCTCGCCAACCTCGTCGTGCTGGTGCCGATGCTGCTCACCGGGCACGCCGGCACCAAGTACGGAATCCCGTTCCCGGTGTTCGCCCGCGCCGCCTTCGGGCTGCGCGGCGCCAACCTGCCCGCCCTGATCCGGGCGGCGGTCGCCTGCGCCTGGTTCGGCATCCAGACCTGGATCGGCGGCGAGGGAATCTTCCTGCTCGCGGGCAAGCTGTTCGGCCAGTCCTGGCTCACGGCAGGGGAGTTGGGCGGCTACCCGTGGACCCAGTGGCTCTCGTTCCTGCTGTTCTGGCTGCTGGAGATGGCCATCATCGCCCGCGGGATGGAGGCGCTGCGGCGCTTCGAGAACTGGGCCGCGCCCTTCGTCATCGTCGGTGCGCTCGCCCTGCTGGTCTGGATCACCGTCAAGGCGGGCGGACTGGGCCCGCTGCTCGACCAGCCGTCCACGCTGGGGTGGGGCAGCGGGTTCTGGAAGGTCTTCTTCCCCTCGCTGATGGGCATGATCGGCTTCTGGTCCACCCTGTCGCTCAACATCCCGGACTTCACCCGCTTCGGCGGCAGCCAGCGGGCCCAGATCCGGGGCCAGGCGCTCGGCCTGCCGACGACGATGACGCTCTTCGCCCTGCTGTCCGTGCTGGTCACCTCCGGCTCCCAGGCGGTGTACGGCGAACCGGTGTGGGACCCGATCCGGCTCGCCGCGAAGATGGAGAGTCCGGTCGGCATCCTGTTCGCGCTGCTGACCGTCCTGGTCGCGACGCTGTCGGTGAACATCGCCGCCAACGTCGTCTCGCCCGCCTACGACCTGGCCAACCTGCTGCCCCGGTTCGTCAACTTCCGTACCGGGGCGCTGATCACTGGTGTGGTCGGGATCGCCATCTTCCCGTGGCGGCTGATCGCCGACCCGCACGTCTACATCTTCACCTGGCTGGGCGTGGTCGGTGGCCTGCTCGGCACCGTCGCCGGGGTCCTGATCGCCGACTACTGGCTGCTGCGGGGCACCCGCCTCCAGCTGGCCGAGCTCTACCGCCCGGGCGGGGCGTACTGGTACACCGGCGGGTGGAACTGGCGGGCGGTCGTGGCACTGCTGGTGGGCGGCCTGCTCGCGGTGGGCGGCTCGTACTCCACCGTCGACGCCCAGGGCGCCAAGCAGGGCCCGTTCCCGGTGGACGGCCTGATCCCGCTGCTGAAGCCGCTGGCCGACTACGGCTGGGCGGTCGGCCTCGCGGCGGCCTCGCTGGTGTACGTGGGGCTGGGGCGGCGGGGGCCGGGGGAGCGGGCCGCGGATGACAGATGACAGCTAACGGATAACAGATGACAGCTGACAGATGTTGAAATCTGTCAGCTGTCATCTGTTACCGGTCGGCTGTCGCCCGTTCGACGGCAGCGAGCACCTTGGTGGTGCCGTCCTCGCCGGCGAGGGTGGCGGCGACGGCTTGGGCGCGGGCCCGGTGGTGGGGGGTGTCCACGGCGTGGCGGATCGCGGTGGCGAGACGGGCGGAGGTGAGAGCGCGGAGGGGGACGGGGTCGGGGGAGACACCGAGGGCGGCCAGCCGGGCGGACCAGAAGGGACCGTCCAGTTGGGCGGGCACGGGGACGGTGGGAACCCCGGCACGGAGGGCGGCGGCGGTGGTGCCCGCGCCCGCGTGGTGGACCACGGCGGCGGTACGCGGGAACAGCCAGTCGTGCGGGGTGTCGCCGATCGTCAGGACGGTCTCCGAGTCCTCGGCGGCCAGCCCGCTCCAGCCCGACTGCAGGAGGACGCGCACCCCGGCGGCCCGGGCGGCCGCGAGCACGGTGGCAGTGAGCCGCTCGGGATCGGGGACGACGAGGCTGCCGAAGCCGACGAAGACCGGTGGCGCTCCGGCGGCGAGGAAGTCGAGCAGCCGGGCCGGAGGCTGCCAGTGCGGCTGCGCCGGCGGCCACCAGTAGCCCGCCACGTCCAGCCGGGGATGCCAGTCGGCCGGCCGGGGCACGACCGTCGGAGAGAAGCCGTGCAGGACGGGGTGGTCGCGACGGGCCCCGGCGATGCCTCGCGGTGGCAGGCCGAGCCGGCGGCGCAGTGCGCGCACGGCGGGCGCGAACAGCTGGTCGGTCGCGGCCTGGACGGCGTGCCCGGCGAGCAGGTTGCCGGGTCGGGAGAGCGAGCGGGTGCCCGTGACGGCGGGTGCGAACTCCCGCGTGGGGGCGAGTGGTTGGAGGAACAGTCCGACGGTGGGCAGGCCGGCCGCCTCGGCGGCGACCTGGCCGAGTGCGCTGGTGGTACTGGTGGTCAGCAGCAGGTCGGTACCGAGGGCGACGGCCTCGACGATGCCGTCGCCGAGAGCGGGCATGAACTTTCGGCCAAGGCGCAGGAGTTGGAGGACCACACCCGGGCCGCTGCCGGCCCGCAGCAGTCGTCGCCCCTGCGCGGAGGCGAGTTCGGCGCGCGGGTCGACCGGCAGCGGGCGGAACTCCAGCCCGGACGCCCGGACGTACTCCGCGAAGGTCGCGTGCGTGGCGACGGCCACCTGATGGCCGGCCGCCCGGAGGCGGACCCCGAGCCCGGTGAAGGGGGCCACATCGCCCCTGGACCCGGCGGTGGCGATCAGGATGCGCATGCCCGCAGTATTCCGGCGCGGAAGGCCGCCGGGAAGGACGCCACGCGCGGTGGGGAGGGGAGGGCGGCGCCTGGAACCGGGCGGCGGGCGGCGGCGTCCTTCCGGGCAGAGCCGACGGGACGGGGCCGTCGCGCCTTGGACGGGAGGAAAGACGGATGGGCATCGTTGCGTGGATCGTGCTGGGCCTGCTGGCGGGAGCGCTGGCCAAGCTGCTGCTGCCGGGGAAGGACCCGGGGGGCCTGATCGTGACCACCCTGATCGGCATCGCCGGCTCCTTCGTCGGCGGGTGGATCGCGTCGCACTTCATGCACCGGTCGGTCACGGCGCACTTCTTCGACGCGGCGACCTGGGTGTCGGCGATCGGCGGCTCCCTGGTGCTGCTGATCGTCTACCGACTGCTGTTCGGCAACTCGCGCCGCTGACGGGCGGGTTCGGCTACCGGCCACGGCCGGCGGCTCCGGGGTGGTGGCCCGGGGTGGTGGCCCGGGGTGGCGGCGCCGGTGGCCGGTTCGCGCCGGTCGTTCCGGGCACCGGAAACCATCCGGCGCCCTCCCGCGTCCTTCGGACCGGGCCCGGTGTGTCTCGACGGGGCCGTCACGTCGAGGACGCGAGGGGCGACGGATGAGCTGGATGGCGTGGATCGTACTGGGCCTGGTGTCGGGGACCCTGGCCAGGATGGCGCTGCCGGGCAAGGGTGATCGCGGCCTGATCGGCACGACCCTGATCGGCATCGCCGGCTCCTACGTCGGCACCTGGATCGTCTCGCACTGGATGCACCAGTCGGTCAGGGTGAGCTTCCTCGACCTGACGACCTGGGTCTCCGCGATCGGCGGCGCCGTGGTGCTGCTGTTCCTCTACGGAGTGCTCCACCGCATCGTCCGGCGCTGACCGTCCCCGCCCCAGCCCGGCAACCCCTCCCGGGCCACCAGCCAGGCGGGCGGGACCCCGGCGAGCCCGGTGCGGGCGGCCACCACCCCCGCGGCGATGGCGCAGGTGGTGTCCATGTCGCCCCAGCCCTCCAGGGTGTGCCAGACGGCCCCGGGCAGCGAGTCCAGGTGCCCGGAGGCGGACCAGAGGGCGAACGGGACGGTGTCCGGGGCGGAGATCAGCACCCCGGAGCCGAGCACGGTGGCGGCCTGGCGGACGCTGGTGTGCTCGGGCAGCCGGGCGGCTATCCGCAGGCCGGAGCGGACGTCGCTCACCGGCCGCCGCCCGGCGACCTCGGTCAGCAACTCGGCCCGGCCCGGGGCGGTTTCACCGCGGCTCCGGACGGCGAGCGCGGCCGCAAGGGCGACCGCCAGCGCGCCGATGACCGCCTCCGGGTGGAAGTGCGTGGTGAGCGCCGGGAGTTCGGCGGGTCAGCCCGAGTGACGGTCCGTCACTTCGCTGTCGTCACTTCGCCTTCAGGCCGCCGAGGACGAGCTTCCAGACGGCCTCGAAGCGGTCGTCGGCGCCCGGGACGGACCAGGTGGAGGCGTAGGCCGGGTCGTGGAACGGGGCGGTGGCGTCGAAGACGGCGCGGGCGGTGCTGAGGATGTGGGCGAGCTTGAACTCCTTCTCGTCCACGCCGTCGTGGATGATCTGTGCGATCTGGTCGACCAGCGTGTCGATGTGCGCCTCGACGGTGGCGCTGTTCTCCTCGACCAGCACCATGTAGGTGGCGAACAGCTCCGGGTCGTCGAGCGCCTTCTTCCGCTTGGCCGCGAACAGCGTGCCGAGCCAGCGGTGCAGCCGCTCGGCGGAGTGGCCGCCCTCGATGGTGATGGCCGCGAGCTCGTGGTGCGCCTGGTCGAGCCAGCGCTGGGTGACCGCCTCGCGCAGCGCGGCCTTGCTCGGGAAGTGGCGGTAGACGCTGCTGTGGCTGACGCCGAGGATGCGGGCGACGTCCACGACGGTGGCCTTGGCCGGGCCGAACCGCCGGAGGACGTCCTCCGCCGCGATGAGGACCTGCTCGGCGGTGAGTGTGGTGTCCGTGGTCACGGGGTGGTCCGTCCTTAGGGTCGTTCGATCGGGTGGTGCTGTGCTCCGGCGGGGCGGGCCGGAGCAGCGGGCCGGGCTGCTCAGCGCTCGCTGTCCAGATGGGCCATCTGGGCGGCAGCGTACCGGTCGCCTGCGGCGGCGCCGGCGGGGACGGCCGCCTCGATGGCGGCGAGGTCCGCCGCGGTCAGCGTGACGTCCAGGGCGCCGAGGGCCTCGGTCAGGCGCTCCCGGCGGCGGGCGCCGACCAGCGGCACGACGTCCTGCCCGCGCGAGGCCACCCAGGCGATGGCGACCTGGGCGACGGTCGCCTCCTTGGCGGCGGCGATCGTGCGCAGCGCCTCGACCAGTGCGAGGTTGTGGGTCAGGTTCTCGCCCTGGAAGCGTGGGCTGTGGCTGCGGAAGTCGGTGCCGGTGAGCGCGCGTTCCTGGTTCCAGTGGCCGCTGAGCAGGCCGCGGGAGAGCACGCCGTACGCGGTGATGCCGATGCCGAGTTCGCGGGCGGTGGGGAGGACGGCAGCCTCGATCGAGCGGCTGAGCAGCGAGTACTCGATCTGCAGGTCGCTGATCGGGTGGACTGCGGCGGCGCGGCGCAGGGTGTCGGCGCCGACCTCGGAGAGGCCGATGTGGCGGACGTAGCCGGCCTTCACCAGGTCGGCGATGGCGCCGACGGTCTCCTCGATCGGGACGTTCGGGTCGAGGCGGGCCGGGCGGTAGACGTCGATGTGGTCGGTGCGCAGGCGGCGCAAGGTGTAGCTGAGCGCCGTCTTGGTGGCGGCGGGGCTCGCGTCGTAGCCGAGCCACTGGCCGTCCGGGCTGCGCTGGGCGCCGAACTTCACGCTGATCTGCACGCTCTCGCGGTCGCGCCCGCGCAGTGCCTCGTGGATGAGCAGTTCGTTGTGGCCCATGCCGTAGAAGTCGCCGGTGTCGAGCAGGGTGATGCCCGCGTCGAGGGCGGCGTGGATGGTGGCGATGCTCTCGGCCTCGTCGGCCGGGCCGTACAGGTCGGACATGCCCATGCAGCCGAGGCCGAGGGCCGAGGTGACGGGGCCGGCGGCGCCGAGGCGGCGCTGGGTGGGGCGGGTGGTCGAGGACACGGTGACTCCAGGGACCGGGGGCGGGCGCGACGCCGGGGTGACGGCGGGGCGTGGGCAGGGTGGCCCGGGTGTCACTATGACACGACGGCGAACAGATTTCAAAATCTGTTCGCTGTCGTCTGTTATCTGAAAGTTGAAATCTGTCGATTGTCATCTGTTCGGCCCGGTAGCCCGTCGGGGCGCTGGTGGGAGCGGAGGAGGTACGCGCGGGCGGGCGGAAGGTTGCGCCACACCGTGCGCTCGCCGAGCCCGTACGCCGCCTCGAACTGCCGCAGCAGCCGGACCACCGCCCGGTGCCGGGCACCGCGGCGGGGCCCCGAGACGAGGGTGCGGGCCGTCGTCGTCCCCAGGTAGCCGAAGTACGTCAGCTCGCCGCCGGGGGCCAGCAGCCGCAGGTAGAGATCGAGGATGTCGCGGACCTGCTCGGGCGTGAAGTTGGTGAACGGCAGCCCGGACACGATCACGTCGTACCGCTCCCAGGACTCGCCGGACTGCTCGGGCCGGCCGGACTGCTCGGCCTCGCCGGATCGCCTGGACTGCTCGGGCAGCTGCTCGACCCGGCAGGCCGACAGCCGCAGCCCGACGCCCGGGTGGCGCGCGGCCAGCACCGGGTCGTCCCGCAGCCGTTCGGCGAACCGCGGGTTCGCCTCGACGACGTGCAGGCGGTCGCCCGGGCGCAGCATCCGGGCGAGCCGGCGGGTCACCACACCGGTGCCGGCGCCGACCTCCAGCACCGAGATCGGACGGTTCGGGCGGCTGGTGACCGGCACCACGAGGGCGTTCACCAGATCGGCGCCGCTCGGGGCCAGCGCGCCGGTGTCACGGAAGGTGCGCAGGGCCTCGGCGAGGAACAGCAGGTGGTCCCTGCCGTCGCCGTAGGGTGAACTGCGCTGCGGGACAAGGTAGTCGGCGAGGTGTCGGAGCTGTTCGTTCGTCATGCCGTCGACGCTAGGCAACGCGGGTGCGCCGGGAATCGGCCGGTCAGCGGCGCCGGCCCCCGACGAAAGTCGAGGGTGCCGGAACCCGGAAGACAGAGGCGCCCCGGAGCCGGCCGCCCCTAGGGCCTGTCCGGCGGATCTTGCCGGGCGCACGACGCCGGATCATCCCGCCTGGACGCACGCCCGAATCGTCCAAGTACACCCAGTACGAGGGCGATTCGGGCGCACGCCCAGACGGGCGCCCGCCGCCGCGCGCTGATCCGACAAGATCCGCCGGACAGGCCCTAGCATCGAGCCCGATGGACCGAACGACGGTCCGAACGACGGGCGGAGCGAGGAGGGAGGAGTTCCATGCGCAGGATGCCGCTCGGGTGGTACGGCCCTGAACACCGGCCGTGGACCGACACCTTGCTGCTGCTGGGCGTGCTCGGCCTCACCGCCGAGGAGGCCCTGGCCCAGTGGCTGCACTCCGACGGGCCGCTGCGCGTGCCGCGAACGGTGGTGGCCGCGCTCGCCTCGCTCTCGCTGCTGTTCGCACGCCGCTACCCCGTCGCCTCCGCCGTACTGCCGGTGCTCACCGGCGGGCTGCTCAACCGGGCCTTCCCCGGCCTGTTCAGCGTTTTCCACCTCGCCCATCTCGGCCGCCCCGGCCCGGCGGTCGTGGGCGGCGCGATCATCGCGGTGGGCAGCGCGACCGGCGCCGAGTCGCTGGTCGGCTGGGCCGGTACCACCGGATCCCAACTCCTCGTCCAGGCCGCCACCCTGTCCTTCGGCCTGTGGCTGCACGGCAGACGCGCCCTGATCCGCACCCTCCATCAACAGGTCGACGCGCTGCGCCGCGAGCGCGAGCTGCGCGCCGACCAGGCCAGGGCCGCCGAACGCGGCCGGATCGCACGGGAGATGCACGACGTGCTGGCCCACCGGCTCAGCCTGCTGGTGCTGCACGCCGGGGTCCTGCGCGACCAGGCCCGGGCCGGCACCCTCGCCGCCGACCAGGACCGGCTCACCCACCGCCTCGAACTGCTGCGCACCACCGCCGCCCGCTCGCTCGACGACCTGCGCGACGTCCTGGGAGCGCTGCGCGCCGACCCGCCGACGCATGACGCCCGAGCCACCGGGGCTGAGCCCGAGGTGTCCGGCGGGCCCGCTCCGGTCCCGGCGCCCGCCCTGCGCGACCTCACCGAACTCGTCGACGAGGCCACCCAGGCCGGCCAGCAGGTCGAACTGGCCCTTTCCGGGGACTCGGAGACCGTCCCGACCACCCACCGCCTGGCCGTGCACCGCCTGGTCCAGGAAGCGTTGACCAACGCCCGCAAGTACGCTCCCGCCGCGCCCGTCATCGTCCGGGTCGGCTACGGGGCACCGACGACCACCGTCGAGGTGCGCAACGGCCCGGGCGCGGCTCTTCCCGAGGAGCCGGTCGGCGGCAGCGGATACGGCCTGGTGGGGCTGAGCGAGCGGGTCGCGGCGCTCGGCGGTCACCTCGACGCCGGCCCGGACGGCAGCGGTGGCTTCCGGCTCTCCGCTCGCTTACCCGCGTCGGAGCGCCTGCCGCGGCCGGTACCGGAGCCGGTGGCGGCTCCGACTCCGACTCCGGCTACGGCTGCGGTGCCTGGGCCCAGGCCTGGTACCGGTGGACCGCCCCCACGACCGCAGGGGCCGGAGCGACCGAGCCGGCCGCCACAGCAGCCGAAGGACGTCCCATGATCCGAACGATGGTGGTCGACGACGACGCACTGGTCCGCCTCGGCCTGGTCGACCTGCTCGCCCAGGACCCGGCGCTCACCGTGGTCGCGGAAGCGGCGGACGGCCTCCAGGCCGTCGAACTCGCCGGAAGCCGGCGGATCGACGTCGCGCTGATGGACATCAGGATGCCCCGGCTCGACGGCATCGCCGCGACCCGGCGCCTGCGCGAACTGCCGGACGCCCCGAGGGTCATCGCGCTCACCACCTTCGACCTGGACGAGTACGTGTACCAGGCGCTCGCCGCCGGGGCCGACGGCTTCCTGCTCAAGGACACCCCACCCGCCGAGATCGCCAGGGCCGTGCACGTCGTCGCCGGCGGGCAGGGGATGCTGCACCCGGCGGCGGCGCGACGCCTGATCGACCGGTACCACCGGGTCGGCGCGCCGAGGTCGGTCGCCGCCCGCGGCCGGGTCGCCGGGCTCACCCCGCGCGAGACCGACGTACTGCGCGAACTCGCCGACGGGCTCTCCAACGCGGAGATCGCGGGCGTGCTGGGGATGCGGGAGAGTACGGTCAAGGCGCACGTCAGCCGGATCCTGACCGGGCTCGGCGTCGGCAACCGGGTCCAGGCCGCGTTGCTGGCGCGCGATGCGGGATTGGTCGGAGACGGCGCCTGAGCGCCGTGCTTGCGTCCGACGGTGCACGGCGGGGCTCGTCGGGGCATCCCACCGGCCCGTGTTCACGCGGGTGTTCCCCGGAGGTTCCCCCGGAGTCAGGCCGGTCCGATGGCCGGGCTTTCCTGAGCCGTCGCGTGCTCCCGGTTCGTACCGCATGCTGAGCCGATGTCACCCATCCGGCGTGGAATTGCCGTGCCTTGGCGGTTTGCGCTGCCGAACTCCGGCGGCGGGTCCATGGTGGAGATGGGCGCGATCCGGCGACCGCGCCCGCGCGCCGATCCAGGCCCGCGTGCCGTGCGCCCGTCGCCGTTCCCCGACGGGTGTCCGAGGTCGGGCTCGTACCGGCACGTTGGGAGCAGGGCCACCTCGCAGGAAACCGAACGGTTCTTCTAGGCTCACATCTCGGCTTCCCTGCGGTGGTTCGGCCACGCGCCCACCGCAAGGAGGCCGCCGTCCACGGGGCTCCGGGCGGACCGGGGCCACCGGATCGAGCGAGGAGGACGCAATGCCAAGCACGCCGCCCAGCCGTTCCACCACACTTGGGCCAGACGGGCCGCAGGGGCGGACCGCAGGTCATCCCGGCCGACCGGTGCGATCCGGCCGGGCCTGGCACCCGGGCGGGATCGGTCGGCCGGTCCGGCCGCTGAATACCGGCGGCGGCCGCGGAGGCGAGCGTTGAGTCCCCAGATCGTCGGGTCGCCCGCGGCACCGGGTGCCGCCGCAGAACCCGACCGAGCCCAGGCCTCCGTCCCCGCCGCCGCTGATGGGGAGGCCCTTGCCGCGGCTGCCACCGAGGCGAACGCTGTCGCCGGGAACTCCGCGATGGCGAACGGTCCCGCCCTGAAGTCGCCCGCTGTGAAGGCACCTGCTGTGCAACCGGCGACCGTGAAGACACCTGCTGTGCAACCGGCGACAATGACGTCGCCCGCGGTGCAACCGGCGACCGTGCAGACACCCGCGGCGAGAGTGACGGTCGCCCCCGGCGCGAGCGTTCCGGTCACGAACCTTCCGGTCACCGCGGCGCTGCCCGGTCTGCCGCAGGCGCTCAGCGCCCGCGCCCGTACCCTCGCCGGGGCCGTCCGGCGCCGCTGCGCCGACCTGGCCCGGATCGAGTCGCCCAGCGGCGACGCCCCCCGACTCGACGCCCTCGCCGAGGAGTTGGCCGCCGGCTTCCGCGCCACCGGTGCCACCGCCCGTCGCGAACCCGGCCCGGCGGGGGACCACCTCGTCCTGGAGTGGGAGGGGAGGGACGAGTCCCTGCCGCACCTGCTGATCGTCGGCCACCACGACACCGTCTGGCCGGTCGGAACCCTGGCGGACTGGCCGGTCGCCGAGCAGGACGGCCGGCTCACCGGCCCCGGCGTGGTCGACATGAAGGGCGGACTCGCCATCCTGGAAGGCGCATTGGCGCTGCTCGCCGATCTGGGGGAGCGGCCGCACCGGAGCGTGCGGCTGGTCGTGGTTTCCGACGAGGAGGTCGGCAGCCCGGACGGCCGGCGCCTGGTCGAACGCCAACTGCGCGGCGCGGTGGCCGTACTGGGCCTCGAACCGCCGCACCCCGACGGCCGGTTGAAGACCGCGCGGCGCGGCAGCACCAGGGTCCGGCTCACCGTGACCGGGCGCGAGGCGCACGCGGGCAACGACGCCCACGACGGGGTGTCGGCGGTCGACGAGCTGGTGGACCAGCTGGTCCTCGTCCGCGGCCTGGCCGGCCAGCCCGGTACCGAGCTCAACGCCGGTCGGATCAGCGGGGGTTCGCGGGCCAACGTGGTCGCGGGCCGGGCCGAGGCCGAGCTCGGGCTGCGGTTCGCCACCGCCGAGGCGCAGCGCCGTACGCTCGACCACCTCGCCCGGCTCACCGCGCTGCGTCCGGGTGCCCGGGTGCGGACGGAGGTGCTGTCCAGCCGCCCGGCATGGCCCGAGCGGACCGGCAATCCGCTGCTGCGGCACGTGCGTTCGCTCGCCGCGGTGCTCGGGCAGCAGTTGGACGGCGCCCCGGCGGGTGGGGCGGGGGACACCAATCTGCCGGGCTCCCGTGGGCTTCCGACCCTGGACGGCTTCGGCGCAGTCGGTGCCGGCGCCCACGCCCGGCACGAGTACGTCCGGCTGGACCAGATCGGCCCCCGGGTCGCCCTGCTGGCCGCGCTCCTCGCCGTCCCGCTGCCACGACTGCGTGACCGTGCAGAGGGGTGAGTGCACGACGGGCAAGCGGTCGACCGGCAGCGAACAGGTGACAGCGAACGAATAACGGCGAACAGGTAGCAGCGAACAGGTAACAGATGACAGATAACAGCTGACAGATTTCGAAATCTGTCAGCTGTTATCTGTTACCCGCCTCCGCGCCTTGCCATCCCTCCGCCCCGCCGCGCAGAATGGTACCGACCGAACGGTCAGTCGGTTGAAGGATCGGCCGGGCCGGACACGGCAGTGACAGTGGCAGCGGCAACGGCAACGGCAGTGACACGAGAGGTGGCCGTGGTGACAGCAGAGGTGGCCGAGGCGGTCCCCGCGCAGACGCCGGAGGACCGGTTCGAGGCGGTAGTCGCCGCCGAGCAGCGGATCGAGCCCAGGGACTGGATGCCCGACGCCTACCGGGCCACCCTGATCCGCCAGATCGCCCAGCACGCCCACTCCGAGATCATCGGCATGCAGCCCGAGGGCAACTGGCTCACCCGGGCCCCGTCCCTGCGCCGCAAGGCCATCCTGCTCGCCAAGGCCCAGGACGAGGCCGGCCACGGCCTCTACCTCTACGCCGCCGCCGAGACCCTGGGCATCGACCGCGCCGAGCTCACCGAGAAGCTGATCTCCGGCCGCCAGAAGTACTCCTCGATCTTCAACTACCCGACCCTCACCTTCGCCGACGTCGGCGTGATCGGCTGGCTGGTGGACGGCGCGGCGATCTGCAACCAGGTCCCGCTCTGCCGCTGCAGCTACGGCCCGTACGCCCGGGCGATGGTGCGGATCTGCAAGGAGGAGTCCTTCCACCAGCGCCAGGGCTACGAGCTCCTGATGACGCTGATGCGCGGCACCGAGGCCCAGCGCCGGATGGTCCAGGACGCCGTGGACCGCTGGTGGTGGCCGTCGCTGATGATGTTCGGCCCCTCGGACGCCGACTCGCCGAACTCCGCCCGGTCGATGGCCTGGCGGATCAAGCGGCACAGCAACGACGAGCTGCGCCGGCGCTTCGTCGACATGACCGTCCCGCAGGCCGAGCACCTGGGCGTCACGCTCCCCGACCCCGAGCTGCGCTGGAACGAGGAGCGCGGCGGCTGGGACTTCGGCGAGCCGGACTGGTCCGAGCTGAACCGGGTCATCCGCGGCCAGGGCCCCTGCAACGCCCAGCGGATCGAACGCCGCCGCGCCGCCCACGAGGACGGCGCCTGGGTCCGCGAGGCGGCCGTCGCCTACGCGGCCAAGCGCGCCGCCGAGCAGCAGGCCGCCGCTGCCGGGCAGGACATCGCCGCTGCCGGGCAGGACGCGGACGCCGTCGAGCAGCACGTCACCGAACAGGAGAACGGAAAGTGACCGAGTCCAAGGCCGGATGGCCGCTGTACGAGGTGTTCGTGCGTCCCCGGCGCGGGCTGAACCACGTCCACGTCGGCTCGCTGCACGCGGCCGACGACCGGATGGCCCTGCTCGCCGCGCGTGACCTGTACACCCGCCGCAACGAGGGCGTCAGCCTCTGGGTGGTCCGCTCGGACGCGATCACCGCCTCCACCCCGGACGAGCGCGACCCCTTCTTCGAGCCCAGCGGCGACAAGGTCTACCGCCACCCGACCTTCTACGACATCCCCGAGGATGTCCCGCACATCTGACGGGGGAACCGCCATGCAGGACCAGGACCACAGCGCCACCACCGCCGGCGCCCACCACGCGGAACACGCCCACCACGCGGAGCACACGGACCACGACGACCACGTCTACCTCAGCCTCGCCGAGGCCACCCCCGGCCCCGAGGGCGAGGGCCGCTGGGCGTACGGGACGGGCTTCGCCGACCCGCTGCTCGGCGTGGACACCACCCTGCCCGCCGGCCTGGACGGCGCCGACCTCGCCGCCTACTGCCTGATGCTGGGCGACGATGCCCTGGTCCTCGCCCAGCGGCTGATCGAGTGGTGCACCCGGGCCCCGGAGCTGGAGGAGGAGGTCGCGCTGGCCAACCTCGGCCTCGACCTGCTCGGCCAGTCCCGCCTGCTGCTCACCCGGGCCGGCCAGGCGGACGGCTCCGGCCGTACCGAGGACGACCTGGCGTACTGGCGTGAGGACCACGAGTTCCGCAACGTCCGGTTGGTGGAGACGCCGAACGGCGACTTCGCCCACACGGTCGCCCGGCTGCTGCTGTTCGCCACCGCGCGCGGAGCCCTGTACGAGGCGCTGAGCGCGCACCCCGACCCGGTGCTGGCGGCGGTCGCCGCCCGTGGCGTCAAGGAGCTGGCGTACCACCGCGAGTACGCCACCGCCTGGACGCTGCGCCTCGGCGACGGCACGCCGTACTCCGCCGAGCGGATGCAGGCCGGCCTGGACGCCGTCTGGCCGCTGCTGGAGGAACTGTTCACGGCGCACCCGGTGGAGCTGCGGGTCGGTGTCGACCCGGCGACCCTGCGCGAACCGGTGCTGAAGGTGCTCTCCGCCGTCCTCGCCGAGGCCGGGCTGGCCGTGCCGGACGTTCCGCCGCTGGCCACCGTCCTCGGCCGGGCCGGTCGGGACGGCGTGCACACCGAGGCCCTGGGCCTGCTGCTCGCCGAACTCCAGGTGGTGGCCCGGGCGCACCCGGGGGCGACGTGGTGACGGGCGAGGCGGTGGCGAGCGGCGTGGTGACGGGCGGCGCGGCGGCGGAGCCGGTGGGCCCGACGACCCGCGACCTGGCCTGGGCGGTCGCCGCGGCCGTCCCGGACCCGGAACTGCCCATGCTCACCCTGGCCGACCTGGGCGTGCTGGCCGGGATCGACGTGGACGGCGCCGGCGGGGCGGTCACCGCCTGGCTGACCCCGACCTACTCGGGGTGCCCGGCCGTCGCCGAGATGGCCGCCGACGTGGACCGCCGGCTGCGGGCGGCCGGGTACCCGCAGGTCCGGGTACGGCTGCGGCTGGACCCGCCGTGGTCCACCGACCTGATCACCGAGGCGGGCCGCCGCAAGCTCGCCGAGGCCGGCATCGCCCCGCCGCGCCCGACCTCCGCCGTCGGGTCGACCGGGCCCGTCCCGCTCACCCTCGGCCCGACCCGCGCCGAGCCCGGTGCCGAGCGCGCGTCCAGTACCGGGGCCGCGTCCCGCCCCGGAGCAGCGACCCCCGTGCCCTGCCCGCAGTGCGGTGCCACGGAGACGGAGGAGCTGTCCCGCTTCGGTTCCACCGCCTGCAAGGCGCTCTGGCGATGCCGCGCCTGCCGGGAGCCCTTCGAACGCGTCAAGGAGATCTGAATGCCCGCCGCTTCCGCCGCCGACACCCAGGGCACCGGCATCCGCCCCGCCCGCCGCCCCACCTTCCACCGGCTGCGGATCGACCGGGTGGAGCGGCTCTGCGAGGACGCCGTGGCGGTGACCTTCGCGGTTCCGGACGGGCTGGCGGAGGAGTACGCCTTCCGCCCCGGGCAGACCCTGACGCTGCGCAAGCTGGTGGACGGCGCCGACGAGCGCCGCTCGTACTCGATCTGCGCCCCCGTCGGCGGTCCGCTGCGGATCGCCGTCCGGGAGGTGCCCGGCGGGCTGTTCTCGCGTTGGCTGGTGCGCGAGGCGCGGCCCGGCGAGGAGGTGGAGGTCCTGACGCCCTCGGGCCTGTTCACCCCCGAACTCGGCGTCCCGGCCGACCACGTGCTGCTCGCGGCCGGCTCCGGCATCACCCCGATGCTGTCGATCGCCGGCTCCGTGCTGGCCGCCGACCGCCGCTCCACCGTCACCCTGCTCTACGGCAACCGCCGCAGCGACACCGTGATGTTCGCCGACGAGCTGGCGGACCTGAAGGACCGCTACCTCGGCCGCTTCCAGCTGGTCCACGTGCTCTCCCGGGAGACCAGGGACGCCGAACTGCTCAGCGGCCGCCTGGACCCGGACCGGGTGCGGGCGCTGCTGGCGGCGCTGGTGGACGTCGGGAGCGTCGGGCACTGGTGGCTGTGCGGCCCGTTCGGCATGGTCGCCGGGGCGAAGGAACTGCTCGCCGAGCTGGACGTCCCGGCCGAGCGCGTGCACCAGGAGCTGTTCCACGCCGAGGACGAGCCGCTCCCGGAGCGCGACGAGGACTGGGACGGGACGGACCGCGACGGCGCGTCGGACGGCGCGCACAGCGAGGTCACCGTCGTCCTCGACGGCCGCGGCAGCACCCTCTCCCTCCCGTGCGACCGCTCGATCCTGGACGGCGCCCAGCGCTCCCGCCCCGACCTGCCGTTCGCCTGCAAGGGCGGGGTCTGCGGCACCTGCCGCGCGCTCGTCACGGAGGGCGAGGTGGAGATGCGCCGCAACTTCGCGCTGGAGGAGAAGGAGCTGGCGGCCGGCTACGTCCTCACCTGCCAGGCCCGCCCGCTCACCGACCGGGTGACCGTCGACTACGACCGCTGAGCCACCTCACTGCTGAGCCGCCGCGGCGTCACGGCAGCGCAGGGACGGGTGCCGGCGCCGGGGCTCCGAGGAGTTCGACCAGGTCGTTGACGGCCGCGCGCCCGGCCCGGTTGGCGCCGACGGTGCTGGCGGACGGGCCGTAGCCGACCAGGTGGACGCGCGGATCGGCGCTGGCCCGGGTGCCGGTGAGCGCGATGCCGCCGCCCGGGGAACGCAGGCCGAGCGGGGCGAGGTGGCCGACCTCGGGCCGGAATCCGGTGGCCCAGACGATCGCGTCCACCGCCATCTCCTCCTCGCCCCAGGCGACTCCGTGCTCGGTGAGGCGGTCGAACATCGGCCGGCGGTGCAGCGCGCCCAACTCCTCGGCGCGCCGGTAGGCGACGGACGGGCCGAGCCCGGTCACGCTCACCACGCTGCGCACCGGCAGGCCCTGCCGGACCCGCTCCTCGACTTTGGCGACCACCGCGCGCCCGTACTCGGGGGTGAACGGCCCGTCGTGGTAGACGGGTTCGGAGCGGGTGACCCAGACCGTCCGGCCGACCGCCGCCACCTCCGACAGCACCTGGATCGCCGAGGCGCCGCCGCCCACCACCAGGACGCGCCGGCCGGCGAACTCCTCGGGGCCGCGGTAGTCGGCGTAGTGCAGCTGCCGGCCGGCGAAGTGGCCCGGGTAGTGCGGGAGGAAGGGGCGGGTCCAGGTGCCGGTGGCGTTGATCAGCGCGCGGGTGGACCAGGTGCCGCGGTCGGTCTCGACCAGCAGCCGGGAGCCCGGGCGCTCCGACTCGGCGCGTACGGCGCGCACGACGACGGGGCGTACGACCGGGAGCGCGTGCCGGGCCTCGTACGCCGCGAAGTACCCCGGCACCACCTCGCGGGCTGGGGCCTCGGGGTCGGGCGGCGGGAGTTCGGCGTCCGGGAGGTCGTGGAAGCCGTGCACGGTGGCCATCCGCAGCGACGGCGAGCGGTGTGCCCAGGCGCCGCCCGGTCCGGGAGCGGCGTCGAGCACGACGAAGCCGCCGTCGGCGTCCGACCGGTGGGGGGCGAAGCCGCGGCGGCGCAGGTGGTAGGCGGCGGACAGGCCCGCCTGCCCGGCGCCCACCACCAGGACGTCCACGCGCTGCGGCACGCTGTTCGTTGCACCGTAAACAGTCACGCAGGTGAAACATCGGGGGTCCGGTGACTGTTCCCGCGCAGGGCCGGGCCGGCGGTGCGGGGCGTCAGGCGATCGGGGAGATCACCGCGGCGGTGCCGTAGGCGCAGACCTCGGTGCCGACGTCCGCCGCTTCCGTGACGTCGAAGCGCATCATCAGGACGGCGTTGCCGCCGCGCGCCTTGGTCTGCTCGACCAGCCGCTGCATCGCCTCGTTGCGGCTCTCGACCAGGGTCTTCGTCAGACCGCGCAGCTCGCCGCCGATCAGCGACTTCAGGCCGGCGCCGATCTGGCTGCCGAGGTGGCGGCTGCGGACGGTCAGTCCGAACACCTCGCCGATCACGTGGTCGACCCGGAAACCGGGGATGTCATTGGTGGTCACGACCAGGACGTCGGCGTTCGGGCCCTGCCCGCCGCCGTACTCATTGATGTCAGCCATGCGGCTCATCCTGCCAACGTCCTGCGTCCGAGTGACCGAGGCGGGGCCGGGCGATGGCCGAGAAGGCGCCCGGAAGCTGGTCCGGACCGGTGATCGGGCGGCGGAAAGGCCGTACCGTAGCCCCATGGGCGAGCGAAGCGATCATCCACAGGGGCCGGGCGCGGCGGAGGACTCCGGTGCGCAGGAGATCGAGGCGACGGTGGTGCTGGGCCTGCGGATCACCGACTGGCCGGCCCTGCGCGCGGCCGCGATCAGGGCCGTAGAGGAACTGGACTTCGAGGGCATCGACCCGGCGGGCCAGCGTCGCGAACTGCTGCGCGAGGTCGCCGAGGACGCCAACGCGGCGCTCGGCGCGCTGCTGCACCCGGACCGGCTGGTGGCCGCGATCCCCGGCGTCGAGGCGATCGGCGGCACCCTGGAGATCAGCGTCACCGAGGACTTCACCCCGGACTTCGCCGACCTGTTCCCGCTGGAGGCCGAGGACGAGGACGGCGGTGCGGGCGCGGACTGGACGCTCACCCCGCGCACCGCCTGCCTCCTCCACGCCCAGCTGCTCGGCCTCGCCGACGCCGCCTACGACGACCTCGACGAGCACGGGGACGATCCGGTCGTCGACGGCGAGGACACGGACTGGACGGTCTTCGCCCGGCTGCCCCAGCGCACCTGGCGGTTGCACCGGGGCTGGCGCCGCACCATGGCCCGGGCCTTCGACGACCTGGCCGACGACCTCGCGCTCGGCGAGTGGCCGCTGCCGCGCTGCCTGGCCGAGGAGATCGCGCTGCGGATGGCACTGGTGGACGCCCGGGTGCTGCTCGGCGCGCAGCCCGAGTCGGTCGCGGACATGATGGGCGACCTCCCGGCCGACCTCTACGACTACGACTGGGACGGCTGCCACGACGAGCTGTTCGGCGTGTACGGGCCGGACGAGGGCGATCCGGAACTGGCCGCGGAGCAGCGGACGGAGATGCTGCTGGCGGCCACCCACCCAGAGGGCTGGTTCCTGATGTACGAGGACGCGGAGGAGCGGGACCCGAAGCGCGGCTACCGGCGCTGACCGGGCGTCGGGACGCTGGTGGCTGGTGCGCTGGGCTGGTGCGCCGGGGCTGGGACGGACGGGCCCCGGCAGTGGCTGGCGGGGCGGGGCTGGCATGCTGGACGGGTGACTTCTCCGTTCGATGACCAGGCTTCCGTCTCCCCGGCTTCCGTCTCCCCGGCTTCCGTTCCCTCGCTCGCGGGTACTCCCGGCGCTGACGCCGGTGCCGCTTCCGGCGCCGTGGTCTCCCCGGCCGCCGAGGAGCGTGACGCGCTGCCGCAGTACGTGCTGCCGCTGGTCGTGCGGGTGGAGCGGGCCACCCCGCCCGGGCGGACGGACGCGCTGGAGACCTCGGCGCGGGCGGTACTGACCCTGCTCGCCGACCCGCGGGTGACCGAGGCGGACGGCGAGTGGGCGGAGCGGATCGCGGCCTGGGAGGACGCCCGGATCCGCAAGGTGGTCCGCCGGGCCCGGGGCGGGGAGTGGCGCCGGGCGGGCGAGCTGCCGGGGGTCACGGTGCAGGGGCAGGAAGCGGAGGTGCGCGTGTTCCCGCCGGTTCCGCTGGACGGCTGGCCGAAGGAGCTCGCCAAGCTGCAGGTCTCCGGGACGGATCTGGAGGAGACCGTCGAGGTCGGCGCGCCCGAGCCGGGAGTGCCGGTGCTGTGGCTCAACCCGGAGCTGGAGATGAGCGCGGGCAAGACGATGGCGCAGACCGGGCACGCCGCCCAGCTGGCGTGGTGGCGGCTGGAGGAGGCGGCGCGCAAGGAGTGGGCCGAGTCCGGCTTCGCGCTGGCCGTGCGGACGGCCTCGCCGGAGGCGTGGGAGGAGCTCGTCCGCAGCGGGCTGCCGGTGGTCCGGGACGCGGGCTTCACCGAGATCGCGCCGGGCAGCTGCACCGTGATCGCGGAGCACCCGGCGCTGCGGTGACCCGGCGGGCGGCCGACGGGTAACAGATGACAGCCGACAGATAACAGATTTCGAAATCTGTTATCTGTCGACTGTCATCTGTCAGCCGTCGGTTGTCACTCGTTCCTCGTCATCGGCTAGGCGCCGGGAACCTCGTACCGCCGTATCGCCCGCAGGCCCCCGCAGACCGCGAGTGCCGTCCAGGCCGCCATGATCAGCAGCCCGGTCCAGTGCCCGTAGTGGACGCCCGGTTCGGGCTGGGTGCGCATCGCGTACAGTCCGGCCCGGTCGGGCAGGAACTGGCCGGCGTCGCGGACGCCGGGGATGGCGGCCAGCAAGGTGGTGCCGAGGAAGACCATCGGGGGCAGCAGGCCGAGCGCGGCAGTGAAGTTGCCCAGCACCGCGGTCAGTCCGAGGCAGAGCAGCACCAGCATCGGGTGGTACAGCACGCCGGCCAGGAAGCTGTGGGTCAGGCCCGGGGTGGACAGGTCGAGGCCGACGGTGGCGTCGACGGCCAGGAACGATCCCGCCGTGGAGGCCAGTCCGAGCAGCAGGCCCAGCCCGGCGCCGAGCGCGAGCTTGGCGCCGTACAGCCGGCCGCGGTGCGGGACGGCGGTGAGTGAGCCGCCGATCATGCGGGTGTTGAACTCCTGCCCGATGAGCAGGATTCCGATGCAGGCCACCGCGACGTGGCCGAAGTTGAGCCCGTAGAAGATCCCGCCGGCCGGGTCCTCGCCGGGGGTGTGGTCCTTCGCCCCGTAGGCGACGTTGACGGCCGCCGTGACGCCGACGGTCAGGGCCAGGGCGACCAGCGGGGCCGCCCACTGCGAGGGCAGGGTGGTGAACTTGATCCGCTCCGCACGCAGGGCGGCAGCCGTCCCGCTCATCGTCTCTCCCATCTCTCGTTCCTGCGTGGTCACTTGGTGCGCCGGACGGCGCGCAGGCCGCCGTAGGCCGCCAGGGCCGTCCAGAGCGCCATGATGAGCAGCCCGGTCCAGTGGCCGTAGTCGACCTGGGGGTCGTCGGCGTAGCGCAGTGCGTACTGGCCGGCCCGGTCGGGCAGGAACTGGACCAGCCGGCGGACCCCGGGTACGCCGCTGAGCAGCGGCGAGAGCAGGAACACCGTCGGGACCAGCAGCCCCATGGCGGCGGTGAGGTTGCCCAGCAGGGCGGTCGCCCCGAGGCAGAGCACCACCAGCAGCACCTGGTAGAGCACGCCGGCGATGACGCTGCGCGCCAGGGCCGGTCCGTCCCACGCGCCGGGGACGGTGGCCGCGTACCCGGCGAGGCCGCCCGCCGTGCCGAGGGCACCGACCGGCAGTGCGACCAGCGCGCCGGTCGCCAACTTGGCGCCGTAGAGCCGGCCGCGGCGCGGAACGGCGGTGAGCGACACGTCGATCATGCGGGTGTTGAACTCCTGGCCGATCAGCAGGATGCCGAAGCACACCAGCGCCGCCTGGCCGAAGTTGAGCCCGTAGAAGATGCCGACGCTGGGGTCGTCGGTGAGGTTGTGGTCGGCGCCGTGGAGGATCGCGCCGGTGAGGGTGGTGACCCCGGCGGTGAGCAGGAGTGCGAGCAGCGGGGTGATCCAGAGCGAGCGCAGGGTGGTGAGCTTGATCCGTTCGGCGCGAAGGGCGTTGACGGTGAGGGAGCGGGCGGTGGGAGCCTGGTGAGCCGGGGTAGGAGCAGGGGTCGGGATGGTGGCGGCCGGGGTGCTCATGCGGCGGCCTCCGCCCGGTACTCGACGCTGCCGGCGGTCATCCGCATGAACGCGTCCTCCAGTGAGTCCTGTCGTACGGCGATCTCGTACAGCACCACGCCGTTGGCGGCGGCGAGTGCGGCGATCCGCTCGGGCTCGGCACCGCTCACCTCCCAGGCGCCGCCGTCGACTCGGGTGGCATCGAGGCCGTGCCCGGTGCCGCCGAGCAGGGCGGCGAGTTTGGTCGGGTCGACGGCCCGGACGCGGACCCGGGTGCGGCCGTGGCGGTCGATGAACTCGGAGGTGGCGGCGTCGGCGAGCAGCCGGCCGCGTCCGATCACCACCAAGTGGTCGGCGGTGAGGGACATTTCGGTCATCAGGTGGGAGGAGACCAGCACCGCCCGTCCCTCGGCCGCGAGTTCGCGCAGCAGGGTGCGGATCCAGCGGATGCCCTCCGGGTCCAGGCCGTTCACCGGCTCGTCCAGCATCAGGACCGGCGGGTCTCCGAGCAGCGCGGCGGCCACCCCGAGGCGCTGGCGCATGCCGAGCGAGAAGGTGCGGATCCGGCGTCCGGCCGCCTCGCTCAGGCCGACCTGGGCGAGCACCTCGTCCACCCGGCGCTTCGACAGCCCGTTGCTCGCGGCGAGCCAGCGCAGATGGCCGTGCGCGGTGCGCCCACCGTGCAGGGCCTGGGCATCCAGCAGCGCGCCCACCTGCCGCAGCGGGTCGGCGAGTTCGGTGTACGGGCGGCCGCCGACCAGGGCGCGTCCGGCGGTCGGGCGGTCGAGGCCGAGGACCAGGCGCATGGTGGTGCTCTTGCCGGCGCCGTTCGGGCCGAGGAAGCCGGTCACCACGCCGGGTCGGACCTCGAAGGAGAGGTCGTCGACGGCACGCCGGTCGTCGTACTCCTTGGTCAGGCCCTGGATCTCGATCACGGCCGTGCTCCCTTCGGATCGTTCGGTGGTGCGCTGCTGCCGGCAGTTCCGGCCGGTGGTCACATTCGACCGCAGCGGGCCCACCGGCGGATCCCGCAGGGGAGTGGAGCCGCCTCCCTCTCGGGAGGGAGCGTGACCGCACCCGGGACGGGAGCCGGGAACCGCCGACGAACTGGCAGGATGGCGCGGTGCCCAAGATCGCCGTGCCCAAGATCGCCGTGCCCAGGATCGCCGTGCCCAGGATCCTCGCGCCGCTGCTGGCCGGAGCCACCTACGCGCGTCTGCTGCACCTCTTGGTCGGATGGATCTTCATGGGCGTCGTCCTGCTGGTCTATCCCGGGACGTACGGGCTGACGCTCACCCGGATCGTGGCGGAGTGCGTCGCCGTGGACTCCGTCCTGCTGATGCTCGCCGCGCTCATCCCGGCGACCCGGCGGGCGGAGGGGATCCAGGCCCGGCTGCTGCTGGTGCCCGACCGCGAGCAGGACATCGCCGCCGACTCCTCCCGCGGCTGGGCCGACCGGTGGCGCACCGCGCTCTGGCTGATCGGCCGGGTCGCGCTCGGGTCGGCCGTCGGGATGGCGACCGTGCTCGGCGTCAACGCCGGCGGCGGCCTGCTGGCGGGGCCCCGCGGGCAGCACTACCTCCTGCTCCTGCCGGTGGCACTGTTCGGCTACGGCTGGCTGGTGGTGGCCGCCGGACGCCTCCAACTCGCCATGGCCGTACGGCTGCTGAGCCCGTCCCCGGCGGAGCGGCTGGCGGAGGCGGAGTTGCGGGCCGAACGGCTGCTGGAGCGCAACCGGTTGGCCCGTGAGCTGCACGATTCCATCGGCCATGCACTGACAGTGACGGTCATTCAGGCCGGTGCGGCCCGCGAGGTCGGCGACCAGGCCTTCGTCGCCAAGGCGCTCGAAGTCATCGAGGAGACCGGGCGCCAGGCCATGGACGACCTCGAACGCACCCTCGTCCTGCTGCGCGAGACCCCCGCCGGGGCGAACGCCGTGGCCACCGAACAGCCCGGAATCGACCAGCTGCCCGCGCTGTTCGACACCGCCCGCGCGGCCGGCAGCCCGGTCGAGGCGCGGATCGAGGCGTCCGCCGACGTGCTGCCTGGAGTGCTCTCCCGCGAGTCGTACCGGATCGTCCAGGAGGGGGTCACCAACGCGCTCAAGTACGCACCCGGCGAGCCCGTCGGTGTCCGGATCGCCGTACGGGCGGGGCAGTTGGAGCTGCGCTGCGCCAACCGGCTGCCGGGCGGCGGGAACCGGCCCCCGGCGGGCGGGACGTGGCCGGGCGCGGGCGGGGTGCGCAAGGGCGGCAAGGGCCTGCGCGGCATCCGTGAGCGCGCCACGCTGCTCGGCGGAGAGGCGACGGCGGGGGCGGCGGAGGACGGGAGCGGGGAGTGGGTGCTGAACGTGCGGCTGCCCCTACGCTTGGGCTCGTGACGAACGATCTTGTGGTGGACGGTCCGACCGGGAGCGCAGCGGGCATGGCGGGCACGGGCATGACGGACATCCTGCTCGCCGACGACGAGGAGCTGGTCCGGTTCGGCCTGCGCGCCGTCCTTCAGGCGCAGGGGGACCTGCGGGTGGTCGGCGAGGCGGCCGACGGCGCGGAGGCGGTCGCCCGGGCGCGCGAACTGCGGCCGCACGTCGTGCTGATGGACGTCCGGATGCCGGTGATGGACGGCCTGGCGGCCACCCGCGAGCTGCTGCGTCCCGGCGCCCCCGGGGAGCGTCCGCCGCGGATCCTGGTCGTGACCACCTTCGAGAACGACGACTACGTCTACCAGGCGCTGCGCGCGGGCGCCGACGGCTTCCTGCTCAAGCGGTCCCGCCCGGCCGAGATCGCCCAGGCGGTACGGCTGGTGGCGGCGGGGGAGTCGCTGTTGTTCCCGGCCGCGATCCGCCGCCTGGCCGCCGGGCACGGCAACCCGACCGCCCGCGCCGCCATGGAACGGGCGGCACTGACCGAACGCGAGGCGGAGGTGCTGCGGCTGATCGCGCGCGGCCTCAGCAACGGAGAGATCGCCGAACGGCTGTTCCTCGGCGTGCAGACGGTGAAGACGCACGTCAGCAGCGTGCTGGCGAAGCTGGGTGCGCGGGACCGTACCCAGGCGGTGATCGCCGCGTACGAATCGGGGTTCGTCGAGCCGTCGGAGTAGGACCCGGTCAGGGGCCGTGCGCCGGGGAGCCGGGCGGGCGGGTGCTCGGTCGGTTGCGAGAGCGGACGGGCGGGTGGGCCGGACGGGGCTCAGGCCGGGTAGGCGTGGGTCTGGGTGGCCTTGACCGAGGCCCAGACCGCCGCTCCGGGCGCCAGCCCCAGCTCCGCGACCGCCGCCGGGGTGAGGTCGGCGGCCATCGGCAGCTCGCCGGACAGGTCGGCGCGGATCCGGTCGCCGTGCAGGTCCAGGCCGGTGACCTCGGCCTTCCACAGGTTGCGCGCGCTGGACTGCGGGCGTTCGCGGTAGAGGGTCACGGCGGAGGGCGGGAAGGCGACGAACGCCGGCCCGTCCAACTCCTCGGCGGTGGCCAGGACGGTGCCGTCCGGGAGCGTGACCTGCGTGCCCTCGGCCCGGCCCTGGTACAGGTTCAGCCCGACCAGGCGGGCGATGTAGTCGGTGCGCGGCCGCCGGGCGACCTCCGCCGGGCTGCCGGACTGCACCTCGATCCCGTGCTCGATCACCACCAGCCGGTCGGCCAGCACCATCGCGTCCAGCGGGTCGTGCGTCACCAGTACCGCCACCGCCTCGAACTCGGCCAGGTGGCGCCGTAGTTGGGCCCGCACGTCGAGGCGGGTGCGGGCGTCCAGGGCGGCCAGCGGCTCGTCCAGCAGGAGGAGTCGGGGGCGCACGGCGAGCGCCCGGGCCAGTGCCACCCGCTGGGCCTGACCGCCGGAGAGCCGGCCGGGGCGGGCCGAGGCGTGGTCGGCCAGGCCCATCCGCTCCAGCCAGCCGGCCGCCTCGGCCCGGGCGGCGCGCTTGGGGCGGCCCTGGCAGCGCGGGCCGAAGGCCACGTTGTCGAGCGTGCTGAGGTGCGGGAACAGCAGGTAGTCCTGGAACACCACGCCGACCGGCCGCTCCTCGGCGGGGGTGTGCACGCGCTGCTCCGGGTCCTCCAGGAGGTGGCCGTCCAGGCGTAGGTGGCCGCCGGTGAGCGGCAGCAGCCCGGCGAGGGCGCGCAGGGCGGTGGATTTGCCGGCGCCGTTGGGGCCGAGCAACGCGACCACCTCGCCGGGGGCGGCGGTGAGGGCGAGGTCGAGGGTGAATGCGGGGCGTTCGACTCGCAGTCGGGCGTCGAGTGCCTGGCCGGTGGTGTTCTCGGTGCTCATCGGGTCGTCGTCCAGGTGTCCGAGGGGGTGCCGGGGGCGGGCGGGAGCGCGAGTGCGGTCACCGACGAGGGTGCGGTCACCGACGAGGGTGGGGCCACCGACGAAGGTGCGGTCGTACACGCGGGTGCGGTCGTACACGTGGGCGTGGTCACGGTCGCGGCGGTCACGGGGTGGACAGCCAGCGGTCGCGCAGGCCGACCAGTACGGCGACGGAGACCACCAGCAGCACCAGCGACAGCGCGATCGCCGCCTCCGGGTCGGACTCCATGGCCAGGTAGACGGCCAGCGGCATGGTCTGGGTGCGGCCGGGGAAGTTGCCCGCGAAGGTGATCGTGGCGCCGAACTCGCCGAGCGCCCGGGCCCAGGCGAGGACGGCTCCGGCGGCGATCCCCGGGGCGATCATCGGCAGGGTGACCCGCCGGAACGCGGTCAGTCGGGAGGCGCCCAGGGTCGCGGCCGCCTCCTCGAAGCGGGGGTCGGCGGCCCGCAGCGCGCCCTCGACGCTGATCACCAGGAACGGCATCGCCACGAAGGCCTCGGCGATCACCACGCCCGTGGTGGTGAACGGCAGGGTGATGCCGAAGGCCGAGTCCAGCCAGGACCCGACGATGCCGCGCCGCCCGAGCACCAGCAGCAGCGCCACACCGCCGACCACCGGCGGCAGCACCAGCGGCAGGGTGACCAGCGCCCGGATCACCCGCCGGCCCGGCAGTTCGGTCCGGGCGAGCAGCCAGGCCAGCGGGACGCCGAGGAGCAGTGACACGACGGTGGCCGCCGTCGCACTGATCAGCGACAGGCGCAGCGCGTCCCAGACAGCGGGGCTGGTGAGCTGTTCGGACAGGGCGCTCCAGGGCGCCCGGATCAGCAGGCCGACCAGCGGCAGGATCAGGAACGCCAGCCCGAGCAGCGCCGGGAGCAGCAGGGTGACCGGGATGCGGTGTGCCCGTGGGCGGGGCCGGCGGCGCGGCAGGACCTTCGTGAGTCCCGCCGCCCCGCCGGTCGGCCCGTCGGTGGTCCCGGCGGCTGTACCGTCGACCGGCCCGTCGACCGGCCCGTGGGCAGCCCCGTCGGCCGGGTGGTCGGGATCGGAGCCGGTGGTGCGGTCGCTCACGGCGCCTGGAAGCCCGCTGCGGTCAGCGCCTGCTTGGCCTCGGGCGACTGGACGTACGCGACGAAGGCGGCGGCGCCCTCCTTGTTCGGTGCCTTGGCGAGCGCGGCGATCGGGTAGTCGTTCACGGCCTTGGCCGCCTCGGGGAAGTCCACACCGTCGATCTTCGCAGCATCGGCCTGCACATCGGTCTTGTACACCAGCGAGGCGTCGACCTCGCCGAGTTCGACCTTGGTGAGCGCACCCTTGACGTCCTGCTCCAGGGTGACCGGGGTGAGGTCGAGGCCGGCGGCCTTGAGCGCGGTCTGGGCGGCGGCGCCGCACGGCACCTCCTTCGCGCACAGCGCGACCTTCACGCCGGAGGCGGTGAGGTCCTTGAGGCCTGCGATGTGCTTGGGGTTGCCCTTGGGGACGGCGATGGCGAGCGTGTTCCTGACGAAGGTCGTCGGCTGGCCGCTCGCGCCGCCCGCGTCGGTGACGGTCTTCATGGTGGCCGGGCTGGCGGCGGCGAACACGTCCGCCGGGGCACCGGAGTTGATGCTGGTCGCAAGGCTGGAGCTGCCACCGAAGTTGAAGGTGACCTTGGTGCCCGGGTTGGCGGCCTCGAACTTCTTGCCGAGCTCGGTGAAGGTCTCCTTGAGCGAGGCGGCGGCGAAGACGGTGATGGCGCCGCTGGCCTTCGGAACGCCGCTGCCGCCGTCGGCGGGGGCCGAGGCGTTCGCGGAGCCGTTCGCGGAGGCGGGTGCGTTGGAGGCGGCGGAACCGGACTTTCCGCCGTCGCTGCCGCAGGCGGTGACCCCGAGGCTGAGGGCGAGGGCCGCAGCGGCAGCGACGGCGAGTCTGCGGGTGGTGCCGGTCGTACGGGAGCTCATCGGTGCTTCCCCTCCAGGGTGCGCGCCGGAAGGGGCGCGGGGGTGGCCGCAGGTGCGGGCATTACGGCGATCATAGTGCCGCAAATGCGAGCGATAAATCCTCTGTCGCTTCGCACAGGCGGGGGTTGTCACGGGCCTCGGACCTGCTGTGGGATGGCTCAAACGGGGCGGGGGTGTGGGTACCGGGCGGATGCGGGACGGGCGCGCGGGGAGGCGTGCCAGTGCATGGCGGGGCGCAGATGCGCGGTAGGGGCGTGCAGAAAATGCTTCGCGCCGGGGGCGGTCGAGCGGTCAGAGTGGGGCCGGTCCGTACATCCGGCCTGGCCGCGGCAGGTGCGCCGGCCCGGCCGAGCCAAGGGGAGGAGTCCGTCCATGTCCACGCTGCGCGTCACCGCCGAGAAGCTGACCGTCCTGGAGCACCCGAACGCCGATGCTCTGGAGCTCGCCCAGGTCGGACTCTACCGGGCGGTGGTCGCCAAGGGCGTGTACCGGACCGGAGAGCACGCGATCTACATCCCCGAACAGTCCGTCCTCCCCGAGGAGTTGATCGAGGAGCTGGGCCTGACCGGCAAGCTGGCCGGATCCCTGGCGAACCGGGTGAAGGCGGTACGGCTGCGCGGCGAGCTGTCCCAGGGCATCGTCTGCCGGCCCGCCGCGCTCGCCGGCACCGACCTGGCCGTCGCGGCCGAGCGCGGCGAGGACTTCGCCGAGCTGCTCGGGGTGGTCAAGTGGCAGCCGCCGGTGCCGACCTCGATGAGCGGCGTCGCCGTCAGCGCCCCGGAGCTGCTGCCCTGGGTCGACATCGAGAACCTCAAGCGCTACCCCGACGTCTTCGAGCCGGGCGAGCCCGTCGTGCTGACCGAGAAGCTGCACGGCAGTTGTTGCCTGATGACGTACACCGCCGCCACCGGCGAGGTGCAGGTGTCGTCCAAGGGGATCGGCGCGCAGGGGCTGGCGCTGGTCGAGGACGAACGCAACCTCTACTGGCGCGCGGTGCGTGCGTACGACATCCCGGCGGTGGCGGCCCGGCTGGCGCAGCGCCTCGGCGCCGAGCGGGTCGGCATCTTCGGCGAGGTCTTCGGCGAGGGCGTGCAGGACCTCGGCTACGGCGCCTCCGCGCGCACCGAGCGGCCCGGCTACGCGGCCTTCGACGTGTCGGCCGTCGTGGACGGGCGGCTGAGCTGGCTGCCCGCGGCCGAACTGCTGGACGGCGAGCTGCCGTTGGTGCCCGAGCTGTGGCGCGGGCCGTTCGACCCGGAGGCCGTGCTGGGGCACGCCCAGGGCAAGGAGACCCTGTCCGGGCGCGAACTCCACCTGCGCGAAGGCGTGGTGGTGCGGCCGGTGACCGAGCGCTGGAGCCCGGTGCTCGGCGGGCGGGCGATCGCCAAGGTGGTCAGCGACGCCTACCTGACCCGCAAGGGCGGCACCGAGTACGAGTAGGCCGGGCGCCGCGCGCCGCCGTGCGAGGGGGACACACTTCTTCCGGCAATGACTACCCGTCAGTAGAGTCGGCGGTGTGCATCCCCTGCCGAAGGAGTCGTCCATGGCCACCGAGACCGCCGTACCCGGACCGGCCGGCAATCCGCTGGTCGGATCGCTGTTCGACCTCACTCGCCGTCCGCTGCGCACCTACCTCGCGGCCCGGCGCGACCACGGTGACGTCGTGCGGTTCCAGGCCGGTCCGCCCGGACTGCGGGCCGACTTCTACGCGGTGTTCTCCCCGGAGGGCGTCCAGCAGGTGTTGGGCGGCGAGGCGGCCAACTTCCGCAAGGAGAACGCCTTCTACGACGAGCTGCGGACCAGCGTCGGCAACGGGCTGCTGACCAGCCAGGACGGCGACTACCAGCGCCAACGCCGGCTGGTCCAGCCGCTGTTCACCCGCCGCCGGGTGGACGGCTACGCGGAGGCCATCGCCCGGGAGGTGCAGTCGCTCGCCGAGCGCTGGCGGGCGACGCCGGGCGGGGTGGTGGACGCGGCGGAGGAGACGTCGCGGTTCGCGCTGCGGACGGTCGCACGGATCCTCTTCGGCGCGGACGTGGAGGAGGCGGTGGAGGTGGTGAACGACAGCTTCCCCGCGCTCGGCGAGTACATCAAGGAGCGCGGCTTCTCCCCGGTCCGCATCCCGCGCACCTGGCCGACGCCGGGCAACCGGCGCGGCCTGGCGGCGCAGCGGGCACTGTACGAGGTCTGCGACCGGATCATCGCCGAGCGCGCCGCGCGCGGGGGCGGCGACGAGGACGCGGACGACCTGCTCACCCTGCTCGGGCGGGCGCGCGGGGAGGACGGCGAGCGGCTGGATCCGGCCGAACTCCGGGACCAGGTCCTGGTGTTCCTGCTCGCCGGGCACGAGACCACGGCGACCTCGCTGGCCTTCGCGCTGCACCTGCTGGCCAAGCACCCCGGACACCGCAAGCTCGCCCGGGAGGAGGCGCGCTCCGTCCTGGCCGGGCGGGCGCCGACGGCGGCGGACCTGGAGGCGCTTCCGTACCTCACCCGGGTGCTGAAGGAGGCGATGCGGCTCTATCCGGCGGCGTCGCTGGTCGGCCGGCGAGCGGTCGCCGAGACGGTCATCGACGGGTACGTCATCCCGGCGGGCGCGCAGGTCGTGGTGGCGCCGCTGGTCACCCACCGGCACCCCGAGCACTGGGCGGACCCGGAGCGCTTCGACCCGGACCGCTTCCTGCCGGAGGAGGAGAAGGCCCGGCACCGCTACGCCTGGTTCCCCTTCGGGGGCGGGCCGCGGGCGTGCATCGGGCAGCACTTCTCGATGCTGGAGGCGGTGCTGACCCTGGGGGTGCTGCTGCGGGACTTCGACCTGGAAGCGGTGGACGGTCGGGTGGCGCTCGCCCAGGGGATCACGCTGCGGGCGGCGAGCCCGATGCGGATCCGGGTGACGCCTGACGCGGAGGGCGTGTAACCCGTCTGTGACGGCGGAGGTACCCGGCCTGTGACGCCGGACGCGGCCGGTCTGTGACGCCGTCCGGGCACAGGACCGGGTCATTCGAACACATCGCCCCGCTACCGTGGGCAGCTTTTCAGATCTTCGGGTGGTGGTTTCCGGCCCCTCGATAGCGTCCCACGCACCCCAGGCCGGAAGCGCACATGCGGCTGGCCGATGACCGAGCGGCCGCACGGAGTCCGCCCGGCCCGGGGAGCCCGGGCGCACCGCGTACCGCCCCGGGCCCGACAGGTCGACCGGAGGTCCCATGGGCACCCTCAACCAGTTCGGCCTCGGCCGGCTGGCCGCGGCCCTGCTGATGGTGCCGGTCGTCTCGGTCATCGCCCTGTGGGGGTTCGCCACCGTCACCACCGCCCAGGGCGTCTGGGGCCTGCTGCGCCAACGAGACGCCCAGCGCACCCTGCTCACCCCTGTGGCCGAAACGGTCGCCGGGCTGCAGACGGAGCGCACCGCCGTCGGTCGGCTGCTGGCCGCCCCGCCGACCGCCCCCGCCGCCGCCCGGGAGAGCGCCCTGCGCGAGGCCGTCGCCGCCACCGACCGGGCCCTCACCCCGCTGTTCCCCGACCCCCGGCACCCCGACCGGGGTGACAGCCGCGCCGACGCCCAGGGCCTCGGCGGCGACGCGGCCACCCGCCTGGACGCCCTCGGCACCGCCCTCGCCGCCCTGCCCGGGCTGCGCGACCGTGTCCTCGCCAGGAGCGTCGGCTGGCCCGAGGCCTACGCCGTCTACGGCGAGGCGGTGGACCGGGCCATCGCCGCGGCCGGCGCCGTCACCTCGCTGCAGGACCCCGGCGCGACCACCGACGCCCGGGTACTGCCCGAACTGGCCCGCTCCCGCGAGCTGTTGGCCCGCGAGGACGCCCTGCTGCGCGCCGCCCAGCTCTCCGGGGCGCTCGGCGACGAGCAGTTGCGCGAGTTCTCCGGCGCGGCCTTCGCCCGGCGCGCGTTCGAGCGGGGCGCCGCCGCCGACCTGCGCCCCGCGAACCGGGCGGCGTTGCTCGCTGTCAGCGACGGCCAGGACCATCGCGAGCTGGAGCGGTACGAGGAGGAGGTCCGCACGGCCCCCGACGGACGGGCCGCCGTCGCAGCCGTCCCGTCGGACCGGTGGGCGGTGGTCGCCGAGAAGGTCGCGAACGGCCTGCGCGCCGTCGAGGACCGGGCCGGGCGGCTCGCCGCCGATCGACAGCACCCTTACGCCCTGGGGCTGTTCACCCCGGCCGGGGTGGCCGTGCTGCTCGGCCTGCTCGGTGTGGCGGCCTCGCTGGTGATCTCGGTGCGGATCGGGCGCGGACTGGTCGCCGAGCCGATCGGCCTGCACGACTCGGCACTTGAGCCGACCGGACGACAACTCCCGGACGCCATGCGGAAGGTGCGTGCGGGTGCGGAGGTGGACATCGAGGCCGAGGTGCCACGGCCGGTGGACGGCGCCGACGAGATCGGCCAGGTCCACCGGGCCCCGGGTACCGTCCAGCGGGCGGCCGTCACGGCGGCGGTCGAACGGGCCGAGGTGCTGTCCGGGGTCTCCGGGGTGTTCGTCAACCTCGCGCGCCGCAGCCAGGTGCTGGTGCACCGCCAACTCACCCTGCTGGACGCGATGGAGCGCCGAACCGAGGACCCGTCCGAGCTGGCCGACCTGTTCCGGCTCGACCACCTCACCACCCGGATGCGCCGGCACGCCGAGGGCCTGATCATCCTCTCCGGCGCCGCCCCCGGCCGGGCCTGGCGCAGGCCCGTTCCGCTGCTGGACGTGGTGCGCTCGGCCGTCTCGGAGGTCGAGGAGTACACCCGGGTCGAGGTGCACCCGCTGCCGCGTACCTCCGTCGCCGGGCACGCCGTCGCGGACCTCGCCCACCTGCTGGCCGAACTGGTCGAGAACGCCACCGGCTTCTCCCCGCCGCACACCCGGGTGCACGTCCGGGGCGAACGCGTCGGCAGCGGCTACGTGTTGGAGATCGAGGACCGCGGCCTCGGCATGGGCCCGGAGGCGCTGGCCGCCGCCAACCACCGGATCTCCGACGCCGAGCAGACCGACCTCCTCGACAGCGACCGGCTCGGCCTGTTCGTGGTCAGCAGGCTCGCCCGGCGGCAGGACGTCCGGGTCTCGCTGGTGACCTCCGCGTACGGCGGCACCACCGCCGTGGTCCTGCTGCCAACCTCGCTGCTGGCCGACGGGGTGGCCGGGGAGGAACCGCAACGGTTCGACCCTGTACCGGAGCTGGACGTCGAACCTCCCGAGCCCGTCGGTGTCGTGAACCCGGTGGCCGTGCCGGGCGGCGGGGAGGGCGATGGATCTCCGGCGGCGGGTGGGCCGCCGCCGGATGGCGGGGCGCTGCTGCCGTTCGATGCTCGGGGGAGCGATCCCGGGCCGGCGCGCGGCACCCCGCTTCGGGCCTGCGCTGCCCGAGCGGACGGCCCGGCTGCGGACGGGGGCTCGGGTGCCGCCTCCCGCCCGCAGTTCGGGCCGCCGCAGCCGCGCCACCGCCCGTCCTCGCCCCGACCTGAAGGAGAGCATTCGTGATCGGCACCACCCGCCGTGCGGGGAGGCCGAACTGGCTGGTCGGAGAACGCCTGAGCACCCCACTCCATGCGAGGGACGGCTGGTGAGTCGGGTGACCCGCCCATTCGACAGCCGATCCCCGGCGGAACGCCCACCCTGGGAACGGCACCCGGAAGACCCGCGAGCCCCGTTCGAGGGGCACCCCCGCAACCCGCTCGCCGCCGCCCAGTGGGCGCGCTGGTACGACGACGAGGCCGGCCCGCTGGTCCGTCCGTACACCATGACCCGGGGGCGCACCGGCGTCGGGGAGCGGTACGACCTGATCGCCGTGGCCGTCTGCGACCTGCCCGATCCGGCACTCGACCCGGATGTGTCCGAGCCGCCGGTCGGCCCGGAACAGGCCCGCATCCTCACGCTGTGCCGGGGCAACCCGCTGTCCGTGGCCGAGCTCGCCGCCGACCTCGACCTGCCGGTGGGCGTCGTACGGGTGCTGCTCGGCGACCTGCTGGCGGCCGGGCTCATCCGGGTCAGCCGTCCCGTCCCGCCCGCCCTGCTCCCCGACGAGCGCATCCTCCGGGAGGTCATCCATCTCCGGAGGGCGAGGGACGACAGCTGACAGCGGACAGATAACAGGTAACAGATGACAGCTAACAGATGATGAAATCTGTCTGCTGTCATCTGAACTCCGTCATCTGTTATCCGTCCGCTGTCGCTGTCCGTCGCCATGAGCGGCGAGAGCAGCCGCAGGTGAAGACCCGCCCCCCAGGGTCCGTGACGAATTGTTCACGAATGACTGCGCATGGTGAGGCTGCGAACTATGATGTGACCCATGTCACAACGCTTCCGATCGGGCTGCGGCCGGCCCTGATCGGGCGTTCGGGGTGCCGATTCCCGGGGAGAGCGGCATGGCGGATTGCGGTGGTCGGTGCGCGACCGGCAGTGGGCCGGGAAAGGGCTTCGCCCCGCGCGGGCACGGCGGTCAATCCGCCGAATTCAACCGGGTGTTCACGGAGCTGCTGCCCAGGCTGCAGCAGGCGGCCGCCTCGCTGACCGGAAACCGGCTCGCCGCCGGGGACATCGTCCACGACGCCTACCTGCGGATCGCCCGCCGCCCGGAGCGCTTCCTCGGCCATCCGCAGCCGTACGCCTACGCGTTCACCACGATGGTGAACATCCTGCGCGACCAGTGGCGCCGGGAGCGGCGCAGGATCCCGGTGCCCGAGCTGCCGGAGGCCGCGGCCGGGCTCGGCCGGGACCGGATGGTGCCCGACCCGCGGGCAGGCGGGATGGCCGAGTTGCAGGCGCGCTGGGAGGTGGTCCGGCTGCTGGGCTTCCTGACCGTCAAGCAGGCCCGCGCGGTGGCGCTGGTGGATCTGGACGGCTACAGCGTCGACGAGGCCGCCGAACTGCTCGGGCTGCACCGCAGCACCCTGGCCGTCACCCGGCGCCGCGCCCACGGGCGGCTGCGCGCCGTCCTCGAACACGAGCGTCAGCACGAGCACGAGCACGGGCGTCAGCACGAGCGCGGGCGGGGCCGGGACCGGGGGTGGCACCCGAGCAGTGGCGCCGGCAGGCGGCCCGACGCACCGAACTGATGGCAAGTCAGCTGATGCGCCGCCCCGGCCCTTACTCTGCGAATCGTGATCACGTACGAGGACCGCCGCCTGCGCGCCCTGGCCGAGGACGGCCGCTGGCACGAGCTGCTCGCCGCCTACCGGCAGGGCCGGGCGGCCGCCGTGGCCGAGGCCGGGGAGGAGACCGCGGCGGCCCTGACCGCGCCGCTCGGTCACCTGATCGCCTACGCGGCGCCGCCCGAGCTGGCCGTCCGGCTCTTCGACCGGGACGGCGGCGAGGGGACGGTCGCGGGGGTGGCCGACCATGACGCCGGTCCGCTCTGGGAGGTCCTGGCGACCCGGCACTCCTGGCTGCGACTGGCCCCGCTGCTCGGCCCCGCCCCGGTGCGCCGACTGGTCGCGCACACCCGGGTGCTGCTCGGCGAGGACCTCTCGTACGGTGCCGAGCCCGACCCCGAGGGCGTGCCGCTGCGGCTGGAGCCGTGGGAGGCGGCGGGCTGGGAGGAGGCGGCGCGGGTGCGCGAGTACCTGCCCGGCGGGGGTGCGCGCAGCGCGCTGCTGACCCTGCCGGCCAACCGGGAGGGCCTGGGCGAGGTGGAGCTGCCGGCGCCGGCGGCGCGGACGGACGGGCGGCCCGACGGGGCGCGGGTCGCCCGGGCGCTGGATCATCTGAGCGCGCTCGCGCCCTGGGCGCAGGTGGTCTGCGTCCGCGGCCAGGCCCCGCTGGCGGCTGCCCTGCTGGCGCGGGGCCGACGGGTGGTCGGCGGGTATCTGCCGTTCGCGCTCGCCTACCCGGCGCTGGTGCGCGCCGCCGCCGTTGGCCGTACGCACGGCTGCGCGCACGGGCGTCTGCGGCTGTGGCGGGCACTGGCCGCGATGGCCGGGGCGGACGGATCGGACGGGCTGAACGGGCCGCAGGGCTTGGACCGGGGTGAGGTGAACGCGCTGGTGGAGCGGATGCGCTGCTTCACCTGGCAGGAGCCGGCCGCCGGGCTGCACCATCTGCACCTCGCGCTGGAGGATCCGGCCAGCGGGGTGGCCTGGGCGGTCAGCGGCTCCCAGGAGCTGTGACGGCCCGAGCCGTGGGTTGTCGGAGTTGCGGCGGCCGACGTCGCGCTGGGCCGGGGAGCCGGGGAGCCGGGGAGCCGGGAGGCGGGGAGGCGGGGAGGCGGGGAGTCGGGGAACGGAAGGACCCCCGACCCGGCGCCGCTTCCGGGGATGGTGCGTGGCGCCGGGGCGGGGGAGTCTCGGGGCTTGAACTCGTACCGTCGCTCAGGCGGCGGCCGCGGCTCCCCGGGTCGGGACGGCCTCGGGCGCGGCTTCGGGTGCGGCCTCGGGTGAGCCCTCGCCCGTACCGTCGCCCGTGCCCTCGGGCGTCGGGCCGCCGGCTCCGTGGCCGTCGACCAGGGTCAGTTCGTCGAACGGCACCTCGCCGGCCAGGACCCGGCGGGCGCGCTCGGCGTCGAGTTCGCCGGTCCAGTGCCCGATCAGGACGGTCGCGACGGCGTTGCCCGCGAAGTTGGTGAGCGCCCGGGCCTCGGACATGAAGCGGTCGATGCCGACGATCAGGCCGACGCCGTCCACCAGCGCGGGCTTGTGCGACTGCAGCCCGCCCGCGAGGGTGGCCAGGCCGGCGCCGGTGACCCCGGCCGCGCCCTTGCTCGCGATCACCATGAACACCAGCAGCGAGAACTGCTCGCCGATCGACATCGGCTTGTCCATCGCCTCGGAGATGAAGATCGAGGCCATGGTGAGGTAGATCGCGGTGCCGTCCAGGTTGAAGCTGTAGCCGGTCGGCACGGTGATGCCGACGACGGGTCGGCTGACGCCCAGGTGCTCCATCTTGGCGATCAGGCGGGGCAGCGCGCTCTCGGAGGAGGAGGTGGACAGGATCAGCAGGAACTCGCGGCCGAGGTACTTCAGCAGCGCGAACACGTTGACCCCGGCGACCAGGCGCAGCAGCGTGCCCAGCACCACGACGACGAACAGCGCGCAGGTCAGGTAGAAGCCGATCATGATGACCGCGAGGCTCTTCAGTGCCGCGGTGCCGGTGGCCCCGACCACGGCCGCCATCGCCCCGAAGGCGCCGATCGGCGCGACCCACATGATCATCGCCATGACCCGGAAGACCAGCCGCTGCACGTGCTCGATCCCGCGCAGCACCGGGGCGCCGACCGGGCCCATCGCCTGCAGGGCGAAGCCGGTGAGCAGGGCGACCAGCAGGGTCTGCAGCACCTTGCCCTGGGTGAGGGCGGAGAACATGGTGTCCGGGATCATCCCGAGCAGGAAGTCGGTGGTGGACTGGGCGCCGCCGGCGGCCGCCTGGGCGTGGCCGGACTTGGCGAGCGCGGCGGTCAGGTGCAGGCCGCCGCCGGGCTCCAGCAGGTTGCCGACGACCAGGCCGATGGCCAGCGCGACGGTCGACATGGCGAGGAAGTAGCCGATGGCGAGGCCGCCGACCTTGCCGACCTTCGCCGCCTTGGTCACCGAGCCGATGCCCAGCACGATGGTGCAGAAGATCACCGGGCTGATCATCATCTTGATCAGGTTGACGAACCCGGTGCCGACCGGCTTGAGCTCCACGGCGAAGCCGGGAGCGGCCAGCCCGACCACCACGCCCGCGAGCACCGCGGCGATCACGGCGAGGTAGAGGTAGTGGGTCCGGTCCTTGCGTCTGGGTCCCCCCGCCGTTGCGGCTCCAGCGATCGACATCTGCGGCTCCTTCGCCCTGCAGTCCTGGCGGCCCCGGGTGGTGGGCCGCTCCGAACTATGGGCCCGGGCGTGACGGAGGTCACGTTTGCGTTCATAGAGTTCACGATCGGCGCACCGGGGTCGCCCGGGCGGACCGTGGTGCACACTGGCTGGCATGTCCGAGCGCACCGCCCCCACCCGCTCGCGCCGCCGGTGGCCTCCCCTGCCGCACCGCCTGGTCCGCAGCCTCGCCGGGCAGCTGTTCGTCGTCCAGGTGGTGATCGTCGCCGCGGTCGTCGCGGGCGGCGCGGTGCTCGCCTACCTCTTCACCGCCGGCCGCGCCGAGGACGCCGCCCGGCGCGAGGTCACCGCGGTCGCCCACGCCGTCGCGCAGTCGCCGTCCGTCCGGGCCGCGGTCACCGGACCGGACCCGACCGCGGTGCTCCAGCCGTACGTCGAGCAGGTGCGGACGGACACCGGGGTCTCCTTCATCACCGTCATGGACACCGACGGCGTGCGCTGGACGCACCCGCTGCCCGAGCAGATCGGCAAACGCTACCTCGGGCACATCGACTGGGCGCTCGCCGGGCAGACCCGCAGCGAGACGTACACCGGCACGCTCGGGCCGTCCGTGCGGGTGGTCACGCCGGTGTGGGACGACCGGCACCGGGTGGTCGCGCTGGTCAGCGCGGGCATCACGGTCCAGTCGATCTCCGCGCAGCTGAGCGGGCCGCTGCTGGCCCTGGTCGGGGTGGCGGTGGCCGCGCTCGCGCTCGGAGGTGCCGGTACCTACCTCGCCAACTCCCGTCTGCGGCGGCACACTCACGGCATGGGGCCGGACGAGCTCAGCCACCTCTACGAGTACCACCAGGCCACGCTGCACTCGGTGCGCGAGGGGCTGGTCCTGCTCGACCGCTCGTACCGGGTGGTGCTGTGCAACGACGCCGCCCGCGAACTGCTCGGCCTGGACGGGGAGGTGGACGGTCGGCCGGTGGCGGACCTCGGTCTGCCGGAGGCGCTGGTGGCGGCCGTACTGGGCCGGGAGGCCGTCCGGGACGAGGTGCACCTGACCGACGAGCGGGTCGTGGTGCTCAACACCTCCACCATCGGCACCGGGCTCGGCCGGGTCGTCACCCTCCGGGACCACACCGAACTGCAGGCGCTCAGCGGCGAGTTGGACTCCGTACGCGGCTTCACCGATGCGCTCGGCGCACAGGCGCACGAGGCCGCCAACCGGCTGCACGCGGTCGTCTCGCTGATCGAACTCGGCCGCCACGAACAGGCGGTGGAGCTCGCCACCGCCGAACTCGAACTCGCCCAGCAGCTCACCGACCGGGTGGTCGCGGCGGTCGGCGAGCCGGTGCTGGCCGCACTGCTGCTCGGCAAGGCCGCCCAAGCCGCCGAGCGGGGCGTCGAGTTGAGCCTCACCGAGGACAGTCGGATCGACGACGGGGTGCTGCCGCCCGGGCTCTCCGCGCGGGACCTGATCACCGTGCTCGGCAACCTGATCGACAACGCCGTGGACGCCGCCATCGCCGGGGCCGCCCAGAGCCCCGTCCCGCCGGAGGTCACCGTCACGGCGCGGATCGACGGAGATGGCGGTGCTGCGCGTGGCGGCGCTGCGGGCGGCGGCGGGGACTGTCTGCTGCTGCGGGTCGCCGACACCGGCGCCGGCATCGACCCGGCCGCCGTCGAGGACGTGTTCCGCCGCGGCTGGAGCACCAAGCAGGACGGTCGCGGGCACGGCCTCGGGCTGGCACTGGTCGCCCAGGCCGCCCGGCGCAACGGCGGCACCGTCGAGGTCGGGCGGGAGCGCGGGGCGGTGCTCACGGTCCGGCTGCCACTGGCCGGACGGGAGCCGGGCGGGCGGGGCGGCTCGGGCGACGCGGGCAGCTGCAGCTCGGGCGGGCGAGAGTCGGGGGAGCCGGGCGGGCGCGCGCGGGAAGGGGCCCTGGCGTGACCCCGCGCGAGGGCGCCGGGGCGGCCGGGATCTCCGTCCTGGTCGTCGAGGACGACCCGGTCGCGGCCGCCGCCCACACGCTGTACGTGGAACGCGAACCCGGCTTCCACGCCGCCGGGACGGTCCACAGCTGCGCCGACGCCCTCCGCTTCCTGGACCGCGCCCGCGCCGCCGGGACACCGGTCGACCTCACCCTGCTCGACCTCTACCTCCCGGACGGCCACGGCCTGCAGCTGTGCCGCACGCTGCGCGCCGCCGGCCACAGCACCGACGTCATCGCGGTGACCTCGGCCCGCGACCTCGCGATGGTGCGGCAGGCGGTTTCGGCGGGCGTCGTGCAGTACCTGCTGAAACCGTTCAGCGCCGCCGCCCTGCACGACCGCCTGGAGCGCTACGCCCGCTACCGCGACAGCCTCGGGCGGACCGGCGAGGCGACCGGCCAGGACGAGGTCGACCAGGCGTTCGCCCTGCTCCGCACGCCCGAACGCAGCACTCTGCCCAAGGGACTGAGTGCACACACCCTGGACACCGTCGCCTCGGTGCTCCGGGAGGCCGCGACCGGACTCTCGGCGGCCGCCGCGGGCGCCGCCGCCGGGGTCTCGCGGATCACCGCGCGGCGCTACCTGGAGCACCTGGTGGACACCGGGCGGGCGGTGCGGGAGCCGCAGTACGGGAGTGTCGGGCGGCCGGAGCTCTGCTACCGGTGGAAGGCGACTCCCTGACCGAGGGCTGCGTGTGGCTCCGGGCGGTACGGCCGGCTCGGGGTGGTGGGGGCGTGACCTTTCGGTGCGGCGGTCGTTGGAGGGGCCGGGGGAGGTTCACCCGCTCGGGTGGTTCTACGGGCCCCGCGGGCATCCCGCCAGGTCAAGGGCAGTAAAGTTAGGCTTACCTAACTTCTTCTGGGGGTTTGTCGTGTCGCTCGCTGCCGTACCCGCCCAGGCCGCCTCCGGAGCCCCGGCTCCGGCCCCCGTTGCCGGTGAGGCCATCCTGCGTCGTCAGCGCGTCCGCGAGTCCGCCGCCAGAACGTACGCCCGCTCCTTCCCGATCGTCCCGGTCCGGGCCAACGGCATGACCGTCGAGGGCGCCGACGGCCGGCGCTACCTCGACTGTCTCTCCGGCGCCGGCACCCTCGCCCTCGGCCACAACCACCCGGTGGTGCTGGAGGCCATCCGCCGCACCCTGGACAGCGGCGCCCCGCTGCACCTGCTCGACCTCGCCACCGCCGAGAAGGACGACTTCACCAGCGCACTGTTCGAGAGCCTGCCCGCCGAGTTCGCCGCCCGCGCCCGGGTGCACTTCTGCGGACCGGCCGGCACCGACGCCGTCGAGGCCGCACTCAAGCTGATGCAGACCGCCACCGGCCGTTCCGGCGCACTCGCCTTCACCGGCGGGTACCACGGCATGACAGCCGGAGCCCTCGCGCTCACCGGCAACGTCGCCGTCAAGGAACCGCTGCCCGGCGGCGGAGAGGTCGTCCGGCTGCCCTACCCGTACGGCTACCGCTGCCCGTTCGGCGTCGGCGGCGAGGTCGGCACCGAACTCGCCGCGACCTACGTCGAGCGGCTGCTGGACGACCCGTCGGGCGGCGTGGTGCCGCCCGCCGCGATGGTCCTGGAAGCCGTCCAGGGCGAGGGCGGCGTGGTCCCCGCCCCCGACGGCTGGCTGCGCGAGATGCGCCGGATCACCGCCGAACGCGGCATCCCGCTGATCGTGGACGAGGTGCAGACCGGCGTCGGCCGCACCGGAGCGATGTGGGCGGTCGAGCACAGCGGCATCGTCCCGGACGCGATGGTGCTCTCCAAGGCCATCGGCGGCAGCCTGCCGCTCGCGGTCGTCGTCTACCGCGAGGACTACGACGGCTGGCGGCCCGGCGCCCACACCGGCACCTTCCGCGGCAACACCCTCGCCATGGCCGCAGGGGCCGCCACGCTCCGTCACGTCGCCGCGAACGGGCTCGCCGAACGCGCGGCCGTGGTCGGCGAGCGGATGGCGGCCCGGCTGCGCGAACTCGCCGGCGAGCTGCCGGTGATCGGCGACGTGCGCGGTCGGGGCCTGATGCTCGGCGTCGAACTGGTCGACCCGACGGCCGAACCCGACTCCTGCGGCGCCCGCCCGGCGGATCCCGCCCTCGCCGTACGGGTCCGGGAGGCGTGCCTGGAACGCGGGCTGATCGTCGAACTCGGCGGACGCCACGACGCCGTCCTGCGCCTGCTCCCGCCGCTCACCATCACGGACGAGCAGGCGGCGGCAGTGTTGGAGCGACTGGCGGAGGCGATCGCGGCGGCGGACCGGGCGGCTGTCGGGCCGGCTGCCGGCGCTCCTGCCGGTGCTCCTGCGGTCCTCGGTGCGGCGAGGGGGGAGCGGTGAGCGGGACCGGACCCGGGCCGATCGGGTTGCCCGGGGGCGAGGTCCCCGCGGACGCCCTGGCCGGAGGCGCGGGCGGGCCCGGCGCGCTCGGGCCGCTGCTGGCCACCGTCCTGGACGCCCTCGACGCGGGCACCGCCATGCGCTCCGGACCGCTGCCGGCGGGCAGCCCGGCCGAGATCACCGCCCTGGTCGGTGACGCCCTGGCCACCGCCGACGGGCGCAGCGCACTCGCCCGTCTCACCGAACTCCTCGCCTACGGAGCCGCCGACCCCGCCGACCCGGCCTGCGCCGCACACCTGCACTGCCCGCCGCTCGCCGTCGCCGCCGCGGCCGACCTCGCCGTCAGCGCCCTCAACCCCTCGCAGGACTCCTGGGACCAGGCCCCCGCGGCCACGGCACTGGAAACCGCGCTGCTCGCCGAACTCGCCGAGCTGGTCGGCTACGACCCGCGGCGCTCCGCCGGAGTCCTCACCTCCGGCGGCACCGAGTCCAACCTGATGGGGCTCATGCTGGCGCGCGACCAGAAGCTCGACGGCATCGTGGAGTTGGACGGGATCCCGGCCGGCGTCCGCCCCTGCATCATCGCCTCCGAGGCCGCGCACTTCTCCGTCCAGCGCGCGGCCGCGCTGCTCGGACTCGGCGAACGGGCCGTTGTCTCCGTCCCGGTCGACCGACAACTCCGGATGCGGGAAAGCGACTTGGAGCGGGCGCTGGCCGAAGCCAGCTGGGCCGGCCGGCACCCGATCGCCGTGGTCGCCACCGCCGGCACCACCGACACCGGGGCGATCGACCCGCTGCCCACCGCCGCCGACCTCGCCGGGCGGTACGGCGCCTGGCTGCACGTGGACGCCGCGTACGGCGGCGGAGCCCTGCTCTCCGACCGGCTCGCCCCGCTGCTCGACGGCATCGCCCGCGCCGACTCGGTCTCCCTCGACTGGCACAAACTCGGCTGGCAACCGGCCGCCGCCGGAGTCTTCCTGGTCCGCCGCGCCGAAACGTACGTCTCGCTCGCCCGCCGCGCCGAATACCTGAATCCGGTCGACGACGAGCAGGCCGGCTACCCCAGCCTGCTCGGCCGCTCCCTGCGCACCACCCGCCGCGCCGACGCCTTCAAGCTCGCCGTCACCCTGCGCACCCTCGGGCGCGACGGCCTCGGCCGCCTCGTCGACGCCTGCCACGACCTCGCCCACGCCGCCGCCGACGCCGTCCGCGCCGACCCCTCGCTCGAACTCCACGACGACCCTGTCCTCACCACCGTCCTCTTCCGCTACCGCCCGCCGGGCGTCACGGACGAGGCGGCGCTGGACGAGGTGAACGGCCGGCTGCGGCGGTTGCTGCTGCGGAGCGGCCGGGCGGTGGTGGGGCGGACGGAGCTTCCCGGGGACGGGCCGGGGCGGGTGCGGTTGAAGCTCACGCTGCTCAATCCGCACACGACGGCGGGGGAGGTCGGCGCGCTGTTGCGCGAGGTGGTCGGCGCGGGCCGCAAGGTGGCGGGGGAACGGGCGGGGTAACGGGCGGGCGGGTAGCCGGCGGGCCGGACGCGGGTCAGGGAGGTTCCTCCACCTCCAAATCAGAAGCCTTTTCCCTTGACGCTGTTGGAGAAAGACACACTGGCGTGGGAGGCTGTCCTACGGATATCCGATCGCGCCCCGACAATGTCCGTGGACATAGCTTCGCAAGGGTGTACAGGCCGTTTCCGGCCGCCCGGTGATCACATTTCGCCAACCCCCGGTCAGGGCTTGCGGAGATCCCGAAGAGCGGCGGTAACTTCATGTGGCCGCAGCCCCACCATGTGCACACGGCACCCGCGGTGGGCGGCCTGACCAGGCACGCGTTGCCCAGGCGTGGAGATCACTCCCTTGCATCCGGGTGAACTCCGCCTGCTTGCCGTGCATTTCTGTGAATCCCGGTAAATCCACGTGAACACGTCCTGCGACCATGTTGCGAAGCGGACGCAAGGCATGCGCCAAACTGTCCCGGACGACGGGCCGATAACCACCCCGATGGGCCTGTACGAGGCCCTCCCGTACTCCCGCCGATGCCGGGAGATCTGGCAGCGGGGCGAGCACCTGCTCATCGGCGTCAGTCCGGGGAACAGCTATTTCAGTCACCGTCGGATAGCCGAACTCGTCGGGTGGGGGCTGGAGTTCTTCGAGCGCATCGACATCGTGTACGCGGACCTCCTGATCGCGACCCAGTTCGAGGCCTTCGGCTACGCCCCCGAGCACGCGCAGCGGCGGGCCGCCAAGGAGGTCAGGGCCACCGCCCGCCGGATCGAGCGGGGCGTGGCGGAGTACGGACACCGGAACTCCGTACGGGTGCACGCCCTGTCCGAGTTCACCGCCACCGACGCCTACCGGCGGCTGCACCGCCAGGCCGTCGACGGCCTGCGGGTCGACCCGGTGTACCGGACCGCCGCGGAGAGCATGGCGCGCGGATTCCTGGCGGCCCGGCTGGGCGAAGGGCTGGCGCCGACGGAGCTCCAACTCGCCGCCGGACTGCGCTACATCACGGCCGAGCTGCCGTTCTTCCTGGACACGCCAGCGCTGCTCGGCGTGCCGTCCTCGGTCAGCTGCTACCACCTGCAACTTCCCCTCACCCCGGTCCTGTTCGGGCGGGACGAGGGGGTGCGGGCGGCGGCCCGCCAGGCCTATGCGGTGGTCCGGCCGGCCGAGGTGTCCTCGGTCCCGGCCGCGGCCGCCGTCGTGGCCGGGGCCGCCCGGACCGCATAGCCGACTCCTGTGCCCACCCGGCTCTCCGCTCCCCTTTCCCCTCGCCCTTCCCTCGCCCTTCCACTCACCGGTTCACCGCAGCTTCGATCAAGGAGCCAGGCATGACGGACTACATGACGGACAAGCTCACGACCGACTTGACCTTCCCGTTCTCCAGGCGGGGCGACGTGCTCCCCGAGGAGGCCGACCGACTGCGCGAGCAGCAACCGATCGCACCGGTCCGCACCATGACCGGCGACCCCGCCTGGCTGGTGAGCAGCTACGAGCTCGCCAAACAGGTACTGGAGGACGAGCGGTTCAGCCTCAAGGACACCGCCAACCCCGGCGTCCCGCGCCAGTACGCGCTGACCATCCCGCCGGAGGTGGTCAACAACATGGGCAACATCAACAGCGCCGGGCTGCGCAACGCCGTGATGAAGACGCTCTCACCGCGCGCCGACAAGGAGCTCGACGGCTGGCTGCAGGCCGAAGCCCACCGCCTGATCGACGCGTTGGAAGCGCAGGGCGCGCCCGGCGAACTGCGCGGCGGCTTCACCGAGCCGTACTCGGCCGCGTTGCACTGCCGACTGCTCGGCATCCCGTCCGACGACTGGCGGCGGCTGATGTCCGGCATCGACGTGGCCTTCCTGACCAGCCCGGTGCCCTTCGAGGGGGCGACGCCCAACTGGTACAAGGACCTCGGCTACATGCTCGGGAAGCTCAACGCCGATCCGGAGCCGGCGGACGGGCTGTTCGGGCGGTTCGCGGAACTGCGCCGATCGCCCGACGTCTCGGACCGGGTGAGCGACGAACTGCTCGCCACCGTCGCCCTGTCGTTGTTCGGCGCTGGCGCGGTGTCCACCTCGGCGTTCCTGCTGTGCGCCGTCATCTACCTGTGCGAGCAGCCGGAACTCGCCGAGCGCTTGCGGCAGGAGCCCAAGCTGGTCGGCCGTGCGGTGGACGAGGTGCTGCGGGTCAACCTGTCGATCGGCGACGCGCTGCCGCGGCTGGCGCTCGCGGACGTCCGGGTCGGTGATGTCCTGGTCAAGAAGGGCGAGTTGGTGCTCGTCCTGGTCGAGGGTGCCAACTACGACCCGGCGGTCTTCCCGGACCCGAAGCGGATCGACTTCGACCGGCCGGAGAACCCGCATCTCGCCTTCGGCGCCGGCCGCCACTTCTGCCCGGCCTCGGCGCTCGGCCGTACGCATGCCGAGATCGCCGTCACCGCGCTGGTCGAACGGCTCCCGGAGCTGCGGCTCGCCGTGCCCGTCGAGCAGTTGGCCTGGCGGCCGGGGTTCATCAAGCGCCTGCCGGAGCGGCTGCCGGTGGTGTGGTGACGCGAGGCCTGCGGTGGCCGCCCGGGGTCAGGTGCCGAGGAGGATGTCGCGGGTGAGTTCCCAGGTGTGCGGGTCGGCGGCGACCAGGAGGCCGTCCTCGCAGCCGGGGGCCTCGGGGCGGTAGGGGGCGCCGTCCATGCGGGCGGCGACACCGCCGGCCTCGGTGAGCAGCAGGGAGCCGGGGGCGTGGTCCCAGGGGAGGGTGCGCCAGTAGAAGATGAAGTCGAACCGGCCCTCGGTCACATCGGGGTACTCGATCCCGGCGGCGCTGCGGCCGGGGGAGATCTCGCCGAAGGCCGAGCAGTTGGCTTCCAGGAGTCGGCGCTGGTCCGGGTCGAGGAAACGGCTCTTCAGGACACCGGTCAGCTTGGCGGGGTCGGCCGGTGCCGGCGGGCGGGTCAGGCGCTCGCCGTCGCGCCAGGCGCCGGCGCCCAGTTCGGCGCGGTAGGCGGTGCCGGTGGCGGGCTGCCGGATCCAGGAGGCGACGGTTCGGCCGGAGCGGACAAGGGAGCACATCACGGCGTAGTCGGGGCGGCCGGCGACGAAGTTGGAGGTGCCGTCCACCGGGTCGACCAGCCAGACGGCGGGCTCGTCGTGCAGGGCCTGGGCGAGCGACGGGTCGGCGGCTACCGCCTCCTCGCCGACCACGGGGACGGGGAGCAGCTCGCGCAGGCGGCGTGCGATGATCGCCTCGGCCTCGCGGTCGGCGATCGTCACGACCTCGCCGGGTGCCTTCTCCATCACCTCGCCGGCGGCCAGCGCACGGAAGCGCGGCTCCACCGCCTCGGCCGACGCCTCGGCGAGTATCTCCGCCACCTTGTCCATCAGCACGTTCGCGCTCCCTTCGCTGCCTCCACTGTCGCACGAGTGTGCGGGGGCGGCTGCGGCGGACGGGGGCGGCGAACAGCTGACAGCTGACAGATGTCAGCCGACAGATAACAGATGTTGAAAGCTGTCAGCTGTCAGCTGTCAGCTGTTGTCCGTTGGCTGTCGGCTGTTCGCCGTCACGCGCCCAAGTAGTGGAACGCCGGGCGTGGGTGCGTCCGGGAACCCGAATGGAGCAGGCCGGGCCCGGTGGCTCCTGGGCGGCGGCGCCGCTCGGGTGCGGAAACCGCGAACCCCGGCAGAATCGGTGGGTGGGGGAGGCCCCGGCTGCGCCGCAGGCGCCCACGTGAGAGGACCGTGCCATGCCCGACTTCCGCCCGAAGGACGACCACCTGATCGTCAAGCCGATCGGCGGGGCGGCCCCGCAGGACCCGGACCGGTGGAAGGGCGAGGTGGTGGCGGTGGGGCCCGGCCGGACCCTGGGGAGCGGCAAGCCGCACCCGGTGGACGTCAAGGTCGGCGAGCGGATCCTCTTCAACCTGCGCGCCGGGTCGCCGTTCGAGGCGGACGGGGAGCAGTACGTCGAGCTCCCCGAGGACGAGGTCCTCGCACTCTCCGCGGAGTAGCGAAGGCCCCGAAGTCCCCGAAGTCCCCGAAGGCCCCAGGCATCGACACCCCTTGGAGACTCCCGCCATGACCGAACAGCCCACGACCGAACAGGCCACGACCGAACAGGCACAGGCCCGGATCGGGGTCACCGGCCTGGCCGTGATGGGCCGCAACCTGGCCAGGAACTTCGCCCGCCACGGGCACCGCGTGGCCGTGCACAACCGCACGTGGGCGCGGACCGCGGCGCTGTTGGAGGAGTTCGGACACGAGGGTGACTTCGTGGCCGCCGAGACCACGGAGGCGTTCGTCGCGGCCCTGCAGCGTCCCCGGCTGATCGTGATCATGGTCAAGGCCGGAGCGCCGACCGACGCGGTCATCGACGAGCTGGTGCCGCTGCTCGACGCGGGCGATGTGGTGGTGGACGGAGGAAACGCGCACTTCCCCGACACCAGGAGGCGCGAGGCCGCCCTGCGGGAACGCGGGCTGCACTTCGTGGGCAGCGGGATCTCCGGCGGTGAGCAGGGCGCACTGGAGGGCCCGAGCATCATGCCCGGCGGCACGCCGGAGGCCTACCGCCTCCTGGGGCCGCTGCTGGAGGACATCGCGGCCAAGGTCGACGGCCGGCCCTGCTGCACCCACGTGGGCCCGGATGGCGCCGGCCACTTCGTCAAGATGGTCCACAACGGGATCGAGTACGCCGACATGCAGCTCATCGCCGAGGCGTACGACCTGCTGCGGCACGGCGGCGGGCTGCAGCCCGCCGCGATCGCCGAGGTCTTCCGGGAGTGGAACGGCGGACGACTGGAGTCCTACCTCATCGAGATCACCGCCGAGATCCTCGCCCACACCGACGCGGCGACCGGCAAGCCCTTCGTCGACATCGTGCTGGACCAGGCCGAGCAGAAGGGCACCGGCCGCTGGACGGTCCAGAGCGCGCTGGACCTCGGCGTGCCCGTGAGCGGGATCGCCGAGGCGGTCTTCGCCCGCGCCCTGTCCGGCAGCGTGCCGCTGCGGCGGGCCGGCCGGGACCTGCCCGGCCCCACCGAGACCTGGTTGGACAGCGCGGCGGCGGACCGGTTCGCGGCGGACGTCGAACAGGCCCTGTACGCCTCCAAGATGGTGGCCTACGCGCAGGGCTTCAACCAGATCCAGGCCGGCAGCGCGGAGTACTCCTGGGACATCGACCCCGGTGCGATGGCCACGATCTGGCGCGGTGGCTGCATCATCAGGGCCCGCTTCCTGGACCGGATCAGGGCAGCGTACGAGGCGGACCGGGAGCGCCCCACGCTGCTGACCGACGCGCACTTCCAGGAGGCGCTCGGCTCCGCGCAGTCGGCCTGGCGGCGGGTCGTCTCGGCTGCGGTCCAACTGGGGGTGCCCGCCCCCGGCTTCGCCACCGCGCTCGCCTACTACGACGGCCTGCGGGCGGGGCGCCTGCCGGCCGCGCTGGTCCAGGGCCAGCGGGACTTCTTCGGCGCACACACGTACCACCGCGTCGACCGGGACGGGACCTTCCACACCCGCTGGGAGGTCGCGGACCGTCCGGAGGAGCAGCGCTGAGAAACCCGGCTGCCTCGTCCGCGGCCCAGGCCCGTCCGCGGTCCAGCCTCGTCCGCGCTCCCGTCCCGTCCGCGCTCCCGTCCCGTCCGCGCTCCCGGCCGGGACGTGGCCCGGTTCCTTCGACGGACCCGCTCCCGTTGCCGCCCGACCGGCTGCCGAGGAGACTGAACACCGTGACCGACGTGCGCGAGAAACTCGACTACCAGACCTTCGGCCGGGCGGTGCGCGAACTCGCGCAGACGATCGCCGACAGCGGGTACGAACCCGACATCATCCTGAGCATTGCCCGCGGCGGCGTGTTCGTGGCGGGCGGCCTGGCGTACGCGCTGGACTGCAAGAACGTCCACCTGGTGAACGTCGAGTTCTACACGGGCGTGGGCACCACCCTGGAAATGCCCGTCATGCTGGCGCCCGTCCCCCAGGCCGTCGACTTCACCAGCAAGAAGGTCCTGATCGCCGACGACGTCGCCGACACGGGCAAGACCCTGAAGCTGGTGCATGACTTCTGCCTCGACCACGTCGCCGAGGTGCGGTCCGCCGTCATCTACGAGAAGTCGCACTCCCTCGTCCGGTGCGAGTACGTGTGGAAGAGGACGGACGACTGGATCGAGTTCCCGTGGTCGACGGACGGACCGGTCGTCAGGCGCGCCGGCCAGGTGCTCGACGCCTGATCGCACCCGGGCCTGGGGTCTGATGGCCCGTCAAGTGATCTTCGCCACTGACCCGCCGGTGCGGCTGGGCGAGAATGCCGCGCATGACGTTATGGCCCCTTGATGCCCTGGCCGGACTGGTGACGCTGGCCCTGGAGGGCGGGGCGGTCTTCCTGTACGGCCTCGTGTCCGGCCTGAAGCACTGGGCGGGCTGGAGGACGGAGGACGCGGACCGGTTGGCCAAAGCCTTGATGGTCGCAGTCCCCGCCGGGCTCGGTGCGGGGTTCCGATGGGCCGGCCTGCCGGTCTCCGCCTGGATCCAGTTCGCCGCGGCCGGCGCCGTCGTCCTCGTGCTCCTGGCGGACCTGCTGGCCGGCCCCCTGGCCGCGGCGTGGCGCCGCCGTCGCCCGTCCCGACCCCGGGCCCGGACGGGCCGCGGAGCCGACAGGCCACCGACGCCCCCACCGGGGGCGGTCGCCGCCGACTCCGTGACGTGGTTCTCCCAGGGGCGGACCCATGTCCGCAGCCGGGCTCCGATCCAGTGGGCGTCGGCGCTGCGCGAGGCGGCGGAGGGGGCACCGTTCGCGGAGCTGATCGTCGAGGTCGGCACCGAGTTCCACCCCGTGCTGGCGGAAGCCGTGGTCGACAGCGGTTTCGGTCCCTCCTCGGAGTGGCCGCCGGACACGAGCGCGGCCGTCGAGGTCGCCGACGGTCTCGTCCGGTCTCTGCGGTTCTCCGACGGCCGCGGGGGCTGGGAACCGCACTGGCGGGCGGAGGTGACGCCCGACTGGCTGGCCGCGGCCGAGGCTCGCAGCGCCGTCGTGGTCGTCCTCGTGCCGCCGGGCACCTGGCCGCCCGGCCTGGCGCAGCTGGAGCCCGGGGTGCGCCGCGAGGAATTCGCCAGGGGGCTCGCCGAGGCGAGGTCCGGGGGCAGGGTGCTGCACGGGATGGCGTCGCTGTCGGTCGGCCGGTTCGTTCCGCCCGGTTCCGCCCCTCCCGTTACCCGGTGAAGATGCCGAGCGCGTTGGGGACCGGTCGTTCCCGGCCGTGGTCGAGGTGGTTGCGCACGGTGAGACCACCTGTGGCGGAATCGCGGGCGACGAGTGTGGCGGAGGCGCCGCCGTCCAGGTAGACCCCGTCCGGGCAGCCGAGATCGGCCACCGCGCGGGCGAGTTCGGTCAGGGTCAGGCCGGTGGAGCTGCCCTCGCGTCCGTCCGTGGACAACAGCGTCAGCACCCGGCCGCCGGCCGCGAGACCGACCGCGCTGCGCGGCTCGGCGACTGTCCCGTCCAATCCGGGGAGCGCGTGCCCGCCCCGCAGGAGGGAGTGGGCACCGAGCGCGAAGACGAAGGGCACCGGCTCGCCCGACACGAGGCCGTAGTCCACCGCGACCGGCGCACCCGGAGGCAGTGCCGCCAAGGCGCGGGCGCCGGCCTCACGGCCGAGCAGCACGGTGCTTCCTGTGGGAATCGGACCGGTGCCCGGGGTCGCGGCGACCGCCACCACCCGGCCCTGGCGCACCGTCACCTCCCGGGTATCCGAGGTGCACGGCGCCTGCCGGGACTCGTCGGTCCCGCAGGCGGCGCGGGCCCGGGAGACCTCTCCCCAGTCGGAGGTGAACACGCCGATCGAACCGACCGGGAGCGCGTACTGGTTCAGCCCGCCCAGCGTCCGGACGCCGTCCACGGTCCGCAGGTGGCCCCGCAGCGACAGGCGCCCGATGCGCGCCACCCCGTCCACGCCGACCCCGAGCACGTCCTCGACCGTGCCGCCAGGCGGCGGCCGCCAGCCGAACCGCTGCGCCTCCGGGACCGCGGCCTTCAACGCCCGGCCGCGGTACACGGCGGGCCCGGAGGTCGCCCCGGTGGCCTCGACGCCCGGGTGCTGATCTTCGCTGATGTCGAAGAAGTCCCCGTTCACCGCGGCCACCGCCCCGCGTGCGCCGGCCAGCTGGGTCAGCGGCGTCCGGGCGGCCACCGCGCCGGGGAAGAGCAGGTCCGCCCGCACGCCCGGCCTGCGCAGGTCGGCGCGGACGGCGTACACCCGCGCGCTGCCGTGCGCGGTGCGCACCGTCAGCTCCCGGTACGCCACCCCGGGCGCGAGCACCTCCCAGCCCCCGGCCGCCTCGGCAGCATCGAGCCTGGCAGTCCGGGCAGCCTCGGCCCCGGCGGGCGGGACGACCGGACCGGCCGGGGCCACGGCCAACACCAGGGCAGCCACACAGCGCAGGGAACTTCGCACGCCCGCCATGCTGACGGTCGACAGGGCGGTCCGGCCGTACCGGCGTCGGCGCGTCGCGCGTCGGCCCATCTCGTTCTCGGTCCGGCCGTGCGGTCCTCGGTTCGGCCCGGTTCGGCCAGGTTCGGCCCGGACCCGACCCCGGCCCCACCGACGGTCCGGTCGTCCGCCCGGCACCGTTGTCCCGGGCTCTTCCCGGTCGCGTCACCGTTCTGTCACGCCCGACCGCCCGGGGAACCGGCGGCGGAACGGCGGTGTGTATCGGGCAGGTGCCGGCGCCGGGTCGGCACCACTCCATCCTCCGAGGGGGCGTCATGCAGGACACGCGGTACGGAACGAAGGCCCGAAGAGCCGCGGTCGCGGTGGTCTCGGCCGCTACGGTCGCGCTGCTCGCCACGGCGTGCGGCCCCGGGAACGACGAGCCGTCGGGGGCCGGGGCGAGCGCGGCACCGACGGTGGCGGCCACCGCCTCGGCCGCGCCGAGCGCCAAGTCACCGGCCCCCACCGAGGCCGGCACCCCGTCCACGGGAGCGGCCACCGTCGCCGCGCCGTCCGGTGGACCGACGAGCAGCGGTACGGCGGTGCCGACCTGCGCGCCCACCGCGCTGAAGGTGGACGCCCACCAGGCCAAGGTGCGCCCCGAGGGCACGGGCCTGGGAGCGGCGATCGTCGCGTTCACCAACGCCTCCACCCGCCCGTGCACGCTCCAGGGCTTCCCGACGGTGGCCGGAGCGGCCAACGGCTCCCCGGACCGCAACGCGCCGCTCGCCGTGACCCACACCGGCTCCGCCGCCCCGGTCCACCTCGCCCCGGGCGGGAAGGCCTGGGTGAAGCTGACCTTCGTCCAGGTCCAGGGCGAGGCCGACGGCTACTGCGTCTCCGGGGCCACCCCGGTCGCCTACCCCACCCTCGTCCTGGGCCTGCCGGGCGGCGCGGGAGCCCACCAAGTGGCCTTGGACGACGGCCTGTTCGCCGAGTGCGACAACAAGGTGACCACCACCGCGCTGCTGGCCACCAGCCCGTCCTGACGGAGCAGCATGCCGAGGACGGCCGGCTGCTGTGCGACCGGGAGATCCAGGAGGTCGTTGTCAGTGGTGTCGGCTATGGTCGCCGACATGATCGATTCCACGATGCACATCCGTGTGGCCCGTCCCTCGCGCGACCTCGCGGCGGCCGAGCGCTTCTACGTCGGCGGCCTCGGCCTCGATGTGCTGTGGCGCACCACCGAGCGGGTGTCCGGTGAGCACGACCTGCTGATGGTCGGCCCGCCCGGCGGTGCCTGGCACTTCGAGCTGACCCACGACCCGGAGCATCCGACGGAGCCCACGCCGACGGTGGAGGACCTGTTCGTCGTCTACCTCGGTGCGCCGGTCGACGAGGCCCTGACCGCCCGGCTGGAGGCGGCCGGAGGCACCCGGGTCACCTCGCACAACCCGTACTGGGACAAGTTCGGCGTGACGATAGCCGACCCGGACGGCTACCGGCTGGTGCTCTGCTCCCGCAGCTGGGGCAACTGACCCGGCGCCGCCACTGACCCGCGCCGCCACCGGCGGGCCTCGCTGCGTGCCGCGCACCGCTATGCGCCGGGTACCGCTACGCCCCGGGCACTGCTCCTGGGGCGCCGTCCTCCTGCGGCCGCTCGGGCGCGCCCGGGCCGGGCCCGGCGCGCAGCACCGCCACGCCCCGCTCCAGGTCCACGCCGAAGTGCGGCGGCGATCCGGCCTGCGCGTCGTCGCGCAGCGCCAGTTGCTCCTTCTTCTGCTCGACCTGTATCCGCTTGCCCGGGCTGAACAGTGCGTGCAGCTCCTCCAGCCCGCCGACGCCCGTCGCCACCCCGGGCCCGCGGGGCCGCGGACGCGCAGAGGCCTCGTCCCGGATCTGCCACGCGGCCAGCACGACCAGCCCCAGTACCGCCGCCACCGCCGCCAGCACACCCACGATCAACGCCATGCCCGCTCAACGCCGCACCGTGGTGGGGGCGTTCCTGGAACGGCGGCACGCACCCACCGGATACCCTGCGGCGAGAACGGAAGGAGCACCCTCACCATGACCGTGCGCGGAACCCTCGTGGACATCCCGACGGCGGACGGAACCGCCGACGCCTACCTCGCCCACCCCGACGACGGCCGCGCCCACCCGGCCATCCTCCTCTACATGGACGCCTTCGGGCTCCGGCCGCACCTGCAGCGGACGGCCGACCGGCTCGCCGGAGCCGGGTACACCGTGCTCGTCCCCAACGCCTACTACCGCAACGGCCGCGCCCCGCTGGTCGAACTGCCGGAGCTCATCGACGTGGAGAGCGACGACGCGCTGTTCGAGCAGATCGGCCCGCTGCTCGCCACCCTCACCCCGGAGACGACCGCCCGCGACGCGGACGCCTACCTGCGCTGGCTCGCCGAGTCCTCGCTGGTCCAGGACGGGCCGGTCGCACTCACCGGCTACTGCCGCGGAGCGCTCCTCGCCCTGCGCACGGCCGTCAGCCACCCGGACCGGATAGCCCTCGCGGCCGGCTTCCACGGCGGCAACCTCGCCACCGAGCGCCCGGACAGCCCGCACCTGGGTGCCGACCGGATCACCGCCGAGCTGTACTTCGGCCACGCCGACCAGGACGAGGCGCTGCCGCCCGAGCAGATCGACCGGCTCGCCACGGCCCTCACCGCCGCCGGGGTCCGGTTCCGGGCGGAGGTCTACGCCGGTGCGCCGCACGGCTACACCCAGGCCGACACCACCCGTTACGACGCGGCCGCCGACGCGCGGCACTGGGAGACGCTGCTCGGCCTGCTGAAGCGCGTCCTGCCGGCCTGAGCTCGCGCCCGAGCCCGCTGCCCGCCGGTACGGCCGGCCGCCCTGCCGTTCGCCCCTACGGCCGCCGGCTCGCCTGACATAGTGAGGGCGACGGGTGAACCAGACGACTGAACCGGGGGGTTGGGCGTGCACGGCGGAAAGGACACGCGGGGAGAGCAGGACGGGACGGGCCTGCGGGGCGTCCAGGAGGCCATCGCGTCGGCCTTCGCCGAGAACGCCCCGGGCGGGGTAAGGGTGCGGCCGAGTGAACTCGACTGCGGCGGGCGGGCGTTGCGCTGGGTGGAGGCGGGCGAGGGCGGTGTGACACCCGTGGTCCTGATCGCGGGCTGCGGCACCTCCTCGCTCACCTGGCTGCCCGTCCTGCCAGAACTGTCCCGACACGGGCGGGTGGTGGCGTACGACCGGGCCGGGCTCGGTGCCAGCGAGCCGGAGCGCACCGCAGTCGGCCGCGCGACCGGCCCCAGCCTGGACGGAGGGATCGAGGACCTGGCCGCCCTCGTCCGGCACCTGGGCGCCGGTCCGGCGATCCTGGTCGGGCACAGCTGGGGCGGCCAGCTGGCCCAACTCCTCGCCCGGCAGCGGCCGGAGCTGGTGGCCGGGCTGGTGCTGGTGGATCCGGCGCACGAGGATTTTCAGCCACGGTCCATCCGGCTCGCCGAAGCCGCGCTGCTCCGGTTGTGGTTGCTCCGGTCCGCCCCGGCGGCCACCGCGCCCGGGCCGGCGGATCCGCTCGCCCGGGCCGAGGCGGCCGTGGTCGGGCACTCCCACCAGCGGCGGACCGTCCTCGCGGAGAACCGGCTGACGAACGTCACCACCGCCGAGATCCGGCGCCGCCGCTCCGCCACGCCGCTGCCGGATGTGCCGGTGGCCGTCCTGAGTGCGACCGAAGGGCTGCCCCGGGCGATGCGCTCCCGTTGGACCGCCCTGCAGTCGCAGGTCGCCTCCGGCGCCCCCAGGGGGACGCACGGCACGGTGCGCGAGGCCGGCCACGCCATCCACGCCGACCAGCCCGGGGCGGTCGTCGCGGCGGTCCTGGAGGTGTCCGACCGCGCCGGATACTTCCGGAAGGTCTGAAGGCCGGACGGTCGCCCGGTCGGTCACCCGGTCGGCCGGGCGGTCCGGCGTCCGGCTCTGCGTTCGGTCAGTCCCTGGCACTCGTGCTCAATTCCTTTCCGTATCCGGTCTGCTGAGGCCGCGGCACGCTCTGGCACACTGTGTGCCGACGACCCGTCGGGGCGGGACATGACACACAGGGGGACTGGGGCATGAGCGGGGCGGGCACCGTGCTCGGCGGACGGTACAGGCTGGTCGGGAAGATCGGCGGAGGCGCGATGGGCTCGGTCTGGCGGGCCGAGGACACCGTCCTGGCGCGGCAGGTCGCGGTCAAGATCCTGCGCTCGGAGCTGTTCGAGGACGAGACCGCCACCCAGCGCTTCCGCCGCGAGGCCCAGCTGGTCGCCGCGGTCGACCACCCCGGCATCGTGGACGTCCACGACTACGGCGAGAGCGGCGAGGACGGCGACGAGCGCTGCGCCTACATCGTCATGGAGCTGATCGCGGGCAGTCCGTTGGACCGGGTGCTCGCGAACTCGGGCCCGATGACCGTCGGGCGTGCCCTCGAACTGGTCGCCGGCGCCCTGGACGCGCTGCACGCCGCGCACCAGCAGGACATCGTGCACCGGGACATCAAGCCGTCCAACCTGATGGTGCGCACCGACGGCCGGGTGGCCATCACGGACTTCGGCATCGCCCGGGCGCTCGCCAGCACCAAGCTCACCGCGCCGTTCGCGATCATCGGCACGGCGCTCTACATGTCCCCGGAACAGGCCGAGGGGGCCGCCCTCGGCCCCGCCACCGACCTGTACTCGATCGGCGTGGTCTGCTACGAACTGCTGGTCGGCGAGCCGCCGTACTCCGGTGAGGGGCCGCTGCAGATCGCGCTCAAGCACGTCAACCAGCCGGTGCCGGAACTTCCGGAGACCTTCCCGGCGGCGGTCCGGGCGCTGGTCGCGAAGGCGCTGGCCAAGAAGCCCGAGGAGCGCTTCGCGGACGCGGCCGAGATGGCGGCGGCGGCCCGCGCGGCGGCTGGGGGCGCGGGTGCCGAAGCGGAGGCCGGCAAGGCCGGGGTCGGCGGGGCCGGGGCCGGAAAGGCCGGGGTCGGTGAGGCCGGGGACGGTAAGGCCAACGCCGGCGGGGCCAGGGAGCACGCAGACGGTGGGGAGAAGGCCGCCGCCGACAGCCGGACGATCCGGCTCCGGCCCGACGCTGCATCCGCCGGGCGAGCCGGGGGAGGGGACGCCAAGGGCGGGGGCGCAGGTGCTGCAGGGGCCGCCGGGCCCAAGGCGGAAGCGGGAGCGGCAGGGACAGCGGCGAAGAAGGAGGCCGGGCAGGCCGGTGCCGTGGTCGTTCCCGCTGCGGGCGGCGACCCCGCGCCGGACGAGGTCGCGAAGGTGCTGCCGCAGGCGCAGACCGAGCCGGGCCGGGCCCGGCACCGGCGCGCCCTGCTGGTGCCGGTGATCATCCCGGTCATCATCTCGGTCGGCACGGCCACTGCCCTGCTGGTCGACCGCAGTCCGGGCGGCTCGGACGCGGCCGTGCCGCCCGCCGCCCAGCCGACCGTGGTGGTGACCGTGCCGGCGAACCCCGGTACCGGTTCCCCGCTGCCCGCGGCCACCACCGCGCCCCCTGCCCCGGTGCCGACCGACACCCCGGCGGCCACCCCGAATCCCGACCAGCCGGCGCCCGGGGTCCCGAACCAGCAGGTCCCCGTCCCGGCCCAGGGCCAGGCCCCGGTCCAGGGCGGAAGCGGCGGCGCCTCCGGCGGGAACCGGAGCGGTGGTGCGGGCACAGGCAGCGCCTCCGGCGGTGGGGCGGCCGCCGGCGGGTCGACGGGCGGTCAGGCGAACCAGCCCGGAGGCGGGGCGGGCGGCAACCCGCCCGCCCCGCCCGCCAACCAGAATCCGCAGCCCCCGGCCCAGAACACGGCTGGCGGCACCACCCCGGCCCCGCAGAGCCCGCCCCGCCCCGCGTCCTGCGGCGGCAGCAGCTGGACCACCATCGTCACCGCGAAGGAGCGCCGCCCGCTCGGGCTGCGCAACGACACCCTGAGCGGCGACAACCCGGTCGTGGTCGGGGGCGCCTCGCAGTACGGGTGGGTGCGTTCCACCGACCCCGGTACGTGGATCCACTTCAACGCCTGCAACAACGGCGGACCGGCGCTCGTCCAGACCATGGACGGGAAGGTCGAGGCCAGCAGCGGCTTCAGCTACCTCACCAGTTGGACCGTCCGCAACGGCTCCAGCCCGGGCTCGTACACGCTGGGCGACTACATGAACTCGATCTGCCTGACCAACAACGGCCCGGGCAACGCGGTCACCATGGTCGCCTGCACCCCCGGCAACGAGGACCAGGAGTGGCGGTTCCAGTAGTGGCGGTTTCCGTAGTGGCGGTTCCAGCAGCGGCGGGCCGAGGCCTGGTAGCAGACGTCCGGCGGGTGAGCAAGGGTGCCGGGTGGCGGACCCTCGCCACCCCGGCGTCAAGGGACTGTGTGGAAACTTCTACACAGATGTAAAAGTCGACTGCCGGTGGATCGTGCCGCCCGCCGAACCCGCGTTCGGCGGGCGGACGGCTGTCGATGCAGGCGGTCGGACATGGATCGGGCGGGAACGATCTGCGGAATGCGGTGAATCGCCCCGATTCCGGCACTGCTTGACCGCCCTTTACCTGATGGCGGGACCTGGCCAACTCCTGAGGCAGACCTGTCATTTCATCTGCTGGATTGTCATGCTTCTGTTCACCCCCAGCGGTTGCCCCCACCCCCACCCCTTGGTGGCGAGCCGCTCGACTGTACGGGGTTCCAGCACGTCAGCGCCCGTCCCGCCCCACAGGTGCCGACCCGGCCCCCGGGACGCGGCGTGACCGCGCCCAGACGCGGTTTCCCGGAAGGACTCGTCCGTGAAGCGAAAGCTCGCAGCTGTCGCCGTACTCTCGGCCACCGCCCTGCTGACCGGTGTGACCCAGGTGAGCACCGCCGCCCAGGCCGCCCCCATCCCGTCGCTGCAGGCCCAGGCCGCCCAGCAGCACGCCACCGTGCTCGCCCTGGCCGACGGCCAGGCCGGCCCGCTCGCCAAGGCGCTCGGCCTCGGGGACAAGGAGCAACTCGTCGCCAAGGACGCCGTGGTGGACCAGGACGGCACCCGCCACCTGCGCTTCGAGCGCACCTACGCGGGCCTGCCGGTGATCGGCGGCGACCTGATCGTCCACCAGAAGGCCGACGGCGCGGTGAAGTCGGTCTCCAAGGCCGTCTCCGCGCGGATCGACCTGCCGAGCCTGACCCCGAAGGTCCCGGCCGACCAGGCCGCCGCGCAGGCCGCCGGCGCGGTCAAGGCCACCGTCGGCGTGACCGTCGACGCCGACGAGTCGCCGCTGACCGAGGTCCACCAGACCGGCACGGCCGAACTGGTGGTCTGGGCCACCGACGGCGCCCCGCGCCTGGCCTACCGCACCACCGTCGAAGGCGTGCGCGCCGACGGCACCCCGAGCAGCCAGGTCCTGCTCACCGACGCCGCGAGCGGCCGGGTGCTCTCCACCCACGAGAAGGTGCAGACCGCGGCCGGCACCGGCAACGGCGTCTTCGTCGGCCAGGTCCCGCTGACCACCACGCAGAGCGGCACGCGGTACCAGCTCAAGGACGCCTCCCGTGGCGGCCAGTCCACCACCGACATGAAGAACGGGACCTCCGGCAGCGGCTCGCTGTTCGCCAACACCAGCAACCGGTTCGGCGACGGCACCGCGGCCAACCGCGAATCCGCCGCCGTGGACGCCCAGTTCGGCGCCGCCACCACCTGGGACTTCTACAAGAACTCCTTCGGCCGCAACGGCATCCGCAACGACGGTGTCGGCGCCCTCAGCCGGGTCCACTACGGCTCCAACTACGTGAACGCGTTCTGGAGCGACGACTGCTTCTGCATGTCCTACGGCGACGGCAGCGGCAACGCCGCCCCGCTCACCGAAATCGACGTGGCCGGCCACGAGATGACCCACGGCGTCACCGCCGCCACCGCCAACCTGAACTACTCGGGCGAGTCCGGCGGCCTCAACGAGGCCACCTCGGACATCATGGGCACGATGGTCGAGTGGTACGCCAACCTGCCCTCCAACCCGCCGAACTACTGGATCGGCGAGCTGATCAACCTGCGCGGCGACGGCAGCCCGCTGCGCTACATGGACCAGCCCAGCAAGGACGGCCAGTCCGCCGACTACTGGGACGCCAACGTCGGCAACCTGGACGTCCACTACTCGTCCGGGGTGGCCAACCACTTCTTCTACCTGCTCGCCGAAGGCAGTGACGCGAAGACCATCAACGGGTTCAGCTACAACAGCCCGACGTACGACGGCTCGACCCTCGCCGGCATCGGCCGGGACAAGGCCGCGCAGATCTGGTACAAGGCGCTGACCACCTACTTCACCTCCACCACCGACTACGCGGGCGCCCGTGCGGCCACCCTCAGCGCGGCGGCGGACCTGTACGGCTCGGACAGCGCGGAGTACAACGCGGTCGCTGCCACCTGGACGGCCGTCAACGTCAACTGAGCCCCGGGCCCTGCCGGTTCGTGGGTGCCGGCCGGAAGGGCCGTGAGCGGCGGGGGTGACGGTAGGCGGACCACCGTCACCCCCGCCGTTCTTCCCTTTTCCGGGATCTGACGTTTCGTCAGATCCCCCTTTTCTTCTCGTGCGTCTCCTGGGCGGCCAGGACGGCGTCGCCGTGGACGGCGGACCAGGCGCCGAGCGCGCGGATCGGACCGATCAGGGCGGCACCCGCCCCGGTGAGGGCGTAGTCGACCCGCGGCGGCGCCTCCGCGTAACGGCGGTGCTCCACCAGGCCGTTGTACTCCAGCCGACGCAGCGACTCGTTGAGCACCTTCGGGCTGATCCCGCCGATCCGGTCCAGCAGCGCCCGCGGGCGCAGCGGCCCCAGCTCGCCGAGGACGTAGACCACCACGCTGTCCCAACGGTTGGCGATCACCTCGAAGGCCAGCCTGGCGCGGCAGTCCGCGGCGAAGACGGCGCCGCCCAGGTCGCCGTACTCCTCGGCTCCGCGTTCCTCGGCGCGGGCCTCGGCGTCGTATCCCCCGTCTCCCTCGTCGCTCTCGCGCGTGCGGCTCGCGATGTCCATGCGGCCATCCTGCCCGATCCGATGCGTACCGGACGGTGTGCATCGACCCGCCTAGCGTGCCGGTCACAGCAGATGTGACGGCGAGGAGTGGACATGCGGATCGGCATTCTCGGAACGGGCGCGATGGCGGCGGCTCTCGGCGGGGCCTGGGTGCGGGCGGGGCACGAGGTGGTGGTGGGCGGGCGCGACCCGCGGGCGGCCGGGCAACTCGCCGCTGTACTGGGCGCGTCGGGCGGCGGTGATCTCGCGACGGCGGCGAGATTCGGGGAGGCCGTGCTGGTCGCGGTACCGGCCGAGGCGGCGGTGCCGGTGGCCGCGCCGCTGGCGGCCGACCTGGCCGGGCGGGCCCTCCTGGACTGCACCGTGCCCATGGCCCCCGGCGCGGACGGGCCCCGGCTGACCACGGCCGGCGCCACCGACTCCGTCGCCGCGCGGCTCGCCGTGGCGGCTCCGACGGCCCGTGTGGCCAAGGTGTTCGGGATCTGCCACGAGAGCATCTGGACCATGCCGCGGCCGGCCTTCGAGAGCGGCGCACCGCTCGGCGTCCCGTACTGCGCGGACGACCCGGCGGCCGCTGCGCTGGTCGCCGACCTGATCGCGTCCATGGCCTGCACACCAGTGCACTGCGGCGGCCTCGACCGGGCCGGACTGCTGGAGGCGACGGCCGTCTTCGCCGTCGGCGTCTGGTGGTCCGGCGGCGAGGCGCGCCACGTCCTTCCGTCGCCGGCCCTGGCGCCGGGAGCGACGGACGACGATGACAGGTAACAGGTAACAGGTAACAGATTACAGATTACAGACGACAGCTGACAGATGATGAAATCTGTCAGCTGTTATCCGTCGTCTGTGATCTGTCGCCTGTCATCTGTCATCTGTCATCGGTCGTCGCCAGGTCCTTCCGGATCTCATCCAGAATCAGACCGGCCCCGGTGTAGCCGATGCCGAGCATCCACAGGTTGTCGTCCACCCGGAACACCCGCCCGTTGCGGACAGCGTCCAGGTCCTTCCACAGGGCGCCTTCGGTGATCTTCCCCTGGTCGGACTTGGCGGCGTCCCCGTACAGCGAGTAGAAGATGACGTCGGCCGCCGCCTGGTCGACCTGCTCCGGGCTGATCTCGATCGAGAATCCGGGCTTGTCCTGGTTGGCGGGCCGGCCGAGCCCGAGGTCCTTGAACAGTGAGCCGACGAAGGTGTCGTTGAGGTAGAGCCGGGTCGGCGCGCCCGCCAGGAAGCGGGCCATCTCGACCCGGGTGGCGGCGGCCTTGGCGGGCCCGCCGAGCGCGGTGACCAGCTCGCGCAGCTTCGTCCGGTACGCCGCGTCCGCCGCCTCGGCCTCCGCCTGGCGGCCGAGCGCCTCGGCGTGCAGCCGGACGTTCTCCTTCCAGGTCGGCCCGGTGGTCTTGGAGAGCACGGTCGGCGCGATCTTGGACAGCTCCTCGTACCGCTTGTCGTCGCGGACCTGGTTGCTGAGGATCAGGTCCGGCCGCAGCGCCGCGATCGCCTCCAGGCTGGGCTGGCCGATCGCGCCGACGGCCTTCGTCCCGGCCAGTCGAGCGGCGGGGAGGTAGCCGGGGAGGGGCGCGCCCGCGCTGACGGTGGTGGCGCCGACCGGGGCGAGGCCGAGGGTGATCACCGAGTCCAGCGCGTCGGTGTCCAGCACCACCACCCGGGCCGCCCGGGCCGGTACGGCGCTCTCGCCGCGCGCGTGCCGGACCGTTCGGGCGCCGCTGCCGCCGCTGCCGCCGCCGTTGGCGCCTCCCGGCGAACCGGCGCTCGGCGCACGGGAGTCGGTCCCGCAGGCTGCGAGCGCGAGGCCCGGGGCGAGCCCGGCGGCGAGGCCGAGTGCGGTGCGGCCGAGTACGGTGCGGCGGCTGAGGGAGCTGGGCATGGCGGCACCTCCGTCGTACGGGCAAGGCGCGGGGATCCCTGCCCGCTCGGCCGTCCGGCTACGCCTCGGAGCTGTCGTCCTCCGGCTGTGCCTCCGAGCCGTTCTCCCGTCGCTGGCGCAGCAGTTGGTCGTACTCGGCGTGCACCCGACGGTCCATCGCGAGGGCGAACTGGGCGTCGGCGACGGTCCTGGCCAGCGGCCGTACCCGCATGATGCGTTCGGTGAGCCGGGCCGCCTCGCCGGGCGGCAGCGGGGTGTCGGCGGCCAGGGCGCTGAGCAGGTGCTCGCTGACCACGTCGATGAAGATCTCGGCGATGGCGTCCACGTGTTCCCGGGTGCGCCGGCTGGCGTCCAGCACCGCCGACAGCGGAACGCCTTCCGCCACCAGCTCGGTGGTGGCGTCCATCAGCCGGCGGCTGACGTGGGTGATGCCGCCCTCCTCGACGGTGATGTAGCCCTGGGCGATCGACTCGGCGGTGTTCTCCTCGGTGAGCTGGTCCCCGAAGGCGGTCTTCAGTTCCTCCCAGTCCAGCCGCACCGGGGTCTCGTCCGACCAGGGTGCGACGATCGCCGCCTCCAGCCCGATCAGCTCGGCGACGTCCCGCCCGCTCTCGCCGGCGCCGATCAGCTCGGCGATGCCGCCCAGGGTGTGGCCGCGGTCCAGCAGCTCGCCGATCATCCGCAGCCGGGCCAGGTGCTCCTCGCTGTACCAGGCGATCCGGCCCTCCTTGCGGGGCGGTTGGAGCAGTTTGCGCTCGCGGTAGAAGCGCAGGGTGCGGGTGGTGATGCCGGCCGCTTCGGCCAGTTCCTCCACCCGGTACTCGCGTTTTCTGTCGTCCGCAGCAGCTCTGACCTTGTCCACGGCGATCAGCATAGGTCCGAGGGCTCGGAACGCTCCCGGAACCGGAGCGGTCGCGCTTCTTCCCTCCGGTGGCGGCAAGGGCTACCCTGCCAACCATGCCAGTGATTACTGGCGCGATTGGCAGGGTTCCGGGGCGAGGCCCCGGAGAGCGCGACGATCACCGCCCCACCCTCAGGAGGAGGCCGCATGGCATCCAGCAGCAAGCGCCCCCGCTCCGGCGTGTCCGGCACGTCCGGCGCCTCCGCGGACACCGGCTCGTCCCCCGAAGCTCGGGAGCCGGAGGAGTCCGTGCCGCATGTCCGGGTCGCGGTGATCGGCTCCGGCTTCGGCGGACTCGGCGCCGCGGTCCGGCTGCGTCGCGCCGGCATCACCGACTTCGTGGTCCTGGAGCGGGCGGACTCCGTCGGTGGCACCTGGCGCGACAACAGCTACCCCGGCTGCGCCTGCGACGTGCCCTCGCACCTCTACTCCTTCTCCTTCGCGCCCAACCCGGACTGGCCGCGCAGCTTCTCCGGCCAGCCGGACATCCGCGCCTACCTGGAGGAGGTCGCCACGGTCTTCGGCATTCGCCCCCACCTGCGATTCAACACCGAGGTGCTGGAGGCGCGTTGGGAGAGCGAGGCGACCCGCTGGCGGATCACCACCTCGGCCGGCCAGTGGACGGCCGACGCCGTCGTCGCCGCTGCCGGACCGCTCGCCGACCCGCAGATCCCCGAACTCCCGGGGCTGAGCGCCTTCCCCGGCAAGGTGTTCCACTCCTCCCGCTGGGACCACGAGTTCGACCTGGCCGGCAAGCGCGTCGCCATGGTCGGCACCGGAGCCTCCGCCGCCCAGATCATCCCGTCGATCCAACCCGAGGTCGGCAAGCTGACCGTCTTCCAGCGCACCCCGGCCTGGGTCCTGCCGCGCCGGGACCGCGAGATCAGCCCGCTGGAGAAGTGGCTGCACGGCCGGCTGCCGGTCACTGCGAAGATCCGCCGCGGCACCCTCTTCGCGCTCCGCGAGCTCCAGGTGGACGCCTTCGTCCGGCGCCCCGGACTGCTGCGCGTCGTCCAGCAACTCGCCGAACGCCACATCGCCCAGAGTGTCCAGGACCCGGCGCTGCGCGCCAAGCTCACCCCGGACTACCGGATCGGTTGCAAGCGCATCCTGCTCAGCAACACCTACTACCCGGCGCTCGCCGCGGCCAACACCGAGGTCGTCTCCTCCGGTCTGCGCGAACTGCGCGGCTCCACACTGGTCGCGGCCGACGGCAGCGAGCACGAGGTGGACGCCATCGTCTTCGGCACCGGCTTCCACGTCACCGACATGCCCATCGGCGCCCGGGTGTTCGGCGCGGACGGCACCACGCTGGCCGAGGAGTGGAAGGGCGGAATGGAGGCGCTGCGCGGCTCGACCGTACGCGGCTTCCCGAACCTGTTCTTCGTCATCGGCCCCAACACCGGCCTCGGCAACAGCTCGATGATCCTCATGATCGAGTCCCAACTGAACTACCTGATCGACGCGTTGACCACGCTCGCCTCGGTCGGCGCCACCGCCATGCAGCCGACCGCGCGCGCCCAGCGGCAGTGGAACCTCGAACTGCAGCACCGGATGGACCGCACCGTCTGGACCACCGGCGGCTGCCGCAGCTGGTACCTCGACCCGAGCGGCAAGAACACCGTGCTCTGGCCCGGCTCCACCACCGCGTTCCGCCGCGCCACTCGCAAGGTGGACCTCGCCGAGTACGAGCTGATCATGCGCACGTCCCCGACCGCTGCCCCGACCACCGCCCGGACCGTCCAGGAGGTCACCGCATGAGTGCCGTCCAGCTGCCCGCCGAGTACGAACCACCCACGCCCGTGGAGGAGTTGAGCGCCCGGTCGGCGGACGGCAGCCGGCTGCACGTCGAGGTGCACGGCCGACCCGGCGCGCCGACCGTGGTGCTGGCGCACGGCTGGACCTGCTCGACCGCCTTCTGGGCCCCGGTGATCCGCGAACTCGCCGACCGATACCGGGTGGTGGCGTACGACCAGCGCGGGCACGGGCACAGCGAGATCCCGCCGAGCCGGGCCCGCTACTCGACCCGGGCGCTCGCCGAGGACCTGTCCGCGGTTCTCGCCCGGACCGTTCCGGCGGGGGAGCGAGCCGTACTCGCGGGGCACAGCATGGGCGGGATGACCATCATGGCCGCCGGCAGCCGCCCCGAGGTGGCCGAGCGCACCGCCGCCGCCGTCCTGATCTCCACCGGGCCGGGCGAGTTGGTGGCCGAGCTCACCGTCCTGCCGCCGACCGTGCGCTCCCCGAAGCTGCGCCGCTTCCTGCACCGGCAGCTGCTGCGCTCCCGGCTGCCGCTCGGACCGGTCTCGCCGGTCAGCCGGGCCGCACTCAAGTACGCCACCATGGGGCCGAGTTCGCCCGCCGGCCAGGTCGAGGCGACCGCCCGCATCGTGCACGCCTGCCCGACCGCCGTCCGAGCCAACTGGGCCGCGGTGCTCGACCGGCTGGACGTCCATGCCGGACTCGGCCGGCTCGCCGCGCCCACCTCGGTCGTGGTCGGCACCGACGACCGGCTGACCCCGCCGGTGCACGCGCACCGGATCGTCGCCGAACTCAAGGACCCGCAGGGTCTGTTGCTGCTGCCAGGGGTCGGGCACATGTCGCCGCTGGAGCGGCCGGCGGAGGTGGCCGGCGAGATCCACCGGATGGCCGCCGAGCACCTGGTCGGTGCGCCCGCCGTGACCGTGGCAGTCCCCGTCGTTCCCGCTCCCGCCGTTCCCGCTCCCGCCGTTCCCGCTCCCACCGTTCCCGCTCCTGCGTCCGCCGATTCCGCTGACCCCACCGATGAGAGGACTGCCGTCGCATGAAGGCCGTACCGCCGTTGTCCGCGCAGGTCGTCGTCGTCACCGGAGCCGCCCGCGGGGTCGGTGCGTCGTTGGCCCGCAAGCTCGCCCGGCGCGGGGCCGAGGTCGCGCTGCTGGGGCTGGAGCCGGAGGAGCTGAAGGCCGTCGCCGCCCAGTGCGGCCCGACCGCGACCAGCTGGGAGGTGGACGTCACCGACCTCGACGCGCTGGAGGACACCGCCCGCCGGATCAAGGAGCACTACGGGCGGATCGACACCGTGGTCGCCAACGCCGGCATCGCCATCGGCGGACCGCTGGCGGACAGCGACCACCGGGCCTTCAGCCGGGTCATCGAGGTCAACCTGCTCGGCAGCGTCGCCACCGCGCGGGCCTTCCTCCCGGCGCTCACCGAGAGCCGGGGCTACCTGCTGCAGATCGCCTCGCTCGCCGCGCTGACGCCCGCGCCGCTGATGAGCGCGTACTGCGCCAGCAAGTCCGGGGTGGAGGCCTTCGCCCACTCGATCCGCGCCGAGGTCGCCTACCAGGGCGTCAAGGTCGGTGTCGGGTACCTGAGTTGGACCGACACCGACATGGTGCGCGGCGCCGACGAGGACGCCGTGCTGAAGCAGATGCGCGCCCGGCTGCCGTGGCCGGCGAACAAGACGTACCCGCTGGAACCCGCGGTGGACCGGATCGTCGCCGGGATCGCCCGCCGGTCGGCTCATGTGTACGCCCAGGCCTGGCTGCGCGGCATGCAACCGGCCCGCTGGCTGCTGCCGAGCCTGATCGCCGTGGTCGGCTCCCGCGACGTCGCCCGGCTCGCGCCCCAGCTCGCCGCCACCGCCGCGAGCCGCCTCCGCGCGATCGGCGCCGGGGGAGCCGCGGACACCGCGACCCGGGGGAGCCGCAACGGCTCGGGCGGCTGACACCCGGCAGGGGACAGCCGGCGGCCGACAACTGACAGCCGACAACTGACAGACGACAGATAACAGCTGACAGATAACAGATTTCGAAATCTGTCATCTGTCAGCTGTCGTCCGTTCCCCGTCCCCCCTCCACGATCCGTGCCAGCGTTTCCAGCGCCCGCGCCAGCACCGGCAGCGGGGGCGAGGCGAGTCCGACCCGGACGGCGGTCGGTGAGCTCCGCGGATCCACGGCGAACGCCGTCGCGGGCGTGATCGAGATCCCGGCGCGCGCCGCCGCCGCGACGAAGGTCTCCGCCCGCCAGTCGCCCGGCAGCTCCCACCACAGGTAGTACGAGTACGGGTCCGCCCGCAGCCGCTGCCCTGTCAGCACCTCGCGCGCCAGCAGCTGCCGGGCCGCCGCGTCGGCCCGCTTCGCCGCCTCCACCGCGGCCAGCGTGCCGTCCCCGATCCAGCGCACCGCCGCCTCCAGCGCGAATCCGCTCGGCGTCCACCCGCCCGAGCGCAGCGCGCCCGCCACCCGCTCGCGCAGCGCGCCCGGGACGACCGCGAACCCGGTGGTCAGGCCCGGGGCGAGCCGCTTGGAGAGACTGTCCACGAGCACCGTCCGCTCCGGTGCCAGCGCGGCCAGCGGCGCGAGTCCGGGCCGCAGGAAGGACCAGATGGCGTCCTCGACCGCCGGCAGGTCGAGCCGCCGCAGCTCCTCCGCGAGCGCTGCCGCCCGCTCGGGCGGCAGGCTCCCACCGAGCGGGTTCTGCAGCCGGGGCTGCACGTACACGGCGCGCAGCGGCGTCGCCCGGTGGGCGGACGTGACGGCCCCGGGTACCAGCCCGTGCTCGTCCATCGCCAGCGGTACCAGCCCGATGCCCAGCCGTTCCGCCGCCGCCTTGACCACCGGGTAGGTGAGCGCCTCGACTCCGAGCCGGTTCCCCGGCGGCACCAGGGCGGAGAGCGCCCCGACGATGGCCTGCCGCCCGTTGCCCGCGAACAGCAGGTCCGCGGGGTCGACCTCCCAGGAACCGGTCGAGGGCAGCCCGGCGAACGCCCGCCGCGCCGCCCCCGTCCCGGCCGCGCCGACCGGCCGCAGCGCGTCCCCGAGCGCGTCCGCGCGCAGCAGCGGCGTCAGTCCGCCCGCGAGCAGTTCGGCCTGCCCGGGGACGGCGGGGTAGTTGAGCTCCAGGTCCACGGGTGCGGCGCCCGGCTCGGCGAGCGCGACCCGCCCGCCGTCCGCCCCGCGCCCGGCCCGGACGAAGGTCCCGCGGCCGACCTCCCCGACGGTCAGTCCGCGCCGGGCCAGCTCCCGGTAGACGCGTCCCGCCGTCGAGCCGGCGATGCCGTGGCTGCGGGCGAACGCGCGCTGGGTGGGCAGTTGTTGGCCTGGCCGCAGCCGCCCGTCGGCGATGTCGGCGGCGATCCTGTCGGCAATCAGGCGGTAGTCGTCCATCGGTGGCAGGCCTCCTGTGGACCTCGGCGTAGACCCAGCGCCTCGGCGTAGGCCCTGGTGCCTCGGCGTAGGCCCGGGCGCAGACCCTGGCGCGTCGGACCCGGTGGCTACATTGCACCGAGTGCAAAGTCATCATTGCATCGAGCTGGTCCTCGGTCCTAGCCTCCCAGCATGGACACGTTGACATCGGCCGTGAGCGGCCACGCCGTGCTCGGGATCGCCGCCGTGGCGCTGGGCATGGTGCTCTCGCCGGGGCCCAACATGATCTACCTGGTCTCGCGCTCGATCGCGCAGGGCCGTCGGGCCGGGCTGATCTCGCTGGCCGGGGTGGCGACCGGTTTCCTGGTCTACCTCGTCGCGGTGACGGCGGGGGTGGCCGCGGTGTTCTCGGTGGTGCCCGCCCTCTACACCGCGATCAAGCTGGCCGGCGCCGGCTACCTGCTCTGGCTGGCCTGGAAGGCCGTCAAGCCGGGTGGCACGGCGGTCTTCGCGCCGCAGGAGCTGCCGCCGGACCCGCCGCGCCGACTGTTCGCGATGGGTTTCCTGACCTGCCTGCTCAACCCCAAGATCGCCATCATGTACGTCTCGCTGCTGCCGCAGTTCGTGGCGCCGGAGCGCGGTCACGTCGCCCTGCAGAGCCTGGTGCTGGGCCTGACCCAGATCGCGATCGCCGTCACCGTCAACGGACTGATCGCGGTCAGCGCGGGCAGCATCGCCGCCTTCCTCAACCGCCGCCCCGGCTGGCTGAGGATCCAGCGGTACGCGATGGGCACCGTCCTCGCCGGCCTCGCCGTGCACATCGCCGCCGACCGCGCCAAGGCGGTGGCGGTATAGACGGCATGGACGGCATGGCGCGCAAACTCGCCCGGAGCAGCTCGTACCCCGCCTGGATGAGCCGCCCGCCCAGCGCCGGCGCCGTGTTCGCCAGGACCGCGATGGCGGCCGAGTGCTCCGAGGCGAACCCGGCGAAGGGGGAGTACGACCGGATGTCTGCGTCCGCAGCCCGCTGAGCTGGGGTGTTGCACTGGGTGTGGGCTCGGATGCGGCGAGTCGGTACGGTCGGGGCATGACCACAGCCTTGATCACCGGCGCGACCGCCGGCATCGGAGCCGCCTTCGCCCGCCGGCTCGCCCGCAGCGGCTACCAGCTCGTCCTGGTGGCGCGGGACACCGAGCGCCTGGAGCGCGCGGCCGCGGACCTGCAGGGGAAGTACGGAGTCGAGACGGAGGTGCTGACCGCCGACCTCGCGACCGACGAGGGCATCGGCGCCGTCGAGGCCCGCCTGGCCGACTCGGCCCGCCCCGTGGACCTCCTCGTGAACAACGCCGGCTTCGGCAACAAGGGCCAGTTCGGGACCGTCCCGCTCCAGGACGAGCTGGACATGCTGAAGGTGCACATCGAGGCGATCCTGCGGCTGACCACGGCCGCGCTGCCGGGGATGCGCGAGCGCCGCCGGGGTGCGATCGTCAACGTCGCCTCGGTGGCGGCCTTCCTGCCGCGCGGCACGTACGGGGCGAGCAAGGCCTGGGTGGTCAGCTTCACCCAGGGCGTGCTGCGCGACCTGGGTGGTACGGGCGTGCGGATGATGGCGCTGTGCCCGGGCTTCACCCGGACCGAGTTCCACCAGCGGGCGGGCATGGGCACCGGCAACATCCCGTCCTGGTCCTGGCTCTCGGCCGAGCGGGTGGTGGACGAGGCGATGCGCGACCTGGCCCGCGGCCGGTCGTTGTCCGTGCCGGGCAAGCGCTACAAGGCCGCGGTGGCCATCGCCCGGGTGCTGCCGCCGGGCAGGCTCGGGGGCCTGTCCTCCAAGGCGGCGCGCACGTACCGGACCGACTGACCCCGAGGTGGCCGGGCGGGCGGGCGCAAGGGAATAGAGGGAATCTCACTATTAGCTTGTCTAACTATGAGCTATCCTCGCCATGTCGACCCCCGCCCGACCGTCCCACCCAGGGAGGCCCGTCCTTGAGGCCAGCCGCCATCGACTGGACCCCGCCCGATCGCGCCGAGGGCGAGCCCCGCCCGCCGGCCCAGTGGCGGCGGATCCTCACGCTCTTCCGCCCGTACCGCGGCCGGCTCGCCACCGTCGGACTGCTGGTCGCCGCCTCCGCCGTGGTCTCGGTGGTCTCGCCGTTCCTGCTGAAGGCCGTGCTGGACACCGCCATCCCGCAGGGCCGCACCGGGCTGCTCAGCCTGCTCGCGCTCGGGATGATCCTCACCGCCGTGGTGAACAGCGTCTTCAACGTGCTGCAGACGCTGATCTCCACCACTGTCGGCCAGCGCGTGATGCACGACCTGCGCACCGCCGTCTACGGCCACCTGCAACGCCAGTCGCTGGCCTTCTTCACCCGCACCCGCACCGGCGAGGTGCAGTCCCGGATCGCCAATGACATCGGCGGCATGCAGTCCACGGTGACCTCCACCGCGACCAGCCTGGTCTCCAACCTCACCGCGGTCGTCGCCTCCGTGGTCGCCATGGTCGCCCTCGACTGGCGGCTCACCGTCGTCTCGCTCGTCCTGCTCCCGCTGTTCGTCTGGATCAGCCGCCGGGTCGGCCAGGAGCGCAAGAAGATCACCACCCAGCGGCAGAAGCAGCTGGCCGCGATGAGCTCGGCGGTCCAGGAGTCGCTCTCGGTCAGCGGCATCCTGCTCGGCCGCACGATGGGCCGCTCCGACTCGCTCGCCCGCGAGTTCACCGGCCAGTCCGACCAGCTCGCCGACCTGGAGGTCCGGGCCAGCATGGCCGGACGCTGGCGGATGAACACCATCCAGATCGTGATGGCCGCGATGCCCGCGCTGATCTACTGGGCGGCCGGACTGACCTCCGCCGCCGGCGCGCCGATCGTCTCGGTCGGCACCCTGGTCGCCTTCGTCACCCTCCAGCAGGGCCTCTTCCGCCCGACCGTGAGCCTGCTCTCCACCGGCGTGGACGTCCAGACCTCGCTCGCGCTCTTCCAGCGCATCTTCGAGTACCTCGACCTGCCGGTGGAGATCGCCGAGCCGGCGCAGCCGGTCACCCTCACCGACATCCGAGGCGAAGTCCGCTTCGAGCAGGTCGACTTCCGTTACGACCCCGCGCAGGAACGCCCGACCCTCTCCGGCGTCGACCTCAAGGTCCGGGCCGGCACCTCACTGGCCGTGGTCGGCGAGACCGGCTCGGGCAAGACCACCCTCAGCTACCTCGTCCCGCGGCTGTACGACGTCACCGGAGGCCGGGTCACCCTGGACGGCGTGGACGTCCGCGACCTCTCCTTCGACACCCTGGCCCGCGCGGTCGGCGTGGTCTCCCAGGAGACCTACCTCTTCCACGCCTCCGTCGCCGAGAACCTGCGCTTCGCCAAACCCGGCGCCACCGACGCCGAACTGGTCGAAGCCGCCCGGGCCGCCCAGGTCCACGACACCATCGCCGCCCTGCCGGACGGCTACGACACCCTGGTCGGCGAGCGCGGCTACCGCTTCTCCGGCGGCGAGAAGCAGCGCCTGGCACTCGCCCGGACGATCCTGCGCAACCCGCCGGTGCTGATCCTCGACGAGGCCACCAGCGCACTGGACAACCGCACCGAACGCGCCGTCCAGCAGGCCGTGGACACCCTGGCCGCCGGCCGCACCACCATCACCATCGCGCACCGGCTCTCCACCGTCCGGGCCGCCGACCAGATCGCCGTCCTGGACCACGGCGAGGTGGTCGAACTCGGCACCCACGAGGAGCTGGTGGAGCTGGACGGCCGGTACGCGGCCCTGCTGCGCCGGGAGGCACCGGCGGCGGCCGTCCTGTCGGACACCGCCCTCGGTCACGCGTGAACCGGTCCTCGCGGACCGCTGCGGCGACCGGCCGTCAGGCCGCCTTCGGCACCTCGTTGTAGCTCTCCGCGACCTCCTGGCCGGAGAGCCGCTGGATCGCCGCCATCACCTCGTCGGTCACCTGCCGACGCGCCTTCAGCGAGCGGGCCTGCCCGTGCAGCTCGTCGAAGTGCAGCGGCTCGCCGAAGCGGACCGTCACCTTCTTGAGCCGCGGCACCCGCTTGCCCACCGGCAGGATCTGCTCCGGCCCCTCCAGCGCCACCGGCACCACCGGCACGCCCGCGGTCAGCGCGAGCCAGGCGACGCCCGTCTTGCCCCGGTAGAGCCGGCCGTCCAGCGAGCGGGTGCCCTCGGGGTAGATGCCGAAGGCCTTGCCGGCCTCCAGGATCTCCAGCGCCGACTCCAGCGAGGCCTGGGCGGAGCGGTAGGTGCCGCGCTCGACCGGCACCGCGCCGATCGCCTCGAAGAAGCCCTTGGAGAGGCGGCCCTTGAAGCCGGTGCCGGTGAAGTACTCGGCCTTGGCGAGGAAGTGGACCCGGCGCGGGGCGGTCAGCGGGATCACCACGCTGTCGATGAACGACAGGTGGTTGCTGGCCAGGATCACCCCGCCCTTGCGCGGCACGTTCTCGATGCCCTCGATGGCCGGGCGCCAGATTCCCCGTGAAACCGGTTTCAGCACCAGCCTGGTGACGAGGTCGAGCACGTTTCCCTCCCTGGACGAACGACCGCCCGGGAGGTGCCCGGGCCCGCAATCAGATCCGCAGACTACGGCACCCGTCCCGGAGCCTCCACTCCCGGCGACCGTGGCGAACACCACGGCCGGGTAGGGTACGGCCGTCCGAAACCGAGCACGACCCCAGCAGTACCCAGGAGGGCACGATGGAGACCACCGAGGCGATCAAGGCCTTTTTCGACCGCTTCGACCAGGACGGCGACGGCAAGATCACTGCGGCCGAGTACGCGCTCGCCGCGAACGAGATGGGCGACCACGACGTCACCATCTCGATGGCCGAGGCGCTGATCCACACCATGGACACCGACCACGACGGCGTCCTGACCTTCGAGGAGTTCCTGGCCGCCCGCCGCCGCTGAGCCCGCGCCGACGGGGCCGGTGCCGTACCGGCGGCACCGGCCCCAACCGGCTTCCGTGCAGGCCCTACCGCTTGCCGTCCACCGGGAACACCCGGCGCACCACCCGCTCCGCCGCCCCGCCGTCGTCCCAGACGCAGAACTTCGCCCGGAACCGCGCCCGCGCCTCCGGAGCCGGATCGCCCGCCAGCAGCGCCCGCGCCAGCTCCTCCGCGGTCTGCGTGACCGCGCCCGGCGGCTCCGCGAACAGGTCGAAGTAGACGCCGCGCTCGCGCTGGTACTCCTCCCAGTCCGGCGCGAAGACCACCACCGGCCGGTCCAGCACCGCGTAGTCGAACATCATCGACGAGTAGTCCGTCACCAGCACGTCCGCCGCGAGGTACAGGTCCTCGACGGTCGGGTGCGCCGAGACGTCCACGATCCGCGCCGCCTCCCCGTCGGCCGTCAGGTCGCCCGGCCCCCCGGTGTGGAAGTAGTGCGTGCGCACCAGCAGCGTGAAGCCCGGGCCCAGCCGCCGGGCCAGCTCGGCCACGTCCAGCAGCGGCACGTAACCGCCCTTGCCGCCGCGGTGGGTCGGCGCGTACAGCACGGCCGTGGTGCCCGGCCGCAGGTCGAACCGCTCGCGCATCGCGCGCACCTGGTCCGGGGTGGCGTCCGCGAGCCGGTCGTTGCGCGGGTAGCCGGTGTCCAGCATCTCGTACCGGCCGGGGAAGGCGCGGGCGAAGTGCTCACTGGTGTGCGGGTTGGGGGAGACCAGGAAGTCCCAGCGGTCGATGGCCTCCTGGAGCAGGTCGAAGTCCATCCCCTCCGCCGCCGCGGGGCGGTCGCGCAGGTCCATGCCCATGGCCTTGAGGGGGGTACCGTGCTGGGTCTGGACGTGCACCGAGCCGGGCCGCTTGGCCATCGTACGCGGGAAGTTGACGTTGTTGACGAAGTACTTGGCGGTCGCCATCGCCTTGAGGTACGCCGGGGTGTTGACGATCACGTACGGCACCCCGGCCGGCAGCGTGGCGGCCTGCCGGCGGTTCTCCACCACCCACACGCCCCGTACCTGCGGCGCGAGTTCCTTCGCCTTCTCGTAGATCGCCGCCGGACTGCAGGCGTAACCCCGGTGCCAGTACGCGGCGTAGACCGCCAGGTGCTCGTCCAACGGCAGCCGGCGGAAGGCGTTGTACGCGGTGAACCGGGCGCCGCTGCGCATCCCCTTCTTCACCGCGGGCGCCACCGCCCGTGCCCCGCGCTTGAGTTCGCGCGGCAGCCGGCCGGTCCGGCGCAGCTCGGCGTAGGCGATCCGGGCGCCGCGCGCGGCCAGCCGGTACTGCACGCCGCGCAGCCCGCCGGGGAAGCGGTAGCCGGCCGGGCGGTGGCGGTCGAAGTGCCGGGCGATGCGCTGGAAGAAGTCCTTGCGCAGGTCGGTCGGGACCAGGCCGGGGGTGTCGTAGACGTTGAGCGCCTGGCGCACCGTCCGGTCGAAGACCAGGGTGCGCAGCGACTCCGGGACGGGCCGGCCGGGGCGGTCCTGGCGGTCCAGGAAGGCGAAGATCGCGTCGTACTGGGCGAACACGTCCGCGTGCTTGGGCGAGGCGGTGGCGGTGATCGCGCCGTCCCGGCCGCGCCGGTAGAAGTAGCAGGGGCGATCGAGGTAGCGCAGCCGCCCGGCGGCCAGCAGCGCGGGGTAGGTGACCGAGATGTCCTCGTAGTAGCCGCGGCCGAAGGAGACGCCCAGGCCGTCCAGGAACTCGCGGCGGAAGACCTTGTTCCACACCGACATCACGGTCTGGAACAGCGCCGGGTGTTCGGCCAGGGTGCAGCCCTCGACCAGCGGGGAGCCGACCAGCACGTGCCGCCAGGGGTTGGGCTCGGTCTCGCCGTCCGGGTAGACGTGGGTGAAGTCGGTGATCAGCACGTCGGCCGGGGCCTCCCGGCGGCGCTCCTGCTCCAGCTCGTCCAGGAGCACGCCGACGGTCCGCTCGGGCACCCAGTCGTCGCTGTCCACGAACCAGACGTACTCGCCGCGCGCCTGCGGCAGGGCGGCGGTGCGGGCGCCGCCGAGGCCCTGGTTCTCGGTGAGGTGCATCACCCGCAGCCGGGGGTCGCGGGCCGCGTAGGCGTCCAGGATCGCGCCCGAGCCGTCGGGGGAGAGGTCGTCGACCGCGATCACCTCGAAGCGGGACTCCTGGGCGGGGGAGTCACCGAGGATGGAGTCGAGGCAGCGCGGCAGGTACCGCTCCACGCCGTGGACCGGGAGCACGATGCTGAGGAGGAGGGACACGCTGGCCGAGTGTACCGACCGACCCGGCGCGACCTGCGCGGACGTCGGGCCGGGAGGCGATGGGGGCTCTGCGGCGGCTCTGCGGCGGCTTTGCAGCGGCGTCCGGGGGCCCTGCAGGGGATCGGTGGGGGGCTGCGCGTGTGCAGGGAGCCTCGCAGGGGGGTGCGGTGATGCGGGGTGGTGGACCCGGGACCGCCGGTGCCGGGCCCCTTGCGGGGTGGCACCGGCAGTCAGGTGGCGGCCCGGCCGACCCTCTACGGCCGGCCGCCGTTCCGGGCACCCTGCGAGCCTGGCCACCGCAGCGTCGAGGCGGCCGGGCAGTGGCTCGCGGGAGCCGGAGTTCTTCATCACTCGAACACGTACCTGGTGCGGTGCGGGCACCTGGCGTGTGCATCAGATACTGCTTGGAGCTTTCGCGGGAGTCAATCCCTCGAATGTGTTCACTTCATGAAGCCTGGCGTCTCGGTCGGGCGAAGCTCTCGAAGATCACTTTGTCGATCTGGCGGCTGTCCCCTTTATAGGGAGCCCGCTGCGCCGGGTGCTCGTGCGGCGCGTCCGTAGCGCAGGGTGTCCGCCTGTGTACGCGGGCGCGCGGGCGCTCCGCCGGGTGCGGGTCGGGTGCGGACCGGGTGTGGGGTCGGGGTCCGGGCCGGGCGTGGGGTCGGGGTCCGGGCCGGGTGCCGCCGTGGCGCCCCCGTGCGCCGGGCGCGTGTCACGCACCCGGGCGCCGGGCCCGCACCTCCTGGCCCTGCTGACGGATGGCCGGTCGTGCACCATCATTGATGCCTAGTCGTGACCGGCCCGGTAGCCCCTGGTGCATCGTCAGTTGACGCCGCACGGTACGGTGGCACAACACCAGGACGGTTGCGCGAAGGCCGTCTGTCACGGATAGTCTTCGCCTCACGGCCCTGGCGCCTCGTAGGGGTGGGAAAACTGATGGAACACATGCAAGTGCGGACTCGGCCCCGTGTGCCGGCGATCCAGTGCGGTATCGGTACGACCGGCCGCCGGATCGAGCGACACCTGGCCGTGCTCGGCGCGCCCGCACTCCCGGCGGTGGACACCGCCGAGGCGCTCGGGCTGATAAGGGAGTTGACGCCGCGCGGCGCCGAAGCCCCGGCGACTCGTCGCCGCCATACCAGGATCTCGCTGCTGACGCCGCTGCGTCGGCTGCGTCGGAGCCTCTTCGGCGGGCGCGGCTAGGGGCTTCGCCCCAGTCGCCGTCCCGGCCGGAACCAGACCCGGCGGACCCATCCGGTCCGCCGGGTCATCGGTGTCTCCGGCGGCCGGTCGCGTCGCTGGTCCCGTCACTGGTCCCGGGGTGCGCCGGCCCGCCCGCCGCGTGCTCTGAACCTTGCACCCTATGCCAGTTCACCTCCCCGGCGAGCCGAGTCGGCGAGGCAGTACGCCCGGCCCCCTGACCTGCGCCAGGATGGCGCCATGGCGGACAACAACCACTCCATGTCGACCGGTCTGTTCCAGACCACCACCCTCGAAATCACCACGGGCAGCCGCGAGGTCGCGCTCGACATCACCGACCGCTGCGCCGCGTTCCTCGACGAGCGTGCCGCCGGGCGCGACGGCCTGCTCAACGTCTTCGTCCCGCACGCCACCGCCGGGATCGCCGTCCTGGAGACCGGGTCCGGCAGCGACGACGACTTCCTCGCCACCCTGCGCGAACTGCTCCCGGCCGACGACCGCTGGCGCCATCGGCACGGCAGCCCCGGCCACGGCCGGGACCACGTGGTGCCCGGACTGGTCGCCCCGCACGCGACCCTGCCGGTGATCGGCGGCCAACTGGCCCTCGGCGTCTGGCAGTCCGTGGTGCTGGTCGACACCAACGGCGACAACCCGCGCCGTACCGTCCGGCTCTCGTTCCTCGGCTGATTCCCGTGACTCCGGGCTCCCGGCTACCGGTCGCCGACGTGGGCGGCCACGGTCGTGAGGTAGCGCTCGATCGCCAGGTGCTGGCAGAGCAGCGCGACCGGACGCCCCAGGCGGGCGTACCAGGCGGACAGCCGGGAGAACGCGGTGACCTCGAACCACACCTCGCCGTCGGCGCCCATCGACACCAGGAACGCCTCCTCGCCGCACTCCGGGTGCCCGGGGAGCGTCCCGTATGCGAATCCGATCCGGTCCGGCTCGTCCACCGTCCACACCACCCGGCAGGGGATCACCAGCCGGGGCCACCGGCTCGCCGGCAGGCTCAGCCGCAGCAGCACCGTGTCCCCGTCCCGGGCCGGACCGCCCGGGTACACCGCGAAGCCGGTGCCCAACTGAGTGCCCCAGCCGAGCACGTACCGCCCTGCCCGCTCCAGCACCTCGGGGCCGTGCCCGAGGTGCACCCGCCGTCGCAGGTGCGCGTAGCCGTCCGGCAGCCGCCCGCCCCGGGTGGCCCCGACCTCGGCGTACGAGGGGGTGGTGGCGCGGGCGGCGAGCAGGCGCTGGTGGAGATGCGTGGGCATGCCGGTCACGGTAGCTCCGGCGGGCGGGCGCCAGCGAACAGGGTTCAGCGGTCAGCGAACAGATTTCAGATGACAGCTTTCAGCGAACGTTTTCTGAAATCTGTTCGCTGAAAGTTGTTCGCTGAACCTTGTCACCTTCGTCCGCGCCGGTCAGTCGTCCAGCGAGATCGCGTTCTTGGCCCGCTCCACCGACTCCTCGGCGGCCGGCCCGCCGGGATTCTCGGTCGCCAGGGCCTGGTTGAGTTCGACGAACGGGCGCAGCCGCTGCTCGTACGCGGCGAAGGCGGCCCGGTGGTCGCCGTCGGAGCGGGTGCGGGCCTCGGCGAGCGCGTCGGCGAGGACGTGAGCGCCGACCAGGGCGAGGCTGGTGCCCTGGCCCGACAGCGGGGAGGCGCAGTAGCCCGCGTCCCCGAGTAGGACGACCCGGCCGCGCGACCAGCGGTCCATCCGGATCTGCGTCATCGAGTCGCAGTAGAGGTCGGGTGCCTCGGCCAGGGCCTTCAGCAGCCTCGGGGTCTCCCAGCGCAGCGCCGCCATCCGCTCGGCGACGAGCGCCTTCTGCGACTCCGGAGCGCGCCGCTCCTCCGGCAGCGGCTCGCCGGCGAAGCCGAAGGCGATCCGCAGCTCGGAGTTGTCCCGCACCGGGTAGACGCCGTAGCCGGCCTCGCCGTCGCGCAGCCACAGCTGCCAGTCCTCCAGGCCCAGGAAGTTGTCCGCGCTGAAGATGGCCAGATGCGTGCCGAGGTGGCGGGCGAAGCGCTCCTCGGGTCCGAAGGCCAGTCGGCGGACGGCCGAGTGCAGGCCGTCGGCGCCCACCACCAGGTCGTACCGGCGTGGTCCGGCGTGTGCGAAGGAGACCCGGACGCCGTCCTCGTCCTGGTCGAGCGCGGTCACGGCGTCCCCGAACACGAAGCGGGTGCCCGCGTCCTCCGTCGCCCGTTCGTGCAAGATCCGGACGAGGTCGTCGCGCAGCAGCTCGATGTCGTCGCTGTCGAGCCGTCCGCTGCTGATCGTGCTCTCGGTGGAGCGGTACACCTCCCGGCCCTCACCGTCCAGAACGGTCATGCCCCGCATCCGGGTGCGGTGGGCACGGGCTCGCTCCAGCACGCCCAGCCGCTCGACCACCTCCAGGGCGACGCCCCGGATGTCCACGGCCTGTCCGCCGCCGCGCAGCCCGGGGGCGCGCTCCACCACCGTGGGGGCGAAGCCCCGGCGGCTCAGCAGGGCGGCGAGCGCAGTACCGGCGATACCGCCGCCGGAGATGAGCACGGTCTTCATGAGGTCGCTCCTCGCTGTCCGTCCGCGCGCGGTGTCGCGCGTCGGCTCGTACGCTGTACGCGGGTCGAATGTACGGCGTACGCATTGGCCCACCAACTGCCGTTTTTGCCACTACTGACCTAGTTCAGAGGATGGTTTTGGCTCGGCGCTGCTGGTAGCGTCTGAGCTAGTACAGTCCTGGCCGCCGCGGAAAGAGATCCGCGTCACATGAGGGAGCCGGCCGCATGACCGCGAGGCCCGAGTCCGTCCCGCCGTACCGGCGCATCGCCGACGAGATCGCCGGGCGGATCGCCGACGGCACGCTCGCGCCGGGCGCGCAAGTGCCCTCGACCCGGCGGATCGCCCGGGAGTGGAACATCGCACTGGCCACGGCCGCCAAGGTGCTCACCACGCTGCGGCTGGAGGGACTGGTCGAGACCCGGCCCCGGATCGGCACGGTGGTGGCTGCCCCCGCCGCCGCTCCGGCCACCACCACCCCGGCTACTGCTGTGGCACCCACCGTTGCGGTGTCGCCGGCCGCGGGACGGTCCGTCGAGCTCACCGCGGAGCGGATCGTCCGGGCCGCCACGGAGATCGCCGACCACGAGGGGCTCGCCGCGCTCTCCATGCGCAGCGTCGCGGCCCGGCTCGGCGTCGCCGCGATGTCCCCCTACCGGTACGTCCCGAGCAAGGACGACCTGGTGCTGCTGATGGCGGACGCGGCGTTCGGCGAGGAGTCGTACCCGGCCGAACCGCCGGGGGAGTGGCGGGCACGTCTGGAGCTCGGTGCGCACACGCTGTGGCGGATCTACCGGCGCCATCCATGGCTCGCCCAGGTCGGCGCGCTCACTCGCCCGCTGATACTGCCCGCCCTGCTGGACCACGCCGAGTGGGCGCTCGCCGCGCTCGACGGGCACGGCCTGGACGCCGAGACCATGCTCGACCTGCACGTCCTGCTCTACAGCTACGTCCAGGGGATCGCCGTCCACCTGGAGCGGGAGGCCCAGGCCGAGGCGACCACCGGTCTCACCGAGGACCAGTGGATGGACCGTCAGGGTCCGGCCCTGACGGCGATCGTCACCGGTGAGCGCCATCCCGTGTTCGCGCGGACGACCGGCAGCCTCGGGGACGGCTACGACCTCGATCTGGACGCGCTGTTCGCCTTCGGACTGAAGCCGCTGCTGGACGGCGTCGCCGCCATGATCGAGTCGGCCGGGAGCGAGAGCGGGAGCGGGAGCGGGCACGAAACCCGGAACGGACGCGCAAGCGGGAACGGACGCGGGGCCGACGCCGGGGCGGCCTTGCGACCGGGCGGGGCGGCGGAGTAGGAAGGCGGCATGAGCGACAGCGTGACGAACGAGCCCGCGGCGGTCTGCGAGCTCACCCCCGACGGCGGCAACACCGAGGCCGCGCTGCTGCACGACCCGACGGCGTCCGGGCCGCGCGCCGACTGCGTGCTGTGCGGCGAGCCGACCGAACTGCCCGCCGACCAGCCGGGCAGCACGCTCTGCCCGGTGTGCGCCTGGCAGCAGGCGCAGCGGATCGCCTGCTCGGGCTGACCCCGCGCCCCCGCGCCCTTCCGGGGAGCTCCGCGTGGCAGTGCCCCCGGCCGGCTACGCGTCCTCGCGTTCGGCCAGCGCCAGGGTCGAGCCGCGCCGGCCCTTGCGGACCAGCAGCTGCGCCGGGATACGGGTGCGCAGGTCGGCGACATGGCTGACGATGCCGACCGCGCGCTCCCGCTCGCGCAGGCCGTCGAGGACGTCCATCACCTCCTCCAGGGACTGCTCGTCCAGGGTGCCGAAGCCCTCGTCGATGAACAGGGTGTCGAGCGGCATACCGCCGGCCTCGTCGGTGACCACGTCGGCCAGGCCGAGGGCGAGGGAGAGCGAGGCGAAGAAGCTCTCGCCGCCGGACAGCGTCGCGGTGTCCCGCTCGGTGCCCGTCCAGGCGTCCACCACCCGCAGGGCCAGGCCCGAGCGCCTGTTGCCGGTGCCCCGGTCGTCGCTGTGCACCAGGGTGTAGCGGCCGCCGGACATCCGGACCAGCCGGTCGCTGGCCGCCGCCGCGACCTGCTCCAGCCGAGCCGCCAGGACGTACGACTCCAGGCGCATCCGCAGCCGGTTCTCGGTGGAGGTGCCGGCGGCCAGGGCGGCGAGCCGGTTGATCCGGCCGTACCGGTCCAGCGCCGGGGCCAGCTCGGCGGCGAGCCCGGCGAGCTGCCGGCCGATCGCGGCCAGGGCTCCGCACCGCTCGTCGGCCGCGGCCCGGACGGCGTGCGCCCGCCCGAGCCGATCGGTGGCCTCGCGGAGCGCGGCCGCGGCGGCGGACAGGTCGACCGGCGGACGGGCCGCGGCCCCGGCCAGCTCCGGCAGTGCCAGCTCGCTGCGGACGGCGGCGGTCTCCGCGCGGTGCCGCTCCAGCCGGGCCTCCAACCGCTCGCGCTCCTCGCGCGGCAGCAGGACGGCCAGTGCCGCCGCGGCGTCCGGGAAGCCCGCCGCGGCGGCGGCCTTGCCCAGTTCGTCCTCGGCCTCGTCGAGCCTGGCCGCCGCCTCCGCGCGGGCCCGGGCGGCTCCGACCGCAGCGGCTACGTCCTCGGTGAGCCGGGTCAGGGCCGCGGCCCGGTCGGCGACCGAGGCCGCCTCTCCCCGGGCGGCCGCCACCCGGGCGGTCAGCGCCTCCCGCTCGGCGTCGAGCGCCTGCAGCCGGTCGGTGAGGACGGCGGCGCGTTCCCTGGCCTCGTGCAGTTCGTCGCCGCGGCGGGTGCGCTCCCGCGACAGCCGGGCGATCTCCTGCTCGACGCGACCCAGTGCCTCCGCGGTGTGCCGGGCGTCCCGGTGCTCGCGTTCCAGCCCGGCGAGGGCCCGGGCCAGCACGTCCACCGGGTCGGGACCGGCCGCTGCGGCCGCGGCCGCCTCGCGCACCCGCAGGGCGGTCAGTGCCTGGTCGGCTTCCGCCCAGGCCTGCTCGGCGGCGGCCTGGGCCCGCCGGGCCCGCTCCTCGTCCTCGGCGCCGACCCGGCTGCCGGGCGCCGCCTGCGCGGGCGCCGGGTGCTCGGGCGAGCCGCAGACCCGGCAGGGCCGGCCCGCGCGCAGCTGCTCGGCCAGCTCGGCGGCCATGCCCGCCAGCCGCCGGTCCCGCAGGTCCAGACCGTGCTCGCGGGCGTCCAGGGCAGCGGCGCGCAGCTGCGCGACCCGTGGTTCGGCCGCCGAGATCCCGGCGCGCAGGCCGTCGCGCTCCCGGGCTGCGTCCAGACGGGTGGCAGCCTCGGCCCGCTGCCCGTCCAGCTGCTCGACCTTCGTGGTCGCCGCCCGGGCCTCGGAGTGTCGCTCCTCCAGGCGGGCCAGCTCGCCCTCGAACTCGGCCAGCCAGTCCTCGGCGTCCTCGGCCAGCTCCTCGGCGGCACGCCGGTCCGCCGTCAGGGAGCGCTGCTCGCGGACGAGTTCGGCGCAGCGCCGCTCCTCCGCCCGGGCCGCCTCCAGGCGCACCACCTCGGCGCGCAGCCGCAGTTCGGCCTCGGCCAGCCCGGCGGCGTCGGCCCCGTCGAGCCCTCGGACCTCCGCGCCACGCGCGCCGGCCAGCGTCTCGCGGCGGCGGCGCTCCGCCTCCCGGGCACGCCGGAAGGCCTCGGCCGCGCTCTCCCGCAGCCGCAGCGCGGACTCCACCCCGACCGCGTCCTGTGCGGCCGCCAGCCGGCGCCGGTCCTCGGCCGCCGCGGGCTCGAACCCGGCCAGCCGCTCGGCCCGGGCCAGCGCCTCCCGGTGCCGGCGCTGCCGCCCGGCCAGCTCCTCGGCTGCCTCGCGCCGCTGCTGGGCCGTGCGCTGCGCGGCCTCGGCGCCCGCGAGCGCAGCCTCGGCGACGGCGAGCTGTTCGGCCGCGCCGCTGCGCAGCACCGCGGCCCAGCCGAGCACGTCGGCCGTCAGCCCGGCGTCGGCATCCTCGGCCGGCACCCAGTCCTCGGCGGGCTCGGCCCCGGGACCGGCCGCCTGCTCGGCCCTGCCGACGAGGTCACGCAGCCGGCGCCGGCCGGCCTGGACCGTCGCCTCCTGGGCGCGCCGCTGCTCGGCGAGCCAGTCCTCGACGTGCCGATAACGCTCGGTGTCGAACAGCCGGCGCAGCAGCTTGCCGCGCTCCTCCGAGTCGGCCTTGAGGAAGCGGGCGAAGTCGCCCTGCGGCAGCAGCACCACCTGGCAGAACTGCTCCCGGTTCATGCCGATCAGCCGGTGGATCTCCTCCCCGGCCTCCTGGTGGGACTTGCTGAGCCCCCGCCAGCCCGGCGAGCCGTCGCCGGTGTCCTCGACCCACTCGCGCAGCAGGGTCTGCGCCCGTTCGACTGTGGTGCCCGCGCCGACCTTCTTCGGGCGCCGCTGCTCCGGCAGGCGGGTGATCTGGAGGCGCCGCCCGCCGAGGGTCAGCTCCAGCCGCACCTCGGTCAGTCGCTTCGGGTCGGCGTGGTCGCTGCGCAGCCGGGTGGCCCGGCGGGTGCCGGGCGGCTCGCCGTAGAGGGCGAAGCAGACCGCGTCCAGCACGCTGCTCTTGCCCGCGCCCGTCGCCCCGCGCAGCAGGAACAGTCCGCCGGCGGCGAGCGCGTCGAAGTCCACCGTCTCGGAGCCGGCGAACGGGCCGAAGGCGGTGACGGTGAGCCGGTGCAGCCTCATCGGGGCAGGTCCGCCTTCCGGTCGGTGCTCTCCCGGACCTGCTCGAAGCCGTCGCGCAGCCAGCCGAGCTCGTCCGGCTCCGGCTCGGCGCCGGGGCGGACGTGCCGCAGGAAGCCCTCGGCGATCTCCAGGTCGGCCCGGCCGCTCACCCGCGCCGCGTACGAGCGGGAGGGCTCGGCCTCGCTCTCCGCCGGGTCGAACAGCAGCTGGAGGGTGTGCGGGAAGCGGCGGCGCAGCTTCTCCATCGGCTCGCTCGGCCGGGCCGCGTCGGTGAGCGTGGCCTGCACCCAGGACTGCTCGTGCTCGGCGTACTTCTCCTCGGTGAGCAGGGCTTCGAGGGTGTCGCGCAGGGTGGCGAGGCGGCGCGGCTCGGGGCAGGGGACGCGCTCGGCGGCCACCGAGCCGTCGGCCGCGAGGTCGACCAGCCACATGCTCTTGCGCTGCTTCGCCTCGGAGAAGGAGTAGGCGAGCGGGGAGCCGCTGTAGCGCAGGTGCGGGGCGAGCGTCTGGCAGCCGTGCAGGTGGCCGAGCGCGGCGTAGTGCACCCCGTCGAACACCGAGGCGGGCACCGAGGCGACGCCGCCGACCGCGATGTCGCGCTCGCTGTCGCTCGGCGCGCCGCCGGTGACGAAGGCGTGCGCCAGCACCACCGCGCGGGTGCCGGCCGGGCGCGCCGCGAGGTCGGCCCGCACCTCGTCCATCGCCGCCCCGAGCACCGCCGCGTGCCCGCCCCTGGCCAGCCCGAACCGCTCGCGCACCAGCGTCGGCTCCAGGTACGGCAGCCCGTACACCGCCACCGGCCCGTGCTCGTCCGCCAGCAGCACCGGCTCGGCACACCGGCCCGGATCCGTCCGCAGGTGGATCCCGGCCCGCCCGATCAGCCCCGCCCCGACGCCCAGCCGGCGGGCCGAGTCGTGGTTGCCGCTGATGAACACCGTCGGCACGCCGAGGTCGGCCAGCCGGTGCAGCACGTCGTCGAACATCGCGACCGCCTCCAGCCCCGGCAGGGCGCGGTCGTACACGTCCCCGGCGACCAGCACGGCGTCCACGCCCTCGGACCGGACCACGTCCACCAGGTGGTCCAGGAAGGCGCGCTGGGCGTCGTGCAGGCTCTCCCGGTGGAACGAGCGCCCGAGATGCCAGTCGGAGGTATGCAGCAGTCGCATGGTCACCGACCCTAACCCGCACCACTGACAATCCCGCCCGGATCGGCTGAGGCATCCGTCCCACCGGCCCCGGGGGTCGCTCGGCGCACCGACGGGGGCCGTCGGCGGCCGTCAGGGGCCGTCGGGAGCTCCGGGCTCCCCGCCGGCTGCCCGGTGTTCGATTACTGGGGGTGGATTGTCAGTGGCTCTGTGTATGTTCCTCGACGTCGGCGGCACCGTCCTTCGGTGCGGTCGGCGTCCCGGTGCCGTCCGGTGCCGGGTGCCGGGTCCCGGGGGTCGGATCCCGGGCGAGTGAGGAGCAGGAGGAGCCATGGCTGCGGTGCGGAGGTTGGTGCGCGAGGTGGTGGCGGCTGCGGGGAGGCGTCGGCGGGTGCTGGCGTTGTCCGGGCGGAGGCCGGGGGCGGGTGCCGGCGGGGCGCCGGCCGCTGGGCCCGGTGGGGCGCCGCCGCCCGGGGGAGACCGGCCGCCGGGCGGGCGGGCGGGAGCGGGTGGGGCGCGGTCGCGGCGCGGCGGGCGAGCCCGGGGAGCGCCGCCGCCGCAGCCGGTCGCGGTGGCGCTGGCCGTCGGGGCCGGGGACTTCGCCGACTTGGCGCGGTACGGGCTGTTCGGCGAGCTCGGCCACCGGGACTACCTGCGGCGCACGGAGGAGCAGCTGACGGCCCTGTACCGGCAGGGGCTGGAAGTGCACCTGAGGGTCCTGGAGGCGCACGACTTCGAGGACTACTGCGAGGCGCTCGGCCTCGACCCGCGGGCGCCCGCCGCCCGGGTCGCCTACGCGGGCGATCCCGAGCTGGCCGGGGAGCCGTTCGTCTACGCCGGGGAGCGGCTGGCCGAGCTGGCGCCGGTGCTGCTGGACGACCACCGGGCCCGGGTGCGGATGTCCGTGGCCTGCGCGGCCCTGCTGGACGCCGTCGGCGACGACCCGGCCGGGCAGCGCCGGATGGCGGCGGTGATGCGGTACGTGACGTCGGTGTACCTGGCGCTGGTCGACGGCGCGGGGGAGGGCTGCCACCTGCTGACGCTGCGCTGCCACGGCCCCGAGGACGGTGAGGAGCTGACCTCGGCGGTGGACGTCTGCGTGGAGGGCGGTCAGCTCTACCCTGCGGGCCGGGACACCGAGGCGTTCTGCGTCACGCTGGCGGCGGGTGTGGCCTGCGGCGGTGCGGGGGCGCTGCTGCTGCACGGTGATCCGTCGGCGGACGGTCAGGGGAGCCCGGGTCAGGGCGGCCCGGGCGGTGGGAGTTCCACGGGCGATGCGGCGGAGCCCAAGGCCGACGGCGCCCGTGCGCGGCCGCCCGTGCGCGGCTGGGCGCTGGCCGACGGGCGGCTGCGGCCGATGACGGCGCACGAGGTGTTCGACGTGCTGGCCGACGACGCCGCGAGCGGGCTGCCGTTCCCGCCCGGGGTGGATCCGCGGCCGGGGTTCCCGTTGCCCGGGTTCCCGGGCCCCCGGGACGGGGGTGGGCCGCTGGGGTGAGCAGGGCGTCGGCCGCCTCGGCATCCGTCCCCGCATGAGGCTCCGCATCCGCCAAGCGGCGCTGGGGACTGTTCATCGACCGCCTGTTCGGGGAAGATTCGGAGAAGATCAACAGCCAGGAGCGCGGTACCCCACGCCGTCGCTCCGGCCGCTCCGCTCCGTACCGCGCCCCGCAGGTCCTCTCCGCGCACCGCCGGTCCGGCGAGCCCGACAGCGAGAGGGGGGACGCATGAGCGAGCGGAGCGAGCTCGGCGCCGGAGGGCGCGTGCCGGCGGGCGCCCCGGCCGGTGACCCGTCCGACGCCCCCGCCGAGCGCTGCGAGGCCGGAGCATGAGCCCGATCGAGTACAGCGCGGAGATCGCCGAACTGCTCGGGAAGGTGCGGCGGCGCCCGACGGCGGGCTGGCCGTGGCGGCCGGGCGAGCCGGTGCCGGACGGGCTGCCGGTCAAGCAGTCCTGGGGGTGGCTGTTCGCCCCGGACGGGCGGGTGCTGACCCTGGTCAACCCCAGGGACGGAATCTGCTCGCTGCCCGGCGGCTCGTTGGAACCGGAGGACGCCGGGGATCCGGCGGCCGCCCTGGCCCGGGAGGCAGCCGAGGAGGCGCAGGCGGTGATCGGCCGGCCGTACTACCTCGGTTACCTCTACGACCGGGTCGGTTCGGCGAACGGCGGGCACGAGTGCGCTCGGGTCCGGATGGCGGCCGCGCTGCGGGCGGTCGGCCCCAGCGTGACCGACCCGGCCTCGGGCCGGCACTACCGGCGGCTGCTGGTTGCGCCGGGCCTCGCCGTCGAACTGCTCGGCTGGGGCGGCCCCGGGCTGCGGCAGGCACGGACGGCGGTGGCCACCGCCGTGCGCTGGCTCGGCGTGCCTGCTGCCGCGAACGAGACGATCGAGGAGCTCCCGGTCGAGGGTTGCGTGATCTCCCCGGGCACCGTGTACCCCGGATCGGGCAGCAGCCAGCCGTTCTGACGGCGGCTCACACCCGAGCCTCCCCGCGCAGGTCGGTGCTCGTGCGCCCGCCACGGTCCCCGGGCGCTCGCCGTGGCCCCTGCGTGCCCTGCGCGGTCCCCGGGCGTCCCTCCTCGCGCCCGGGCTTACTCCGTCGACGCGCGCGTCGCAACCGGCCCGACGGTGGTCGGAGCTTGACTCCAGGGTGAAGTAGCCCTGAACGCAGGAAAGTTGCCGGTCTACGCGCGCAGTACTACGCGCGTCAAAACACACCTGTGCTGACCAGTACGAACTCACCGACTGTCGGCCGCCGTTCACCTCTGAGCTATCAGACGGTCCGTCAATATCTTTGGCATGAGCGCTTCCGGACGGCCCTACCGCCTGGTATCACTTCTGTGACCCCCCGCCAGCCCCACCTGGAGGTGTGATGATCCGCCCTGCCCGTGCCCTGTCCATCGCCGCGATTGCGGCAGGTCTGACCATGACGACGCTCTTCGCCGCCTCGTCCGCCAACGCCGCCGGTGTCAACTACGTGGCCCTCGGGGACTCGTACTCCTCCGGTGTCGGCGCCGGCAGCTACCTGAGCGACGGCAGCAACTGCAAGCGCAGCACCAACGCGTACCCGTACCTGTGGAAGAACGCGCACGCGCCGTCCACCTTCAAGTTCGTCGCCTGTACGGGTGCCAGAACGGGTGACGTCCTCAACAGCCAGATCTCCGCCCTGGACTCCAGCACCACGCTGGTCAGCATCACGGTCGGCGGCAACGACGCCGGCTTCGCCAGCACCATGCAGACCTGCGTCCTGAGCTCCGACGACGACTGCATCAGCGCCGTCAACACCGCGAAGGACTACGCGCTCAACACGCTGCCCGGCCAGCTGGACAACGTGTACTCGGCCATCAAGGCCAAGGCCCCGAACGCCCACGTCGTGGTGATGGGCTACCCGCGGATCTACAAGATCGGCGGCGACTGCATCTTCGGCATCGGCGACACCAAGCGCACCGCCATCAACGGTGCCGCCGACACCCTGGACGGCGTCCTCGCCAAGCGCGCCGCCAACGCGGGCTTCGCCTTCGGCGACGTCCGCAGCATCTTCACCGGCCACGAGATCTGCGGCAACCTGACCACCTGGCTCAACAGCACCACCCTGCCGGTCGACGAGAGCTACCACCCGAAGGCCGCCGGCCAGTCCGGTGGCTACCTCCCGGTCTTCTCGCAGTCGTGACGACGTGCTGCCGTGACGACGTGCTGCCGTAACGGCGTAACGCCGTGAGGACGTAACGCTGTGACGACAACGCCGCCGCCCCTTCCGGAGCCACCGGGAGGGGACGGCGGCAACGCCGTTTCAGCTGCCGTTCGCGGAAGGTCCGGGCCCGGCCGGCGGGAACGGGATGCCGGCCAGCACCGGCAGCAGTTCCGCCTCCTCGTGGTCCAGGTGCGCCTCCAGCTCCGCCGACATCCGGTCCAGCTCGCCGCGGAGCCGTTCCGGTTCGGTGACCGCGATTCCGGCCAGCAGCTCCACCAGCCGCTCCTTGATCAGCCCGATGGCCCGGTGCTGCTCGTCGAGCCGCGCCAGCACGTCGGCCAGCTCCGGGTGGCTGCGCGCGAGGGCGGGGAAGATCGCGGCGTCCTCGCCGTTGTGGTGGTGCGTCAGCCCGTCGCAGAACGCCAGGCAGTGCTGCCGCAGCTGCAGCCCGAGCCCGGCCGGTAGGCCGGGAACGTGGGCGTGCGCCTCCTCCCGTACGTGGCGCAGCTGGGCGCGCAGCCAGGTGTGCGCCTCCAGCACCTTGTCGGCGAGGGTGCGTACCACGGGCGCCGGCCCGTCGGCAGGCGGCTCGGGACGTTCCAGGACGACGACCGGCAACTCGCGCTCGGTCCGCGCCTGGTAGTCGCCGTACCCCGGCGCCGCCCGGACGACGGCGGCGAGCAGTCGCTCCCGGCGGGCGCCTTCGGCAGGGACGGCGATCACGTCGTAGGCCTCGGTGCCGAGTTCGACCCGGGCCACCGGGTGGGCCAGCAGATTGCGGTACCACTGCGGGTGCTCCGGCGCCCCGGCGGCCGAGGCGACGACCAGGAGCAGGCCCTCCGCCCGGACGTACCCGAGCGGCACGGTGTGCGGCCGCCCGGACCGGGCCCCGGTGGTGGTCAGCAACAGCAGGTCGCCGCCCTCGAACGGGCCGCCGACCCGCCCGCCGTTGGCGCGGAACTCCTTGATGACATTCAGGTTGAAGGACATGGGCATGTGTGTGTGGTGGATCTCCAAGAGGTGGGGGAGTCGCGGCCACACGCGGTGACGCTCAGGGGGTGGCGCATCGCGCGCACGGACAGCCCGGGGGCACCGCGGTGACCGCCTGGCGTCAGATCAGGGCAGCGGAGAGAGTCCTCATCGCGCATCGTCCCTTCGGAAAGGTGCTCGCTCGGCTGTCGGCCGGCCCACTGCTCTGTGGCCGACGCCGCGCTGCACGCGCCCATTAGAGCGATGTCCCGGGTGCGCTGTCAACGAGAGTGCGACGACGCGCCGCCGCTCCCCCGGGAGGCGGCGGCGCGTCGGGTCGGTGACGGCCGGGGGACCGGCGCGTCAGGTCAGTGCAGGTAGTCGGCCAGACCGGTCGGCTTGAGGCCGGCGGCGTCGGCGGCGGCCAGGGCGCGCTGGAGGTCGGTGGCCAGGGTGTCGGTCCAGTGCATCAGGACGACGTCGCCGGGCTGCAGCGGGCCCGGGTGCCAGATGTTGGAGGCGCCCCCGCTGAAGTCCGCGTCGGCGGTGATCACGGTGCGGATGCCGCAGTTGGCGGCGGCCTGCAGGGTGTCGGCGTTCCAGGTGAAGAAGGGCGGACGGAAGACCACCGGCGCGGTGCCGAAGATGCGGGTCAGCGCGTCGCGGGCGTCGCAGATCTCGACCTGCTGCTGGTCCGCCGGGAGCTTGCTGAGGTCGGAGTGGGAGACGCTGTGGTCCTGGATCGAGGAGCCGGGTACGGCGGTGACCCGCTGGAAGAACGCCGGGTCGGCGGCGGCCGGCATCGGCAGCGGGAAGGCGGTGATCGGCAGGCGGTGGTCGGCGATGAACCGCTCCGCCTCGGGGGTGCGCTGCCAGCCGTCGTCCACGGTGAAGAAGACGACCTTGTCGGTGGTCGGCACGGAGCCCGCCGCCGCGGCCGGGGCCGGTGCGGGGCCGTCCACCCGGACGTCGTCCACCGAGAACGGGCCCTGCTGGTACCAGCCGTGCACGTACAGCCGGATGCTGTGCGCGTTCGGGCCGGTGGTGAAGCGGGTGGTCAGCCGCTGCCAGCCGCCCTGGGTGCTCTCCGTCCAGTCGGGCGCGACGTCCCGGCCGGTGCCGGTGGCGCCCAGGTAGACGAAGTTGCCGCGCACCCAGGCGGAGGCGGTGTAGGTGGTGTCGGGCTGGACCGAGACGGTCTGCGTGCACTCGCCGGTGGAGTCGGCGTCCGCCGGGGTGACGGTCAGCGCGGAGGCGCCGGAGTGCGGGGCGGTGGTGGTGACGGCGGCCTCGGCCGGACCGCCGGTGCAGCTCCAGCCGGGGATGCTGCCCCAGTCCGCGAGGTTCGGCGCGGGCACCTCGAAGCCGGGGTTGGTCGCCAGGTTGACGGTCGGGGCGGGCGGGGAGCCCGGGCTCGCAGGGGTGTCGGCGGAGGCCGCCGGCACGGCGAGGGCGGTGAACAGCGCGACGGAGGCGGCCAGTGCCGACAGGCGGGTGGAGCCGTGGGTGGGCGGGCGCGTGGACATGGGCACGTGAGGACTCCAGGGTGTGGGGGAGGCGCCCCGTGGGGAGGGCGTGACGGAATCCGGGCGGGAGCGGAAAGGGACGGTGGGTGCGCCGCGCTCGGACCGAAGAGAAACAATGGACTGGACCAATCCACCCGTCAAGGGAACGGCCGGTGAACCGCTACGGCCATTGCGCCTGCGCCACAAGGGACAAGACGGACCGTCAAAGCCCGTATCGGACAAAGCGATCGGGAGACGGGTGGCGGACGTCAGTTCAGGTAGAGCTCCTCGATGTCCTCCGCGTAGTACTCCGCGGCCGCCTCCCTGCGCAGCTTGAGCGAGGGCGTGAGCAGGCCCTGCTCCTGGCTGAACTCCCGTGGCAGCAGCCGGAACGCGCGGATCGACTCGGCTCGGGAGACCGCCGTGTTCGCGGCCGCCACCGCGCGCTGGATCTCGACGTGCAGCTCCTCGTCGGCGAGCACCGCCCACGGGTCCAGCTGCTCCCGTCCGCGGGTCTTCAGCCAGTGCGCCAGCGCCGCCGGGTCGAGCGTGATCAGGGCGGCGACGTACGGGCGGTCGTCGCCCACCACCAGGCACTGGGAGACCAGCGGGTGCGCCTCGACCCGCTCCTCCAGCGCCGCCGGGGCGAGGTTCTTGCCGCTGCTGGTGACGATCAGGTCCTTCTTGCGGCCGGTGATGGTCAGGTAGCCGTCCTCGTCCAGCCGCCCCAGGTCGCCGGTCGCGAACCAGCCGTCGACCATCGACTCGGCGGTGCACCGCGGGTGGTTGAGGTAGCCGTCGAAGACCGAGGCGCCGCGCACCCACACCTCGCCGTCGTCGGCGATCGCCACCGAGGCGCCCGGCACCGGCTGCCCGACCGTGCCGAGCTTCTGCCGTCCGGCCGGGTTGGCGGTGATCGCGGCGGTGGTCTCGGTCAGCCCGTACCCCTCGTACAGCTGGAGGCCGGCGCCGCTGAAGAACAGGCCCAACTCGCGCCGCAGGGTGGAGCCGCCGGACATCACGCTGCGCACCCGGCCGCCCAGCACC